>NZ_JBDPLS010000029.1:0-41077 GCF_039871515.1 Nonomuraea sp. B1E8 | reverse complement strand
TCGCACCACCACGACGGGACTTGGGGAGAGCCCGTTGCTCAGTAATGGGCACGGCGGGTTCGGGAAGCGGCCCAAGGAAACGGACCGATCGAAAGACCGGCACCGCGCCTTGGGCCGACTTCACAAGCGGCGCGACGACGGCACCGACAAGACCATTCACGACCTGCTGCGCTGGCATCTGCGCGAGAAGAAGAAACGATTAGCCGACCCCGGCCTGGTCGTGCTGGACACCCAGAGCATCCACGTCGCGGCCGGGGTCCCCGCCTCCACCACCGGAAAAGACGCCGCCAAGCGCGTGCCGGGCCGCAAACGCGGCCTGGCCGTGGACGTGCTGGGCCTGGTCATCGCCGTGGTCATGCTGGCAGCCTCAGCCCACGAGAACACCGCCGGGATCGCCCTGCTGGACCGGGTCGCCGCCACCACCGAGGGCACGGTCACCAAAGCGCTGGCCGACCAAGGGTTCAAGAACGCCGTCGTCACGCATGGCGCCGGCCTGGGCATCAACGTGGAGATCGCCGAGCGCAACCCCGCCGGCAAGGGGTTCGTCCCCCAGCCCAGGAGATGGGTCGTCGAGCAGACCTACGGCATCTTGATGTTCCACCGCCGTCTGGTCCGCGACTACGAGCACCTACCTGCCAGCTCCGAATCACGGGTGTATTGGGCGATGACCGATGTCATGTCCCGCCGCCTGACCCGCGGCCCCGCCCCGCCTGAGCGGTGGACATGACCCGACCCGACGGGCGCCCGCCCGACCCCGGCAGTTGGCTCCTGGACCGGATCGACGCCCGCGAGCACGCCCTGACCGGCCAGATCGAGCAGACCCAGGCGGAAATCGACACTCTCACCGCGCGTCTGAGTGAACTCAGCGAGCAGGTCGAGCACCTGCGTATCAGCCGCAAGACCCTCATCTCCCTGGCCGAGGAGGATCCCGCCCGGACCAAACCACTCGCGCCGCCAGCAGTCCCCGATCATCCTGCCTACCAGCAGATTCTCACCGTCTTCGGCGAACCCGGTAGCTCGTTGCGCGCCCGTGACGTGGCCATGGCCCTGGACCTGCCCCTGACACGCAACGACATCCAGAACCTCCGCGCCAAGCTCAAACGCCTGGCCAGCCGAGGCATCCTCGTCGAGACCGAGCCGGGATTGTTCACCCAACCGCGCCCATAGCCCGAACGATCAACCTCTGACCGGCCGACCTAAGCCAACTCCGCCGACGAAAGGGGCATCAGCTCGCGAAACGCACTCTGAAGCCGCCGGCCAATGTATGAGCCCCAGTTTGCTACACATCTGGCTACTTGTCTTGATCCTGCGTCGCCAAGACGAATTGCCAATATCACGCACTTGACCTGGGCTTCTCCGTCAGAGACAGCGTTTCCAAACGGTGCTGCTGGCTCGGTGTTTCAATGCATGGGAACGGGTGGCCGTCGCGGGTCATCCCAGATGAGCAAGAACGAAGGATCGCCGTCGAAGCGGTCTCGGACGACCGAGAGGCGGTTGGTGCCGCTCTCGGTGTGGCTGTGTTCGGACATCACGCCTGGATCCAACACCAGGAATAGCCCGGCGGCTGCCGATGTGGTGTGTGCCCGACACCGCCAGGCTGTGGGGCGGGAGTTGGCTCGGCATCTGATCGAGGCCTGCTCCCGACCCGGCGGGGTCGTGACCGACGCCTTGCCGACGAGCGAGACGGTGCTGCTCACTGCGGCAAGCATGGAGCGCCTTGGCGTTGGGTGTGTGCCGCGTCTTCCGGTCGCGCAGCATCTGGCCGGCCGTCTGCGGCAAGAGCTTGCGGCGGATCAGCGGGCAGGAGTGAGGCTACGGCCCTACGGGCCACACGAACTTCGGGAAGCACTTCGCGGACTGGAGGGCTGGGTTGAGCTGTTGATCGCGGCGCTCCCGCCTTATCCGGAGTTCGGACGACCAGCCGACCCAGCGTCGGTGTCATGTCCAACGTGCAGAACGGAGCAACCGACGCTGGCCATGCCACAGCTGGGTCGGTTTCTTGAGGACGCGCACCATGTTCTCGCGCCGGGCGGTCACCTGGCAGTGGTCACGACGGCGCGGCATGAGCGGGGCAGATTGGTGGATCTGGCACCGGCGATCATCCGGCGGGCGACGGTTGCCGGCCTTGCCTACATCCAGCACATCATCGCGATCCGTGTCCCGATCCAGGGCGACACGCTGGTCGTACAGAGCAACCCGGCCGAGCTGGCGCAACTTCGCCATGCACAGTCCACGGAGCTGCCGCCGCTTGTGTCAGTTCACGCGGACGTGTGTCTGTTCGCCCGTGCCGGCGGAGGCGTGCGATGAACGAGCGTGTTCTGCCATCGGTGCTCGCCACGGGGCAGTTGCAGGCGAAGATGCAGCGGCGCGGCCGGTACATCCCGGAATCGATGAGGCATCCGGGCAAGATGCTGCCGGCGATCGCCTCACAGGTCATCTCCGCGTTCACCGAGCCGGGGGAGTTGGTCCTCGATCCGATGTGCGGGATCGGGACCACGCTGGTGGAGGCGGTACACCTGGGACGGCACGCCGCGGGGATGGAGTACGAGGCGGACTTCGCCGGTCTCACCGCGGCCAACGTCCAGCATGCCCGCTCCCAAGGCGCTGAGGGGTTCGCTCGGGTGGCCTGCGGGGACGCGCGGAACATCGCGACGGTGTACCGGGACCTGCGGGGCATGGCGGCGCTGGTGCTGACGTCTCCGCCGTACGGCATGAGGACGCACGGCCACGTCCGCTGCGGAAGCCGGGAAGGCGGCGGGCCGGTGCAGAAGTCGAACCACCGGTACTCCACCGACAAGGGCAATCTGGCTCATCAACGGCTGCCCCAGCTAATGGAGGGCTTCGGACAGATCCTCACCGGGTGCATGGAACTACTGAGACCCGGCGGAGTCATCGCGGTCACGATCCGGCCCATCCGGGTCAACGGGCAACTCGTGGACCTCCCCGGTCAGGTCATCGAGACAGCAGAGGCAGTCGGCTTGGTGCTGACGCACCGTCTGGCCGCCTTGCTGTGCGGGGTACGTGAGGGCCGGCTGATCAACCGGGCGTCGTTCTTCCAAATGCTAGAAGCGTGGAAGAGCCAGGAAAAAGGGCAGCCGGTATGCGCTGCGGCTCACGAGGACCTTCTGATTCTACGCGCGTCGTGAGCTCGTGCTCGATTGACGAGCGTCCCTGGCAGCAATTCCGCAGGTTCGGATGAACGTGCCTTGGAGAGGTGCGGTGACCAGGGAATTCCTGATCCGAGCGACTTGACGTGAGGGCTAGAGGCGAGGGTGCATGCCCAATGGCCTGAGACACCCGCTATTCGTAGCGGCCCCACAAAAACCGTCATGTGTTGGGCGAGTCGAGCAGCGATTGCAGGAGGTTGCGCTGGGTTGCGCCCAATAAATCCGCCAGTACCCGTTCCCATAGTCGACGCCAGCAAGCAATGCGGCATTGACGTACTGAAGGCCCCAGCCTGGCCACACATCCGCCAAGACGTTTGCCAGGCCGAGGCCATCCCACCCCAGCTCACTGGAGAGGATGAATTCATTTTGCACCACCTTGCCCGGTCGCGTGCCGTACTCACGGCAGCCGATCGCCTCGGCAACTCGGTAATCAGCGTTGCACAGGGCATTCGCGCGGCTTCCATCACCATGCATAACCCCTCGGCGCCTGTGTCGGCGACGGCACTGCCTTCTGCCAGGGAGACCGTCTTCGACGACAGCACGGCCGTGTGTCCCTGTGGCCCGAGCCAGGCCCATCGCGTTCATACATCCCCCATGATCAGGGGCGGTGGCCGATGACCAGGAAAGACGAATTGCTGACCGTCCCGCAGGTCCTCGAGGCGCTGGGAGGCGTTTCCCGCCGCACCTTCTACCGCTGGCGCCAGCTTGGTAAGGCGCCGGTGTGCATCCAGCTTCCCAACCTCGAGCTCCGCGTCTGGCGAAGCGACCTCGACGCCTGGATCGAGTCACGGCGGGAAGCGGCATGAGAACGACTTATGACGTGAAGCTCGGCGGGATTCAGCACCGTACCGACCGGGACACGCCCGCCTACGTCGCCAGGTGGCGCATCGCCGGCAAGGAGAAGTCCAAGAGCTTCCGCAGCAAGGGGCTGGCCACTGCCTTCATGTCCGACATGCGGCAAGCGGTCAAGGTGGGGGAGGAGTTCGACGTCGCGACCGGCCTGCCGGTATCGATGCTGAAGCCCGAGACCACCGGCCCCTCCTCTCTGGAGTTCGCCCAGTCCTATGTGCTTCGGCGCTGGAACACATCGGCGGCCCGGACACGGGAAACGGACGCGTACGCGCTGCTATCGCTGATCCCCGCCCTGGTGACAGACAGCCCTCGCCGTCCCACGCCAGAAGCGCTGCGGGAAGTGCTCCGCAATCACGCCCTTCTTCCGCAGAACCGGCGCCAGGAACTGACCACGTCCCAAGCCGCAACCCTGACCTGGCTAGAACGCGCCTCCCTGCCTCTGGCCGCTCTAGGAGAGCCGCACATCCTGCGCACAGCCCTGGAGGCCATCTCAGTCACCTTCACCGGATCCGCGGCTGGGGCGAACACGGTGCGCCGCAAGCGAGCCGTCCTCCACCACCTGCTCGAGCATGCGGTGGAGCAAAAAGTCTTCGACAGCAATCCGCTGGACGGCATCAAATGGACCGCACCCAAAGCCGTCACCGTCATCGACCCGCGAACGGTGGTCAACCCCGCCCAGGCCCGGCAGCTCCTCGATGCCATCCCAGAGGTCGGACGCAACCGAGGCGCCCGCCTCAAGGCACTCTTCGCCTGCATCTACTACGCCGCACTCCGACCCGAGGAGGCGGCGGACCTACGGCAGCGGAACTGCACCTTGCCCGAATCCGGCTGGGGTCTGATCGTCCTGGAGAAGGCACGGCCCCAGGGCACGAAACGCTGGACCAACTCTGGCGAAACCCACGAATCCCGCAACCTCAAGCACCGAGCAGACAAGGAGACACGAGAAATCCCGATCCCACCTGTCCTGGTCTCCATCCTCCGCGAGCACATCGCGGAGTACGGCACGGCGAAGGACGGCAGGATCTTCCACACGGGCAAGGGCGGCACTTACTCCAGCTCGGCGCACTCCTACGTCTGGCAGGAAGCCCGAAAACTTGTCCTCACCCCTGAGCAGATCAGCTCGTCCCTGGCAGGTAGGCCCTACGACCTCCGCCACGCGGCCGTCTCTCTGTGGCTGAACGCAGGCGTACCCGCTGTCGAGGTCGCAAAGCGCGCCGGGCACAGCGTGGAGGTCCTGCTGCGGGTGTACGCCAAGTGCATGGACGGCCAGCAAGAGCACATCAACTCCAAGATCGCCAACGTGCTGACCGACTAACTCACTGAAAATGACTGCGGCCCCAGCCAAGCTGAGGCCGCAGTCGCGCTCCTCGCCTGTTCGCCAGCGGGCGGAGCTACGTTATTGGCGGCCGTCCAGGTACGGCAGACACATCAACGCAGGATATCTGTACGACTGTCACCTCCTATACCCGGTGGATCGTCATATCGACTTCGAGTCTGTGCTCCTTGAGTAAGCCATAAAAGATCACTATTGATGCACGCGAGGTGTTACGACCTTCCTGGGATGGTTCGGTGGGCAATCAAGCCCAGAGCGGATGGTGAGCAGTCGCAGCAGGGTATCGGCTCATACTCGAGCAGTCTCTGCTGGCGATGCAGCCGTGAATCGGCGGATCAGAAGCTGAACGCGGATGCATGAGGGCGGCCATAAGCGATCCACCGTTGTGTCGGCGTTGGCATTCTGCCAGCGACTTGTACGTGCATCTGCGAACTCGGGGTTCATGTCGTTAATGAGATTGCATAACGCGTTTACCCGGCATATCAGGCGTGCTTGACTTCGGCTTGGTGGCTACACCCTCTGGGAGGGTTTATGGGGGAGTTCGTCGGGATCGATCCCCTCGGTGCGGACAAGCTGATCCGCCAGATGGAGAAGGGGAAGGACGTCCTCGGCAGGACGCGGCCAGGGCTTGAAGCGGCGATCGCCGACGCCGGTGCCGACTGGGCCGGCCGCGGGGGCGTAACCGCGATGCACCGCACGTGGGCGTTCTTCCACGAGTCGCAGCAGGACCTCAAGTGGCGTATCGACACTCTCAAACGACTGGTACCGACACAGCAGAAGGGCATGTTGACCGCCACACTGCCCGGATTGACCAATACGGCCACACTCGTCTTGTCTTCTCGCAGGTCGAGATTGTCCACGATCTCGTCGTGATAGCCCCTGCTGAAGAGTTCGCCTTTTAGTATCCCTACAAAGCTAGCCGGGTTCTCCTTGGTCGCATCCGCGAAGCTGGCCTTAGCAACGTAGGAACGTCGCTGCATGTCGGTTCCACAGGCCGAGGTCCTGTCTGGACGATCGGCCCGTTCCTGCGTCAGTCCCGTAACGCGGTCCCTGAGCGAGGACACCACGGCGTCCCCATCGCTCACCAGCGTTTTAGCCGCCTCCGCCAACGGCGGCGACTCCGGCTCTGCTGAGCAGCCTGTTGAGACCGCGAGACAAGCCGATATCGCGGCCACTACTTTCCAAGACGCACTATGGCGCATGATCGGACCTTATCCGAGCAAACTACGCTCGTACATCCCATTCGCCCCGTCCATAGCGAGCTTCGATAGAGGAGAGATCCGCGCGCGCATCGGAGAGCGCCATGCTATTAGCGAACCCATACGGTCGGTGCCAGGCGTGCGGGTAAGCATTCACCTCCAGCGCATTTCGGGTTCCAATGATCGCGCAGCGTGATCATCTCAGCGTGTGCGTGAGTACTACCGCTCCAGAGCGTCAGGCCGTTGCCGGGCCGGGTGGCATCCAGAGGTTGCCCAGGAGTGCGTTACGCAGGACGGTCATGACGTCGAGGCTGTGTTTGAGTGCGGTGTACAGGTAGCCGCGTACGGCGTAGCGCTGCTCGGTGGCCGTGTCCGAGCGGAGCCTGCCGGAGATCTTCTGCTGGCTGGTCGCAGGTCGCGCTCGGCCTTGTTGTTCGTGGGCGGGATCCGCAGGTCATGGGCGAAACGCAAGACATCGCCAGCGCGGTCGCGCAGTACCTCCAGCAGCACGCGGCCGATCGGCTGGGTGACGGTCTTGGCCGGGCCCGGGAGGCGCTTGACCTGCGACAGGCCAACGGCGACCCCACCACGGAACATCGCCGGCGTGCCCGCCGCAATGGCGTCCTTGCCCTGTTCGCGGGCCAGGTTGGCGGCGGGGATCAGGCCGCGCAGCGCCGTCTGGAGCTGCCGGGGCCAGCGGGCGTCGGGGTAGGTATCGGCGCAGTCCTCAAGATCGCGAAGCAGGTGGGCTGCACACAGTTGATGATCACGTGCCCCGAGTTCGGCGGCGTCGTAGTTCTGGTAGCGGTCATGCACCACCACGCCGGTCAGATCGGCCAGCACGAACCGCTTGAAGGTCTCCAGGTTGCGTCCGTCGAGTATGGGCCAGGTCAGCAGCCGGTCACAGGCAACCAGCAGGTACTTCTTGGCCTTCTTCGGCCCCACCCGGATCGGCGTCTCATCGCAGCACACCACGTACGTCAGCGTGAGCAGCATCCGGATGCGCGCATTGGCGACCGCGACCGCGGCAGCCGCCCGGCCGATCAAGGAGTGCACGAACCCCGGCGAGGGCTCCGCGCCAGTCAGCGAGGCCACCAACTCGGCCACCCGATGCACCGAAATCGCATGCACGACCAGCAGATACACGCACCAGGCCTGCAGACTGACGCCAAGACTGACCGGCGCCGCAGGCACGCCCGCCGGTCGCAGCGCGGTGTGCACCCGTCCGCACCGGCAGGCCACCGTGTGCTGGTGGTGCTCCAAACGCCGGGCCACCACCAGCGGGATCTCGATCTGCTGATGGCGGGCCGTCACTCCCAGATCGGCGGCCTGGCCGAGATCGGCCCCGCACCCGCACGGGCCCTGCGGGAAGTGCTCGATGATGTCGCCGTCGGCGACTTCGGCCGACCAGGCCAGCGCCTTGCCCTCGGAGCCGGGTTGCTTGCCCGGCCGACGCCGGCCACTGCCGGCCTTACGACCACCGTCATGCGAGGTCGTACGCAGACAACTGAGGGCGGCATCCCGGAATTGCCACTGTTGCGCGAGATCAACCGCTCCAGCTTGGCCACCCGCTCCCGCAGCGCGGCGTTCTCGTCTCGAAGCTCGGCCACCTCCGTCCGGAGCGCGGCATTCTCGGCCATGAGGGCACGCGTCAGAGCGATCAGCTCCTCGCGAGACATCTCCTCCAGGCCGGACACCCGAAGATCGAATCACCCTCGACCGTGTTGATCAGGCCCACGGACGGTCACACAAGCGGTTCCGTCGTCACCCAACGCGCACGAGGTGAATGCTTACCTTCGCGCTCGAAGCGCTTGATCACGTCCCCGGCAAGGCCTCTACCAGCGGAATCATCTCACCGAGCGATTCCGTGTGCCCACGAATTGCGAAACGCGGGGAAGGCCCCGGCGCGGTAACGATCCAGCCTCGGAATCTGCGGACCACCCTCTCACGGCACGCATGTGGGGAAGGATCACTCGGAGGTCGTGAGCCGCGCTACGACAAAGGACGTTGCCGGACAGTTTCGAGGAGCAGCACAGTTGAGCAGCCTCGTCGCAGCCTTCAGAACTTCCGCTTTTCCTCCCGGCATTCCGTCAGCCGGGGACCTCCATTTCTCTTCAGGGTATCTGGCGCACGCGCTGTTCACGACCGGTCGAGCTCCCGGCGACACAGCGCGACATGGACATGCCTCGGTCTGGGAATGGCTGCATCGAATCTCCCTCATCCCCGCATACCTGCGTAGCCGACCGGTCAATAACCGAGTGGTTCGCTCAAGCCTCGCCAACACGCTGGACCGCTCGGAGAAAGTGGCTGTCTCGTATGCCATCGGACAGGCCATGACGCAGGTCTTCAGCGAACGCGAACTGCAGGTTCCCTTCCTTATGCATGTGGATCGCTACGCGACCCGCTACGGGATCGTCTTCGCGGGCAAGAAGCGCCCGGACCTCTTCGGCCTGCGCTCTTCAGGGGACTGGATCGTCGCAGAAGCCAAAGGGCGCTCGGGGAGCATGGAGAGCGAGCTCAGGCAGAAGTTGATCGACCAGAAGCGCTCCGTGCGCTCGATAAAGGGAATTCCGCCGTCGCTAGCATTCGGGTGCGTAGCCTCCTTTCCCAAGAACAATGGCGTCGCCGGGTCTCTGCGTCTAGACTTGTTCGATCCCGTGGCGGACGAGGCCGGAGCAGTTGACATCCCAGCCGATACTGATTCGTTCATCCTGGCCTACTATGAACCGTTCATGGCAGCGATCGACGCAGGCGAGAGGGAAGCCGCTCTCGAATTTCCGGATGCGTACTTCGCTAACTTCCCGCAGTTCGGGATGCGCTTCGGCATCATCAGGCCGATCTACGACCGCATTCGTCGTGCTCAGAACGGTGAAACTGCAGGCCTCTTCAGAGAGATAACTCAGATCCTGCAAAACAGGGACGAGTACAGCGAGGTCGCTTTTATGGACGGCTCGATAATCGAGGCCGACTGGAGCGCATCACTTGCGGTGAACGATGGAGAGTACCAATAGACAGTTCGGCTACGAGCAGACTGCGGTGGCCATGGCTTTGATGGCGGCCGGCATGACGAGGGAGGGATTGGGGTTGAGGGTGATCGCCATGGCAGCTCGGCGGCGGCCGTCGGGAGTGCTGACGATGATGCCGGTGTAGCCGCGAACGCTCCCGACGCGGCCCTAAACGGGGCCGCAGCCGAGGTCGTAGCGGTGCACGCCCAGGCCGAACCCGCCCTGATCCACGGCAAGGGATTGCCGACGACCGGCATCATGAGCATGGAGGACCTTGCTGATTAACTCGTTTCACTTTGCCAGTGCGGGTTCGAGCCGGGCCAGATGACTGGTGCGTTTGCGCTGCAGAGGGTGGCCGTTCCAGGTTGCGTCCACGAAAGTGGTGTACGAGCCCGCCCTGTCGGCGGCATTGCCCGGTTGGCTGAGCTCCGGCCCTACAGCGGGAAGGATCTGGCATGGTGGCTGCCCGATGGCGATGGTCCGCGGCCACGGCGCAGCCCAGGAGAGCGGCGACGCCCCCGATAGCGATGGCCGGTTGCCGTTCCGGGTTGTGCGCACGTATTTGGCACGATCGACGGCTGCGTCGCCCGCGGCGGAGGCGCTCGTGGCGGGGTGTCGCTGCGTGGATGACCCGGAATCAGGGGTTGGCCTGGGGGAATGCCTCCAAGATCATCCCCCGTATGTCCCCTGATCATGGTCGTACGGCTGCGTACGGGCACTGTCCGCTGCCTATCGAGGATGGTGAAACAAATGACCTGCGGCTGTGAAACCGCAGGTCAGAGGCCAAATTGGCTGGTCGAGATGAGTGCCCCCGGCAGGATTCGAACCTGCGGCACCCGCTTTAGGAGAGCGGTGCTCTATCCCCTGAGCTACGGAGGCGGACCCTGTAAGCCTAGCGAAAGTCTGGCGCTGCGTGTGACATGGAGCCGGGGTGAGTTTGGTCGGGTTGGTTATGGGCGTCCTGAGCTGCGGTAAAGGCATGGCAAGTGATCGGATTGTGCCTCGGCAAGCGTGGATAGCGTCTGCCTGTGACCAGGAGGAGATGCGCGCGGGCCCGTCGGCGGCCCGTTGTGTTGTTCGGGGCGTTGCTGGCGCCGGGGATCCTTGCCGGCGGGCTGCTGGCAGGGGAGATGAAGGGCCTCGAGCGGGACGTACGGGTGGCCGGTGTCGAGCCCGGGGGTGGGATGGTGGTGTTGGCGCCGGTGCGGTTGCCTGCCCCGGCGCATCCGGATCGTGTGTACGAGGGCGTGGTGCCGGCTCCGGTTCGGGAGGCGCCTGAGCCGGTTCGGCCGGTTCCGGCTGTTTCCACGTCTGGGTCTGAGGGTGGGCCGGAGCCCGGGTCCGAGCGGGTGGTGGTTGAGGAGCCGGTGACGCCTGCGCCGGTGCGGACGGAGACGTCGTGTCCGGGGGAGTGGGCGGACACCTGGTTGTGGGAGTTGTGCCGGGCGCGGCAGCAGGCTGCGGATTCGGACGCTGATGGCGGGGGTCTGCTGCCGGGGATCTGAACCGTGGCGCGGTGGGCGGCGTACCCGTTGGTAGGGCGTGTTGAGGCTCCTGCGGGTTGGGGGCGTTCGTGATGTGGCGTGTTAAGGGGGTTGACCGTACAAAGTGGGTTTTTTGTCTCATAACAGCTCTTCGGAGTTCGCTCCGGACTCTCTGGGGGCTGTAGTAACGTGCGTGCCTGACCCCGGTAACGAGTTTGCAAACGGAGGAGTCGAACGTGCCAGCCCCTCGGTCAGCGGGTCTGATCGCGGTCGTCATGGCCATGGCTTCTCTTGTTACGCCGTCCGCGCAGGCTCAAGCTCTGGAGCGGGAGCCGCGTGATCCCGCCGGCCTGACCGCGCTGCGGAAAGAGGCCGAGAAGTCGGCCAAGGAACTCGAGGACGCCACCAAGGCGCTCGAGAAACGCCGCTCGGAGATCGCCGCCTCCGAGAAGGAGCTCAAGACCAAGCTCACCGCTCTGCAGGAGATGGAAGGGCGGCTCGCGGTGATGCGGAGGCCGGTGGCCGAGATGGTCGAGTTGATGTACGAGCAGCCGGTCGCGGCGGATGGGGTGCTTCCGTTCCTGTCCGGAGGGTCGGACCAGCGGAAGTTGCGGGCGCTGACGGACGCGACCCACATGGTGAGCGTGCGGCAGCAGGCTGTCGAGCAGACCAGCGTGCTCTACAAGGAGGCCGAGCGGTTGGCCGCCGAGGCGCAGGAGTTGCGGGCCGGCAACCTGCTGGCCGAGGCGCAGATCGCGGCCGAGGTGGACACGTTGCGGAAGCGATCGGACAAGATCGTGAAGTCGCTGACGGCGGCGCTGGTCAAGCTGGGTATCAAGATTGACAAGGTGGGGCGGGACGCGCTGGGGTGCAATCCGCTGCGGGCGGCGACGGCCGATGACTATCCCAACGGCCTGATCCCCAAGGGCATGTTGTGCCCGTTGCAGCAGAAGGGGCACAGTCTGAGGGCCGACGCCACCATCGCGTTCGTGAGCCTGAACGAGGCCTATCGCAAGCAGTTCGGTAAGTCGATTTGCGTGACCGATGCCTATCGCAGCCTCGGCGAGCAGCAGTCTGTCTATTACCGGCGGCCGGGGTTCGCCGCCGTGCCGGGGCGGAGCAACCACGGGCTCGGGCTGGCCGTCGACCTGTGTGGCGGGGTGGAGCGGTCGGGGTCGGCGGAGTTTGTCTGGATGGAGAAGAACTCCAAGAGGTATGGGTGGTTCCATCCCTCCTGGGCCTACAGCAGCCCGTTCGAGCCGTGGCACTGGGAATATGATCCCGACATCGACTCGGTGCTCTAGCTAGACGGTGGCTACCTGCGCGCTGCAGAAGGCGCAGCGGGACGCGGCCTTGGGGATCTCCGACAGGCATTCGGGGCAGTCGCGGGTCGTCGCCTCGACCTTGGCGGTCAGACGGTCTTTGACGTGGGCGTAGGGCTTGACGACGAGGAAGTAGACCACGCCGGCGACGATCAGGAACGACACCACCGCGTTGATGAAGTTGCCGTACATGAAGTCGGACTGGCCGACCGTGACCCTCAGCGACGAGAAGTCGGGCAGGCCGCCGAACGCCGAGATCAGCGGTGTGAGCAGGTCTTTCACGAACGACTGCACGATCGAGTTGAAGGCCGCCCCGATGACGACGGCCACGGCCAGGTCGATGACGTTCCCCTGCATGAGGAACTTCTTGAATCCACTCATGCAGAGGGATGGTAGCCGCGCGCTCACGGGCCGCCGCCCGGATTGATGATGATCGAAAGACGTCCGCCGGCCTGGGCGGCGGCCAGCTCTGCCGCCTGGGTGAGGGTGGTCGCGAGCACGATCAGGGCGCCGTGGTCGTTGCCGGAGTCTCTCGGGGCCGCCGGGATGGTCAGGACCGTCAGCTCCGACGCGATCTGGCTGGCCGGCCGGCCTTCCTGCCAGGACGCCAGCACGCCGATGGTGGAGCCGGGGGAGATGAGCTCGACCGCCGCGGCGTCGGCGATGCGCACGGGTGCGGCCACCATGCCGGGCGGCAGGCGGAACGAGTGGAGAAGGCGGACGTCGGTCAGAGGCTCGCCCTTGCGCATGGGGGTCGCGAGGATCTGGCCGGCCTGCGCGGTGCGCACCGCTCCTGACGGGGGGTGGGCGAGCGGGACGGGGCTGAAGTCGTCGGGGTCGAGCGGGCCCGGGGACAGGTCGCGGGCCGCTACCAGGACCGCGGGGCCGGCGGCAGGGCGAGTGGCGAGGTAGGCGGACAGGACCGCGACGGCGGCCAGCACCGCCGCGATGAGACGGCGGCGACGGCCGTAGCGGCTCAGCCAGGTCTGGATCATGGCAGCTCGAAGGGGTGGTCGATGCCGTCGAGGGCGGTGGGGCAGGGGCAGGTGCGCTCCTCGGGAAGCGCCTTGACGGTTTCGGTCACGAGGGTGCGCATGCGAGCGACGTTTTGCGCGAAGAACTTGAGCACCTCGTCGTGGGTGACGCCCTGGCCGGTCTCCACCCCGGCGTCGTGGTCGGTGACCAGGGACAGCGAGGTGTAGCAGAGGGCCAGCTCGCGGGCCAGGATCGCCTCGGGGTGGCCGGTCATGCCGACGATGGACCAACCGTTGGACGCGAACCACTGCGACTCCGCCCGCGTGGAGAACCGCGGGCCCTCGATCACCACCAGCGTGCCGCCGTCGACGGTCTCCCAGGCGCCGGCTCTGGCGGACCGCACGGCCACGGCCCGGCCGAACGGGCAGTAGGGGTCGGCGAAGGAGACGTGGGCGGCGCCGTCGGTGTCGTAATAGGTCTGGACGCGGCCTGAGGTGCGGTCGACGAACTGGTCGGGGACGACCAGGGTGCCAGGGCCGTATTCGGCTCTCAGCGAGCCCACGGCGCTGGGCGCGACCACCTGCCGGACGCCGAGCGAACGCAGCGCCCAGAGGTTGGCCCGGTAGGGGATGCGGTGTGGCGGGAATCGGTGATCGCGGCCGTGCCGGGGGATGAACGCCACGGAACGCGCGCCGATGCGCCCGACCGTGACGACATCGCTGGGCGATCCGTAGGGGGTGGAGAGCTCGATCTCCTCCGCGTCGTCGAGCAGGGAGTAGAAGCCCGAACCGCCGATGACGCCGATGTCTGCGCGAGTGACCATGGCGCAGAGAGTAGCCGGAGTGGGGAGGGGCGGTGAGGAGCAGAGTGCGGTTCTGTGGATAACCGGGGGGACTCCCCGCACAGGCACGCCGAAGGGCCGCTGCGCGCGCGGGAGAGCATGGGCCGGCGACAGCGCGCGGCAGGGCCTCAGTCGGCTGGTCGCCGGCCGAGGGCCCGGCCCGCACCTCGTACGGCTGCTGAACGGGTTGGAACCGTGGGCGGGAGCGGGCCGAAGACCCGGGCGGACCCGCCCAGGCGAACGCCGCGGTCAGTTGGAGGCGGCGGCCGGCGCGGGAGCCGGGGCTGAGGAGCCGGAGTCGCCCGACTTGCTCTCCGAGGACTTCGACGACGAGTCAGCCGACGACGAGTCAGCCGACTTCGTGGACGACGACGAGGACGCTGAGGAGGAGGTCGAGGCGCCAGAGGTCGACGAGCGGCTGTCGGTCTTGTAGAACCCCGAGCCCTTGAACACGATGCCGACGGCGGAGAAGACCTTCCGCAGGTTTCCTTCGCAGCTCGGGCAGACCGTCAAGGCGTCGTCGGTGAACTTCTGGACGACCTCGAGCTGCTCACCGCAGTCGTTGCAGGCGTACTGGTAGGTCGGCACGCGCTTCTCCTTCAGGTTTGGCACTCGAGGGATGCGACTGCTAATGCTAACCGATGCCGTCAATCACCTATTCCAGCCCCCGCTCGCCGTACCAACCTGCCAGCTTCCCGCTGCGGCTCACGGCGCGGATGCGGCGTTCAACCTGGTCACGGCAGGAGGCGGTGGCGACGATCAGGAGCTGATCGTTCACCCTGACCCTGGTGGTGGTGGCGGGCACGAACGACTTGCCGTCACGCACGATCAGCGTCACGGCGGCTCCGGCGGGCAGGCGCAGCTCGAAGATCTCCACACCGTGCAGTCGCGAGCCCGGCGGCACGGTGATCTGCAGCAGGTCGGCCTGAAGCTCCTCCAGCGGCGCCGACTCCACCGACAGGTCGTGCGCCTCCGCCGGCGCGGTCACCTTGAGCCGCCGGGCGACGAACGGCAGTGTCGGCCCCTGGAGCAGGGTGAACACGATGACGATCACGAAGACCTGGTTGAAGATCTCTTTGGAGCCCTCGATACCTGAAGCCCAGGGGATGGTCGCGAGCACGATCGGGATCGCGCCGCGCAGCCCCGCCCACGACAGGAACGCCTGCTCGCGCCAGCTCACCCAGCCCATCCGCAGCACCCATGCGACCGCCGAACTCGCCATGACGCACAGCGGACGCACCAGGAGCACCATGACGGTGCCGGTGATCAGGCCGGGAATGATCGCCGACGGCATCTCCTTCGGGCTGGCCAAAAGCCCCAGCATCACGAACAACCCGATCTGCGCCAGCCACGCCGCCCCTTCGGCGAACCCCCTGGTCGCCGCCCTGTGGGGCAGCCGCGAGTTGCCCAGAATCAGCCCGGTGAGGTAGACGGCCAGGAATCCCGAGCCGTGCAGCAGCACCGCGCCGCCGTACGAGACGAAGGTGAGCGCGAGCGCGGCGATCGGGTAGAGGCCCGAGGCGGGCAGTGCGACGCGGCGCAGCGCGTACGCGCCCGCGGGCCCGACGGCGAGGCCGACCGCCGCGCCGATGATCAGCTCGATCGTGGTTTCGAGCAGGAACGTTCCCAAGCTGGGAGATGAGTGCGCGGCCCCGCTGAGCAGCACCACGGCGATCACGGTGGGCGCGTCGTTGAAGCCGGACTCCGCCTCCAGCACGCCCGCCAGGCGGGGTGGCAGCGGCAGCCTGCGCAGCACCGAGAAGACGGCCGCCGCGTCGGTGGAGGCCAGCACCGCGCCGAGGATCAGCGCCGTGTTCTGGTCGATGCCGAGCAGGCCCTGGACGACCAGCGCCAGCACCACGATGCTGACCGCCACGCCCACGGTCGCCAGCACCACCGCTATGGGGACGGACCGCCGCACATGGGACCAGTTGGTGGTGAGCCCGCCCTCGGCCAGGATCACCGCCAGCGCGGTCAGGCCGATCTGCTGGGCCGCCTGAGGGCTGTCGAAAGGGATGCCGAATCCGGAGTCGCCCAGGAGGATGCCGAAGCCCAGGAACACCAGCAGGCTGGGCAGGCCGGTGCGATGGGCGAGGCGTACGGACGCGATGGCGGCGATGACGATCACAGCCCCGAGAAGGAGCCAGACATCAAGCGTCATTCAGCCCCCTCTCATCCCTGCGGTCACATAAGACTAGTAAGGCCAGACGGTGTCATGGCATAGCGGATGCGGCGGTCGTGTGGTTCGGACGGGACATCGTCGATCAGCTCCCCGTCGTGGAGCAGGGCGACCGTGGGGACGTTGGGACCGACTCTGGCCAGGGCTCGATCGTACGAGCCGCCGCCGCGGCCGAGGCGTACGCCCGTCTTCCTGTCCACCGCCAGGGCGGGCACGATCACGAGGGCGGCGGTGCGGACGGCGTCGACGCCGCGGCGGGTGTCGACGGGCTCCATGATGCCGAAGCGGCCGGGGGCGAGTGTGCCGGGCCCGTCATAGACCGCCCAATCGAGGTCGTCGTCCTCACGAAGCACCGGAAGGATCACGGTGGCGCCGTGTTTCCACAGAGCGAACACCAGCCCGTGCGTATCCGGCTCCGACCCCGTCGACCAGTAGCAGGCCACCAGACCGGCCATCTGGACCCATGGTTGTTCGAGCAGCGTTTCACGGACCTTGACGGCGTTTGCCCGTAGTTGCTCGGGGGAGAGTGCACTACGCGCCGCGTTAAGCTCGCGGCGCAGGTTGAGCTTGTCCACAGGTGCCTCCACTAGGGTCTACTCATGGCTGACTTCGACCCTGTGACGAAAGCCGTCGTGCCCGCCGCGGGTCTGGGCACCCGGTTTCTCCCGGCGACCAAGGCGACACCGAAAGAGATGTTGCCCATCGTCGACAAGCCCGCGATCCAGTATGTCGTTGAAGAGGCCGCCTCGGCGGGGCTCCTCGACGTGCTCATGGTCACCGGCAAGAATAAACGGTCAATCGAGGATCATTTCGACCGAGCGTTCGAGCTGGAGGGGGCCCTCGAGGCCAAGGGCGACGAGCACCGGCTGTCCCAGGTCCGCGAGCCCGCCTCGCTCGCGACGCTCCACTACGTACGCCAGGGCGAGCCGAAGGGTCTCGGCCACGCGGTGCTCTGCGCCAAGCAGCACGTGGGCGACCACCCGTTCGCCTGCCTGCTCGGCGACGACCTGATCGACCACCGGGACCCGCTGCTCAAGCGCATGATCCAGGTGCGTGACACGTTCGGCGGAAGTGTGATCGCGCTGATGGAGGTGCCCAAGGAGCAGGTCTCGCAGTACGGCGTGGCGACCATCGAGGCGACCGCCGAGGACGACGTCGTGCGGGTCACCGACCTGGTGGAGAAGCCGCCGGCCGACGAGGCGCCGTCCAACTGGGCGATCATCGGCCGCTACGTGATCGATCCCGCGGTGTTCGCGGTGCTGGAGGACACCCCGCCGGGGCGCGGTGGCGAGATCCAGCTCACCGACGCGCTGCGCACGCTCGCCGCCCGCGGCTCCTCGGAGGGCGGGCCCGTGCACGGGGTGCTGTTCAGAGGGCGGCGCTATGACACGGGCGACAAGCTCGACTATCTGCGGACGGTGGTGAAGTTCGCGGCGGACCGGGAGGATCTGGCGCCGGATTTCGTGCCGTGGTTGCGGGAGTTCCTCGATGAAATCGGTTGACGCGCATCTGGCCGAGATCCTGGCCACTGTGCGTCCGCTGGCGCCCCTGGAGCTCGACCTGGAGCAGGTGCTGGGGGCGACGCTGGCCGAGGACGTGTCGTCGCCGGTGCCGCTGCCGCCGTTCGACAACTCGGCCATGGACGGGTACGCCGTACGCGCTGACGACTTGTCGGAAATTCCGGTTACGTTGCCGGTGATCGACGACGTGGCGGCCGGATCGACCGAGCTGCGGGCCGTCGGGCCCGGCCATGCCGTACGCATCATGACCGGGGCGCCGCTGCCCGCGGGGGCCGACACCGTGGTGCCGGTCGAATGGACGGACGGCGGCACCGTCTCCGTGCGCATCGACCGCCGCGCCGAGGCCGGTAACGCGATCCGGCGGGCGGGGGAGGACGTCCAGGCGGGCGACGTGGTGCTCAAGGCGGGCACCGTGATCCGTCCCGCGCAGCTCGGCATCATCGCCGGGGCGGGGCGGCGCCGGGTCCTGGCGCGGCCGCGGCCCAGGGTCGTGGTCCTCTCCACGGGCGCCGAGCTGGCCGAGCCGGGATCGCCGCTGGCCCCCGGGCAGATCTGGGAGTCCAACAGCTACACCCTGACGGCGGCCGTGCGCGAGTCGGGCGCCGAAGGCTACCGCGCGGGCTCGGTCGCCGACGATCCGGCCGAGCTGCTCGACCGGCTCGACACCCACCTCATGCGCGCCGACGCGATCATCACGAGCGGCGGGGTCTCGATGGGGGCGTACGAACCGGTCAAGGAGGCCCTGTCGCCGCTGGGGACGGTCCGGTTCGAGAAGGTGGCCATGCAGCCGGGGATGCCGCAGGGGTTCGGCGTCCTGGGGGACGACCAGGTGCCGATCTTCGCTCTGCCCGGCAATCCGGTGTCGTCCTTCGTGTCTTTCGTGCTGTTCGTACGCCCGGCGCTCGACAAGATGCGCGGCCTGCCCAGCGGCATGCCGGAGCTCGTGACCGCCAGGGCCGCGGGTCCCTTGCGTTCGCCGTCCGGGCGGAGGTCGTTCCTGCGTGGCGTGCTCGCGCCCGACGGCACGGTGAGGCCGGTGCACGGGCAGGGCTCCCACCAACTTGCCGCCCTGGCGGCGGCTGACGCGCTGATCGTGGTTCCCGAGGAGGTCACCGAGGTGGCTGCGGGCGCCACGGTGGAGGTGATCAAGCTGTGAGCGAGCTGACCCACATCGACGAGACCGGCGCCGCCCGCATGGTCGATGTCTCCGCCAAGGACGTCTCGGCCCGCACCGCCACGGCGAGCGGCCGGGTGCTGCTGACGGCCGAGACGGTGGCGCTGCTGCGGTCGGGCGAGATGCCCAAAGGCGACGCGCTGGGCGTGGCCAGGATCGCGGGCATCATGGGGGCGAAACGCACCCCCGACCTGATCCCGCTCTGCCATCCGATCGCGCTGCACGGCGTGAAGGTCACGCTGGAGGTCGAAGACTGGGGCGTGGCGATCACGGGCCGGGTCAAGACGGCCGACCGCACCGGGGTGGAGATGGAGGCGTTGACGGCGGTCTCGGTGGCCGCGCTGGCGCTGATCGACATGGTCAAGGCCGTCGATCCGGGCGCGGTGATCACCGACGTGCGGGTGGAGGAGAAGCTGGGCGGGAAGACCGGCCGCTGGACCCGGGATCCGGCGTGATGCGGGCTCTCGTGATCACGGTGTCGAACCGGGCGTCGTCCGGGGTTTATGCCGATAAATCCGGCCCCATCCTGGTCGACCTGCTGCGCGGCGAGGCCGGCTGCGAGACCGTCGAGGGTCCCGTGCTGGTGCCCGACGGCGAGGCGGTCGAGCGGGCGCTGCGCGACGGCGTGGCGGAAGGCTTCGACGTCATCGTCACGACCGGCGGCACCGGTCTGACGCCGCTCGACCTGACGCCCGAAATGACGGCCAGGGTGATCACCCGGGAGGTTCCGGGGATAGCCGAGGCCATTCGCCAGGCAAATCGCGAAAAGGTGCCTACTTCCGTACTATCTCGGGGATTGGCCGGACAGGCGGGCAAAACCTTGATCGTGAATTTGCCGGGATCTTCCGGCGGCGTACGCGACGGCATCGCCGTACTCGCGCCGATTCTGCGGCACGCGGTCGATCAGATCCATGGCGGCGATCACCCGCGCTGACCACGATCCGCATCCTCGAGCGCTGACCCCGTGGCGACATCATGTCCGATAGGGGGATGATGAGAGCGTGGATCGACTTCGTGGCTGGCCGGCAACTCTCAGGGAAGGTCCGGTCGGCTTGCGGCCGCTGCGGCTGGGCGACGTGCGCATGTGGCGCGAGACCCGGCTGCGCAATGCCGACTGGCTGCGTCCGTGGGAGCCGAGCAACCCGGAGACGCCGCTGTTCAGGACCGGTCTCGGCCCCTACATCTCCATGGTCGGCACCCTGCGCCGCGAGGCCAGGCAGGGGCTCGCGCTGCCCTGGGTGGTCACGTACGACGGGCGCTTCGCGGGGCAGCTCACCGTCGGCGCGATCGTCTGGGGATCCGCCCGCTCCGCCCAGGTCGGCTACTGGATCGACGGCGGGCTGGCCGGCAAGGGCATCACCCCCACCGCACTGGCCATGGCCGTCGACCACTGTTTCTTCACCACCGGCCTGCACCGGCTGGAGGCGAACATCCGCCCCGAGAACCAAGCCAGCCGCAGGGTGGTTGAGAAGCTCGGATTCCGGGAAGAAGGCATTCGGCGGCGCCAACTCCACATCGATGGAGCCTGGCGCGACCACATCTGTTACGCGTTGACCGTCGAGGACGTTCCTGGCGGCCTTCTCGTGCAGTGGCGTCGTGCACGCGAGTCGGCCACTCACGGCGGTTCTCCCGTCGAAGAGGTTTGACGATCTCGCGACACACCGCACCGAATGCTCGTCAATTAGTGACACGCGGTCTTACGGTGCGTGACGTGAGCACATTGAAGACGCAACCAGCACACTCGCGTCTTCATGCTGCCCGGAGGTGCCCATGAGCATCCTCCTCTACCTCGCCATCGTCGTGATGTGGCTCTGCGTCCTGATCCCGATGTGGCTGCGCAGGGACAAGACCAACCTGGCCGAACTCGCCGAACTCGAAGAGCACTACACCGGCGAACACCAGCTGCCCGACCTCGACAACCTCGACCCCTCCGACGCCGACGAGGACGACGGCGTGCCGATGGAGGTCGAGAAGGTCGACGTCCGCCAGTTCCGGCTCCGCCGCCGCGCCATCATCGTGGCCCGCCGGCGCCGCCTCCTCTTCTTCACCGCCCTGCTGGTGCTGGCCTCGGTCGTCACGGCAGCGGTCAAGATGATCCCATGGTGGGGGGTCGCCCCCTCCGTCGTCATCATGCTGGCGTACATGGCCTTTCTCCGCATCGCCGTACAGGTCGACAGGGAACGGCGCGAACGTGCCCGTCAGGCGCGCGCTGAGCGGCAGCGGCGGGCACGTGAGCAGCGGCGGGTCGTCGAGGAGGCGGAGGCCGAAATCATCGATTTCGCCTCGCATCACTCGGATGTGCTGTTCGATCAGTACGCCGAGCCGCCCAAGCGAGCGGTGGGCGACTGAAACGGTGGCGCGAGGACCCTCCGGAGTTTGCTAATCTGGTCGAGTCCTTGGGGATGTAGCGCAGTCCGGTAGCGCACTTCGTTCGCATCGAAGGGGTCAGGGGTTCGAATCCCCTCATCTCCACCAGGAAGATGCAGGTGAGAAGGGTCTTTGGAGCAATCCAGAGGCCCTTTTCTCATGTCTGGAAGTCAATGGGAGCCAATCGGGGAGCCATCTCACTCGGATTCTCTACCCGTGTCGGCTGTCGCCGAAGATGGTGTTCATCGTTTGAGCACCTTTAGTGATCACCGGCCGTAGCTGGTGCCGGTAGACCGCTTCCGTGACGCTGGTGCCCGCGTGCCCGACGAGATCGGCGATGGTCTCGATGGGTACGCCTTGATCACTCATGATGGAGACGAACGAGTGACGTAGTTCGCGGGGGCTCCACGCGGTTTCGAGCCCCGCCTCTTTGGTGATCTTGCGGAACGCCCGTCGAACGTTGGACGCGTCCAGCGGGGTGCCGACGCTCGTACAGAACACCAGGTTGTGATCTTGCCATGCCTCGCCGGTCTGGAGCTTGCGAGCGACTTGGCTGACATGGTGTCGCTGGAGTGCCTGAGCTGCCAGCTTGGGCAGTTCGAGCGTGCGCCGGGACTTCCGGGTCTTGGTGTCTCCTCCTTCGCGGTCGGCTCGCCATACGTAGATGGCGAACTTCGTGTGCTTGAACCCTGCCTCGGTCACCGGGTGCCAGGACTTGAGCTTGGGAACCCACGCCACGACGTGATCCCAGCACAGTGCCCGAGCCTCTTCGGTTCGGACACCTGTAGTGAGGCTGAGCACCACGTAGGCGTGAAGTTCGGACGACTTGACTGCTTCGAGCACCACTTCGGCTTGTTGCCGGGTGAGCGCCTTGCTCGGTCGTCCGTCCGTGCCCTTGGGCGTGGTGACCAGCTCCGCAACGTTCCTGAGCACCATGTCGCGTGCCTGAGCTTGCCGGATGGCCCTCTTCAAGACGCTGTGAACCTCTCGAAGGGTGGTGGTGGCCAGCTCTTTCGCGAGCGCGTCAAGCCACTCGTCCACGTGATCCGCGCGTAGCTGCTGGAGCTTCATCTTCCCCAGCCTGGGGATAACGTGCGTCTCCGCGAGGATGCGCAGCTTGGTGACGGTGCTCCCGGATCGGCCCTTGAGACCTTTGCTGAGCCAGTCGTTGACGGCATCGCGCACGGTGTAGGTCTCCGACGCGGTGACGCCGGACTCAAGAGCCTTGACGGCCTTGATCAGCTTGTCCCTGACGGCGGTCTTGGTCTTGGCCTTGCGCTTGAGGCGCTGGCGCTTGCCGTCGGGGCCGAACCCGAGGGAGATGGCTCCGGTGAAGCCGTCTCCCTCGGGGTAGATGGTCGCTTCGTACTTGCCGATCAGGATCTTGGCCAAGGGATCACCCCTTCTCGTGACGGTTGAGGTACTCCTCGATCGCCTTCCTGATCACCCACGACACATCTCGTTCCTGTGACTCGGCGTACCTGCGGAGACGGTCTTTCAGTTCCGTGTCCACACGTACGGGAGGCAGGGTCGTTCGGTCGCTCGTCATTGACGGCTTCCTTCCTGTGTCATGCAGTTATCAAGAGGCGCCGGCCGGTTGTGCGGCGGTTTCGGACAACCGGCCTTGTAGAACGTTGTAGCACGCCGCTCTACGCCTCGTCCATCGATTCCAGCGAGGAAACGAACTCGGCAAGATGCCGGTCGGTGATCCGGCGAAGCTTGCCGATCTTGATGCTGTTGAGCTGTCCGGTACGGAGAAGGAAGTAGACCTTGTCACGTCCGACGCTCAGCATCTCCGCGACTTGTTCGACGGTGTATGCCTGCATGTGCATCCCCCCTCTCGGTCGTTGGGGTGTGCGGCTCCCTTCCGGCGCGGGGTCCCGCGCACGGTCGCCGGTTACGGATGGTGATCGTCCGCCGGTTCGTCCGTCCGCGCCTGTCGCTGCCTCTACACGCGCAGACGCGCGGACGGACGCGGACGGCGGATGCGGACGATTACGGATCGTGTACCTCTGGGAGGGCTCTCCAGCGTCCCCGTGAGACTTGTTCGGCCTGGCGCGTGCGGCTCAGCTCTTGGAGGCGTTGGTAGACCCAGGTTCGGCGCATGCCGGTTGCGCGCATGAGGTCGCCGATGCTCACCCCGTCGGACGGAGCTTGCCTCAGGGTGGCGGTGAGGGCCTCTTCAGCGGCTCGTGCGGGGTTGTCGCGGGCGTGCCGGGGTGAGGGGCGGATGGTGGGCTGTGGTGGTGGGGAGGGCGTCTCTGCCGCGCGTTTGAGGGCTTGGGCGGACACCTCGTCGAGGGGTGGGCGGTGGTCGGCGTGCTGTTCGGCGGTGGCCTGTACGCCCTCGTCATCGAGGAGGTACGTGCGGGCGCGGCGGGGGATGTCGTGTTCTGGGGAGCTGATCAGGAACTTGCCGGGGGCGTCGAGTTTGTGCGGGTGCCATCCGGTCTTGACCATGCCCTGTCCCAGGATGAGGTCTCCGTCGCGGGCTTCCCGGACGCGGAAGCACAGCCGGACGTCCATCTGGGAGCGGACCGCGCTCTTGCCCATCGCGTCCTTGGAGGGGCGTTGCGTGGCGGCGATCAGGTTGACCGCCGGCGCGCGGCCGCGCCGGGCGATCGAGTCGGCGTGGTCGATGGCGCGTGGTGCCTCGCTGGCCAGTTCGGCGTACTCGTCGATGACGATGACCAGCGCGGGCCGCTCGGGTGAGGGCTCCCAGACGCGTTCGCCGCGTGTGGTGAGGTCGTCGGCGCGGCCGTCGAGGATGACCACGGCGTCGGCGAGCAGAGCCTCTGCCTCCTGCGGGGTGGTGGCGATCCGGTCGATGCAGGACGCCCATGGGAGCAGTTCCATGCCGCGTTTGAGGTCGACGGCCCACAGGATCACGTCCTGGCAGGCGGTCAGGTCGCCGAGCAGGACGTTGACGCCTCCGGACTTGCCTGCCCCGGACATGCCGGCGAACAGCGCATGTCGGCGGAGCAGGGGGACGCGGACTGGGCTGCCGTCCTCGAACAGCCCTAGCTTGGCGGGTTGGGTGATGGAGGTGATGGAGGGTCCTGGCCAGGCGATGGCGTCGGCGTGCGGGTCGGTTTCGATGACGCGTACGTCGGCGCGGTTGGCCTTCTTGCTGGCCACGGGCTGGACGCGGATGCCGCCGCGGGTGGTGCCGAGCGCCGACTCGTCGGTGCGCAAGCCCATGACGCGGGCCGCGCTGAGCGAACTGCCGACGACCCCCGACGGCCTGAGGGAATACCTGAAGACGGTCATCGCTAAGCAGTGGGGCGCGGAATACGCGCACGTGGACGTGAACGCCGAGCTCTACCAGGCCGGCGTGCACATCATCATGGATCTTCCCGCTCCGCCCAATGTGCGGGCGGCGGCGTTTCGCATGCTCGCCTCGCTGCCCGGTGTGAAGGCAGAGGGCGAGGTCACTGACCCGCTGGGCCGTACCGGCCAGGCCGTCAGCCTCCCGCATAGCAATGGGGAGGGCCGGCTCATCATGAACACGGCCACGGGGGAGCCGCTGGCGTTCGTGACGACCATCAAGGAAGCCCGTGTCTTCGTGGCGATCAAGAAAGCCCGCTGGACCGATGACAAGCCTGACCTGTCTGCCAGCCGACGCGGCTCGGACGACCCGCCCGCCTAACGCCGCAGACTGCCTTGCCCGCGTCTTGGGGCGACGCGGGCAAGGCAGTCACCTCGTGTCGATCGTCCTCGCCACGCCTGGTGCGACGGAACTGGTCACAAGCCGTCCGTCGGCCAGGAACGGGTGTTCTCGCCGATGGTGGTGTCGTTGAGCCGGTCGCCAAGGCGTTGGAAGCGCTGCTGAGCAGCTTGAGGGCTTTCGAGGGCGAGGGCGTCGGCGAGCTGCCGCCAGGTCAGTCCTGCCTTGCGGGCGGCAGCGATGGTGTTGTACTCCATGCTGTCGATGCTGCGCCGGATGGGGACCACCATCTGGAGCGCGTCCGTCAAGTCTTCCTGCCTGACCTCGGGGACGCTGGTGTCGGTGCCACGGGAGGCGTCGAGGACCAACCGCAGCAGCTCCGTGGCGGGCACTCGGGGGCCGATTGGAAACTCCGCCTGCTGGCTCCGGTGTTCGTCAGTGCCGAAACGGTCGATCAGTCGGGCGCGGGCCGCGTGCGCGGCGACGTGACGCCTGTGGCGATCACGAGAGGTGTCGATGTCCATATCAATAGCACATGCCTTCAACGATAAGTTGTCAACAGATTATTGATAGCAACCTCCTTTCTCGCTGCGACAGACCTGGTTGACTCCCCTTCTTGCCGCCATCTATGGCTGGCGGGTCGCATAGGTCACTGCTCGGACAGGTCCTGCAGGAGAGTGGTCAACGGCTGGAGCACCTTCATCGCGGCCTCCGGCGCGATGGCATCGTCTTCGCTGAGATCAAGCCCGATAACGATCTCTGTGAGGGCCCTGGCGAGGGTGCGTTCGAGCAGGCTCGCGATGGGCTCCTGGCTGGTCGTTGGGGCTCTTCCTCGACGCTGCGACGATTGCCGCGGTTCGTCCCGCGTCAAGATCGTTCGTCCTCGCTTCGCTGCGACGGTGACGAGCAGCGCGACCAGGATGGTGGCCCCCGTTCCTGTCTTGGGCGAGGGCCGCGGCGGTTCCGGGTCAGCTCAGGGTGAGCGGTGTGGCGGCGGCGATGTGGGTGAGCTTGGCGGGATTGCGGACGAAGTAGATGCCGGTGACGAGGCCCTCCTCAACACGGATCGCCATGACGCTGTCGATCTCGCCGTCGACGCGTAGGAGGAGCGCCGGATCGTTGTTGATGGTGGTGGGCTCGCCGGTGAGCGCGCCTTCCTTGTCACGGAGGGCGGCCAGGAGGAGACGGCCCACCTTTGCCAGGCCCGTGACGGGTCGCAGCGCGGCGCTCCTGACGCCGCCGCCGTCGCTGATCAGGACGACGTCGGGGGCGAGCACGTCGAGCAGGCCCTGCAGGTCGCCGGTCTCCACGGCGTGCTGGAACGATGCGAGGGCGGCCTGGGCCTGACGCGAGGAGATCACTTCGCGAGGGCGGCGGGCGTCGACGTGTTTGCGGGAGCGGTGGGCGATCTGGCGAACTGCGGCGGGGGTCTTGCCGACCGCCTCAGCGATCTCGTCGTAGCCGACGTCGAAGACCTCACGCAGGACGAAGACGGCCCGTTCGGTGGGCGAAAGGGTCTCCAGGACGAGCATCATGGCCATGGACATGCTCTCGGCGAGCTCGGCGTGCTCGGCGACGTCCGGCGCGGTGAGAAGCGGCTCGGGCAGCCAGGGGCCAATGTAGGCCTCTTTGCGGCGCCGCAGGGCCCGCAGCCGGTCGAGCGCCCGCCGGGTCGTGACGCGCACGAGGAGCGCGCGCTGGTCGCGGACCTGTGCCATATCGACCTCTACCCAGTGCAGCCAGGTCTCCTGCAGGACGTCCTCGGCGTCGGCCGCCGAGCCGAGGATCTCGTAGGCAACGGTGAACAGCAGGTTGCGGTGGGCGATGAAGGCCTCGGTCGCCGGGTCAGCGGCGTGGTCTTGCATCTTCGAATCCTTCCATGGTGCTTGGGCCGCCTGCGCTCCAGGGAGCTACGACACGTGCGCGGACCGGCTCGCGCGCGTGGCTTGGACGCGCTGCTGCCGGGTGTCGTCCTTGGCCTTCAGGACGCGTGCGCCGGGCTTGTGCGCCTCAGCGGAGAGCTGCTTGACGGTGTGGGAGACCACGAACTCCTTCAGGCGCGCGCCCGGGCGGCCGCCGACGTAGAACCGGATGGCGGTGTCGTCCTTGCGCGCGAACTGGAAGATGCCGGCGCCGCGGCCGAGGCTGACGCACAGCCCGGCGAAGGCGACGCTGATGGGTTCGGGCCGTCCCCCCTCGATCCGGCGAAGCACGGCGTCGGCGGCGTGCGGGCCGAGCTGGACGGCGGATTGGCAGCCCATCCGGTAAGCGAGGCCCGAAGGCGAGGCCGCGTCCCCGGCGGCGACGATGCGGTCGTCGTCGATGCTGGTCAGGGTCTCGTCGGTGAGGAGGCGGCCCGCCTCGTCGGTGCAGAGGCCGCTGCGGGCGGCCAGGTCTGGAACGCCGAAGCCGGCGGTCCAGATGGTCAGGTGGCCGCGCACCTCGCGGCCGTCGGCGAGGTGCACGGCGTCCGCCGTCACGGACGCTGCTTTGGTGCCGGGGCCTTCGAGGACGGTCACGCCGAGGGCCGCCAGCCGCTTGGCGACGAAGCGGCGGCCGTTCGGGTGGAGGTAGGGGCCGAGCTGTCCTCCACACACGAGGGTGACGGTACGGCCCGCCTCGGCGAGTTCGGCCGCGGTCTCGATGCCGGTGGCGCCGCCGCCGACGACCGTCAGCGCCGCGGCGGCGGGCGCGGCGGTCACGGCCTGGCGCAGCCGCTCGGCCTCCTCCAGGGTTGCGATCGGGTAGGCGAACCTGTCCGCGCCGGGCACCTCCGGTGCGCCGCTGCGGCTGCCCACCGCGTAGATCAGGTGGTCGTACTGGGCCGTGCCGCCGCTGGCCAGCGAGACGGTGCGCGCCTCCCGGTCGATCCCGGTCGCGGCGTCGACCACGAGCTTGACGCGTTCGCTCAGGACGTCCTTGTAGTCGACGACCGCGTCGTCGGACCCCACCACCAGTTGGTGCAGGCGGATCCGCTCGACGAAGGCCGGGCGCGGGTTGACGAGGGTGACAGCCACGTCGTCGCGGCGGGTCAGGCGGTTGGCCGCGAGGACTCCGGCGTATCCACCGCCGATCACGATGACTTCCGTTCGGCCGCCGGTGTGCTTGGTCATGGTCTTTGCTCCGTTCGTTCGCGGTTCGCACACAAGTCGCCGGGCGAAGAAAGCTTGTGACAAGGTGTGGCTCGGATCACATCCGGAGGTGGGTCAGGGCGCGTCGGACAGGTGGACGCGCAAGAGGGAGGCGTTGGAGAGGCCGGTGGCGAAGTAGCGCGCACGAGCATGGCGCAGAAGGTCAGGCGAGGCGGTTCGGGCTCGCTGCCGGCTGGCTTGAGGGCCTCTTCGATGCGCTGGTGGATGACGCCGAGAGAGCGGTAGATGTCCAGCGTTGCCACTCAGCCGGGCGCGCACCTGGCGATCCCCGGCTGAGAGATCCGCACATACCTCAAACATACCAACGGTCACTACCGTGACGTTCGAAGCAACGAGCCCCGTCTTGGGAGCGAAACGGTAGTGAGATTTCTGCAGAAGACGGCCATCGTCGCAGCCGCCGGCCTGGCCTTGTCCGTTCTCGGCTCGGCTCCGGCCACCGCGGCATCCAACTGGCACCCTCGTCCCCCGACCGTCTCATCGCCGACGACCGCGCCCGCGTCGTGCGCGCCGCCGGGATCAACGCTTGGCCTGCTCTCCGTGATTCCCGCTCCGGCCCCGTGCACGCTGTGAGCGGCTATCAGGGCGCGCTCCGGCTGTTGCCCGGGTTGGCTCGACCTTGAAACAACCGGAACCGGTCAAAATGTGAATTCTGGTTCGAGTGCCATTGTTACGACGGTACTCATCTTAGAGACCTTGACAGGTACCGCCACGTGAGCACTAAACAATCGAGGAACAAGGGCGACCGGTGTAAATAGTGACCCGCAGACGCGACAAGAAAAGCAGGCACGTCGAAACCGTCACGGTGACTGGCGGCCTCAATGTCATCTCCGTTCGCGGCGATCCTGCCGGAGCCGTACTGTTCATCTCGGGGGAGCCGGTGGCAGCCGACACCGGCGACTTCAGCGGCAGCATCGGGCGCCTCGTCACCCGCCACACGCCCTGGCCGCGCGACGGGGATCCACACCTCGTCTCCGAGTGGGCTCCGGTTGCCGAATGGACCCGTATGCGCGACTGGCTCGCCGACCCCAGCCCGGTCGAGCGGCTCTCCGAGCCGCTGGCACCGCTCCTCGCACTGCTGGAGCCGGGAGAGTACCAGCTACGGACCACCGAGCTGGCATGGCCCATCGTCATCGAGGTCGAACCGGGCGACGAGCGCTGGTGGCCAGACTACCCGGACGAATGGGATCGCGACGTGATCGTTCCCACGCACCGCTGGCCTCCCCCTACGCCGGCGACCGCTCTGGAGTACCGCCGCCGCATCATCGAAGGCCGCCGTCCGCTCACAGTGGCGATCCGCCACAGTGAGTTCCCCGGTTGGTTCCTGCTCGACGGCCACCACAAGTTGGCCGCCTATCTGGAACGCCAGGTGAACCCGGCATGCATTGCCATCGAGCGATTCCCGCCTCACGGCGTGCGCCGGGATGAGTTGCCTCACTGGTGGCCATCGTTCCGCGAGATCTGGGAGTCCTGACCCACCACCGATCAAGGGATCGAGTGGCAGAGCGAGTGACATCCGAGATGCTTCACACGGCGCAGTCGTGCACGTCAATGCACGCTGAGAGCTCAGTTGACCAGCTCGAACACCAGATTAAGCGATCAGAACAAATGCTTCTCATCAAAGGTTTTACAACTGCGCCAGCGTCCGGTCCCGCTCAGCGCTCTGGAACGGCGTCCGCCATGGGAATGCGACCTCATTCCCTTTTCGGTAATAGGAAAGCGGACATGGTTGGATTTCCCGTATGACAGGAAATGCCCGTGCGGCGGGGGGTTCCGAGCTCGCCGATGACGGGGGCACGGTGGCGGACGGCGATTCTGGCGAAGACGTCTGGGCGGAACGGATGACGACCGCGCTGGCCCGAACGTCGGCGTTGAGAATCGTATGCACGCTCGCCTTACGCCACCTGCTCACACTGATGGTGCCCACGACGGTGATGTTGACCCCGATCGGCCTGCTGGCGGCGGCGACGTTGCCGATCGTGGCCGCCGACCACCTCCTGGTGGTCAACGGGCGGATCGACTTGGTCGGGGATGCGAGTATGCCGCTGTTCGCCTGGCTCGGTGGGCTGCTGCTGGTCAGCGTGCCCGCCGCCGCGGTCGCCGGGGCCGCGACCATGCTCATAGCCGCGGGCCGGGCGCTGGGTCGGCCGGTGCACTGGCGGTTCGCGCTCCGGGCGGCAGTACGGCGGGCGCGCGGGCTCACCGCGCTCGCCTTCATCCAGTTGGCGTTCCTGGCACTGACACTGGCTGTCGGGATGGCGCTGATCGTGTTCCTCAACCCGTGGGTGGGAATCGCGGCGACGGTGGTCATCGGGCTGGTTCTGATGCCCACCCTGCTGGCAATGCCCGCCTTCGTCATGGAGGGGCTCGGGCCATTCGGGGCGCTGAGGCGGGGCTATCGCCTCGTCGAGACGATGAGGGTCACCTCGCCGATCCTGCTGGCGATCAGCGTGATCATCGTGCCCGGCCTGGCCTCCAGCGGCTTCGGCTGGGTCGCCGACCGACTGCCTTATCCGGTGGACATCTCGATGAGCTCGGTCACCGCGGTCCTGCTGGCCGCGCTCCAGGCCGCCGTCCTCGCTGTGGTCTTCCTGAACCGCATCGCGAACCAGTGGCACGGGGTGAGCCGTCCCGAACTGCGCGCCATCGTCGACCGGTTACCGGAGCAGGACGGACCGCGTACCCGGAGGGCAGCGGTGCTCGCCGTGCTCGTGCTGCCCGGCCTGCTGACCGGCTCCTTCGCAGCGGTGAACCCGCTGGGGTGGGTGGAGGTCTCCGACCACGTGGCCGGGTTGTCCCCGGTGGATGAGGCAGGCGACGACCACGGTCCTTTCGTGAGGCCGTTCGGACTGCGCATCGGCGACAGTGACCACGCCGGGGCCACCGGTCCCGGCAGACGAGGTAGGCGAGGCCGGTATGCGCGGCCTGTCCCTCGCCGTACGGCGGGACGGGCGGTCGGTGATCGCCTACGGGGACCCGAGAGCCGACGTGATCAAGCTGCTCGACTGCCAGGACCGTGCCTGTTCCGGGGCGGAGAGCGCCACGCTCGCCGGCGATCGTTACCAAGCCCCTCCCGGCCTGGTGCTCTCCGGCGACCAGGTGTTGGTGGCGACGTTCGTCGACAGGCACCTGGTCGTCCATTCCTGCCGGGGCGCTGCCTGCCGAGCCACGAGGATCGCCAAGGCCAGGTATTCCCCTGCGCGGCCGGCCATGTCCCTCGACGAGACCGGCCGGCCGGTGATCGCCTGGATCGACGCGAACTTGTTTGAAGGTGAGTGGTCACTGCGGGTGACTTCGCCACTCATCTAGCTAACAGGAACAGCTGGAAACGATCATTGTGTCGGTGCTTGATATTCCTTGACACGAATATTCTTTGGGGAGAATACTTCTCTCCATGGAGGTACTCCTCGCCGCACTGGCCGACCCGGCCCGCTGGCGGCTCGTGACTTTGCTGGCCGAGCGGCCCAGGTCGGTCGGCGTCCTGGCCCAACTCGCCGAGGCGCGTCAGCCACAGACGACCAAGCACCTGCAGACCCTTGAACGTGCAGGTGTCGTCGTCTCTCAGCGCACCGGCCAGCGTCGTGTGTACGCGCTCCAGCCCGGCGCCCTGCGGGATCTGGCGGCTGTGCTGCATCGGCTCGCGGACACCGCGGACCGGGGCGGAGGCCCACGCGAGACGTATGACCGTTACGGGGAAAGCCTCCACGCCGAGCGGCAGGCCGCACGGGCGCCGGGATGGGCCGACGGCCGCTCGTTCCGCTTCCGCCGCTCTCTGACAGGACGCCCCGAGCGGATCTGGCGCCACCTGACCGACGCATCGCCACTCGCTCGCTGGTGGGCGCCCGACGGCCTGCGCGTCTCGGAGTTCGTGTTCGAGGCGCGACCGGGCGGGCGGATCGTCCTGGAATATCGCGATGCCGAGGATCTCGACGACTCCGAGCTGGTCGTCGGACGCGCACAGGGTGTCGTCGACGACGTACGCCCCGGCGAGCACCTGGCCTACCGGCTCTCCCCCTTGCTACCCGACGGCGGCCTCGCCTTCACCGGCCACCTCGACTTCGACCTCCGGCACACCGAAACCGGTGCCGACCTGGAGGTCCATTGCCGGATCACCGATAGCACCACCGACTCGGCGGACTTCATCGCCGGCATCGAGATCGGCTTCGGCCAGAGCCTCGACCGACTCGCGGCGGCCCTCGCCGCAGATCCCCACAACACCGACGGCAACGAGCACGACAGCGACACAAGGAGCACGATATGACCGAGCAGACCGCCGGCCGCAAAGTTACCGCCAACCTGATCATCAGCCTCGACGGACGCTACCACGGCGCCGGCGGGCCCACCGACTTCGCCGCGTTCGCCTCGTACGCGACCACCGACGTGGCGCGCGACCAGATGACCCGTATGCGGGAGAACGCGACTACCGCCGTACTCGGCCGGGTCCTCGCCGAAGGGTTCATGGGGTACTGGCCGCCGGTCGCCGTCGACGACAACGCCGATCCGCGCGACCGCGGCTATGCCAAGTGGCTGGTCGACACCGAGAAGGTGGTCTTGTCGAGCACCCTGACCGAGGCGCCGTGGGAACGGACCCGCGTGGTGAACGCCCCCGCCGCCGATCTCGTCTCCGAGCTCAAGGCCGACGGCGAGGGCGACATCCTCGTCAACACCAGCCCCAGCGTCACCAAGGCGCTGCTGTCGGCCGACCTGCTCGACCGGATGTACCTCATCCTCATCCCGGAGATCGCCGGAGGCGGACTGCGGCTGTTCGACGACGGCCTCCCGCCGTCGAAGTGGCAGCTCACCTACCAGGAGGCCGGCGATCTCGGCGTGCTGGCCCTGGTCTACGACCGAGTCCGCTGAACCGGCTCCGCGACTCTGGAGTCAGCTTCGGGACAGGCCGGGGAGGCGGGCGTTGACGAGATGCCGGCGTTCCGGTGGGAGGTCGTGAGCGTCCATGGCCCTTCCCAGCAGTTCGGCGTCGAACGAGTGCGCCGCCAGGTGATCGAGGAGGGGTTCGTACCGATCAGGGCGGTCGCGCAGGAGCTCCGTCGCCAACCGCAGTTCCAGCCGCACCACGGGCACTCGGTACGCGCCACAAGCGATCAGGACGTAGTGCTCCCACGGGCCGCGGCCGATGCACTCCATCCCGTCGGAGCCGGTCTCCCGTTCGACCGTGCTGATCTCCACGTGGACCCCGTTCACGTCGTGCCTGGTGAAATACTGCGAACTCTCGGGCAGCCACGATGGGGCGTACAGGCAGGGAAAGGACGAGAGGGCGGCGGCGAACGTGTCCACGTCCTCGCGCCGGGCCGCCAGCAGGTCGACGTCTCCGACAGGGAGCCGGACTCCTTGCAGCAGAGCGGCGCTCGTGCCGCCCACGCGGTACATCGGGTCGGCTCCCGCCGCGCTCAGGGCGGTGAGAGTCGTCTCCAGCGCCGACGTCACATGCGCTGTTCGCAGAGATGCCATGCGGATCAGCGTACGGAGCGCGGGCTCATCCCCGTCAGGGGTTCCTGCTCCTGACCACAGGGCCAGGCATCAGCGGAAGGCTGCGGCGTTGCGCCTGGCCCAGTCGGCGAAGGGGGCGGGAGCACGGCCGAGGATCTTCTGGACATCGGGGCTGACGGTCCGTTCGCGGACGGTAGGGGTGCCGAGGATGTCGAGGGTGGTGTCGGCCACCGGGGCGGGCATGAACGTGAGCATCTGGGCGTGGGCCTCTTCCCGGGTCTGGTCGATGAACGTGACGGGCTCGCCGATGGCGTCCCCGATGGCGGCCGCGCGCTGGCGTGGGGTGGTCGGCATGGGGCCGGTCAGTTCGTAGATCGCCTTCGCGTGGCCCGGTCGAGTCAGGGTGGCGGCGGCCACGGCGGCGATGTCGTCGGGGTCGATGACGGGGAGGCCGACCTCGCCGAAGGGCGCGGCGATCGTGCGGGTTGCCTTGATGGACGAGGCCCAGGCGTAGGCGTTGGAGGCAAAGCCGCCAGGTCGCAGGACGGTCCAGTCGGTGCCGGAATCCATGACGACCTGTTCGAAGGCGGCGAAGGCCTGCCTGTGGGACAAGGAGTCCGGGCGGGTGGCCACACCCTGGGAAGAGAGCAGGACGATCTTTCCGTAACCCGCGAACGGGGCGACGACCCGAGCGGGGTCGCCGGCCATCATCAGGTCCCCGCCGACGAGCAGGAAGGCCGCATCCGCCGCGGAGGGCATGTCGGCGGACGGCTGGGAGAGGTCGGCGGGGACCGCGCGGACGCCGGGCGGCACGTCGCCATCGGTGATGCGGCGGGAGGCGGCGGTCACCTCGTGGCCCTGCTCGGCGAGGATCCGGACCAGCGTGCGGCCGACATTTCCGGTGGCTCCTGTGACAACGATCATGAGGATTCTCACTTCTGAGTTAGTTGGCTGACTGAGAAAAAACCTAGCACAGCGCCGTACCGTCCGAGCCCCGCTACTGCCCGACCGGATGCCCTGCACTCCCGCTGTCCACGTTGTCATCGCGTGTAGTACGGTGACCTGCGTGACTGCCGGGTCGGCCTTGGGCCACGCACCAGAGAGCAGCCCGGCTGACGCTTGATCGCCGGGCGGGCCCGCGGCCCGCCATCTTCTTCTCCCTTCAGTACGGCACGGCAGAAACCACCCATGGAGAAGAATGGATTTCAACAAGCAGGTCATCGGCGAGTTTCGCGCCAACAACGGCCAGGTCGGCGGCTATTTCGAGGGAGCGAGACTGCTCCTGCTCACCACCACGGGCGCCCGCTCGGGCAAGCCGCACACGACTCCGCTCGGCTACCTGCCCGACGGTGGTGAGCGCATGCTGGTCATCGCCTCCGCCGGGGGAGCGCCGAACAACCCGGCCTGGTATCACAACCTGAAGGCCAACCCGCGCGCAACCGTGGAGACCGGCGTGTTCATCTTCGACGTCGAGGCGGAGGTCCTGGAGGGCGCCGAGCGTGACGTGGCGTTCGCCCGCGCGGTGGAAGGCGACCCCGGCTGGGCCGACTACCAGGCCAAGACGACGCGTACCATTCCGGTCGTCGCACTTCGCCTGGTCGGTCGGCCCCGGGGCAGCGCACCGTCGGGCGGTGCGTACCTCAAGCTGGTGCACGACGGCTTCCGCCGCGAACTCGCGCTGATCCGCAAGGAACTGTCCGATTCAGGACAGTCAGGGCTGGGCGTGCAACTGCGCATCAACTGCCTGACCGTCTGCCAGGGACTGCACCATCACCACATGGGCGAGGACACCATGATGTTCCCCGGCCTGGCCGAGCGGCATCCCTCGCTCGCTCCGGCCCTGGAGCGGCTGGCCAAGGAGCACGAGCGCATCGCCGCGCTCCTGGAAGAGCTGAAGCAGGCCCTCTCCGGTGAGGATCCGCTGAAGGTACGGGCCGAGATCGAGCGGCTCGTCGACGAGCTCGAAGCGCATCTGACATATGAGGAGGAGCAGCTGATCCCGATTCTCGACCTCGCTTGAGGCCCGACGCTACGGGTCTCGAGCCTGCCGGGAAACGACCTCCGCTGCCTGTCTGAACGGCTCGGCAACACTCGTGAACACCCTCCTCAGTTGTGGCCGGGGAGGGTGTTCCTCGTTTGGACGCCTTCGACCGGTGGCCCGCTTTCGTGGACGCTGCCGCCCGCGTGCCCGACGGGATCGGCGATGGTCGGGTCAGCGCCGTTGCAGAGCGAGCAACTCTGAGACCGTGACGAATCGGTATCCCTGGTCACGGAGGCCGGCGATCAGGTCCTTGATGGCCTCGCGAGTGTTCTGCCCGCTGCCGTACCAGGGGTGGAGCAGGATGATCGATCCTGGCCTTGTCTGCTCGCGTACAGCCGCGACGATCTCGGTGGCGGTCGGGCTCTTGCCGGAGTCCGGCTCCACGTCCCACATCACCGTGCGCCTCCGGTTGTCGGCCAGATACAGCGGCAGCACCAGCAACTTCTTGCCCGTCGGCGGACGGAACAGGATCTCGCCGCGCTGCCCCGCCGTCCGGATGGCCGCATCGGTGCGTTCGATCTCACTCGCCACAGTGGAGGGGGAGACGAAGACCATGCGCCGATGGGTGTAGGTGTGGTTGGCGAGCTGATGGCCCGCGGTGACCAGCGCCCGAGCGTCCTGGGGCCGTGCCTCGACCTGGGTGCCGACGACGAAGAACGTCGCGCGCACGCGCTGCTCGGCGAGGACGTCGATGATCTCCTGGGTGTGCTCGTCGGGGCCGTCGTCGAAGGTCAGGGCGACGACCTTCTCGTCGGTCGTCACGCGGTCGGTCAGTTCTCCCGCCAGCTGGAAGGTTCGGGCGTTCATCAGCTGGTACAGGCCCATCGCTCCGAGGAGGAGGAAGATGGCGAGAAGGGGCACGAGCAGCTTGAGCCACCTTCTTCGTACGGTCGTTTCGGCTGCGTCCATAGGTGATCATGGAATCACGAGCCGGAGAACCCGGAAGCCGCGTTCACACAACCGAGGGCGGGAGCCGTCCGCGCGACGAGGCCGGCGAACATGCCCTGGCGAGCCAGGTGGGCGTACGGGCTGGTGGTTGGGGGGACGTCAAGGGCCGGCTCGTAGGTGCCGCGGCTGCGAGGGAAGCGCACCCCAACCCTGCCGTCAGGCGTGGTGTGAGGTGCCGATGAGGACGATGTCGACGCACCTGTCGACGAAGGCGTCGTCGGGGACGCGGCCGGGCCCGAACACGCTGAACCAGAGCGGTCCGACGACCTGGATGATCAGCGTGTCGGGGTCGGTGTCCGGCGGCAACTCGCCGCGGGCGATCGCTCGTTCGACGATCGGGCGGGATGCGGCGAAGCGGCCGGCCCAGTAGCGCGGGCCCAGGTCGGCCAGGGTCTCGTGGCCGGCGCCCGTGGCGAGCGCCACCATCAGGTTCCGGTTGGTGGGTGCCAGGATGGTGTCGCGCACCTGCCGGGCGAGCGCCGCCAGGTCGGAGCGGACGCTCCCGGTGTCGGGGATCGCGATCTGACGTGTCGTGCCCGCGTTGAGGGCGTCGGCCAGGAGTGCTTCGCGGGTGCCCCAACGGCGGTAGATCGTCGTCTTGTTGACCCCCGCTCTGGCGGCGATGTCCTCGATGGACAAGCCGGCCAGCCCCTTGGCGGTGAGGGCGGCGAGCGTGGCGCGGTGCACGGCCTGGGTGACGCGGGCGCTGCGGCCGCCGGTGCGGCGCCGTGGTGAGGGTGAGCCTTCCATACCGTTCCCATTAAGGCAGCTCGACGCCCTTAAAGCAACTCGACGTTGCATGCAACGCAGAGTTGCTTTAAAGTCGAGCCACGCCCGTCATCCAGGCGGAAGAGGGAGGCGACGTGGAGGTCGTGGTGGTCGGGGCCGGGCCGGCGGGCGCGACGCTCGCCATGCTGCTGGCCAGGCACGGAGTGCGTACTCGCCTGTTGGAGAGGGAGACGTCCAGCGGCGGGGTGTTCCGCGGCGAAGGCCTCATGCCGCTCGGGCTCGACGCGCTGGGCCAGATGGGCCTCGGCCCGCTGCTCGCCGAGATTCCCGGTCGGCTGGTCGAGACGTGGCGCATCTTCATCGACGGCGACGAGGTGTTCACCATCCCCGAACCGGTCGACCAGCTCGGCGAGCAGGCCTTCCGCGTCGCATCGCCCGCCGAGCTCCTGAAGCGCGTCATCGAGCAGGCTCGGACCAGGCCCGCCTTCACCTACCACCCGGCCACCCGCTTCACCGACGTCGTGCGGGACACGACGGGCCGGATCGCAGGGGTGCGGGCCCAGCAGGGGAACGCGGCCGTGGAATGGCCCGCGGACCTGGTCGTCGGCTGCGACGGGCGCGGCTCGTCGGTGCGCACACGCAGCGGATTGACGCTGGCCCGGGCGCACGAGGCCTACGACGTGCTGTGGTTCAAACTTCCGGCGCCGCCGTCGCTGCGCGGACGATGCGACTTCCACATCATGGTGCGGCGGGGCCGGCATCCCCTCATCGCCTACACCTCATGGGATGATCTACTCCAGTGCGGACTCATCATGCCCAAGGGCGCCATGGCCGAGTTCCGCGGAGACGGCTGGCTCGACGCCGCCGTGCAGTCAGCGCCCGGCTGGCTGGCCGAGCACGTGCTGGGCAGTCGTGACCAGGTGGTTGGGCCCATCCGGCTCAACGTGATGGTCGGGCATGCGCCCTCCTGGTCGGCACCTGGGGTGCTGCTGCTGGGAGACGCGGCACACCCCATGTCGCCGGTACGCGCGCAGGGCATCAATCTCGCGCTCCGCGATGTGATCGTGGCCGCGAACCATCTCGTTCCGCTGGCGGGCGGCCCGGTGGACCCGGCGGCGATCGACGCTGCCTGCCGCGCCATCCAGACCGAGCGCGAGCCCGAGGTGCTCCGGGCGCAGAAGCTGCAACGTAGGGAGGCCACAGGGCAGGGCGACGCACGCTCTGGGAGCTGGCGCTACGGGGTGGCCAAAAGAGGAGCGCGGCTGCTGGGGCGGTACGACTGGGCGCGGCGCGCCTGGCTACAGCGCCAGCGCGATTTGCGCTTCGGTTCCACGACCGTAAGGCTTCGGCACTCGGCGCCCACCACCTCGCTGTAGCCGGCAGCCGGCCTCGATGCCGAGCCGGCCACCGGCTGCGCCGTTGATCCCCCGGCCGGTCATCGGCCGCAGCCCTCAGCTCATCACCTGGCCGGCGTAGAGAGAACCGCCCCGAACGCGACGCTGCGGATATCGCCGCCACGACCGCTGCCGCAAAGAGCCGCTGTGCGCGGCCTGGAATTCTCGGCTATCGAGCACAGCCGCGGACTACCACTGGTACAGGTACTGGTTGTGATCCGAATGCCATGCGGTGCCGTACCATTTCATGTTGTCGGAGTCCAGCAGGACCACATGGCCACCCCAATAGCCGTCGATCTGGAAAACGGCCCACCAGCCGGTGTTCTCTTCGACCACGCGGCTGGTCCTGACCGCCTTCGTCTTGAACCAGCTCCACATGTTACGGGCACGGATCGGGCGTTTCGCCGGGCATCGGGCCGCAATGTGGTCGTTGGGCGGCAGCAGTTCGGTGTATCCGGCGCGAATGAAGGCGTCCGAGAGAAAATGGGCGCAGTTGTTCTCGTAAGTGTCGCCTCCGGAGCAGCGGCCGTTATATTTCTCCCCGACCTCGGACAGCGGCGGCGTGGCCACCCGCGCGGGGGTCGGTGCGCCCGGAACGTACACGGACGGGGGCGGCGGGATGTTCTCCATGTCCTCGCGTACCGGTGCGCCGGGCGAGCCCTCGGGCGCCACTGGCGGCGCATACTCCTTGACCGCGGTGAATGGCGACGACGAATTCACGACGCAAGGGCTGACCCGTAGGGCACGGGCCCCTGCCGTGACCCACAGCCGGACCCGGTCGCCATCAAGCCGCTCTTCCCTGGTGATATCTGCTCTGTTGATGGAGAAGATGGACTCGGGAGACTGGACCAGGAGTTGATGGTCCCGGTTGTTCATGTCATCCATCGAATATCCCTCGAAGGGGATGACGGGCCGGCCGTTTCCGCTTCTGTCGATCAGAGAAGCCAGATCGGTTTCTTGGGGCGTCATCGGATCTCCTAAGCCGTCGAAGCACCAGCCCATCGCAGGGCGCACGTGGACACCCATCCCCCGTCGAATTGGTGACCACACGCGACAACCCGACTCTTGGACAACCAAATATGGTTTCACTAACGAGCCCACCTGTTCCAAGGCAGGGCCATAGCGTTTTCATGCTGTGAAAGCGAGTAGCTGAAGGGCGTCGGCGGGGTGGCTGCGACAGTGGTCGCGGATGGCGGGCGTTGCCGGTCCCGGTGACGGCGCGATCCTCTGTTCGGTGGTCTCGTCTTTTTGCGTTTGAGCGCGCTCGAAGGCATAACGTCCCCGCCATGACGACACAGACCTGGATCATCACCGGCGCGTCCCGCGGTTTCGGGCGGGCACTGGCGAAGTCGGCGCTCGAGGCTGGTGACCACGTGGTCGCGGCGGTGCGCCGGCCCGAGAGTGTGGCCGATCTGGAGGCCGAACACCCGGACAGCTGCCTGGTCGCGAAGTTCGACGCCCGGGACGTCGCCGCGGCCCCGGACCTCGTACGCGACACCCTCGACCGCTTCGGTCAGCTCGACGTGCTGGTCAACAACGCCGGCCGGGCCGTGGTCGGAGCGGTTGAGGAGGTCAGCGACGCGCGGTTGCGTGAGCTGATGGATCTGCACCTTTTCGGCCCCGCCGCGCTCGTACGGGCGGCGCTGCCCGCGATGCGTGAGCGGGGCACCGGGACGATCGTGCAGATGAGCAGCCAGGGCGGGCGGACGTCGTTCCCCGGGGTGTCGGCGTACTCCGCGTCGAAGTTCGCCATCGAGGGCTGGTCCGAGGCCCTGGCCGGTGAGGTGGCACCGTTCGGTATCCGCGTGATGCTCGTCGAGCCCAGCCGGTTCAGGACCGGCTTCAACGGGGGCGACGTGCTCGAGTTCGCCGAGCCGTCCGCGACCTACCGTGACGTGCTCGCCGACATCCGTGCCGACATGGCCGGGACCGACGGCCGTCAGGAAGGGGACCCGGCGCGGGCGGCCGAGATCATCGTGTCGCTCGTCCACGGCGACGAGGTGCCGCTGCGGCTGCCGCTCGGACGCGAGGCGGTCGAGCGTATCTCGCGTGCCTACCGGCGCGGCCTGGACGAGGTCGAGCGGTGGGCCGAGACCGCCCGCAGCGCCGACTTCGAGGGAGTCTCCGCATCGGTACGACCCGTCTAGGCTCGTGGTCATGTTGCGTCCTGGAAGCTGGTCCAGGCCTGCGGGTGAAAGTCCCGTCCGGGTAAGCATCGGAGCGCCCGGTAGCAGGCCCCGGTTCGTCGTGGAGACATGGCGGGCTGAGCGGGGTGTCAAGAGC
>NZ_JBDPLS010000028.1:0-42023 GCF_039871515.1 Nonomuraea sp. B1E8 | reverse complement strand
TCGCGGTGGTTTGGGACCTCCCCCTGCAGGGCGGTCCCGGAGGGCCCAGCCTCCATCGCCAGTACAGCACCGCATCCGAAGTTTGCGATCTTCTACATCACAACCTCCATCAGCGTTCGTGGCGCACCATCATCGGCATAGCGGATGGGGTCGGCCGCCGTGTTCGCCTTCTGCGCCTTGCCCTGCGCCTTGCCCACCCGCTCGGTCGGGGAGGCGACCATGCCCATGCCGGTCATCGTGTCGCGCAGCCACCGGCGGAACGCCTGAGCCGACACGTACGGATACATCTGACCTCGAATACGGGCCTTCTTCACCGGTGTGGTCGTGGTGTTCTCGCCACGTCCGTTGTTGGGCGCACCCGCGCTGACGGCCAGCGCTATCTTCCCTGCCAGATAAGCCATCAGGCGTACTCCTCGACCTCGTCTTCGGTGGTGTCGAACCTGATCTCGCTGTCGTCCTCGTCGCTGCCGCTGTCCGTCCCGATGACCACCTTCCTGTCATGCAGGGCCTCGATCACCTCGAAGAACAGCAGCGTGCGCTCCCGCCAGCCCTGCGAGCCGCCAGCCAGCAGGTCGCCCAGCAGGTCAGGGTTGACCTTCTGCTCCTTGCCGTCCAGGTAGAGCCTCGCCGCTGCCATCATCAGCAGCTTGTGCAGTTCGTAGCCGCTGCCGGCGGCTCGGTGGTACAGGTTGAACCGGCCACGATGGGAATCCTGGGCGATCCAGTCGGCCAGCAACTTGGCGACGGGCTTGAGCCGATCAGGGTCCATGTCGTACATCACCTCCGCGTAGAGTCGGCACAGGGACCCCCACCGCACCAGCGTGTGCCGGGAGATCTTTTCCGCATTGGCCGACCGCGCCAGCAGTTCCCTCAGCAACCGGTCCGGCCGTTCCCCCTCACGATCGAACAGCAACCGCGCAGCGGCGGTCGCCCCGTCGATCGCCGTCTTGCCCTGGCGGTCCGTCTGCTTCAGCGCCCGACGCAGGTCTCGCCAGCCCTTGGCGCAATCGGGGTCCGCCTGCATGAGGGTCGCGAACCGGGCCACGCCCGTCCGCGTACTGGCCACACGCAGCCACGGCTCCTGGTTGTCGTTCTTGAATATCCACAAGCTGGTCGCCGCCGGTGCATCGTTGGCGTGCTCACGCAACGCCTGCAACGTCACCGCCTCAGGACCTGCCATCGCGGGCAACCCGTTGAAGCCGGACTGACGGATCCGGCCCGCTCGTCGTACGTTCCGGATCGTGAATTGCCGCTCGACCTGCGGACTGTCACACATGAGCACCGTCGCCGAGCCCGCCGTCACCCACGCGCCGTACGGCAGTGCCCACAGCGCAACCCGGCACCCGCGGCACACCGGCCACCCCGCCGCCCCAGGCGGCAACGTGTTCAGCGCTCGGATCGAGTCGAACATGGGGAGCGTCGACTTCGCCCACAACACGGCGCACCGCTCTCCGCAGAACGTGCAGCTCCGCCCGGCTCCTTCGGCGTCATCCGGCGCGAACAGTCGAAGCATCTCGCCGGTCAAGACCGTACGGTCCTTCTCCCGCTTGGCGTGGGTGGGCTTCGAGTTCGGGTACAGCGCGAACAGGACCTTCCACCAGTCGTAGGCGCCAGTGTCCGGACGGGCGGTCGCGGCCTCCACCACGTCGTCCACGACCCGCCGGACCACGCCATCGAGCAGTTCGGCCGTGACATCTTCGATCCGGTCGCACCCGGCGAGCACCGCCACGGCCCATGCCCCGCACCGCTGCAGCGGGTGCTCGGTAAGGCGTAACGCCGTGCTCACCTGATCCACCCGAAGCCTTCCACGGTGGACAGGCCGAGTCCCCATTCATACAGGGCATCCAGCAACTGTGGTTTCGCGGCGACCCGAATCCGCGCGGTGGCTCCAATGCGAAAACCTTTCGGCACATCAAAGCGGCGGCGAGGGCCGGAATCCAGCACTTCCACCTCTACTTCATTCGGCAGACCGAGGAGATCCGCCTTGTGTCGGATGTTATGCGCCAACCGATCCTGAAAATTAGCGTCATCCGGAAGGATGTACATGCCGTCATGTTTCACCAGAACCGGTGAGACCGTATCGAAGACCGCAACACCCTCCGAGTGGTCCGCGATGTTATCCAGCTGGATACCTTTGACCGATAGATCCACCGATCCCCAACGGATCTCACTCCGCCCCGCCAGCGCTGCCAGCAGACATGCCGCGATCCTGGGCACAGGGGAGCCCATCGAGATCGAGCCGTCCGGTGAGGTCGAATACGCCCCTGAGCGCGGTCGCGTGCCGGAAAACAGCGGCGGAGAGATTCCTACCGGTCGAAGAGAACTGCCCTGCCAGCCGTCATCGTGGAGCTCCGCAGCCAGCTCTGCATCCTGACCCTGGATCAGGTTATAAATCACCGCTCTGGCCGGACCATGGACGTCACTCCAGGGCATAACCGGAACTTGTGCGGCGACATCAACACGAAATCGCACCAAGCGGCTCCTCATAGTCCGTGTCGAACGACAACATAGTGATAGCAGTAAGCCCCGACACTTTCCGAGTTATCGCTCTATTGCTACCGACGAGATCGATAGCGGCCAAGATCTACAGCCGTAGATCAATCCCTCCAGGGGTGATGAGCGGGCAGGTGCTCGAGGACGTGGTGCAGGCCGTGCGAGAAGGTTGCGATCCCTCCAGGGGTGATGACGGGTGATGAGCGGCCGTCGTGGCTCAGCACGGGCGGGCGTTGCTGGCGACGTTGCGATCCCTCCAGGGGGTGATGAGCGGCGCGGGGTGTCCGGAGCAGAGCGCTCCACCGAGACGGTTGCGATCCCTCCAGGGGTGATGAGCGGCAGCAGGCCCCCGGCGTCGATCGTGGATTCGGTCCACTGTTGCGATCCCTCCAGGGGTGATGAGCGGCTCGCCTGTGACCCGTCCTCGGGCTTCTACTCTCGTTGCGATCCCTCCAGGGGTGATGAGCGGCCCACGTCTGCCAACTGTGGAACGTGGACCCGTGGTGTTGCGATCCCTCCAGGGGTGATGAGCGGCGAGGAGCGCAGCAACACGGGCGAGACGTGCCCGAAGTGGTTGCGATCCCTCCAGGGGTGATGAGCGGCCGAACGAGGGTTCGGCTGCACCAACGCCCGCATCCTGTTGCGATCCCTCCAGGGGTGATGAGCGGCGAGGGCCTGACCCCGGGCCGCCGGTACTACCTGCGCAGTTGCGATCCCTCCAGGGGTGATGAACGGCCCGCAGCGACATCGACGAGTACGTCGTGCACCTGACGTTGCGATCCCTCCAGGGGTGATGAGCGGCCGGGGGCGGTCGCGTTGGCGGCGGGCGGCGCGATCAGTTGCGATCCCTCCAGGGGTGATGAGCGGCCGGAGGCGCCGTCCGTGGTCACGCTCTTCGAGATCTCGTTGCGATCCCTCCAGGGGTGATGAGCGGCGTCGTAGCGGAAGATCTCTTTCATGGGTTACTCCCGTGTTGCGATCCCTCCAGGGGTGATGAGCGGCCGGGTCGAATCAGGGCTTGGCGGGGCGGCCGCACTGTTGCGATCCCTCCAGGGGTGATGAGCGGCGCCCGACATCCTGGTCGGCACGCAGATATCCGCGGGGTTGCGATCCCTCCAGGGGTGATGAGCGGCCAACAACATCGCCACCAACCTGGGCGCGGGCACCAAGTTGCGATCCCTCCAGGGGTGATGGGCGGCCAACAACATCGCCACCAACCTGGGCGCGGGCACCAAGTTGCGATCCCTCCAGGGGTGATGAGCGGCACGAGACCGGGAACGCCTCCCTCACTTTGCGGAAGTTGCGATCCCTCCAGGGGTGATGAGCGGCATGTCCACCTGGTAGCGGGTCGGCCCGTTCAGGAAGTTGCGATCCCTCCAGGGGTGATGAGCGGCCCCAGGGTAAAGCCGCAGGTCAGAGAAGCGTTTCGACAGGCTTGGAGGATGGATTTTGCAGCAGTCCGCCGGTAGTGCAGGAGGCCTGGTCAGAGGGGGTGTCGTCACTATGAGCCTCCACGGTACGGAGGGCGCTCCAGCCACTGGGCGATCCACCGGGTGGACAGCGCTGCGTCGATTCTTTATAGCCGCTCGAGGCTGACCTTGTCCTCACGCTCGGCGACCTTCAGCCGACGAGCACCGGGGCGAGGGTCAGCTCTTCCTGGCCGAGCCCAGGGAGAGCTCGGACGTGTCCACGATGAGCGGGCGTCGTGTCAGACGCCGACCCATTCGGGCATCGCGCCGCGCACCAGTCCAATCCTGCGGCGGCGGCCAGCGAGACCAGCGTTCGGATCAGCCGTTGCGCGGTCGGTGGTGTGAGCCCCATGGATGTCATGGCGAGACGGACCGGGTCCGCGCGTTCCCCGCTTCCGGCTGCGCAGATGCTCGCGACAACAGCCTGGTAGGCACGGCGGTAGGTAGGACCCGGTGCGGCGAGGAGTCGATGCAGTGTCTCTCGCGCAGCGTCTCTCTCGACGATGTGGGTCGAGCAGGTGTACCCAACTGCCCAAGAGATTCCGGCGAGGGGGTCGTCGTCGAGGTTGGCGGCGTAGAAGGCAGGGTTGAGGCAACGCAGGCGCTGGAGCGCGGCATCCGTCCGGCGACGGGCTTCGCTCATGCTCAGGCCATGACGTTCGCACAGGTCGGCGGGAATCTCGCAACACGACGCACCCCGCCGTGCCCGGCAGACGGCGAGGATCAGCAGGTCCAGCGTGACCGGGTCGGTACGGAGAGGCGCGGCCCAAGCCGCCTGCTGGAGATCTCGTTCAGGCCGGGCAGCAGCACCACGCCGTACGGCGTCGTCCCGGCGGATCCTCCCCTCCAAGTGCACCAGCGGGTAGTGGATGAGCTGGGCCCGCGCGGCGCGGAGCCACGGAGGTTCCCCTTCAACAGCTGGCCGGCGCAGGGCGTGGGCCAGCGCGGCTGTGTCCTCGTACTCTGCCTGCGGGGAGACCAGGTGGTAACGCACGAGGGCCAATTCCCGGACGGGCTCCCCGGTGCGGGTGGTGGGAAGTGGACCGCGTAGGCGGGCGAAGCCGGCCAGGAGCAGGTCTTCGATGGTGGCCTCGCATTCTGCGCATCCGCCCGGTCCGACGGGCGCGTGGCAGGGGATGCCGGCGTGCCGGGCTCGGTACAGGGGCTTGCGTGCGGCGGCACGCATTGCGGGTGCGGTGAGGGCATAGAACGCGGGGAACGCGATCGCGTCGTCCGGGTCGGCCAGGTGCGCGAGGGGCAGCACAGAACCTCCTGAGGCAGGAAAGACCAGGCCACCGTGTAGGCGGCCTCCTCAGGAGGTGATGACACCTCGTTGATGCTCTTCGGCTACAGCCGTCGAACTCGCTCAGCATAAGCGATACGCCGCCGCGAACGCATCGAGTTCTCGGCACATCCGCTGATAGCGGGCGAAGATCCTGTCGTCCACGCCGCCCAGGTCCTGGACGGCGCGGGCGAGCAGGGCCTGTACAACGTCCGGTTCGGGTGGTGCGACGCGCTGTCGTCGGCGCTGGCGAATCCGGTCAAGCAGGTGCGCGTACGGTGAGGAATTGCGCAGCCGCTCCAGTTCCTTCAACGCAGGAGATCGGGCGGTGACGGCAGGCCAAGAAGTCCAATCGAATAACCCCGGCCGCAACGCCTCTACGGCCAGATGGCAGGCCTGCCAGGGCCGGTCGACGAGGACACGTCCGATCAGGGTGAGGCGTTGCCGGGCCGACTCGTCCGGGCGGTCCGTGCCCGTGTAGAGGTCGCGATGCAGTCCGTCGACGGACTCGCGTAGCGGGTCGAGAGCGGAGGAGCCGTACCCCAGCAGTGTCCAGGCGGTACGGAGATCCAGCCGGCGCAGCGCGCAACCGGCGAGTTCGGCCAACAGCGGATCAGGGCCGAGCCGGCGCAACACCCTGCCGCCGTCGCGCGCGACCGGGTGTACCCCCTGGTCGCGGGTGAGTTCCACGACGCGCAATGGGCAGGCCGCGGTCAGCGACCAGGCGATCCCAGCCGCGATCATCGCATAGCCGATGTCTGGTTTGCCGGGGTTGATGACCAGGACGGCCTCGTCGACGTCCCTTAGGCTGCCCGATCCGGTTCGGCCCGTCGGGGGTCCCGCCGCCTCCAGCCCATTGCGGATCTCCTCACTGGCTCGCGCCACGTCTGTGGCGGGCAGCGGGCCCACCACTTCGGCCTCGATCCGCGTACGTGCCCAAGCCGCCAGCATCTGAGCTCGGGGGGTCGTCTCCGCGCTCGCCAGCAGCCGAAGCCGGATGCGTTCCGGGCTGCCACAGTGCTGTGTCACCCAGTCGATCAGCTTCAACACGGCCTGTCTGCCCTGTACGTCCACATCTTCGTGCCAGCCGACGCCCACCCCCATCAGAACCAGCACATGGCCGCTGCCGAGGACGGGCCACGTGGTCATGCCGCGGCTCTTCAGCAGATCGACGGCCAGGTCACCGCGCTCCCAGACTCCCGCCTGGGCGATCACCGTCGTCGGCAGGCGAGGACGACGTTCGCGCAGATGGGCGGTGTGGGTCGCCGCGTCGGCGTAGAACTGCGTGAGCTGATGGTCGCGGAGGATCTCCGCGCACTCCCCCACCTCGGACACCGGGATCCGGCGTCCCGCCTCGCGGACGAGCGTCCCGCAGCCCTGGCGAGGGTCGCGGACGGTGAGCTTCTCCACCAGGGCCGAGAGCAACGCCCGTGCGGGCACGGACAGCTTGTCGCGCTCGCGTTCCAGCCTTCCGGCCAGGTGCCGCACGTACCAGGCTCGCAGCAGGGACTGATCGATGGCCTCGCCACGCGCGGCCCGTTCGAAGAACGCCGCCTGGACCGACGGCCACAGCTCCGTCAGTTTCTCCACCTGTCCGCTGCTCAGCCCATGCATGCCTTCCTGCCGGGCACGGCGAGCCCGGCTGACATCCGCGCGCTGGCGTGCGTCCAGCAGTTGCCAGATCTCCGCACCGGCCGGATCGAACTCCGCCAGCTCGGCCCAGAAGCGGTGACGCAGGAGCCAGTTACGCAACGCGCCAGCCGACGTGATCAGGTCCTCCAGCCGGTACGGCATGGCCGCATCATCGACGCGCAGCAGGCTCACCGGGATCCCGGCTTCCAGTCCGGCCAGCAACGCTCCGCTCCCCAGAGCGTACGAACCCGAACCCGACGTCACGAGGCATTCGCCCGGCTTGAACCGGAGCAGGGCCTGGGTCGCCGGGCCGACACAGTGCCGTGCCGTCGGCTCCTCGATCTCCGCCACCCATACGCGCTCGTCGGTGAACCTCCGCCCGAACATGCCCTGCGGCGAGCAGAGACCTTCGCGGAGGAGCCGTGCGTACTCGGCGAACGTCGCCGCTCCTGGCCGGTGAGCGTTCATGGTGGCCAGGAGCACTATCGCGTCCGCCTTGGCACCGGCCTCGAACACCTTGCGCAAGGGCCGCCGATCCGATCCCGTCGCGTTCGGATCTCCTTCGAGATCTACGGGCCTGACCGCCTGGCTCCGTGGTGGAAAACCAAGGTCGCCGGCACCAAGAGGGTGGAACAGCAGTGTGTGGACCGAGCGGCTCACCGTTCCTCCTCTTCCCAGATGTGCGCTCAGTGGTCAGGATGATGCTCGTCCATCAGTAACAGAGGGAGGTTCGCAAGAACCAAGGAGTTCTCTGCCGCCACTCGCCTGCTGCCAGGCGCTGCGATCGCAAGGACTCAACCGGCGACGACCTAGGAACGGTGCGCAATGACGGTGGAAGGCGTGAGGCACCCTGCCGCCCCGCGGATGACGGTAGTGGGCGCCAACACAGGCTCGCAGGCTTCGACGAGCTGGTGGCAGGCGATGTCGGACGGCACGGCGGCGGTCGGCCTCGGCGGCATGATCGCGGGCGGCTTTCTGATCGAAGCCGGCAAATCGGTGATGACGGGAGAGGCCACCGGCCGCTGGTGGTTCGTCCTCGGCAGTGCATTCGGGCTGGCCATCATCTGCGTGGGTTTGTGGCAGCGTCAACGATTGAGGAACGGGCTGCAGATCGGCCTCGTGGTCACCGCCACGGACACCCGCAGGGACGGAGCCTCAGGAAAGCGCCACGACAAGCAGGCAGAGAACTACAGCCTCTCCACCTGTTCGCTGACCCTGAAGACCAGCGTGGAACTGGCCGACGCCGGTCACCAGGCCAGAGAACTGGTCGAGGCGCTGGCCGACGAGACCCTGACCACCATCACGATCGCCGAACGGCTCTCCCCCGACGCCGCCCGGATCAACCTGATCCCGACCATGCCACTCCATGTCGCCTTCTATTTCGGGGCCAGGATGCGCCAGACTCACGCCCGCGAGATCGTGGTGCACGCCATCCGCCTCAACGACGGCAACCCTTCCTACTTCCCGGCGACCTCGCTGCGCGTAATGGAGTCCGACATTCGTCCCCTCCGCGCCGAGAGGCTCGACCACCTCGATGGAGATCCCACCCGAGCCGCCATCGCCGTCGACCTGCAAGGGCGTGGGGACCAGTTCTTCGACCCCGTCGTCCACACCTGCCGCGAGCATGACGTCGGCCTTCTCTTGCGCGTCCGCAGTGACGGCCCCCTCCTCGCTCCCGACCTGAAGACCTTCAGCGGAGCCGTGGAGCAGATCTACGACGCCTGGGCCACCGCTCCGCTTCCCACGACCGCCCGCACCGGCCGCCACGCCATCTTCCTCAGCGGTCCAGTCGCCATCGCTCTCGCTCTCGGGGCGCGCCTCGCCGGCGCAGATCAAGGCCGCTGGACCGCCTTCTCTTTCAACAGCGCCAGCAGCACCTACGAGGCGTTCCCGCCCCTGGCTGACGCGGAAAAGCGCTATGAGAACGGTTCCCGGTGATTAGGGTGCCGTACGAGCACATACGCAGCCTCGTCCGGACACGGGTTGTGTGACGCGACGTACCTCCTGCCTGATGGTCCAGTCCCCTCGGCTGCGCTTCGTCCATCAGTCAGTAGTGGAGATGGAACGCGAAGACGGGAGGGCAGTCAGGTGAGACCCGTTGCTGTCGTGAACAGGGAACGACCGACATGAGGGTGCACCCCGTGGTGATCGGTACGTCCGGCACCCAGCGGTTCATCTTCGAATCCACCAAGCGGCGAGAGAACGTGGGAGCTTCCCATCTGGTCACCCGGATCGAGGAAGCGTGGCTGGACGATGCGCTCCCCGGGCTCGGAGCCGATCGCGCGACCCGCATCCGCACTGGACCGCTGGAAGTCGTGACCGCCAACGCCGGCGGGATCACCGCGCTGGTGCGCGATCCCGACCTCGGACGCTCGTTGGTGACGGCGATCACCAGCAGGGCTCTACGGGATGCCCCCGGCCTGGATGTTTGCGGGGTCGTCGGCCCGCCGTTCGACTGGAACGGCGCGGACGTCCTGGCGGAGGCGCTGCACCACGCCAGAGCCAAGCTCCCACATGCGCGTCTGGCCCACCCCGGACCGCAGTCACGTTTCCCCGGCCTGCCGATCGCCGCGCGGTGCACGTCAAGCGGACTTCCAGCGCAATCGATCATGAGCCCGGCTCCCGGTGAGGCACCTCAGCCCCGTTCGGCGGCCAGCCTGGCGAAGTTGCGGGCGTTCGAGCCGGCTCTCGGACGGTTGGCGGACAAGATGGGGCCCCTACGTGGACAGACGGACCGGACGCGGCCCGGGTTGCACGGAGTCGTCGAACACCTCGGTGAACGGGCCGACTGGGTGGCCGTCGTCCACGTGGACGGCAACGGATTGGGACGGGTCTTCCAGAACCTCCCCACGGTTATGAAACACCAGGGAAAGAGCACTGCTGAGGAGTACGCCGACGGCCTCCGCGACCTGTCACAAGGGGTGGACGACTGCGTGGAGAAGGCGTTCCGCAGGACGGTAGCCGAACTCGAAGCGAACGGGGACGCCCTGGTCGACGGGCATCTGCCCCTGCTGCCGCTGGTGCTGGGTGGCGACGACCTGACCGTGGTCTGCGACGGCACCGTGGCGCTGGCGTTCGCCGAGCGCTACCTCACCTTGTTCAAGGAACATACCCAGGAGGACGAACGGGTCGGCGGGTTACTGCGGAAGGCGGGAGAACCAGCGCTCGGCGCCTGCGCGGGGGTGGCGATCGTCAAGCGGCAGTACCCCTTCCGCAGCGCCGTCGCCCTGGCCGAGGAACTGACGCAGGAGGCCAAGTCCGTCAAGATCAAGCTGGGCACGGACCGCTGTGCCCTGTCGTTCCACGTCCTGTACGAAAGCGCATTCGCCGACCTTGAACGGCTGCGCGCCGGCACAACTCTGCCGGACGGTACCCGGCTCACCGCCCAGCCCTACGTCGTGGGAGACCCCGGCCATGACCCGACAGGATGGTCAAGTCACCGCCATTGGAACGATCTGCGCCGTAGGGTCGGCGCGCTGAGCCGTACGAACGATGACGGGGACAAGGTCCTGGCGGGCGGCCAGACCCATGACCTGCGAGCGGGGCTGTTCGTCGGCAAGGACGTCGCCGACAGCCGGTTCTCGCTGCTGGCCACCCGCCTCGGAGGCGTCGTGACCGATCTGGCAGGCGACGAGCGCTCGCTCTTCTGGACGCATGACGGCGCTGCGCACACCGGCCTGCTGGATGCCATGGACGCCGTCGGATTCCTCACCGGCGATGAAGGAGAGTGATGGAGCTCCGTCTCCGCATGCTCAGTGACTGGCACATCGGAACGGGCACCGCCGCCCGAGGACGTGCCGCCCGCCTGGTGCAACGTGATGTGGACGGCCTGCCTTACGTCCCGGCCAAAACGCTGGTCGGGGTGTGGCGCGACGCCTGCGAGGTGGCCGCCAGGGCCCTCGGTGATTCCTGGTCCCCCTGGGTGGAGTACCTGTTCGGCAGTCAGCGGGCCCACTACGAGTCCGAGGACTCGAAGCCACCGCACGCGGGCATGACGAGTCCCCGCCCCGCAGCCCTGCTGATGAACGGTCCGCTGCGCGTGCCGGGGCGGCTCGGCGAAGTGCTCGCTACCCGCCCACGCCTGCGAGAGGCGGTGACCTTCGTCAAGCCCGGTGTCGCGCTCGACCCGCGGACCCGCACCGCCGTGCAGCGGAAATTCCGGTACGAGGAGATGGCCCGCGGCGGGATGACCCTGGCAGGCTCCGCGGAGCTGGCGGACGAGCTCGATGGGGACCAACTCGCGTGCGCGCTCGCTCTGCTGTGGGCCGGGGCGATGCTGGTGGAGAGCATCGGCGGCAAACGGCGCCGCGGCGCTGGGCGTTGCCAGCTGACGCTGTCGGGGCCCGGGATGCCTCCGGACATCGACCGTCTGAGCCGCCCTCCGGCGGGACCACCCGGGCGCGTCGGTCCGGAGTCCGCACGTGAGGCGGAGACACGTGCCGGCGAGGGGTGGGAGCGAGCGCTGCTGACGCTCCGGCTTCTCGACCCGCTGCTCGCCCATGACCGTACTGTCGGCAACCTGACCATCGGGCTTGACCACGTTCCCGGCTGGAACCTCTTCCCCGAGGTGCTCAAGCGCCTGAAGTCGGCGGGAGCGGCAGCGAGACGCGGCGACCTCATCGTGTCCGCCGCGACCTTGCTCGTCGACGGCCGGCGCACTCTGCCCGCGCCCCGGGTGCTGGCCCGCTCGAAGGACGAACCGGATCTGGTCGTCAACCGCATGACGTCGTCCGGCGATTCCGGTCAGCCCCTCAAGCGCCTCCGCGGCGGATACGTCGGGAACGGACTGCGGATTCACCGCCCCGGTTTCATCACCATGATGCACAACACGATCAACGACGCGACGCAACGACCGACCCGGGATCTCGGTGGCGTGTACGTCTACACCGCGCTGGAAGCGGGCACTGAGCTGGCCGCCGAGGTGCGCGTCCGGGCCGGCCTGCTGCCCGAGGGCTGGCAGAAGTCATTGGCGGGGACGTGGCGGCTGGGCCGCTCCCAGAAGGACGACTACGGACGGGCGTCGGTCACCGTCCAGCCGGAACCCATCACCCCAGCCACCGGCTCTCCGCTACGCGAAGGCGACCTGCTCCGAATCTGGTTGCTCTCGGATATCCTGGTGCTCGACTCCCGGCTGTCCTTCAGCTCCGACCCGGCGGATCTGGGCCGGGCACTGACCGAAGCCTTCGCGGCCGCAGGCGCTCCTGGCGTGCGGGTGGAGCCCGTACTCGAAGATGAAGACCGCGTACCCACCTCCTACGAAGTGAGGCGCACGGAATCCTGGCACCGCAAGTGGGGCCTGCCCCGGCCCACCCTGCTCGGCCCTGCCGCAGGCGGCTGCGTGACCTTCAGGGTCACCGCCGGGCAGATCAGTCCGGACGCCCTCGCCGAGGTCGAACTCGCCGGCGTGGGCATGCGGCGCGGTGAGGGCTTCGGCCAGGTCCGCTTCAACGATCCGCTGCTCATCAACCAGGCCCGGAACTTCGCTGTTTCCTCCGTACCCGCTCCGCCCACTGCCGCCCAGCCGCTGGCCCCGGGAGATGCCGGGTACGACGACGCGCGGATCATCGAGCGTGCCGCATGGCGCGGCGAGATCCGGCGGTCGGCCGAAAGGCTCGCGGCGGCATCCGACGTGCTCGCCGACCTGAAGGGGTTGAGCATCAGCCGGCTCAACAACATCCGGAATCTGCTGTCCCGCCTGAGAGAAGACCCCGAAGTCCTCCGCCGGAGGATCGGGCGGCTCACCGCCCGCTGGCCTGGCTCCTCCAAAGCACAGAAGGTGCTGGAGGAAAGGCTCCTGTCGGAGAACTGGGTGTGGCGGACCCTCAATCTGCCCGAGGGCGACCTCTGCCTCACCGTCGACGCCGTTCACAAGCTCCGGACGGAACTACGGGCGGAAGCGATATCCACGTTGCTCATCGCCTGCCTGGCGGCACGCGCCCGCCGCGAGGCCGCGGGCGATGAAGAGCAGGAGGCCCGCCCGTGACCATCGGACGACCGATGAACATGCGGCTCCGGCTGCGCGGATGGCTGCAGGTACGTACGCCCCTGCATGTCGGAGGCATCGCCCTGGACCCCGCCGAGGCGTTGCCCGTGGCAATCGACGGACGCGACCGGCCCTACGTTCCCGGTACCAGCCTGGCGGGGGCGCTGCGTGCCTGGATGCGCGGCGTCGACACCAGCTCTGAGGCTCTCGGAGACCTGTGGGGCTACGTTCCGGACGGGCAGTCCGATGCCGGCCAGGCCAGTCGCGTCGTCGTCCACGACGCCCTAATCACCACATCGACCGCCCTCGGCGCCGACGGAACGCCGGCGGACCTCATCGACCCGCTCACCCTGCCCTCCCGTGAGGGCGTCGGCATCGACCGTTTCACCGGAGCCGCGGCCCCGGAATTCCTCTACTCTCGTACGGTCATCCCGGCCGGCAGCTACCTGCGCCTGGAACTCGACGTGGAGTCCACCACCAGCCAGATCGAACGTGACCGCGCTCGGCTGAGGGAACTGCGAGCTGCTCTCGCCGCTCAGCAGATCCCACTCGGCGCGTCCACAAGCGGAGGGCTGGGCATGGTGCGACTGCTGGACGAGACGATCAGCGAACAGGACCTCACCACACCTCAGGGACTACTCGCCGTACTACGGGGCGAGATCTCCTCGATCGACCTCGTCGGCACCGGTGACGCCGACCTGCCCGAGCGGCGCGAATCACTCACAGTGGAGATCTGTTGGAAGCCTCTCGCACCAGTGATGGTCAGAGCGAGCGGCGAGGCCCCCGTCATCGGAACCCTTCCCCTGTCCAGCAAGTGCGAGGCGGGAGCCTACGTCCTCAACCTGCCGGGAAGATCCATCAAGGGCGCCTTGCGGAGCCACGCCGAGTTCATCGAACGGACCGCCCGCGGAGTGTGCGCACCCGGTCGTCCGGCCGAGAACACGTCAGCCCGGGCACACAGCGACAACTTCCGTGCCCAGCTCGATCAGCTTCCCGCGATCAAGGCGCTCTTCGGCACCGCGAACCGGCCTTCCGCAGACGATGACTTCGCCTGGGGCAACGGCGCGCTGACCGCTCACGAGTGCGTCACCACCACCCAGATCCCCGCCGACCTGTGGGAGATCCTGACGGACGGGTTCAAGACCAGCGAGGACAAAGCACTGCCCTCCGAGGAGCGGGAACGGCTCGCCCGAGCCGGGATGGACCAGGCCGACCACGTCGCCATCGACCGCTGGACCGGAGGCGCGGCAGACCAACGGCTCTACAGCGTGCTGGAGCCTCATGGCGTCGAGTGGGAACCCCTACGTCTCAGCGTGGATCTCACCCGCCTCGACGACTATCGCGATACCTGCGTGGCTCTGCTGTTGCTCGTCCTACGCGATCTCAGGGACGGAATGATCTCTCTCGGCGGCATGGTCACGCGGGGATTCGGCGACATCGCGGTCGAGTCGATAGTCCTCAGCGGCTACGAGTGGTCCGGCGGCGCGACCCTGGAGGACGTGCTGGGAGATGAGTACCTGGAGCTACTGGACCAGGAATGGCAGCTCTACCTGAAGAGGGTGAAGGTATGAGTGTCGTCCTGCACGCCGCGGCCCGGCACGGCGTCGGTCTCGACGAGGTGTTGGAACACGTCGCATGCGGCAGCATCGCGCTGCTGGCCACGCCGCAGACCTACCACATCGCACTCGTGAACGCTTCCGGTGACCTGGAGACCCGGAAGGGATCCGTCCAGGTGCAGAATGTGTTCGAGGCCAGGTTCTTCGATGTGCGAGCCGAGTTGCGCTGGGTGAACATGGCCAACGGCCGGGGCAGCGCCGTCTTCCTCACCGAGGACGCTGCCACGCTGCCGACCGGCTTCGGCGAACGCCTCCCCGCCATCGAGGCCATCGACACCCGAGCCGGGGCCTACCTGTTGTGGGGCCGCTCAACGGGTCCGGTGAACGGCTGGACGACCCTGTCCACCGAACGCATCGGCACCATCGACATCCCAGCAGAGATCCCAGCCGAACGACACGTCCAGATCCTCACCCGCGAGTACATCGCCCAGGATCCCGACCACGGCAACGCGTACATAGCCGAGGAACGTTTGCTCCGCTTCGACCTCACCGCCCCGGAGAGAGCCACCTCATGAAGAACAACAAGAACCGGAATGGGAAAGCTCGGCCTACCGGTGGCAATGACAAGAAATCCACCACGTACGTCCCTGACGAGCGGGCGCGCTTCCTCAACCCCTACACCTTCGTCCCCACCCCATCGCGCGAGGGGCAGGAAGGACCTCTCGGCGACGCGCCGCCCCAAGGTCACGACAGGCTTCACCAGGGCGGATGGACCGGATCGATTCAGGTCAGGCTCACTGTGGAAACACCGCTGCTGTTGCTCGACACCGCCAGAGCCACAGAAGTAGGAGAGAACGACCATTTCCGCTATCCGATGCTGCTCCGCAACGGATCTCCGCACTTGCCCGCCACCTCGGTCAAGGGCATGCTGCGCTCCGCATATGAGATCATCACCAACTCCCGGTTCGGAGTCTTCGAGGGCTGGGAAGAGCCACTGGGCTGGCGCCGCATTGTCAGCGATGCCCAACGGATGCGGCCGGTAAGAATCATCAGCGACGGCAACGGCGGCCTGAAAATCGAATTCTGTGAGGCAGTCCGGCTGCCCCGCTACCCCGAACACAACGCCGTAAGGTACCCGGACGGAAGCCTCCCAGCGCATGGGGACGAGGTATGGGTTCGCACTCGCGGCCGACAGGCGACCGTGTACGAGATCCACAAGACGCCGAAGACTTCGGATAATGAATGGAAACACGGATACGTCTTCGTCAGCGGCAGGAACGCACTACAAAAGAAGTGCGAGCGCGTTTTCATCAAGGCACGTGGTGAGACAGCGGAACTCACCCCTGAGCTCAAGGAGCGGTGGTGCAAGCTCATGAGCAACTACAGGCGTGCCCACACCGAGGAGGAGTTGCAAGGGCTCAACACCACCGCCAACGATGGAACCGAGGAGCTTGAGTGGAGCGCGCATCTCACAGACCCCGAGCGCGCCGAACTCCAGGAAGACACTCTCTGCTATGCCTACGAGGCCGCTAAGAGCAAGGTTACCGGTCTATACCCCGTGACGGTGCCAAGAGACGTATCTCGACGAGCGCCAGCGGACATACTGGCGGAAAGCCTGCGTCCCGCTTCGGCTCTCACCAGCCTCTCGCCCGCGGATCGTCTATTCGGCTGGGTCGCCCCCAAAGGTTCCAGCACCCGGCCGGCGGGTTACCGAGGTCGGCTACGTGTCAAGCCGGTCCGGTGCGAAGGGAACGAAAAAGCCCGGACGACGCGGTTCAGCGGAGACGGCCTTCCTCTCGCTATCCTCGGCCAGCCCAAGCCCAGCCAGGGCCGCTTCTATCTGTCGCATAAGAGCCACCACCCTCTGGAGAACCCGCCCAAGGACGGACTCGCCAAAAGTGGGCTCTACCAGTCTGACGAGAACAGCCTTCGAGGCCGCAAGGTCTACTGGCACCACATCGCGACCGCGGGCGACCACACCTATTGGAGCGAGCCGGACTCACCCTCCGATCCGACCCAGGAGCGGATCGGACCCGGCTACCGCGAGTTCCGGCGACCCAAGAGGGCAAAGGTCAACGGTGAAGAACCTGCCATCACCAAAGACCTCCACTTCGACACGGACGACGAGGAACAGCGCGACAGCCAGAACCGCTCGATCGAAGGCTGGGTCAATCCAGAAACCGCGTTCGTCTTCACCCTCGACGTACGCGACATCAGTCTGTTCGAACTCGGTGCCCTGGCATGGCTACTCAACCTACCGGAGGGCCACTTTCACCGCCTCGGCCTGGGGAAGCCACTCGGATTCGGCAGCGTCCGCCTCACCTGGGACACGTCTGGAACTACATTGCGGAGCAACGAGGACTGGGCCACTTATTACCGAAGCCTGACCACCGAGCCGCACACACCGGATCCATCAGAGATCATCAATATGGCGCTCGCAGAATTCCTGAAATCGACACAGAACACGCCACACGACGAGATAAGAAAAGCGTTCCTCACCACAACCGCCGGACAGCCCGAACTCCCTGTCCACTACCCTCGAGTCCGGCCCCTGACAATGAAGGCCAACCTATCAATGCCGACGCCGCCCGACCCGCGTGGCCGGTCCTACAAATGGTTCACCGCTAACGAAGAAACCAAGAAGCAGCAGAATATGGAAAGCGCCAAGAAGCCTGCGGAGCACAGGCGCTCTCTACCGCCGGTGCACACAGATGGCCGAGATCTGGTTATATACCAGGAACTTCCAGCGAAGGATTGAGAAGCGCGCGACATCTCACAATAAGGAACGTTATATCCTATACCAGCGGCACGGTCGAGGTATCGCCGTGTCAACGGCCAAGTGCGTGTGGGTCTAGCCCACCGTTCACATGGCCACGGACACGCCGAGCCCGACAAGCCGCTATGTCCTGCTGGAGCTGTACACGTAATTAGCGCCCACCATTACACCGACGTAAGCGTGGGATCAACGCTACAATCCCCCAATCGTGATGAGCGGCTACTGTCGGCAAATACGCGGGCGTAGCCGCTGCGGTCTGCGGCCATCGCCTGGCTCTCCTTCGCATCTTGATCATGTGCTACTCGAAGGATCACACGACGGCCGTCTTCATTTCACGACGCCACGCCTGTGATCAGGCCAAACTCGTACACCACTCCTGTGGAAGTCACTGCCCGCCACCTCGCGTTGCGATCCCTCCAGGGTGATGAGCGCCCGTGACGCCCTCGTAGGTGGGGTGCTTGGCCATGGCGGGTTGCGATCCCTCCAGAATGATGAGCGCCGGAAGTACAAGCTCGGCGTGGAGTGGGATCTCGACCTGTTGTTGCGATCCCTCCAGGGTGATGAGTGCCCGTACGACGCGTTCGACGTCCGGGTCCTCGCCGCCGGCAAGTTGCGATCCCTCCAAGGTGATGAGTGCCCCTACCGCGGCCCCCTGACGGAGTACCACGTCATGTTGCGATCCCTCCAGGGTGATGAGTGACGTTGCGCGGCGAGGTCATGATGACCACCGCCCAGTTGTTGCGATCCCTCCAGGGTGATGAGTGCCCCGCGCGATCGCGGCCCAGCCGACCCGGCCGAGGATGGTTGCGATCCCTCCAGAGTGATGAATGCCCCACCGCTTCCAGTGCCCGTTCTGCCACGCCTTCCAGTTGCGATCCCTCCAGGGTGATGAGCGCCCCTGGATGGGCTGGAGCTCCTTGACCCGGGCCTGGTGTTGCGATCCCTCCAGAGTGATGAGTGCCCATCAGGTGACCGTCACGCCCGACTCTCCCGCCTACATGTTGCGATCCCTCCAGGGTGATGAGTGCCAGGGTGGCGGACTGGTGCTGTGCTACGGCATCAAGTTGCGATCCCTCCAGGGTGATGAGTGCCCTGCCACTTCATCGCGCGGCCCAACCTGGACGAGCTCGTGTTGCGATCCCTCCAGGGTGATGAGTGCCGCGCCTTGGCGTACCGCTGGACCTTGTAGACGGCCTCGTTGCGATCCCTCCAGGGTGATGAGTGCCGAAGACCCCGAAGGGTTCGCGGACCGGTCCGACTAGTTGCGATCCCTCCAGGGTGATGAGTGCCAGGTTCCTGCGCGCGGCCACCGTCATCGGGCTGGTGTTGCGATCCCTCCAGGGTGATGAGTGCCCTGAGAAGTGGCTGGCCATGTTCAACGAGCCGTTGTTGCGATCCCTCCAGGGTGATGAGTGCCCCCACGGTAAAGCCCCAGGTCAGAGGTCCTAGCATCCACTACAGATAACACTATTTTGCAGCAGTCCGCCGGTAATGCAGAAGCGCAGGTCAAAGCGTTGATCGATTCCCTAATCACGAGGAAGCGCACGACGCTCTTCTTCCTGCGCTGTGGCCGCAACCGCCGTGCTGATCGCAAGAGCCGCACGGCTTGGTGGCTCACTGGGTGATGCGGCAGTGGGGTGATCGTACTCTGCTAGCTTTCCCTCGATGCCTATCCGCTTGATCCAGCGGCCCCATCGAGCGCTCCGCGCGAACTGCTCAGCAATGACCCTCCCCGATGGCAGAGCCCCATCGGGCAGGCGATGCTCCAATGCCCACTGCCAGGCCATTCGACGTAGGTCGCCCGCTCCGCAGCCATCAGGAACCCCCAACCCCGAGGCATCGTGGCCATCGTCCCCAACCGGTCCCTTCTTCTCCGTTGTATCGGCCCATGCAACAGCAGGTCCCTCAGCGGAAGCCCGGCGGATCTGGGACATCAACAACTCGTAGCTGCCGATCAACGCGACGCTCGGCCAGGCCGCGATCATGCGCCCGATCAGGCTCGGCTCGGCTACGGCGATGTTCGCCCCGAGGCTAGCCAGGCTGCCGACCATCAACATGGTCCACGCCAGGACACAGCCCCGCGAACCGTAGCGGTTAGCCAGGAGGATGGACATCGAGGCGACAACGATCGCTCCGTCCACCGCGAGCGGGATGAGCACCGCCGCCAGGTGATCCTCACCGTGCCGAAGACAGAGCTCGTGCATATGACGGAACGACACGACCGCCGCGATACCCGCGAGAAGGAGAACCCCCGTGATCGTTGTACGCCTGATGCGGCGCACGGCCCCCATGTTCGGTTCCACAGCTCACCCCTCCCGACCAGGGAGAACGAGCGTGGTGGAGGCGCTGAAGGGTATGTACGTATCGGCTGTGTCCCCCCTCGGACACACACCGAACGCACATGTGGGGGTTCCGGATCGATCCGGGCCTCCACATACTGCTTTTCCGGGTAGTACGTGAGCTTCAACCCGAGCTGGGTGTAGAGCTCGGCCTTATCGTCCGGGTCCGCATCCGAGACCAGCCGCACGAGATCCCCGACCTCCTCGATCATGGCCCTGATCTCGGCGGCGCTGATGCGTTGAGCGGCTGGGACGGCCTTCAACTCCCCTTCCAGACAGGCGCGTTCGCTCTTCGTCTCGTTGATCCACGAGGCGATCTCGATCGGGTCGCCTCCGGCGTCGAGGGCGGATCGGTACTGGTTGAGCTTGCGGTCACACTTCGACAGCCGTTTACGCAGGTCGATCAGGGCCGCCTCGTTCGGGTCGATCGCCTGCTCGGCCATCACCGCGATCGTGCGCTCCAACCTGTCCGGGCCGAACGCGGTCCCCAGCCAGCCATCGACCTCATCCAAGATCTCCGACTCGCGCAGGTAGACGACCTTGGGATGGTCGAGGTCGTTGGTGATGGCGTACTGGGCAGGGAAGCGGCACCGGTAGTAGGCCTGCCGGTTGTTCCAGTTGCCCTGCATCCGGCGCTCGCAGTAACCGCAGAACAGCACACCCCGGAAGGCGTATGGACGCCGGGTGGGGTGGGGTCGATGGCTGAATGTGCCTCTGGCACGTGTGGCGAGGATCTCCTGGACCCGCTGGTATTCCTCGACGCTCACGATCGCGTCGTGGACGACCTGCTCTGACCAGATCCACTGGTCCTTGGCGTTCCACCGCTGCTTGGTCGTCGTCCCCAGCGCGACGTTCTCCACGTCCAGAAGGATCTCGTCCTTGCGCTGCTTGTTCCACACCTGGTGGCCGGTGTAGCGCGGGTTGGTGAGGATCACTCGGATGGCGTACTTCGACCACGCCCGCTGATCGCGGTGCTTGTTCCGGCCGGGATCGCTGGCCGAGGGTGACAGGATGCCCTGCAGCGTCAGGTCCTCCGCGATGTCTAAATAACCCCTGCCCTTGAGGAACTCGCTGTAGATCCACCGCACCACCCGCGAGGTGACCGGATCGGCCACCAACCGCCGCAGCCTCCGGCCGTCGGCCGCCTTACCTGGGTTCGGGTGCGGACCGGCGTCTTGGAGGCTGTAGCCGTACGGCGGACGCCCGCCCAGAAACCGTCCCTCGGTCGCGGTGATCGCCGCCATCGCAGCACGTACCCGGATCTTGATCCGGTTCCGCTCGCCCTTCGACAGCCCTCCGAAGACGCCCATGATCATGTCGTGGGCCTCGTTCGCCGGATCGATCGGCCCGCCCACCTCGGGCACCCACAACGGCACACCGAAGTGCTCGAACAACGGGAACGTCAAGCTGTACTGGTTGCCGTAGAACGCCCGCTGCGGCTCCCCGATCACCACCGCGTCGAAGCCCCGCCGCGTGTCCTTCAGCTCCTCGATCAGCGCCGCCGCATGCGGCCGCAGCTGCCAGGGAATCGAACGGGACTTGTCGACGTCGAAGAACTCCGCGACGACCTCCCCGCCCCGCGACTCGATCAGCGCCCGCGCCCGATGCAACTGCCAGGCCCGTGACGCCTCCGGGTCCTGGTTGTCCTCGGTCGACACCCGGCCGTAGAAGCCGAACCTGATCGTCATCCCTGCTGCTCCTTCGCGGTCTGCGGTTGCTTCACGCGGGCGGCGGCCTTGAGCAAGATTCGCAGCAGCACGCCGGCCGCGCCGGGGGTGAGCCTGAGCTCCTCCCCCGGCACGACCAGCCGCAGCCCGTGATCTGCGCCGCTCACGACCCGTCCCGGTTCGGAACGGGTCCCCGCGTCCACCGGCGACCGGATCGGGCCCTACGGGCCCGCCCACCCCCGGCGGTCCTACATGACCGCTCGCCTCGACGGCCGATGTCAACGATCACCTGGACACGACTTCTCACCAGGTCAGACCCGGACAGCCGTCCACAGCCTGTGGACGACAAAGGCAGGCTCGACCTGTGGACCACCGTCCTGCGAGAAAGAGCCGCTCTCAACCCTCATCACCCCGCTTGCGCAGAATGAGAAGATCCTCATGCGCCGCAGCGCACACCGGCTGCCCCTTCTCTTGACCCCTCCAGGCCTCCAGCATCTGGAAGAACGACGCCCGAGGCACCAACCGGCCATCACGCAGCCCGCACAGCAAAGCCGCCAAACGGTGAGTGAGCACCAGACCGGCCGCCTCCGCGGTCTCGATGACCTGGCCGGGAAGGTCAACGAGCCGCCCGCTGACCCGGATCGGCCGAACGGTGACGGCGATCACTCCGCCTGGCCGCAGCAGTTCCCCGCATCCGGCGAGAATCTGCCCGAAGCCCTCCATCAGCTGAGGCAACGGCCGGTGGGCGAGGTTCCCCTTGTCCTTGGAGTACCGGTGGTTCGACTTCTCCACCGGTCCGCCGCCCTCCCGGCTACCGCAACGGACATGCCCATGTGTCCGGATTCCATAGGGCGGAGAGGTCAGCACCAGCGCGGCCGTGCCCCGCAGATTCGCGAAGACGGCCGCGATGTTCTGCGCGTCGCCGCAGGCCACCCGGGCGAATCCCGTCGCCCCCTGCAAGCGGGCCTGCTGGACGTTCGCGGCGGTGAGACCGGCGAAATCCGCCTCGTACTCCATCCCCGCCGCGTGCCGCCCCAGATGCGTCGCCTCCACCAGCGTCGTCCCGATCCCGCACATCGGATCCACCACCAGCTCACCCGGCTCGGTGACCGCCGAGATGACCTGGGCGGCGATCGACGGGAGCATCTTGCCCGGATGCCTCATCGACTCCGCGACATACCGGCCACGCCGCTGCACCCGCGACTGCAGCTGGCCCGTGGCCAGGACCGATGGCAGAACGCTCTCGTTCATCGAGCACCCCCGGCGGTACGAGCGAACAGACAAACATCCGCGTGCACCGACACGACCGGCGGCAACTCCGCCGACTGGGCACGGCGAAGGTGCCCCAGCTCCGCCGGATCGGCCTGGACAACCAGCGCGTCACCCTCCACCGGGACGCGTACCGCGATGACATGCTGCACGTAGGCCAACCCGGCCGCGCCCGCTCGCCGGATGATCCCCGGCGCCAGGTCCACCAGCCTCCCCCGCTCGTGCCGCGCCGTCGTGATCACCGCCAAGTGACCGCCCGGCGCGAGAACATGACGCGCATCCTCCAGGAACCGACCGAGCTGCGGCATGGCAAGCGTCGGCGGCTCCGCCCTGCACGAGGGACAAGACTCCGACGCCGGACCGGCCGGTCGTCCGGACTCCGGGTAAGGCGGAAGCGCCGCGATCAACAGCTCCACCCGGCCCTCCAGCCCGAGCAGCGCCTCCCGAAGTTCGTGTGGCCCGTGGGGACGTAGCCTCACCGCCGCCCGCTGATCCGCCGCGAGTTCCTGCCGCAGACGGCCGGCGAGGTGCTGCACGACCGGGAGACGCGGAACACATCCGACGCCCAGCCGCTCCATGCCTGCCGCTGTGACAAGCACCGTCTCGCTCGTCGGGAAGACATCCGCTACGACCCCGCCCGGACGGGAGCAGGCGCCGATCAGATGCCGAGCCAGTTCCCGCCCTACGGCCTGGCGATGCCGACCGCACACCACCTCGGTAACGCGCGGGCTTTCCCCGGCCTCGGACGATCGAGGCGTGGTGTCGGAACACAGCCACACGGAAAGCGGCACCAACCGCCTCTCAGCAGCCCGCGATCCCTTCGACCGCCGTCCTTCGTTCTTGCTCATCTACGGTGACCCGCGACGGTCACCCGTTCCCATGCATTGAAACACCAGTAGATCGGCGGCGATTGGAGCCGCCCTCGTCCTTCGCTTCGTGCACATCGTGAGGCGCATCAACCGCCCACATCAATGGGCAAGGAGGCGAGGCGAAGACCTGGACGACCTGCGCGATCTGCGTGGTGATGATCCTCTGCCTATCACGGAGCAGCTCTTTCCCGTTACTGAAAACGATCTTTACTTTGAGTTCCCGCCTATGTGATGATCACTCCGTTTTGCTACCTCTGTTCGAAAGGCCGGAGTGAACACATCACGATTAGCGTCTGGCTTATCCACCCGGACGCGCCGCCGCGCCGCCCTGATCGCCGTCCTCACGCTGCCACTTTCGATCTTGAGCGCACCTGCGATCGCTAAGGGCCCCACGCCATCCCCCACCACCCTGCAGACCGCCCTCAGCACGCCGACGAGCGCCGCGCTCGCCCAGGCCAAGAAGAACGACAAGCGCGTCGAGATCGAGGCGCTGCGCTCGGAAACGGGTACCTACTTCGCCAACCCCGACGGCAAGACCATACGTGCCGAGCTGAACAGCAGCCCGATCCGGGTCAAAAAGGACGGCGCCTGGCAGCCGATCGACACCCGGCTGATCGAAAAAGACGGCGTCCTGCGGCCTAAATCCAGCCTGGGCGACCTCACCCTGTCAGCGGGCGGCAACATCGACGCCGTCACCTACACCGGCGCCCAGGGCAAGGCGGCCATCGCCGCACCCGACAGGCTGCCCGAACCGGTGGTCAAGAACAACATCGCCACCTACCCCGACGCCTACGGCCGCGGCACCGACCTGGTCGTGACCGTCACCCCGAGCGGCTTCCGCCACGACGTCGTCATCCGCCAGCGGCCAGCTGAGGACCTCAAACTGCGCGTGCCCATGCGCTTGCCCGACGGCCTCAAATTGGGCAAGGGCCCGGACAAGACCCCCGGCGTACTCAACGCCAAGGGCAAAGAGGTCGACGACCTGTCGGCCGCGCCCATGCTGGACGCCGCCGCCATGGTCAGCCCTGACCAGGGACACATCAGCCAGGCGAATACCACAATCGACGGCGACAGCGTGATTCTCACCGCCAAGGCCGACTTCCTCACCGACCCAGCCGTCACCTACCCGGTCACGGTCACCGCCGCCTCGGAGGAGTGGGAGGGCACCGGCATCGCCGGCGACACCCACGTCAGCAATGTGCTGCCCAACGGCGACGACAACGCCCTGCTGGAGTCCCTGACCGCCGGCCGCTCACACAGCGGAACCCGCACCCACCGCGCCTACATCCGCTTCAACATCCATGACACACCACTCATGGGCGCCACTATCACCAACGCCGACCTGCGCCTGCACAACTACAACTCCCACACCTGCAGTGACGACAACCCCGGCATCGTCGCCCACCGCATCACCGATCCCTGGACCGTCAACACGCTGACCTGGAACAACCAACCGGACATCACCGTCAACGGCCAGGTCGGCAACCAAGGCGCCTACAGCGCGACCATCCCCTGCCCCGAAGGGGAAGGCGAACTGTACTACTCCATCGAAGACATGGTGCGCGAATGGGTGGCCGGCGAGCCCGACGAAGGCGTCCGGCTCACCTCCCCCACCGAAACCGTCGCCCAGAACTGGCGCTCCTACCGCTCCGACGAATACGGCGGCTACGACACCTACCCCTTCACCCCTCGCGGCCCCGTCCTCTTCATTGAGTACGAGCCTGCCCCTGTCGAAACCGTCGAGGTGGGAACATTTCAGTACGGTCACTGGGGCGCTACCCCAGCCGACCTGGCTGCGCAGCAGGCTCGGCAAACGGAGGTGGAGATACCACCCTTTACTAACCCCACCGACGAGGAGGCCCGGCAGGCCGCCTTGCACTCTCCGATACGCAGTCAGGTCGATGCGAACGAGCTTGAGCCGCCGCCGGGCTTGACTGAGGAAGAATTAGAGGAGTTCGGGGAATCCGAAGGAGGGGGCTACGAGGATGTCCCGGACGAATCTGATCCGGCACCCGACACCGTGGCTCCTCAAGTGTTGACGAATCCCGCTGACGGTGACACCAACGTTCCCACCGATACCGAGATCCGGGTGGCATTCGGGGAATCGGTAACGGGTCAAACCTTCGTGCTTAAGGACTCCGCCGCAACCGATGTGAGCTTCAGCGTTACGCCGATCGGTGACGACCCGGAGACGGAGGAAATCGAACCCAGTGATCAGGGTTGGATTCTTAAGCCCGAGCATTCTCTGAAGGGAGCCGAGCGCTACCGCATCGAAGTCCGAGCGGCCAGGGACGCTGCTGGCAACGTGATGACCGACTATGCCGCCACCTTCACTACGGCGGGTGGCGCTACGCCTGTGGCGGGGCTGGTGGCGGCCTACGGCATGAACGAGGGCTCGGGCACGAGCGTGGCCGACTCCTCCGGGCAGAACAACCCCGGCATGGGCGATAGCACTGCCTGGGCCAACGGCAAGTACGGCAAGGCTCTGTCGTTCAACGGCTCCTCCAGCATGGTCACGGTCGCGCACGCTGCGTCGTTACGCCTGACGACCGGGATGACGTTGTCGGCCTGGGTCAATCCGACCACGGTGACCGGCACCCCCTGGAAGAGCGTGGTGACCAAGGAACTGAACGCCGACGGGGCCTCCTACGCCCTTTACGCCGCCAACGGCGGTGCGGTTCCGTCCGGCTGGGTGCAAACCGATCCTGCGACCGACTCGACGGCCGATGGAACCTCACCCTTGCCGGTGAACAACTGGAGCCATCTGGCGCTCACTTACGACGGCGCCACCCTGCGGTTGTTCGTCAACGGCCAGCAGGTCGACCAGAGTACGCTGAACGGCAGCCTCTACGACGACGGGAGCCCGTTGCGTATCGGCGGCAACGTCGTCTGGCAGGAGTACTTCCGCGGCCTGATCGACGAGGTGCGCATCTACAACCGCGCCCAGACCGCTACTGAAATCCAGACCGACATGAACACCCCTATCGGCGAGGTGGCGCCGCCGGACACGCAGGCGCCGACCGCACCGGGCTCGCTAACTGGCACGGGCGGTCCCGGCAGCGCGCAGCTCACCTGGACGGCCTCGACGGACTACGTGGGCGTGACCGGCTACACGATTCACCGCTCTACGACGCCGGAATTCACCCCGTCCGCGGCGAACCAGATCGGCTCCTCGCCAACCACCACGTTCACCGACGCGGGCCTCGCCGCGGGGACGTACTACTACCAGGTCCGCGCCGCCGACGCCGCCGGCAACCTCAGCCCGTCCTCGAACGAGATCTCGGTCACCGTCACGGCCCCGCCGACAGTTCCGGGCCTGGTGGCCGCTTACGGCATGAACGAGGGCTCAGGCACGACCGTGGGTGACTCCTCCGGGCAGAACAACACCGGAGCGGCCACCGACACCACCTGGACGACGGGCGGCAAGCACGGCAAGGCCCTGTCCTTCAACGGCACTACCAGCTGGGTCACCGTCCCGCACGCCGAGTCACTACGCCTGACCAATGCATTGACGCTCTCGGCGTGGGTGCGACCTGCGACGGTGGACGGCATGGACACCGTGCTGATGAAGGAGAGCGCAGATGGCGGTCCCTACGCCCTGTACTCCTCCTTCGAAGGCTCGTACCCGCTGGGCTGGCTGCAAACTGCCGACGGTCCACGCGGGGTGGAAGGCGGCACCACCCTCACCTTGAATCAGTGGAGTCACCTAGCACTCACGTATGACGGCAGCATGGCAACCCTGTACGTCAACGGCACCCAGGTCGACCAGGCTCAGGTCAGCGGTGACCTCGTTGACGACGGCGGCGAGTTGCACATCGGCGGCAACAACTTCTGGGGTGACGAGTTCTACGACGGTCTGATCGACGAGGTACGCATCTACAACGTCGTCCAAACTGCGGCGCAAATCCAGGCTGACATGAACACCCCCGTCGGCGCCGCCGCAGCGGGTGTGACGGCCCGCCGACTGTCGACGAGTTCCGCCCCCGAGATCCAGAAGCTGGTCATCGGCGACAGCCGGACCGCGGACGGCGTCACAGTCACCTACAGCCTTACCCCGCACCTGACCACCTGGTTGACCATCGGGCGCAACGGCGAGGCCAAGGTGGAAGTGGAGATCGCCGGCAAGCCCACCAAATCGTTCAAAGCCGGAAAGGTGATCACGGACCGACGGCTGATCTGGTCCGGGCAGGCCACCGCCAAGCCCAACGATTCCCAGGTGACACTGCAGGTCCCCAAGGGACTGTTGCGGGACGGCGAGAAAGTGAGATGGAGGGCGAGGGCAGGCGATAAAGGTGCGTGGTCGCCTTGGGCTGGCCTAGTTGTAGATCTTGAGCAAGGCGCCACTGGCGACAAGACATCGAACGACCCTCGCGGCATTGCTCCCACGCCTGCCGCTGCTATCGCGGATGACGATTCGCGTGTACAGGAGTGCTGGAGGCACGAGCAGCAAGCCAGAACCGGCGCAACGGACGGTACCGACGGCTACTACATGAACCGCAACACCTGGTGCGCCATACAAGAGGTCGCCCGCGGCGATGCCCAGATAGGTTCCCGTCCCGGAGTTTTCGTCAACGGGATCACCGCCGACGCCACCATCATCGGAACTGCAGGCGGCAACGGCGAGGGCACTCCTACGAAAGACCGCTTCAGCCGTTACAGGATCTCCCTGAAGAACGTAACCGCGATCGGCGGTGTCTATAACAGGCAGGCGATGATCGGCTTCGGGGCCAGCACCTATAACACCGCTTGCAAGATAGCCGGCGATTCATACGTACAGGGACTATGGCAGCAATGGCGAGACGGAAAGGTTGTTGAGTTCACCGTAGTTTCCGATGAGGCGAACGGCAGGGGAATCGACAAGATCGAGCGCTGCTTCCCGAAGTTTTACGCCAAAATATGGCTCGACGGAATTTCCAGCACCCCTCCGAAGACTTACTGGTCCGACGCCAAGCCCGAAGCGCGGTGCGATTCCGCGTTTTACCTCACCAGGCACTACGGGAGCGGTTGCATCTTCGACAAGGTCGCAGCAGTCTACGAGACAACTGAGACCCGGCCAGGTCTCCCCTGGAGCGACATGGGCGACCCAGATAACGTGAACATGGCATATCGGAGCGTCGCATCTCATATCTGGACGGCCCAACACAAGAAAGATCTCACGCTCCCCAAGAGGATCGATAAAAGCATTCCGGGGCATTGGCTAAGTGCCAGTGGGCCACTCAGCCGAAACGTCAACGCAGACTGGAGGAAAAAGAATAATACGAAAAGCCGTAATATGTGCCGCCTCCTATTCAAGGACTACGATCGCAGAGATGCCGAACTCGGCAAGGGGGAGAAGCACAAGGTATATGAGTGCGATGAGTTTCCCTTCCAGTCCACCATGCAGGGAACATGGGTCAGCGTCGAGCGCGTGAACAGCCCGGATGCTTACGCCTACTCAATTAGACCCGTGTGGTGGAAGCGCAACACCGAAGACGGGATACGTCTTGGCGCCTTCTATGGAAGCCAGCGCATCCTAGGCGAAGACGGCACTCGACGGAAGATCACCTATGATCACTTCTGGGTAGAGGCGTACGTCCCCGGACAAAATCCGCACTAGCATCTAAGCGCCAGATAGAGGTCCCTCAGGAACCATAGGTACGCTTGGGTCCTGAGGGACTCTCCTGTCAGAGAAAGGTCGATCGACGTGTTGGATGAGGCCGTCGCCCGTTACTCGGACATTCTGGATTATCTCGGCGAGGACATGGCATACACGGTCACGCTGCCCAACTCAGGCGAACTCACCATCGAAGAGGCTGTGCGTCGCATGGGGTTCGACCCCATAGAGATAGAGGGTCCTGGAACCGTACCGCACAGCGGCCACAGCATCCGCCTCTACCAGGTTGGCGTCGGCGTCGTCACACTGGACGGGGTCTACCCCAGGCCGGAACGCAAGCAGGTAACCGATCAACTGGGCGGCGACGGTTTCCGGCACTGGTACGTGGCATTCGACATCAACGGCAACGCAAGCATGTACGCCGACTATGGGGGAGGACAAGGCAAGCTCGAGTATCCCGAGCCGATCAATCTTCCCTTCACCCCTTGGACAGAACTCCTCGGCCCCTTGCGCCCTTACGCTGAATTACTCGCACGCGCCTATGACAGCGAAGAAGCAGAGGCGACAGTGAACTTCGTCGCAGCATGCCTTGCTGTGACCGAACTGGAGAGCGGCATACGGCTGGAACCAGAGTTGCTGCATACCCCATACTCGGCTCTGCCCCTCCCATCTCCCAACTTCGACTAGGCCCGTCTCCCGGATCAAAGGGCATAAGTTCGCTTCGATCGAGTTTTACGATGGCCGCGATGTCAGCGTAGGGATGGCCGCTGCCGCAAGGTCAGGCGCTGCATCGCTATATGAAGGATCGACTCCCTCTGGGAGGACAACGTCACGCTGAAAGACCTTACGTGCGCCACTCCGGCCGTGCAGGCCACCAAGACCGCGGCCAAGACGCATTGTGACGAGTTCCCTTTCAACGCCACACTGGAAGGGACCGCGTCCCTCAAGTGGGATTACTCCGTTGTCTACGTGAACGAGACGGAGAACAGAGCGGCCGGTGGCCTCATGTCGCACTTCATGGCGTACTGCAGGATCCTGGACAATGACCCGTTCTGGGTCCGAATAAAGTCGGGCAGTCCACCCGCGCAATAGACGCTGGTAACGTCCTGTTCGCCTACGGCCCCGGTGGTGGGCGAACAGGACGATCTGCAGCTGGGAAGGAAGCACATGCGGCCAGGGATTTCGGGCGGCGGGCGATTCGGCGAGAACTACCGCCTGTTCGCAGGGGAAGGTCTGGCCGAGTACTGCTGCCTCACCTGGGTCGAACTCGCCGATCCGGACGAGGTCGCGCGGCGGTTCGGCGCGACCCTGGACGACGTCCGTGAGTGCACCATTGCCGAGGCGAGAGGCGAGCTGCCGTCATACCCTGGCCACAACGCGCCGCACGTGATCGTATGCGGACGCGCGGGTGACCGCGTCGTCGTGATGGAACCTCTGGGCTGGCATGGCAAGGTGAAGATCGAGCAGATTTCAGCCGATGGGGTCGAGGTCCTCAACCTGTTCGCCAACCTGAACACGCGGCTCAGCCTCCGGCGGGCGGCCGACGGTCGGGTCCTGACCGTGGTCGACAGCGGCGGCCTTCGATTCGCCGGAGGTGAGGATCCTCACGGTCTCGACGACCGCCTGGGGGACCTGCCGCTGTTCCCGCCGCATCCTTATGACGAACGGCAGGGGGCCTTCCTGGAACTCGCGTTCACGTTGGCGGAGCACCGGCTGGACGTCAACTGGTTCAACACCACCATTCACCGACGCTACTTCGTCCGGAATCAACCCTCCAGTTCGTAACGTCGGTCAGTCAATCGCCGCAATCGTGTGCCCCAGCCTGTCCGGCCCGAACGCGGTCCCCAGCCAGCCATCGACCTCATCCAAGTCCCCGCCTCCCGAAGGCGAACGACCTTGGGATGGGCGCGCTCGTTAAGGATGGCGTACTGGGCGGGCTGCACAGGTAGTACGCCTGCCGGTTGGACGCAACCCCGTCTGGATCACGTCGCACCGCGCGCGGCTGCTTGGCGAGGGCTTTGCCAGCCTACGCAATGAGACGTACAGCAGCAGGCCAGGTACGGTCTGGCCAGCTTGTCGAGTACTTGAGCATGAGTTCGGGGCCTGCTCATTGCCCCTGGTCAAAGGCCCAATGGGAGCCTCCGCGGCGGTTGATGGTGTCCCCGCTGCCGCCCTTGGTACTCGCCGTTCTTCCCACCTGGTGGTCGAGACCTGGATCGACCGATCCGACGCGACCTACGGGGGACACCATGGCCATCGATCTACAAGACAGCACAGCATCGAAGACCTTCCACCGGAATGCTCTGAACGCAGCGGACAGGGCTTTTCAACTCTTGATCATCGGTCCGAACCCGCTCTCGATAGATGGCCGCTCCATCGGGCGTGGGGCGCCCCAGCGTCCGATCGATCTTGGTGAGGTCAAGGCGCTGGTGCTCTCGCCGAAGGCGGACGACGATCTGAAGGACACTGTCTGGGCGCATCTCGTGCGGCGCTCGCGGTGCGACGGCCCCGCCTGGGTGATCGGGTGCGTGGGGGTGGCTATGCCGGGACTGAAGAACCTGGCCACGCGGTGCACGCAGAGCTGCTCGGCACACGTGGCAGAGGACATCGTCTCGGAGATGGTGACGTATTTCGTCGCCCAGCTCCGCCGGATCGATCTCGACCGGCCGAACATCCTACCTCGGCTGCTGCTGTGGGCGAAGAAGGGCGCACTTCAAGTTCGGGCGCAGGAACTGGCCTCCATCGAGGTCTGCACCGACCTGCCGGAGCCCGTGGCCCTGGACAGCGAGCCGTTCATGGTGCTCGCCGAGGCCGTCCGATGCCATGTCATCACCCCGGACGAAGCAAAGCTGATCAACGCAACGCGCTTGGAGGGGCAGGCGCTGCGGGCGTACGCGCAGCGCCTGGGCGTGCCGGCGGATCGGCTGTACAAGCGCCGGCGGACGGCGGAGGTGCGGCTGGCGCGGGCGATCGAGGAGGGTCAAGTCTCGGTCAGCGGTGACGGGCCGGCCTCCAATCTCGCCTGCTGAATCGGTGGTTCATCTATGTCAGCCGTGATCACGGCTCGGGGCGGAGTTTCGGGGGGCGGTTGCCCGTTCCCATCGAGTCCATCGTCCCTCGTCCTTCGAAGGAGGACACCCATCCCGGACCGTTCCGGGCCTGTGATCACGGCTGGCCGCCAGGTCAAAATCTCGTCCTTGGGGGCCATGTCATGAAGCCGTCTCGGCCTTGTCCGTTGTTCGTCATCCGGGTTCCGGCGAAGGTGAGCTGGGTGCGGCGTGGTGTCGCGTCGCTGGTGTGGACCGGCGGCTGCACCATCGCGGCCCTGACCGTGCCGGGGATCGCCGAGGCGATGACCGCGCTGGCCTCCGCCTCGCTCGACCAGGTCATCACCAACCTGCGCAACGTGGTGGTCGGGCTGCTCGTCGGGCTGGCCACGCTGTTCTTCACCATCGGCGGAGTCCGCTACATCCTGGCCGGCGGAGACCCCGGAGAAGTCGAGGCCGCCAAGAAGACACTGCGGTACGGAGCGCTCGGCTACGGGGTGGCGGTGCTCGCGCCCGTTCTGGTGGAGATCCTGCAGCGGATCGTGGGGGCCTGACGTGGCCGGTACTCGCCGAAGAGCGGCCGGGCTGCTCGTCCTCCTGATGGTCGGTGCCGCGCTCGCCCTGGCGCTGATCAGCGGACGCGCGCTCGCCGCCTCTCCGACAGCGACACCGACGCCCACCCCAACCGCGACGCCCTCGACTTCGGCCGTGGCGCCAGCACAGGACTGCGGGTTCATCAGCGTGGCCTGCGAGGCCCGCCAGGCGGTCAACGAGTGGTTCACGCACCTCGTGGAGACGGCCTCCAAGCCGGTGTTCGAGATGCTCGGGTCGACCGTGCTGGCGACGCCAGAGCTGGACTCCCCGGCGATGGCCCGAGCCAAGCAGTTGTGGGAGATCTCTAGAACCATCGCGAACACCTGCTTCGTACTGCTGGTGACAGCCGCGGGAGTGATGCTCATGGTCGGGCAGGCGCTCCCGGGTGAGAGCTCGGCGCGCGAACTGCTGCCCCGGCTGGTGTGGGCGTTTCTCGCCGCGAACCTGAGCCTGGTCGCGATCGGGTACGCGATCACTCTGGTCAACGGGCTGAGCCACGCGTTCCTGGCCGACGGTGCCGACCGGATCGATCCGGAGTCGGTGTTCAACGCCACCAAGACGACGATCCTGGCGGGGATCGCCACTCACGGCGTGTTCTTCGCGCTGGTGGCGCTGGTCGCGGTCGTCCTGGCGGTCGGGGTCGTGTTCACCTACCTCGTACGGATCGCGCTCACCATGGTCGTGATCGCGGCAGCACCTCTGGCGTTGATCTTTCACGCGCTGCCGATGACGGACGGGCTGGCCCGGTTGTGGTGGCGGTCGTTCATCGGGCTGCTGACGATCCAGATATGCCAGTCGCTCGTGCTCGTCACGGCGCTGAAGCTCATCTTCTCCGACAACCCGGCCGAGGACGCCGCCGCGTTCTGGGTCCCCACCACGGCGGACCTGGCCGACCTGCTCATGGCCGTGTGCCTGCTGTTCGTGCTGTTCAAGATCCCAGGCTGGGTCGCGAGGACGATCTGGCAGGCCAACCGGCCCAGGACGCTCTCGCGCCTGGTGCAGTCCCTGATCATCTATCGCGGGCTGAACTTCCTGCTCGGAAAGCGCGCCGGTGCGTCACGCGCGGTACCGCGTTCCGGGCCTCCGAACCCGCCGACCGGCAACGGGCCCAATGGTCCGCCCAGCGGCGGTCCTCCTGGCGGCGGTCCGCCCTACGGTGGGGGTCCTGGCGGTGGTGGCCCTGGTGGGCGGAATCCGAGCTCGGGCGGGCCGAGCGGCGGGGTACAGCGACGCCCCCGTCCGTCCCGGCGGCCCACCACGGGCTGCGGCGGCAACGGAAACGCCCGTGTGGGACGTACGAATCGCCCATCCCGTCATGACCACCCAACGCGCCCTGACACGCCGGACAGCCCCGTCAGAAAGCAGCCAGGCCCGGTAACCCATCCCCGCCCGCAACCGGGCCGTCGTGGCCGACCGCCCGTCCGCAACGACCAGCAGCCGAACGCCACACGCCTGCCACAGGCGTCCGCCGCACGCCGCGCGCAACGCGGTCAGTCGCAGGTCACGGTGCGGCTCGACGTGCCTCGTCCTCGCAGAAAGGCAGAACGCCGTGCGACACGCAAGTAACGAACGGCTGGTCGCCACGATCCCGGCCGACGTGGAGATGCCGGACAAGATCCTGGCGAAGTTGACCATCCGGCAGGTCGCGATCCTGGCGGGAACGGGACTGCTGGCCACGTGGGTCTACCTCATAGCCGGCGACCGGCTCCCCATCCCGGTGCTCGCCGCGATCGTCGTACCGATGATCGCCTGCGGATGCGCCCTGGCACTCGGCAGACGCGACGGGCTCGGTCTCGACCGGCTCGCCCTTCATGCCCTCGCATGGCTGCGCCGGGATCGCAGGCTCGTCACGGCTGAGGAGGGAGTGCCCGAGCCGCCGGCCTGGTGCCGAGTACGAGGCCAGCTCCCCGGGCGCTTGCGGCTTCCGGTCCGGGCGATCCGTGAGGACGGCGTCATGGAGCTGGCCGAAGGCGGAACCGCGGCGGTCGTCCGAGCCGGGACCGTGGCGTTCGGACTGCGGACCGGCGAGGAGCAAGCGGCGCTGGTGGGGGTGTTCGCCGGGTGGCTGAACTCCCTCGACGCACCCGTACAGATTCTCCTGCAGGCCCGCCCGGTCGACCTGTCCGATCTCGCCGACCGGATCAGCCATGCCGCCGAGCACCTGGCCGATCCAGCACTCGAGCAGGCGGCACACCAGCACGCCGGCTTCCTCACCGAACTCAGCGCGACCCGAGATCTGCTGACCCGCGACGTCCTCGTCGTGGTCCGTCATCAGGACAGCGAGCAGCCGCCAACGTGGAAGCGCGGGAATCGGCGAGCGGCTCACCGGAACAGCTCGGCGGCGATCGTCGCTCGTCGCGCAGAAGAGACCGTCCGCTCCCTGCTCGCGCTTGGCGTCCACGCCTCCGTCATGGGCGCCGACGACGCTCGCGAGCTGCTGGTGCGGTCGTTGTCGCCGCGCCGCGCGGAACCCGTCGGGATCGCGCGCCCTGATGAGCCGATCTCTCGCGGAGAAGACGCCTGATGAAGTTCACCCGACTCTCCGACCACGCCGCGGAACTCGCCAAGACCGCCGCCGCCTTGCCCGGCCCCGCATCGTTGAAGATCAATGCTCGTTCGGTCGAGTTCCCCGACGGAGTCTGCGCGTCGTTCGCGATCGCTGGATACCCGCGCGAGGTGGGCGCGGGCTGGCTCGAACCGCTGACCGGCTATCCCGGACACCTCGACGTGTCCCTGCACATCGAGCCCGTGCCTCCGCTGGTCGCCGCTCAACGGCTCCGCCGCCAGCTCGCCCGCCTGGAGTCGGCCTCCACGAGCGGCCGTACGCCGGACTTCGCGACCGAAGCGGCGGCTGACGACGCCGCGGAGCTGGCCGCCTCCCTCGCCCGCGGCCACGGCCGTCTCTTCCGTGTCGGCCTCTATCTCACTGTCCACGCCGCGGACTCCGAAGAGCTGGAGGCCGAGGTCCAGCACGTCAAGGCGCTGGCGGCCTCGCTTCTGCTCGACGCGCACGCGACGACGTTCCGCTCGATGCAGGGATGGACGACCACGCTCCCGTTCGGCGCCGACGCGTTGAAGACGCGCCGGACCTTCGATACCTCGGCGCTCGCGGCGGCGTTCCCGTTCGCGTCGCCGGATCTGCGGCCTCGGCTCGCTGAGACGCCGGTGTTGTACGGACTGAACGTCTACTCCTCCGGAGTCGTGCTGTGGGACCGGTTCGCGCACGACAACTACAACTCCGTGACGATCGCTCGGTCGGGGGCGGGCAAGTCGTACTTCACCAAGCTTGAGGTGCTGCGGCTGCTGTTCCACCAGGTCGAGGTGTGCGTCGTCGACCCCGAGGACGAGTACCGCCGCCTGTCAGGGGCCGTCGGGGGAACCATCCTCGGCCTCGGCGCGCCCGGGGTGTGCTTCAACCCCTTCGACCTGCACGACGCCACCGAAGGCGACGACGCGCTGGACCGGCGCGCGATGTTCCTTCAGACCCTCGTCGGGACCATGCTCGGCGAACCGCTCAACGCTGCGACGAAGGCCGTACTGGACAAGGCCGTGATCGCCACCTATGCGGCCCACGGCATCACCTCCGACCGACGTACGTGGAAACGTCCCGCGCCGCTGCTCGCCGACCTGGCGACGATGCTGGAGGCTACGGACGCGCCGGAGGCGTCCCAGCTGGCCGCGCGGCTCGCCCCGTACGTGTCCGGTTCGTATCGCAGTCTGTTCTCCGGCCCGACCACAACCCGCCCGGACGGCCACCTGATCGTGTTCTCCCTGCGGGACCTGCCCGAGGAGACCCGTCCGGTCGGCATGCTCCTGGCGCTCGACGCGATCTGGCGTCGCGTGTCCAACCCCGCCGACCGGCGCCGCCGCCTGGTCGTGGTCGACGAGGCGTGGACGCTCATGCGCGAGAACGAGGGCGCGAGGTTCCTCTACCGGCTCGCCAAGTCCGCCCGCAAGCACTGGACCGGCCTCGCCGTCGTCACCCAGGACGCCGGCGACCTTCTCGGCTCCGACCTCGGCAAGGCCGTCGTCGCGAACGCCGGCACCCAGATCCTTCTGCGTCAGGCCCCGCAGGCCATCGACGAGATCGCCGACGCCTTCAACCTCACCGAAGGAGAAAGGCTTTTCCTGCTTTCGGCCGGCCAGGGCGAAGGCCTGGTCTGTGGCGGCGTTGGGGACCGCGCGGCCTTCTCTGCCGTGGCCAGCGCCTCCGAGCATGCGCTCGCCACCACCGACCCGGCCGAGTGGGAGGCCGACCAGCCGTGATCCCGCCCCTTAGTGACCCGGTCCTCGGTGGAGCCGTGATCGGAAGCGTGGTCGCCTTCGCGGTCACGGCCAGAGCCGTCCTGTGGCGGTGGCGCAACGCCCGCTTCGCGCGGAACGCTCGGCTGGTCGAGATCGCCGTCCCGCCGCAGGTCGAGCCCGGCAGCGCGGCGGCCTGGTGGTCCCAGGTCATGGGGCTGACCGCACCGCGCTGGAAGCGAGCTCTATTCGGCCAGCTCCACCTGTCCTGGGAGTACGTGGCCGACTCCGCCAGCGTCCGGGTCCAGCTCTGGGTACCGGGCCTCGTCCCGCCCGGGCTGGTCGAGAAGGCGATCCGGTCGGCCTGGCCCGGCGCGACCGTGACCACCCGTCCGGCCGAACCGCCCACACCGCGCGGGGTCAGGACGTCCCGGGGGCGCATGACCTTGGCCCGCCCGGACCACTACCCGCTCACGACGACGCACAGCGGCGACCCGCTGCGAGCGCTTCTCGGCGCGCTGTCTGGGTTGCGCCCAGGCGAGCATGCCGCCGTCCAGGTGCTGGTCCGCTCGGTGACCGGGCGACGGCTGTCAGCCGCTCACCGAGCCGCCTCAGCGTTGCGCAACGGTACGTCCGGCAGTCTCCGTTCCGAGCTGTTCGACCTGATCACACCCGGCGACATGAGCCTTGCCAGGCCGGGCGAGCTGGCCAGGATGTTTCCCGAACGAGCCGAGGAGATCCGCGCCATCCTCGCCAAGGCAGGCCAGTCGCGCTTCGCCGTCCAGATCTCCTACGCCATCACCAGTGATCGCCCCGACGCCCGGGGCCGCCTTCGCGGGCGAGCTCATGAGATCGCCGCCACGTTCGCGCTGTTCGCCTCCGGCCATCAGTATCTGCGCCGTCTACGCGGCCTCGACCTGCCCGGCCGCATGTCCAGCCGCCGCATGAACACCGGGTATCTCCTGGCCGTCAACGAGCTCGCCGCGATCGCCCACCTGCCCTACGACCAGGCCGCCCCTGGCATCTCCCGCGCCGGAGCCCGCCCCATCGCGCCCTCCCCCGACGTGCCCACGTACGGGCCGGACGTCCGGGTGCTGGGCGACGCCGAGACCGGCCACCCGCGCCCTGTGGGCGTCACCGTGGCCTCCTCCCGCCAGCACCTGCACGTCCTCGGCCAGACCGGCGTCGGCAAGTCCACCTTCCTGGCCAACCTCATCCTGTCCGACGCCCACGCCGGCCGAGGTGCCCTCGTCATCGATCCCAAGGGCGACCTCATCGACGACGTGCTCGACCGCCTGCCGGAACGTGCCATCGGCAGGACCGTCCTGTTCGACCCGACCGAGCCGGGCAGCCCACCCTGCTTCAACGTCCTGGCCGGACCCGACCCGGCGTTCGCCGTCGACTCGATCGTCACGATCTTCCACCGCTGCTTCGCCTCGTCCTGGGGCCCGCGCCTGGACGACCTCATGCGCTCGGCCTGCCTCACCCTCGTCCGCGCCCAGGGCCATCGCGCCACCCTCGCGGAGATCCCCAAGCTCCTCACAGACACCCCCTTCCGTGCCCGGATCGTCAGCCGGCTCCAGGACGAGCTGCTGCAAGGCTTCTGGACCGCCTACGACGAGCTGTCCCCTGCCGCCCGCGCCGCCGTGATCAGCCCTGTCATGAACAAGCTCCGTGCCGTCCTGCTCCGCCCGTTCGTCCGCGACGCCCTCTCCGGCGGGACCTCCACCTTCGACCTTGCTCGCACCCTGGACACCGGCGGCCTGGTCCTGGCCCGCCTTCCCAAAGGTGTGCTGGGTGAAGACGCCGCCCGCCTCTTCGGCTCCGTCCTCCTCGCGCACGCCTGGCAGGCCATCACACCTCGTGTACGCCTCCCCGAGCACGAGCGCCGGGACGCCGCCGCCTACATCGACGAGGCCCAGAACTTCCTCAACATGCCCATCGCCGTCAGCGACCTCCTGGCCGAGGCGCGTGCCTACCGCTTCTCCCTCGCCCTCGCCCACCAACACCTTTCCCAGCTCCCCAAAGACCTGCGCGAAGCCGTTTCCGCCGACGCCCGCAACAAGGTCTACTTCACCGCCTCTCCGGAGGACGCTCACGAGCTCGCCCGCCACGTGGGCCCCGTACTCGGCGCGCACGACCTGTCCCACCTCGGCGCGTACCAAGCCGCCGGACGTGTCATGACCGGCAAAGGCGGCCAATCCCCGGCTTTCACCTTCCGCACCCGCCCTCTCCCCGACCTCATCCCCGGCCGTCAGGAAGCGGTACGAGCAGCCTCGCGCGCTGCCTTCTCCCGTCCAGAAACCTCCATGCCCAGCAGGCCCAAGCTCCGTCTTTCGACCGACCCGCGCCGAGCCCACGAGGAGAGCACCAAATGACCCGACCGAACGCACCCCGCCGTCTGCTTCCCTCCCGGCACCAGCGCCCCCGCATCACGCAGAACCTCGTCGCCGGCCTCGCCGAACGCCTCACCCCACGAGACGCCGAAATCCTCGACGCCGTCTGGGAACACCGCGTCCTCACCACCGACCAACTCACCGCGATCTTCTTCCCCAGCATCCACCGCGCCCGCCACCGGCTCCTGGCCCTCCACGAGCTGCGTGCCCTCGACCGCATTCGCCCCTGGGCACCCACCGGGAGCCGTCCGTGGCACTGGATCCTCGGCACCGCCGGAGCTCACCACCTTGCGGCCCAACGTGGCATCGCCCCGGCCGAGCTCCGATATCGCCCCGATTCCGCCAGCGCCATCGCGCTCTCGTCCCGCCTGAACCACCAGGTCGGCGTCAACGAGTTCTTCGCCCAGCTGCACGCCACCGCCCGCCACCGGGCCGACGGGGCAGCGGTCACCGAATGGTGGCCAGAACGTCGCTGCGCCGCCCTCTGGGGCGATCTGGCCCGCCCCGACGCCTTCGGCCGCTGGACCGAACCCTCCCCCGCCGGCCAGCCCGACACGATCGACTTCTTCCTTGAGCACGACACCGGCACCGAGGCCCTGTCCCGTGTCCTGGCCAAGCTCGACGGCTACACCGCCCTCGCCGAAGCCACCGGCATCACCACCCCGGTCCTGTTCTGGCTCCCCAGCGCTGCCCGCGAAGCCAACCTTCGTAAGCCCCTGACCAGCAGCGACGTTCCAACGGCCACCGCCGTGCACACCCCCGCAGCGGCCCCTGACGGCCCCGCCGGACCCGTATGGCTACCAGCCGGATCAACGGGCCCCCGCCGTCCGCTGATCGCCCTACGGGACGCGTGGGGCACCATCAACCCCCACAGCGAGCCCGTTTGATGGCGGTCATCGCCACGACAGTGACCGGCGTGCTTGTCCTGGTCGCCATCATCATCGTCGGCGTCGTCGCAACCGTGCTGCCGCACAACAGCGTGCCGACCCCTGACGCCCTGTGTGCCATCGCGGTGCTGCGTACCGCCGAACCCGATGCCACCGCGCTCACACGGCCCGCATGCGCGCCACCCCGGATCACCGGGACAGGGCACGGCGCAACAGCCCTTGCAGCCGCTGCCCGCTGGCTCGGCACCCCCTACTCATGGGGAGGCGGCGGACTCGACGGCCCCAGCCGGGGGATCGACCAAGGGGCGAACACGGTCGGCTTCGACTGCTCCGCCCTCACCCGCTATGCCTGGCACCAAGCCGGAGTCGCCCTTCCGCGCACCGCCGCTGAACAGTGGCACGCCCTTCGCCACATCGGACCCGGCTACCAAGCTCCAGGAGACCTCGTGTTCTTCCAAGGCTCCGGCGGAGGCCCCAACCACCCTGGACACGTCGGCCTGGTCCTCGACACAGACCGCATGATCGAAGCCCCCCGTACCGGCCTACGCGTCCGCATAAGCCGGTACACCGTCCGCCAGGACATCATTGGCTACGCACGTCCAGGCAGCTAGTGCCAGGATCGGCGCCAGGCTGGTTACAGCGCCAGGTATCGCCGAGGTACACGCCCTCCAGCATTGGGGGGTACGTTGAGCACGGCGGGCTTGACCGACTGCCCACGCCAGAACACACGCTCGCGGCGGCGGGAGCCGTCAGCCGGACAGCGCTTTCAGGGCCTCCTTCACGTTGTCGAGGAATTTTTCGTTGGGGACATTCTTGCCTTGCAACTCGTTGTCCCAGACGTACAGGCACAGCTCCAAGACCTCCTCCGGCGTGGTCTTCTCGGCGCTGCTCTTGTTGGTCTGGTCTTCCGACGCCTTGAAGACGCGGAAGGGGCCGTGACCCGGCCGTCGAATCTCCTTCACCTCGTACTGGCCGACGGCTCCACCATCCGGCGCCTGAATGGCCACGTCGATGTTGGGCTTTGCGGCGATGAAGCCTTGACCGTGGAAGGAGGTGATCAGGCCGAAGTGCCTCTCAGCAGGGGTTGAACGCAGCCCGCGTTGGCCGTCGAGGTTGCCCGTGACTTTCAGTTCGAACCTGGCGGCGTACTTGCCACGGAGTGTGTCCGCCTCCTGCATCGTGCCGATGCACTGGTTTTCCGGCGCCACCGTGTTTCCGCCACGGCTGTAGCTGACGAACTTCCGTTGGAACACATCCTCGTAGGCAGCGAGGTGCGGGCTCGGGCCCACCTTCAAGTCCAGGACGATGCCTTGGCACGTTCCACCGATGTAGGACTTCGTGAGATCGACCAGGTTGTAGATGACATCGGTCTCGAGCGGCTTCTCCTTGTTCGTCGCCTCGATCCACCCCTTCAGGAGCGCCCGCGTTTCGGGGAGCGTCTCGGTCCGCTTGTTGTCGTCCTCGGCGAGGATCGTCCTCAGGTTTTCGACCTTGACGCCGGAGCCCGACAGCCCCAACGATGCCTCGTCGTGAGGGGTGCCGTTCCAGCGATGCGCGTAAATCGTCACCTCGTGTCCCAGAGCCCTCCACGTGTAGACGTTGAACTTGTCCAACGTGCCCAGGGGGTTGTCACCGAACCAGACGTGATTCACCTTCACGGCCATTGCGTCACCGGCGCTTTCTGCGGTTCGTGATCCATGCGTGTGGCGATCCTTCGCACGACGAAGGTCGCTCGAAGAATCTGCCGCTTCGCCGAGGGTGTCAAGAGATTCGGTAGTGATAGATAGTTGGGGGCGGGGCCAGCCGCGGGGGGGCCCCCCCCCCCCCCCCGGGAAGGTTGGATCATGAGAAGGTTGCGCGCCCTGGAGCCCCTCGCGTGGGTCGGGCCCGCCGTGCTGCTCATCGCGCTGGTCGTGCTCTGGCCCGTGA
>NZ_JBDPLS010000027.1:0-49651 GCF_039871515.1 Nonomuraea sp. B1E8 | reverse complement strand
TCGCGGTGGTTTGGGACCTCCCCCTGCAGGGCGGTCCCGGAGGGCCCAGCCTCCATCGCCAGTACAGCACCGCATCCGAAGTTTGCGATCTTCTACATCACAACCTCCATCAGCGTTCGTGGCGCACTGTCGTCGGCGTATCGCACCAGCACCGGAGTTCCTCGCTTCGTATCTCCGGAAGTACGTCCGGATGCGAGATAGCGGACTCCGGCAGCTTCCTCTAGGCCGTGGAGCACAACGTTCATCAACAGCGGGCTGATTACACCGCCTTGAGGTGATCCCTCTTCGGTTGGTGCGAGCAGACCGCCCTCGACCACTCCCGCTTTCAGCCATTTCCGGATCATTTCCCTAGCCGGGAACACTCCGATCGCTTTGAGCAGTTGTTCGTGGTCGATTCTGTCGAATGCGGCGGACAAGTCGGCATCCAGAATCCACAGCCTCCTGACCCGGGGGCCTTTCAGCGTGGAATAAAGAGCGCCGATGGCATCCGCACAGCTGCGGCCTGGCCGGAACCCATAGGATTTCGGCTCAAAGCGCGCTTCCCACTCGGGTTCCAGTGCGTTACGGACGCGCGCCTGTTGGCATCGGTCCATAATCACGGGGATACCGAGCGGCCGTTGTTTTCCATTGGCCTTTGGAATATGCACGCGTCGGACCGGCAGTGGATTCCAGGACGAGCGCGTATGGTGCACACGTAAAGCCACGTCCATCCTGGCCTCGGGCGACAAGGCGGTCTCCCCGTCGATCCCGGCCGTCCGGCGTCCAGCGTTGCGCTGAGTCACCTGCCGCACGCTGATCAGCGTGTTCGACCATGATCTCAGCATCAGCTTCTGCAAGGACCGGACCAGGGCCCAGTCCTCTTCCCGCGTCGCCTTGAAGATCCTCCGCCTCAGCCTCACTACGTTGTCCTCGTGGTGACGCCATACGATGTCGTCCCATTCGGCAACGTCCTCGGGTCCGTTCACCGCGGTGTCCAACTTGCCCCTCGGTTCGGGAGGCCCCGGGCCTCAATCGTCAAAGGCTCACCAGCCCACGTCAGCTCCCTTTTCGGGACCCGGCCGCCAGGACCGGCATCCGGCCGGTTCCCCGGGACAGCCGCCTGGAGAGGCAACACATGTCCCGGGTCCCGCTGCCTTTCGGCCGCCGGCATCTGCTTTTTGGGCTTCCTGCCCCGCCGAGGAATTCCGCCCCTCTTGCGATCGGCCTACCGAGCCGACAAGGCCCGGACCCCGACGGGGTTTCCACGTTCCGCGCACACGAGACACGGCCGGGGTGGGCGCCCCCTACACCCCGGGGCCAGCGGTGTTCCCACGGCCGGTTGATCGTCCCCGGCCGCCGCTTGCCGCCTCTTCCAGCGGCCAGGCCCTTGCACCCTGGTCCTCATTCCGCCACCCAAAGGTTTGGGCTGACGAGGCATCATCGGGGGTTCACTTGCGTTCGCCCGTCCGGCCTTCCCCTCACCCGGTTGCTCCCCCGGACGGAGCGGGGGCCCTTGAGCTTCTTCCCTGGGCTTCGCACCCTCACAAGCGGGACCTGTGAACGCACGCCAGGGCGGGGACTGACCTCGAACACTGGTCAGGAACTACGCATCCGGTCTATGACCGGCCTCCAATCTGCGAGTTCACTCGAAATGCGCGGCTTCGTGTCGCACCGATCAACGCCCACTGCGCATCGGATAAGTCGCTTGGGTACGGCTTGCGCTCAGTCACTCACCCATCACAGCACGACGAGACCCGCCCACCGGCGGCAACGCTACAAATCCCTACGATCACACTGTGACATAACAGGCATACGCTCGCTAACTGCACTCTCAGGAGACGGCATGGCTGCTGTAGACGATTTCATGGAGCTGCTACGGCGAGGATCCGCCGACTTGTTCGCCGACAACCCCGACCGGATGGAGTCCGGGCAACTGCTACCGAGCCCCAACGTGATCGATCCGGGCGACGTCGAATTGTTCTTCGCCGGAGTCGATGCAGGGCTTATCACGCTTGAACGTGGTGCACGCTTCAACACCTGTGACCGACCAACCGCTGACGGTCGCTGGGGGCTGCTGTCAAGATCGAGAGCAGGTGGTTGGTACAACGCCGAGTACCTGCCTCAGCTCGCGGCGTACGTCGAGTCGATCACGAAGTACGGGTATCCGCCGGCACGGGTCCTGTTCGAGCTGCCCACCAAGGCGCTTCAACTCGACCTGGCCATCGTCGACGACGAGTCGAGGGTGATCATCGCAGGAGAGGCGAAGCGCTCCACCCTGGCACTGGCCGTGTTACGTGATCGCGTACAACAACGATTCGCCAAAGAACCACCCGGCGAGGAAACCAAGAAGCGGGGCGACGAAGCCCGCCAGCTCGCCTGGCGCCTATGGACGGTCTCACCGCAAGTGACCTGGCTCATCGGACCCGGCCATCGAGAGGCATACCAGACAGCAATCCATCCTCTGCGGCTTGACCCGATTCCCGAGCTGCCCCATGCTCGCGCGCTCGGCCTGGATCACAAACCGAGCCAGCCCATCGCGATACCGGATCTTTCTGCCCAGCGCTCACCCGAGTTTTAGGGCGCCCGCTTCCCTGCTGTGAAGCATGATGATCACGTGATGCTGAAGGTAAGTAACCGGAACACACCCCGACGGCCGGGAAGAGAGGAGTAGTCAGACCACCGGCACGAGTAGCTACCCCTCACCTCGATGGCCGCCTCGCGTCCCTTCATCGTGCCCATGCCGGTGTGGGGACCCCATGCTCGTCTGCCCGTGATCTCCTGATGCTCGTAGAGGCGGAAGGCATCCGCGTTCGTAAGGCGACCGTGCCCAGGGCGGGACCAGTAACTGGGATCGTTGGAGAGGACTAACACAGCGCCGCTCCACCCCGGCTGCCGGTTGACGAACCGCTCAACGCGCTGAATGTCCTTCACCACGTCGTAGGCGCGGATGTCCTGTGCGCCCTGGTTGAGCAGTTCGAAGCGCTCGTCTCCCACTTCACCGGTCCACGCAGCCGTGAGGTACTTCAGTTCGATCACCAGGTGCTCATCGAGGTCCGGCCTCGACAGCAGCAGGTCCAGTCGCGCGCCAGGCTCCGGCCTGGTCTCCAGCCGCACGCGCAGGGACGGATCGGAGAGGTGAGCGGTCCACGCCAGCGCATGCTGGAAGTCCGCCTCGGAGTGGAACACCGGCCGGGACCTACGCAGGGTCTCGATCCAGGGCGCGATGCTCTCGGTTCGCGGTCCCATGCAACACAATCTAGGCCCACATCGACTATTTCGATCGCCCTTTCAATCCTCGGACGACTTAACCAAGGCTTGACGTTTTCCCCGCTGGAGACGCATATCCGCAAGTGAGACGCGACATGGCCACCATGACGTCTCTTTGGGCACGACTCCAGGGTCGGAGCCATCGGCCCAGGTCAACGGGCCTATGGGAACGACTGCGGCGCTGTACGGCGTCCACATTTCCGCCTTTGGCGCTTCGAGTCTCTCCCACCCGCTGGTCGAGACCTGGACCAACCGATCCGGTACGTCAACGGGGAGACAACATGGGTCTCGATTCGCAGGACATGACGACTCGCCGCCCCGTCCTGGGACGTCGAAACCCTGGACGTCGCGGCGGGCGTACGCATCTGGTCTGTCAACGAGGGCGGCCGCTCCCGCCTGCACGCCGAACACAACGGCTCCCCGCTCCTGCTCCCCGACATCCCCCCTGGCGTCATCTCGGCACTGTCCCTGGCACCGGACGCCTCCTTCGCCGTCCTCCTGATCGACTCGGCGGCGCGGCCGGCGGAACTCGCGTTCCTGGACCTCGCCAACCACAATTTCCGCTACCTCACCGACACCCGTCCTGCCGCCCTGCGCGTCATCAACTCCATCGTCCCCGAGCTCATCACTTATCCGGCGAGCAGCGGCCGCGACGTCCATGCCCTCCTCTACCGTCCGGACGGCCCAGGCCCCCACCCGGTCCTGCTGTCCGTGCACGGCGGCCCGGAGGCCCAGGAACGTCCCATCTACGCCCGCTCGGGCCTCTACCAGCACCTTCTCCATCAGGGGATCGCCATCCTGGCGCCGAACGCCGCCGGCTCAACCGGCTACGGCACCACCCACCAGAAACTCATCTACCGCGACTGGGGCGGCATCGACCTCGACGACCTGGACCACGGCATCCGCTACCTGCAAACCCTTGACTGGGCCGACACCAGCCGCCTCGCCGTCATGGGAGCGTCGTACGGCGGATTCGCCGCCCTGTCCTGCCTCGCGCGCCTGCCCTACTCATGGGTCGCGGGCGTCTCCATCTGCGGCCCCAGCAACCTCGTCACCCTCGCCAAGGCCTCACCCCCCACCTGGAAGACCTTCGTCGCAACCGTCCTCGGCGACCCAGACACCTGCGCCGAACACCTCCTGGCACGCAGCCCCGTCACCCACGCGGACGGCATCACCGCTCCCTTGTTCGTCATCCAGGGCGCCCACGACCCCCGCGTCCCCCAAGCCGAATCCGACCAGATCGTCGCCCGGCTGCGTGAGCGTGGTGTCGAGGTCCGCTACGACATCTACCCCGACGAGACCACGGCTTCACCAACCGTGCCAACGAGCTCAAGGCGTACGAGGCCATCAGCGCCTTCCTCTACGCGCATCTGATCACGATCGATACTGAGAGGCCGAATGTGCTCAACGTGGGGTGAGAGCACCGACGCTAATGTGCCGTCATCGACCGGCGTGACGAAGTGCCGGGCCTGCGGGTAGTCATGTCGAGGTTGTTGCAGCGGTGTCAGCCCGGCAGCCGTTCGCCCTCCAGCCTGTTCTCTTCGGGCCAACGACCCGGCACACACTTGCCGAGCTCGTAGTCCGCGCAGTATTCGTCGATACGAATGATATGCAAGGTCCTGACATAGTCCTTCTTGAGCAGCCGGCGACGAAGGGCGGGGTTCGCTTCCTTTGCGAGATAGCCAGCTATCTTCCCGGCGCGAGCGGCTTTCCTGAGCCGTTCGAGACGGAGACCGAATCGACCTAGAGCAACCTCGTCCGACGGACTTAAGGTGGATACCCACGAGCGGAAATCGATGGTAATCCGGTCGCTGTCGCCATAGCAGTTTCCGCAGAAGGCGGTGAAGCCGTCCCAGTACACGGGAGGTTCGCCTTTTACGGGTGCGAAGATGACCTTGTTGAGCGACAGGTATCCTTTACGCCGGACATCGGCCACGGTCAAAGGTTTCTTGAGTTCGACAACGACAGTTATAGCCTTGGTTCGGCCTGCCTGTTTCAACTGCTCATCCACGGTACTCTTGTCGACAGGTTCATCCGTGCCGCCTTGGCCGAGGGCTTCGAATGCAGTGCGAAGTTCAACTGCTTCCCGGGATCGCGGAGCAAGTGACTTGAGGAGATCTCCCTCCGGCGCAGCCATGCGGTCTTCGGAGGCCGAGTAGTAGATGCGGCCCGAAGTTTCGTCCTGGCGTATGGCGAGAGTGGCTGTGCGACCGGCTTCCGACGCGGGCTCCAAGTTCGGCGCGACGCTCAACTCGATGGCCATCTCCTCTGGACGACGTCCCCATAGAGACTCCCCTGAGGTCACTGTGTACTCGGGGTGGCTGGCACGAAAAGCGTTTGCCATCACGTAGCCGAAACGATTGATTTCCGTATAGGTGTAGCTTCGGCGCTGATGCTCATCGTTGTCGCGAGCGGTGGTGCACGCGACAAGCAGGACCGAGCATAAGACCATCAATGCTATAATACGTATTGTCACAACTATCCGCTCGATGTGGCCGAAGTCTGGAAGAGCTGATACGAGCCTCTCCCGGACTGCAAAGATTAACGACTCCTGATACAGTTATGCGTCGCTTGTCCGTCGAGTTGAGCCCAATCACAGTATCTGGTCGCCGCTCGCGCGGGCGAAAGGTCAGTAGCACATCGACGCGGAATCGTCGCACGCAGTCTCCGCGTCGAGGTTCAGCTTCGTGAAGACGGCCTTCCAACCATAGTGCTCGCGTTCTTCTCCCGGCGTATGAACCTATACGCACGGAAGGGCCGGCCTGATAGAGAGTTTTGAATGTGGGGGTTACGCCACGTAGGTGTGTCTCGCCGGTTTCGTGACGAGTGCTCGTAGCGGGTCTATGCCGGAGAGGTGAGGTATCCCGATGGTGGTGGGTTGACCGCTCAGGAGCGGGCCCGCCGGGAGCACGTGCGGATGCGGGCGGCGGACCGCTTCGCCGAGGGTGCCACGGATGCACAGGTGGCGGTCGGGTTTCGCATCAGCCGAATGTCGGCCAGCCGCTGGCGCCGCGCCTTTGAGGCCGGCGGCCGGGAGGCGCTGCTGTCCAAGGGGCCGGGTGGCGAGAAGTGCAAACTGAGCCAGGCGCAGTTGGAGACGCTGCAGGCGGCGTTGGACGAAGGGCCGGCCGCGTACGGCTGGGATGAGGATCAGTGCTGGACCCTGGCCCGAATTGCCGAGCTGGTCTGGGAACTGTTCGGGGTTCGCTACACCCTAAGCGGGCTGGACTATCTGCTGCATCGGCTGGGGTGGAGCTGGCAGGTGCCGGCCCGGCGGGCGGTCGAGCGCGATGAAGCAGCGATCGCCGCCTGGCGCAATGACGTCTGGCCGGAGGGAAAAGGGTCGCGGCGGACCTGGACGCCTGGCTCTGTTTCCAGGACGAGGCCGGTCAAGGCCTGAGGCCCCCGAAGGGCCGCAGTGGGGGGCGGCGGGGGGTGACGCCGGTGGTCACGGTGTCGGGCAGCGGGTCGGGCACGGTGATGATCGCCGGGTTGATTGCCACCAAGCCCGGCTGCGTGCCTCGGCTACACCGGTTGAAAGCGTAGAGTCCTAGCCCCGTGACGGATCGCGTTCGATGCGGTACGACCGGAGCATGCGGTACGGGCAAAGGGGTGGGTACACGCCCGCGGAGCAGGAGCGGCGGGAGCGTGTACGGCTGCAGGCGGCCGAGTGGTTCGAGGCAGGAGAGTCGACCAGGACGGTCGCGGCGCGGTTACGGGTGCACGAGCGGTCGGTGACCCGCTGGCGCAAGGCCTGGCGGGAGGGCGGCAGGCCGGCGCTGCTGTCCAAGGGGCCGGTGTCGAGGGAGAAGCTGTCGGCCGCTCAGTGGGCGCGGCTGGATGCCGAGTTACGGCGGGGCCCGCTGGCCTGGGGATATGCCGAGGATCAGTGCTGGACGCTGGGCCGGGTCAAGACACTGATCGGGCGGCTGTTCCACATCGGCTACACCATCGAGGGCGTGGGCAAGCTGCTGCATCGCCACGGCTGGTCGGTGCAGGTCCCGGCTCGGCGCGCGATCGAGCGGGACGAGGAGGCCATCGCGTTGTGGAAGGCCGAGGTGTGGCCCGCGGTAAAAGAACCGCGGCGGACCTGGGCGCCTACCTCTGCTTCGAAGACGAAGCCGGGCAGGTGCTGAGGCCGCCGAAAGGACGTACCTGGGCGCCGGTCGGCGTCCGGCCGGTGGTGACGGTCCGTGGCAGAGGCTCGGGCCGGGTCAACATGGCCGGCGTCCTGGCCTTCCGGGACGGTGAACGGCCGCACCTGTTCTACCGCCTGCACGTCTACCACGGCCGCAAGGGCGAGCCCAGGACCTTCTCCTGGAAGGACTACCGGGACCTGATCGTGGCCACCCACCACCATCTGGGCGCGCCGCTGGTGTGGTGCTGGGACAACTTGAACGTGCACCTGGCCGGCCAGCTCGCGAACTTCGCCGCTGAGAACGCCGACTGGTTACGCATCGTCCAGCTTCCCGCCTACGCTCCCGAGCTCAAGCCGATCGAGGCGGTCTGGCCCATCTGAAACGATCCCTGGCCCCACTGGCCAAGAAGACCTCAGCGAAACTCGCTTGGCTGACAAAGACGCGACCGAAAAAGGGTGCAGTACCGGCCCAGCTGATCAGCGGCTCCATCGTCCCTCAGCACCACCAAGCTCCGCCCGGTTCTCCAAAAATATTTTGTCTGACACCAGTACGGTGGCCACCGTGCTCCGGAGTACTGGTCGACTGATAATGCTGATCCGCCATTCCATTAGCAGCTATGGAGGTGTAAAACGATCCTAGGAATCCGCATCCGCTATAGCAGCATGCGGTCCAGGTGTACTGCTCGTCTCCGGGCTCACCACCCGGTGTGCTCTCTCTGAGGATGGATGGCGGGCGAGAAGGTGAATCGCCATGTCGGCCACGGACGGGCGTCCATGATGCAGCCAGCTTTGCGAAGCCCTTGGCCTCCTCACTTTGGGGTTCTTTGAGCTGCAGTCGCACCAGGGGGTGGGTATGGGTGTCGCAGGCAGACCAGCCAATAGGCTCTACGATCTCGATGATACTAATCGGAATGAGTACCCAGTCAGCACAGCGATGGCCGAACCTTATATGACGATCATCGCCTTCCCGTCGATCGGCAACGCCCAACATAACCAAGGGAAGCGGTGGATCAAACTGGCCATCGTTCAGCTTTTCGAGAAATTCCCTCGGGGAATATTTCTCGTGATTTCGAGCGGCTTCTGTACTCAATCGATCCTCCCTTATTCCTTTCAGTTGATTCACATGTCGATGCAACTTTATATGGAGACACCCAAGGAAGCACTCGCACAGAACTTAAATGCTATGCAAGATTCTCGTCAAAATTCTAGCCGCAATCGACGCAACCGCATCAGTAGCGGTGGCGACCTTCTCGGCGCGGGCTCGGACCATCGGGATAGAATCACCCGGCTAGCCCGAGAGCTCAAGGCATGAGAATCCTCAGGCTGGAGACGAACCGCTCAAATGCAACCAGAACCCTCACCGGAGAACGATGACTCTGCGGCTTCTTGCATTGCCATGGTGCCTCAACAAGGGTATTTCTCTGGAAGCCCGATGGCTGAGCACGAGGGGCTGCCCTGGCTGCTCACGTACGAGCACCAGGACATGAATGTTATGGACAGTCCCAGACAACTGCTCGCGCACGTCGAGCTTCTCGCTGACACTGGGCCGGCCCTCGTTCGTTGGTTCCAATGGTGCGTGCACGACCGGCAAGTGTCCATGCGACTGCTCGAAGTCGTTGCCGACGCCCTCCGCCAGCACAGGGATGTGACCGCTTAGACTACAGAGGTTGAAAGGTCAGGGTTCATGGCGCCGCTTCGCTGGTGAGGGTCAGGGCGGTGTGTGCGATGAAGGCCTCCAGCAGAGCTGGCCGGTACTGCATCCGCTTGAGCCGGCTGCGGATCAGCGCGGCCAGCTGATCAAGAGTCGCCGGGGCGAGGTTGCCCAGGCTACGTTTGAGGTGCGCCCACACTCCCTCGGTCGGGTTGAGCTCGGGTGCGTATGCGGGCAGGTAGAAGACGGTCAGCCAGGGCCGGGAGGCGATCAGGCGGCGCATCAGCGCGTCCCGGTGCGTGGTGAGGTTGTCCCAGACCAGCACGATCGGTCCGCCCAGTTGCTGATGGGCGGCATCCAGCAGGCGAGCGTAATCGACCTCACGGAAACCTTTCGGCTCGCCGCGGCGGCCGCGATGCAGCAGCATCCGGTAGATCAGCCGGGTGCGCCGGCCGGGTTTGGGGCAGATCAGCCCGGCCAGCGAGACGCGGCCGGAACCCTTGCCGGTGACGGTGATGACCGGGGTGTGTCCCCGGCGGGACCAGGTGCGGGCCTTGGGGGCGGCCTCAGCGACTGATCTGCCTCGTCTTCGAAGCAGATCCACGCGTCCTGGTCCCGCGCGGTCTTTCCACGCTCGGCCAGGTCTCCTTCACCCAGGTGGCGACGGCGTCCTCACCGCGCTCGGCGGCGCGGCGCTGCGGCACCTGCGGGCTCCAGCCGAGCCGGTGCAGCAGGTAGGAGGTGCCGCGCAGGGTGTAGGAGATCCGGAACAGTTGCTCGATCAGTGCGGTCACCCTGGCGAGGGTCCACCGCTGGTCCTCGCTCCAGCCATGGGCGGCCGGACCGACGTCCAGCGTGTGCTCCAGGAGCGCCACCTGCTGGTCGGTCAGTCGGCAAGAGGACCCGCTCGGCCCTTTGGACCGCAAGGCTTCCAGCCCGCCGTGCTGCCAGGTCCGATGCCAGACGTAGGCGGACTTCCGCGAGACTCTCAACTGCTTGGCCACCTGCGCGGGCGTCTGACCGGCAGCGAATAACTCCCCGGCTCGCATGCGCACCTGCTCGCGCTTGGCCCGGGCGGCCGGGGTCAGGCCACCACCATCCGGATACCGCATCCCACCGGCATAGTCACCGACCGGCCGAAAGGCACGCAACCACGCCGAGGAACCTCAACCTTTCAACCTCTGTAGCAGCAGGCCGACCCCCTTTATTTCGCTACGGCTGCCGTTCGCCCGATGTTCCTGGCATCGATGTCGAGGTGGACCCACACCGTGTGTCCCGTTGCCGGGCTGCCGATCTGGGAGAGTTTGAGGACGAGGTCCCTGACGATCGCGAGCCCGAACCCGCCCACCGTCAGCGTCCCGTTTGCTGGGCGGCGGTCGAGCAGCGGCCTGCCTGCTCCTCCGAGGTCACAGACTCCGAGGTAGGCCGGGCCCTTTTCCGGGAGGTGCATCTCCACCCCGAACCAGCCTCCGGCGCGGCCGGAGCGGGTGTGCAGCAGGGCGTTCGTGGTGAGTTCCGAGACGATGAGTCCGGCGTCGCCCTCGCGGCCTGTCCCCTCGAACAGTGCCTCGACCATGCGGCGTACGCGGCTTACCTGATTGCGTTCGCCGGGGAACACGCCTCGCCAGTCCATCCGGTCGGATGAGCGCATCCATTCCCATCGTTCGGGCGTATGCATGGTTTCGATCATTCGCGATGTTCCTCCTGTTGTCGGTGACGTCTGCACCCGCGCGGACGTGACGGCCCCATGGGCGCTCGACTTCATGGCAGGGGTCAAGTTGTCCCGGCGCTTGCGGGACTGCTCAAGAAGCTGTGCGCCGCTTCGTCGATACCGCGGCGGCCAGCGCTTCTTGGGCGAGCTTGACCGAGGCGGTGATCGAGTCGAGCAGCGGAGCGCCAAGGCTGCCGCTGCCGAGGCCGGCCGAGGTAACCAACTTGGTGAGTCCACGACGGTGGGCACTGGCCAGCTGCGTCATGGGGTGGTGGCGCAGAACGTCGCGAGCGGCGTACCCGTCTCCCGATGTGAGTGCCTCGGTCGCCACCTGGGCCAGGACGTGGTCTGCGGTATGCGGGTCGAAGGCGCTGGCCAGGGTGGCCACGGTCAGCCCGTAGCGGGCGCGGTAGACCGCGTAACCCGGCATCGGCTCGCTGCCGAGGAAACGCTCCACCATCGCCTGGCCGTCCCGGTTGAGCGTGCTGCCTGCGGACATCACGTTCAGGCAGGTTGCGACCTGTCGTTCCCAGGGCTCGGTCAGGTTGCACTCCTCCAGGACGTGCCGGGCAGCTCTGGGTGCACTGTGCAGGCAGTGCGCGATGATCTCGGCTTGCCGTCCCTCCATCAGATGGACCCCGATGCCGTTGTGGGCCTTGGCATGTGTGACCGCCTCGTCCCAACGCCCGGCCATGGCCAGCACGCGGATTCCTTCCGCCAGGTATTGGAGCCACGCCCACTCGCGGAGCTTGTGACGCTCGTGTCGCGTCCCTTCCAGGGCGGCTGTGGGGAGGGGCTGCCCCTCAACGACGAGGTCGGTGCATGTGGTCGCCGCCTGGTAGACGGCAGCGAGGAGCCGCAGGGCCTTGTCGCCGTTCTCCGCGCGGATTTGCAGCCGTGCGAGGTTGAGTACTGGTTCGAGCATGTACCGGGCTTGCAGCACGGTGAGGGGTTCGCCTGCCTGCCGGTAGACGTTGATGTGCTGCCAGCAGAGCTCATGGGCAAGGTCGCTCAGGCCGCAATCGCTGGCGACCAGGGCGGCCTTGTTCAGGGCGTGGGCCGCCTCGTGCAGACCGTTGTCGCCCTGGTGCCACGCGGTCTCGGCGATTCCCGCTACCTCCCGCACCCTCTCCTGGAGTGAGGGACAGGCCGGGCGCGGGCGGCCGACGAGGGGGAAGCGGCGCATGGCGTTGTGCAGTGTCGTGAGGTCCAATGCTCAGCTCCGAGGCAGGAAGGCGGCCTTCGCCGCGTGGGCGAGGACGCCCTGGGTGGTGGCCGACAGGCCGAAGCGGTTCCAGTGGAAGATCAGTACGTGGGTGAGTACGGCCCGGAGCCCGCGATCAAGGCGTCCCCGGGCGGCAGCGTCACCGAGCCGCTGGCCGGCTACCTCGTATGCGGCGAGCCAGGGTTCGGCGAACGTCAGGGTGTCCGCGAGCAACCTGCGGTCGGCTTGCCTGGGCACCAGCAGAAGAGTGCGTACGTTGGGCGCCAGCTTCTCCACTGCTGGGGTCTGCTCGGCGGGCGGTGCCAGACGGATTGCGGCCACCCGGCCGAAGACGTCGCCGCGCTCGAACCAGTCCAGTCCCGCTTCCCGGAGCAGGGCATTGATCAGCAGGAGCGAGAGTTCTCGTCGTCCTCGGTCGGCGGCCTTACGGCGGGCGTAGGCCAGCACGCCGTGGCTGTCGGCGCAGAACAGTTCGTGAGCGATGGCGGTCCCGTCTGGACCACCGAAGGCGAAGGTCTCTGGCTCGTAGATGGTGGACCACCAACGAGCGATGACGCGCTCCTCAACAAGCTCGCGAAGTGCTCTATCGACAGCAGTGCGGTCCGTTGTGTGCACCCGGAGCCGCCAGCCCGGCGGCTTGCGCAGGAACCACCAACCCTGCACGACGCCCTGGTCTTGTAGACGGTCCAACCGGAGTCCGAGGTACATCGCTCCAGCCGATTCGGCCGTACGTTCCTCTGCGAACTCGATCGCGAGCTGGTACCACTCGCTCCGCTGTTCCAAGGCGGTGAGACCGGCCGCTTGGAAGAGCTGTACGGCATCGGCCAGCTCGACAGGGGACATCCTCGTCTCCGTCGCGGTGCTTTCCAGGTCCGCCCCGGCGAGTACGGCGAGGACGGCGGCGGCGATCTTCGCCGGCGAAGCAGTGGTCAGGTGATCAGCAGGCATGAGTCCCATCCCGATCGGGGAGGCGTGTGTGTGGGCTCCATGGCCAGCCGAACGCCGGCCTCGCCCGTCAGTAGACCGGCGCCCTCCACTTGGAGGGCCGCGGCCTGCTCACTAAGGAGCGATGCCAGCTCGGGGAGGCACGCTGTGACGGCTTCACTGTCAGCGTCCTGGGCGGCTCTGGAGGCCGTCTGATACACGCCGGCCAGTCCGTGGCACAGCCCCGCCTCGCTCAGCCGAGCGAGCTGTCCAGCGGTCAGGCACGCTGCCATGTCTTCCTCGGCTGTGCGCTGTCGCTCGTGGTCGCCGAGGGCTATGGCGCCGAGCTGAAGGGCTCGGGTGATGCCGGGCGTGCCGTAGCACCACGACGGGCGGCCTGGACCGGATTGGGCGGGCCGTCCGCTCCGCAGATCCTCTTGGGTTAGCCACTGCGGCCACCAGGGGCCGTCCCCCGCGAACTGCCGCCAGCGGTTGAACCACAGCATCAGGAAGGTGATCGCCTCACGTTGGCCGAGCACGACGCATCCACGGCGGGCGGCCAGGGCGAGTACGGCGAGCAGCCCTGCGGCACCGTGCGCCATCCCTAGGTTGGCGTGCCCGCCGGGAGTAGGCAGGAGCGGGTCTGGGTCGTGCGGCACCCACCAGCCGGGAATCTCCAGTCCATCCTCGACGCGGGGACGGGTCAACCGGACCAAGTACCGAAGGATCTGGGCCAGGACGTCACTCTGCGGCATGCGTTTCAGCAGCAGCACCCCAATTCCGATCAGTCCGGAGAAGAGGTCGTACTCCTGGAACGTCGCCGGCGCTCCCCCATCCATTCGCGCGGTGGCGGTGGCCAGGCGACGGCGGGCGATGCCGAGCACGAGTTCGTCCAGCTTGGCCGCTGTCGAAGGGTAACGATGTTCCCCGTCAGCGCTTGCGGCGTGCAGGACGAACGCGATGGCGGGTGCGCCGTAGTAGAGGCTGGCGTGCTCAGCGGCGATGACCCTTCCGGCAGCGGCTTGACGAAGGTATCCGTGGATGTTCCGCCACTCCTCCGTCCCGGACAGGGCTCGCTCGATGTGCAGCAGCGCGATCCCGGCTGCTCCTCGCGATAGTGACTGGGCGGTCATCTCCTCCGCGGTCAACATCTCCGAAGTCACAGGGCACCTGCCAGGGCCAGACGGCGCAGCGCGACCGCGCGAGCCAGGCGCCCGGTCACCTTCTCGAAGGTCGGGTCGACGCCCAGTGCTCGTACGTGGTGCTCGTGCAGGAGAGTGCGCAGCACCGTCGCCGGGTCACGTTGCTCGGCGAGAATGCGGTGGTACGTGCGGAGGGCGTCAGCGCGTGCGCGCCAAGCGGAGACGACGGCATCCCCCGCTGGCAGGGCACCGACCTCGGCGAGATCGCCGCAGCGGAGTGCGTGATCCCGTAGAACGCGGTCGAGCTGGCCCGTTGTCCGTTCCAGGCACCTGACCAGCCATCGGCATCCGGTGAGGGGGTCTGGTGCGAACGCCGCCGCGAGGTGAGCCATCGATGCTGCGGCCAGCGCTTGACCGGGCAGGTGCGAACGCTCGACTGCCGTTATCTGCGCGATCGCGGCCAAGGTGTCCGCGGCCGAGACCTGCTCGGCGACCTGCAGCGCCGCGCCTTCCCCGTACCTGCCAGGCTGCTCGTAGTGAGTGGTCAAGGTGAGGTGCGCGAGCAGGCCCCGTACTTGAAGCCTCTCGGCGAACGCCGCCAGGCACTCGGCGACCTTCCCGAACTGGCGGCGGTCGGTCAGGCGTATGAAGAGTGCGAGGTGCTGGTCGGTGTCGAGACGGATCATGTCGCGGTGCCGGCTCACCCACCAGCGGAGAACGACGTCACCGAGTTCGTCAATGAAGGCCGGTAGATGCCGGGTCAGGATGGCGTCGAACCGTACGGGGTTGCCGATCAGATGGGCACGTACGACCTCGGAGGCACCCGGCCGGTGCACAGCTCCTGGTGAAGCGGTAGCAGGAAGCTTCGATGGTGGCGGCTGGATGGCCGTCATGGGGATCAACAGTTCGGCCGGACGCCCTATCCAGTTCTGGCCCTTGGGCGGGCCGTCCTCGTACAGCTCAATCTGTTCCGCGCGGCGCAGGTGAACACGGAGCACGGCGCGATCCAGCCGCTGATCGAGATCGAGAGGCAGGCGCAGCTCTCCGTGACACAGCACTACTCGCGCCGGTACGCGCCACCGCGCTCGCCACGCGCGGAGTCCCTCCTCCCATTGACCGCGCAGGTCTGCGGCGGTGAGAAGCCAGCGAGCCGGGGACAGGACAGTACGCCGGTAACGGATGCGCGGGACGTACGGCAAGGTCCGAGCGGCGCCCAGGGTGAATGGCGCGAAGACCGCGCTGCGGGCTTCGGCGACCTCGGCGAGGAATCGGGCCAGCGGCGGGCTCTGAACGACGGTGTCCAGCGCGTGCGGCACCTGGGTGAACACGCGCCGGCCGGTGGAGCGCTGCACCAGGTACATCTGCGCGGCGTCGGCGGTGACCGCCAGGTCGTCGAGATCGATCGTTCCGCTCTGAGTGTGCTCGCGCAGGTGGAGGGTGTCTTGGAGGAGGTGTGGAACGCGTACGACGTTCTCGTTGTGCGGGCGGCGAGGTGGGAAGGACAGCTGGACCACCACCGCGCCGTCCCCAACGTGCTGGTAACCGGTGGCGAGCCGGGCTCGGTCGTCGTCATCGAACAGGTAGGCGAAGCGGCCCGCCATGCTCGTGTGAGCGCGGGGTGCGGCCGTGATCCAGAGCTCGAAGTCGCCGCGATCGATCATCTCGGCGGACTCAGCGTGCAGGGTCACGCCCAGCTCCACCCTCCGCGGCGGTACGACGGCGGTGTGGTCACCCACGGTCAACGCCTCAAGCTGCGCCTCCGTCAGCGTGATCTCCTCACATCGGGAAAGCGTCGTTTCCTGAATGAGCGAGAGGAGGGCAGCGTCTCGTTCGGTCAGGGTGCGCCATGTGGGCCTCGCTCGGGGCGCGCCGAGGTAGCCGGAGGGATAGCCGAGACCGGAGTCGTCCACCAGCTCTCGTACGGGCACGAGGGCGCCGCGGCCGTATCTTGCGAGGAACCGGGCGTGGTAGTCCATCCATGCCGTCCGGCCAAAGGGCTCGGTGCACAGGCGTAGCAGTGCGGTGGCGGCGAGCTCTGCCTCCTTGAGCACGACTTCGGGAATGGCGATCGTCGCGTCGAGCCGTACATCAGTGGCAAGGCTGGCTTCCGGGCTGAGGGCGCTCATCCGCTTGCAGGCTTCGTCGCGGACGATGGCAGCTTCGGTCGGGTCTGTGAGAGCGTCATGGCGGGTCAACAGTTGCCCGATGCTTTCGAGTCGGCGTAGCAGCTCCGCGATGTCCGGCAGGTCTGAACAGCTCGCAGCGAGCAAAGTCTCGATCAGGTATCGCAAGGGATCGGCTGCGGTCGTCGGCGGGCGCAAGCTGGTGATGAGAACCCGCTGATCGACCAGAGCGTTCAGCAAGGCTTGGATCTTGTCTGGCGATGTCGCGGGAAAGAGCCGGATGAGGTCACCGGCCAGTTCGTCGAAGCGCTTTGGGTGAGCGGCTGCCGCCAGCGCCCGTCGTACAGGCCGAGTCAAGCGTACGGACATCTCGCGAAGAGGCCCGGGAGCCCTCGCTCCGACCTCCGCCCGAGCAGCGACGATGAAGCGGCCGTCGCGAACGATGCCGCAGCTGTTGGTGACCACCTTCAGACGAGGCCGCAAGCCGGGATGCTGTTCGAGCTGGTCGATCAGGGTTATGAGCCACTCGGCATCCACTCGGGCTCGCGTTGAATGGCACGTTCCATAGCTTGCCTTGGCGGGTCCGATCGTGGCCGTAGCTACCCCGGCGAACAGCCCGAACGGGGTTGCGCGTCGCTGCCAGCGCAGCAGGTATGCGGCGGTGGCGAGGATAGCTCTACGCAGGTCCGTAGTGGCCGGGTGCTCGGAGCCGAGCAGCAGGTTGACGCGGCTCGCGAGAGCAGGACTCGCCACTCCGACGGCCTCGCGTACGTCGCCACGCGCCCAACTCTTCGCCAGCCAAGCTCGGCCCTCGTGCTGAATCGCCGATTCATGCGACAGGTCGAGGTCTGTCGGCAGGTCAAGGTCGCCTGGATCGGTGCTCGCGCGCACCATCACCAGGCCGGTGTGTTCGTACCGCGGGAGGACGGTCACCGTACTTCTTCCTTCGTCGGTTACGAGCTGGGCCGCCAGCGCCCACAAGAGTCTGGGGCGCCGGCGACCGCGAGGGCGATCAGGAAGGGTCGTTGGAGCTGGTGCTGCATGCGCTGGTGCTACAGGTGTTGCCGCACCCGTCGCTGGTGTCGCACATCATGACGACCAGCGACGTCGTCGCCTCGACGACGCGCATGTCCAGCTCGAACTCCTCGTCAGCCACGACATCTATGGGAGCGTCGGCGGCGTCAAGGGCCAGCAGTAGTGACATGGGATACGTACTCCTTCGGTTGGGTTCGGTGTGGACGGCCTGGCCGTACGCGGTCACTCAGCCGCAGGCCAGGAGATCGTGAGGAGGCCGTGGGCCTTGCGCAGGACGGCCACGTTCTCGGGGATATGGGTGGGTGAGGTGCCGGTCGGCCAGTAGGCGAACGTGGGCTCAGACCGGTCCCTGGCTCGCGCGTCCCACGCCCGAATCTGGTCGACCAGCGCGTTCGCCGGCTGGCCACCGTGCGGACCGTAGGCACGAGCTCCGAACTCGACCCCCTTCCCCTGCGGCAGCGGCCTCACCGACAGGTAGGCGAAGGAGTCACCGCGCACCACGGCGAACGGGAACCAGGTCTTGCGCTCCTGAGCGAGCTCCGTCCCCTCATCGGCGGCCATCCGGCAGAAGCCGGGCAGGAATCCCGCGAGCCAGAGGTGCAGGTCGGCGAAGGACACCCCGTTTCCGATCGTCACGCCGGACCACACCTCAGTGCGGTCGCCGGCGAGGACACCGTCCAACACACTCGGGTCGTCAGGCGCTCCATCGTCGAACCGAAGCGTGATCACGTGCCCCTGCGGATCCGGCAGCCGAAACTCCCGGTCGGCGTGCTCCCCCGCCCCTTGCATCGGAACGAACCCGCACACCACCGCAGAGGTGCTGACCAGATGGTCGCCCTCGCGCCGGAACGCTATGGAGCGGCTGACCCCGTTCATGCGCAACGGCACCACGAGCGTGCCGTCCGCCTTCAACTGGCGTAGCCAGGCCGGAGCGACGTCCCACGCGCCGACGGTCACGATGATCGCGTCGAACGGCCCATACTCAGGTAGCTCGTTGTGCGCGTCAGCCGTGATCACGGTGACCCGATCGGCGTACCCCGCGGCTTCGAGCAGTTCCGTCGCGCGCTCGGTCACCTCAGGATCGATGTCCACGCTGACCACCTGGCCGCCCGGTCCGACGACCTCAGCCAGCAGGGCCGCGTTGTAACCCCCGGAGCCGATCTCCAGCACGCTCATCCCCGGCCGCACCTCGGCCTGCTCGATCATCGCCACCTGGACGAAGGTCGCGCTCACCGAGGAGATGGCGACGCCGCGCTCGTCCCTCTTGGTCACCACGGCGCTGTCGACGTCGTAGGTGACCTCCAGCGGAGTATCGGCCGGAACGAACGCGTGCCGCGGCACCGTACGGAACGCCTCCTCCACCGGCGCCGACTTGATGTATCCCGCCGCGACGAGCTCGTCTGCGAGTTTGTCCCTGAGCTCCGAAGCTCGAGCCTGGTTCACGGTTTCGTCGGTCACGATTCGTTCCTCTTCTCGGATCTTGCAGAACGACGAGGGGTGCGGTCGTGCTCGTCGAAGATCGTCATGTAAGCCCCCTGATCGGTGATGCGAGCAGCGCGTTCGTGGGTCTCCGAGGATGGCTACCGGCGTAGGGCCCGGCAATGGTGACGGCCGCTTACCGTGCCGCTTTGACTCCCGCCGTCACTAATTCCGTCACTAGAACGGGGTGGACGTAGCGAACGCCCTAACGAAGCGTGACGTACTGCTTACGCTGGATCAGCCCGGCGAGCGGACGGAGGCTGGACATGGCGCATAAACGGTCGTGTGCCGCCCGATGGCGGCGGAGGACCCAGGACTTCGGATGGGACCTCTCCCGAACGGTGGACGAGATAGTCGCATGCTGCCAGGTGAGCCGCTTGCGTGCGCATCGCCTGGCCCGCGGCTGGACCCTCGCGGACGCGGTCATCCACCTGCAAGCCCTCTGCGATGACCTGTCGGTCGACCCACCGAAGACGGATGTCCAGCAGTGGGGGCAGTGGGAGACGCGGGAAGGCCGCGTACCTCTGCCGAGAACGGTCGACCTCCTGTGCCGGCTCTACTCCGCTGACGCCGCCGATCTCGGCTATGCCACCAGCGAGGACGTCCCTGGACACCCCAAGCGGGCAAGGTCGGCTCCACCCGCGACGGCGCACCTGGACATGCGCCCAAGCCAACTGGGAACGAACAACATCTCCGGAGAGCTGCTAGCTTCCACCCGGCAGCTGATCGACCGTACTCTTGCCTCGGGCAGCGTGACCAAGGTCCAGCTCGACCTCCTTAACGAGCGGTTGAAGTGGCTACGGGAGCAGTACATCACCACACCTCCGCAGACGATGATCCCTCGCCTGCTGACCGAGCTTCGCGAAGTACAGGTCGTAGCCCGCGACAGGCAACCCGCCACCACACAGGCCCGCCTGTCCGAGATGACGGCGATGCTCGCCACGCTGATCGCAGACTCCCTGATGAAACTCGGCGAGGTCCCCGAGGCACACGCGTGGTACGGCACCGCCCGCGCCGCCGCCGACGACAGCGGCAACCGCCTGCTACGTTCCCGCGTACGAGCCCAAGCGGCGATGCTGCCCTACTACTACGGACCCATCGAGGCCGCCGTCGACCTGGCGAAAGAGGCGAGCGAGCTCAGCGCCGGCCGAGCTCCGACCATCACAGCGGCCTTCGCCGCGGTGGCCGAGGCCAGAGCACAGGCCCGCATCGGCAACGCGACCGCAGCCCTGCACGCCCTGCACAAAGCGCAAGACCTCTTCAGCCGGACCGTACCGGGAGGTCAGGACGACTACGATGCCTTCGGTTTCCCCGAGCGCCGTCTTCTCCTCTACATGAGCGGCGTCTTTACCAACCTGGGGCAGCACGCCAAGGCCCGTGCTGCCCAGCAGCGCGCACTCGAGCTCTACGGCGACAACCCCTGCATAGACCCTGCCTTGCTACGTATCGAGGAAGCAATCTGCTTCGCCCAAGGGCACTCACTCGACGAAGCCTGTCAACTGGCTATCAGCGCCTATCTCAGCGTGCCCGCCGGACACCGAACCCGCATCCTGGACGTTCGTGCCCGTGACGTCATAGTTGCCATCCCAGCACGCCTGCGCACGGCCCGACCGGCACGGGAGTTGAACGAAGTGCTGGCGCTGCCCCCGGCGCAGATGTGAGCCTGACAAGCATGAATGGTGTCCCCGTCCACGGCGGCTTCACCGAAGCCCAGCTGTCCGACCTTCTCCGACGCGCTTGCGACGCAGCGGGATTGCGGGTTGACGGCGCCGTGGTCCTTCGCGGCCAAACCAACGCCGTCATCCGGCTACAGGCCGCACCAGTCATCGTGAAAATCGCCCGCGCGGGAACCAACCCAGCGGAGGTCGCGCGGACGGTGCGCTTCGTCAGCTGGCTCATGGACCTGGGCTTCCCTACCGTCCCCCTCTACAAGCCCGAAATCCAGCCCCTGCTCCTAGACGGCCACGCCATCACTCTGTGGGATTATCTCCCCCAGCCACCCGAACCGGTCCCTACCGAGGCCCTGGCCAAGCCCCTCAGCCGACTCCACCGTCTCGACCAGCCTCCTGTTTCACTGCCACGATCCAACGTCATCGAAGCCATACGCCGGTCCCTCCGCGCAACCACCCTCCTCTCCGAACCAGATCTCCGTTTCCTGCGAGAGCGCGCCGATCGGCTGGCGTCGGAACTGACTGATATCCAGTACGTCCTCAACCCCGACGCCATGACCCAGGGCGACCCCCACCATCGAAACGCTCTGCACAGCTCGGAAGGGGTCGTCTTGTGCGATTGGGACAGCGTCTCCATCGGCCAACCCGAATGGGATTTGATCACGATTGAGGTCCACTGCCGGCGCTTCGGCTATGGCCAGGCTGCGTATGACGGCTTCGCTCAGGCATACGGCTTCGATATCACCTCATGGAGTGGCTACCACTCCCTCCGCGACCTGCGCGAGCTTCGAATGATCGCGACCAACGCCCGAAAGTCGACCCACGCCCCCGAAAAGGCCGCCGAAGTCATCAGGCGCGTTGATGGCCTCCGTCATGGCGACTACAAACTGGCCTGGTGCATCCTCTGAGACAGCGTCAAACAGTGGATATTCGAGGAGGACCGCTTTCGGTGAGAGCAGATCATCGAAGTCGGTCTCGGTCATGGGCTCCAGCCTCGGCAGCTTCGTCGGAGCCCACGACCGGGGAAACCGCACGGTGGGTTGCTTGCCGTTGTTCCGTCAACACCTCACTGGTTGACCTGAACGCCCACAACGCCTCAGCGAAGGCCAAACAGACGGCCCGGCCGGTGACGCGCACCACCGCCTTGGCGATCACATAGACCGCGAGTGGTCATCCACGCCGGTGACCACCTTCACCTCACGTCCGTCGTCCAGGAGCGCACCGACGACGATGTCCATCTGCCATAACTCCATCGGCGCCTCCCGCTACCAGCGCCGATAGACCCGCTTGCGCCGCCCCGCACCAAGGTCGATCAGCCCGTGACGCACCAGAGCCGGATACACCCCCATCCACGACGGCGGCGGATCCATACTCCACCGCCTCGCCTCCTGCCCCAGCCGGACCGGCCCCCACCGCGGATGCCGTAGCCACAGCTCGCACAGCAGCACCTCCGCCTCAGCCGCCATCTGCGACGGAGACGAATGCAGCCGCCGCGAGCGATCCACCAGCCTCGACTCCCGATAACGCGAGACCGATGTCCGGCGGATCGCGCCTTCCGAAACTCGGGCGCCTGCTTGAGGCTCTAATCACCGTGACGGTCGACACAGCGGGATATTACGATCAGGTCATGGGTCGGATTCCATACGAGCTGACGGGCGTGAGCACGTCTGTCTTCGGTCTTCAATGGCAGAAGAAGAGCACGGATTCTAAGATCGCCCGCGAGGTGATCGTATTCCTTGAGGATCGACGACTACTCTTCGGTGATCGGCATGTGGAGGATGAGCGACACTGCGTAGAGTCCGCCTTCCAGATTCGGGCATTTCTGACCGAACAACTCAGACGCCATGACGTGGGCAAGGAACTCCAGCTTTCCCTGAAGGCAATGAGAGCTGCGTGCCGTCGCTTCATAGAGGTTGCTGGCCCGGATGGTGGCAGCTTTGGGTATGGGATGGGATCCATCGGGGCCAACCGCTTCGGCCTAGCGCTCGGCGATCTACGATCTCAGGTGGGCTTCTACGTGGCCGCCATCGCCACTCAGTACAAGATTGAGGTAGACGAAGATCTGTCTACCATCCTTCCGCCCCCTCCCATGGACGACGACGAGCAGGTGGGAGGAGATATCTCATGGTTCCCCGGCTTCGGTGGACAACGGTCATCCGAGGAAGGTCCGGAAGCGGACCCCTGATTCGAGGGTTGTAGCTACTCCTACAACAGGCGCCTGGCCAGCGAGTGTGTTTGCCGTAGGCGCGCAGTGTCGCTCGATGTTGTACGCACTCAGGCGCATGGCGGCGGCTTCCTCGTGCGCTGCGCTGTGCAACATGCGTGCGATGATCTCGCCTTCCAGAGAGCTCGGAAACAGCAACGTTGCAGCTTCGGAGCCGTCGAGTGCAGTAATGGTCACGAGCTGTATAACCGTCGGCTTCGCCTACGCAAGTTCGAGCCTTGAAGTCCGGTGTCAGACCCGCTGGAGGCGGCGGTGGATGTGGGTGAGATCGAGGCCGCAGTGCTCGGCGATCGCGGCCTGAGTCGCCCTCTCATTCGCTGACACGGTGATTCCGTCTTGTTCCGTCACGATGACCAGCGGTCTTTCGGACATGACGATCGCCTTGTTCAGTGCCGCCCAGATGAGGTCCCTGAAGGTGTTAGGGCGGCCCCAGCAGACGTAGCGTATCGATTCCCCTCTCGCCGCGAGACAGTGCATGGGCTTGTCATCCACGCTGTTCGGGACAATGGTCCACTCGGTACCGAGGGCCTGCCTGATCAGGACAGCAGGAGCGGGGAACCGACTACGTGCGTACTTGGCGGTGCTGCCGAAGCCCTCCTGCGCTCGGGCATACTCCTTCATCGGGGTGTCCTTGATCCACGTGCTCATGCGGTGGTCGTCGAAGAACTCGCGCAGGACTCCGCCGACGCGAGGGTCCTCAATCCATTCCTGATACTGGCGCTTCTTCTTGCTCGCCGGGAGGAGTTCCCAGTTCAGCTCGTCCGCCTGGCGGTAGAGCTCAGTGATGACTTGCTCACGAATCGCTTCTGGTATCTCGGACACAGCTACCAACCCGGGGGGACGGACGGATCAGGAAATTGGAGACGAGCGTCATCGTATGCGGTCTCCAAGGACGCGGCGTCCTTGATCCATTCGTTCATGAGCGAGTCGACCCGCTGATCGGAGAACTCAATCGAGGAGCGGGCGAAGTCCGCGAGCACCTCGATGTCATCGGCTTCGAGCTCGCGGCGGAGGTTGAGCGCGGCGGCGATTCGGCGCAGGTCGCTGACAAAGTCCAGCACCACCACGCGTTCCTTGCCCTCCCTCAGCCGAAGTCCTCGTCCGAGCTGCTGGACGAAGATGCGCCGGCTGTGTGTAACGCGAGCGAAGCAGAGGATATTGACGTCGGGAACATCCACGCCCTCGTTGAGGATGTCGACCGAGGTGAGGATGGGTACTTGACCTGAACGGAAGGCCAGCAGGCGGGTCTGGCGTTCGCGCTTGGGCAGCCCAGCATGGATGGCCAGTACATTCGGCCAGGGGGCGTTCCGGCGTAGCAGGTCGGCTAGACGCTCGGCGTGTTCGATGGTCCGGCAGAAGACGAGCGCGCGAGGCCGGGGAACGCTGCCCCATACCGACGCCAGCTCGTCACGGATCGCCTCGTCGCGCTGGGGCAAGAAGAGCTTGGCGTTGAGATCTCCGATGCTGTACGCGTTGCGGCTGGCCTCGCGGACGACATCCCAGTCGATGTTGTCGACGAAGAGGCGGTAATCCACCTGGGCCAGGTGGCCCTGACGCATGCCTTCCTCGATGCCGAGAGTAAAAGAGGCCTCCCCGAAGCGGTGGGTGATGTCGTATTCGTCTCCGCGCCAAGGAGTCGCGGTGACGCCGAGTTGACGGGAGTCGGCGAGGCTGTCCAGCAGCTCACTGTACTGGCCGTTTTCGCCGACATGGTGGCACTCGTCCACCACGACGAGTCCTGGGCGGTACCCACGCCGTACCGCGTAGAGCGCACTGGCCAGCGTCGCGCAGGTCACCCCTGACAGGTCATCTGAACGCTCGTCGCCGGTGAGCAATCTCGTCTTCACGCTCTTGGGCAAGTGTCTCCAAAGCGCTCGTTCTAGCTGGTCCACTAGGTCCTTGGTATGGGCGACGACGAGTACTTGGTCACCGGGAAAGCTTTGGAGGTGCTGGTTGATGATCTCTCCGCTGACTACGGTCTTGCCCATGCCGGTGGCGAGTATGAGCAGGGCGCGGCCTATCTCGTCGAGTGACCGGTTCAGCGCATGACAGGCGTCGGCTTGGTACGGCCGAAGACGGATTTCACTGAAGCGGTCCGGAGCCTTGTCGAAGGCCTGATGCAGGGTGAGCCCGGGCCAGAGGTTGATCCGTGGCGCGAGGAGGGCGAGCTGATCGACCCGACGGATGGCGTCAGCGCTGATTCGGGTGTTGGTGACGACCGCAGCCTTTGTCGCGCGGTAGGCGTCGCGGGCGCGTGCAACCTCGTCGATGGCGCTCGCCCCGACAGCGCCATTCTTCTTCCACTTGCACTGGAGGACCCAGTCTTGGGCGCCTCGTCTGCCAAGAAGGTCGCCGCCTTCGTCTCCGGAGCCGTCGATGTTCGCGACGTCGGCGAAGCCGAGGTGCCACATCAGGCGTTCGATCTGTCTCGGGAATTGGTTGGGCCCGAGCTCCAGCAGGAACGGCGGGTCAAGGAAGCCTGTCATCGCAGCCCTACTCCGCATCCCCGAGGTCGGCTTCGACCAGCAGGCAACTGAGCCGTACCCGCTGGAGCTCGATGGTGCCGAGTCGTGGCTGGCGTTCCATGAGTGCCAGGTCGCTCACGTAGCCAACCAACCGCGAGACGATGAGTGAGCGCGACGTATCGTCGGTCAGGTTGACGTACGGGCGCTTGAACACCTTGCCGTCCAGGAATGCTTCAGGGCGCTTTTCCAGAAGGCGGACCAGCGCGCTGGCGGGCAGATAGAGGACAAAGTCGCCGGACTCGACGACGGTCTCCCAGGCGGTATCGCCCGCCTCGATCGCGAAGCGCTGCTGCGTCAGCGTCCGCTCCGATTCCTGAAGCATGTCCCAGTACGCCGAAGGCGCTCCCTTAATCTCTCGTTGCATGGCGTCACGCAAGCGGTCGAGGAGCCTGCCGGCTCGGCTGGCGAGAATGTCCGGAGTGACCTTCTGATCGACTGCCCGGCTCTTAATCTCGAAGAGCGCAGAGGAGAGCGGCTTGGGATCCCGGCCAACGGGCGCGCCTCGAACTCGCATGTACTCCGCGACCTCGATCATGGCGATGTCTCGCATCTCGATGCCGTAATCCGTGAGCAGCGGATGGTTCGCCGCGATGAAGATCTCCAGTTTGGGGGCACGTGCCATCTGCCGGAAGGCGGGAACCGGGTTCCCGGCCGGGTCGGTGAGTTCACGCTCGCGCACAGCCCACGCGGTCAGCTCGACATATCCGAGCTCAGGGGCCTCGTACCGACCCGACAGGTCAACAATTCGCGCAGCGTTGCTCCGGTATCGCTCCAATCGCTGATCAAGGGTTTCCACGGAATCCGCTGGCGTAGGCGCGGAATCAGACGGAGGTGTGATGGATCCATCCGGGGTGGATCCGCTCTGGTCGTCGGGGTCAACCGTGATCGGGTCGTCGAGTCCCATCTCGCCAAAGGGGTCTTCCGGGTCGCCAGCGGGCTCGGGCACAACAGGGTGATCGTGCTGGTAGGCGGCGTCATACCAGATTTGGTCCGTCAGGTAGTCCGGGTAGCCGTCGCGGAACTTCTTCGCCCACTCGATGGCCTTATCGAACAGTGCCTGCCGGCCATCGCCGGGGACCAGGTAGTTCAGGCCGGGGTCCTCGCGCCGATATCCGGTGTAGAGCTTGGCGAGCGGACTTTCGTTTTGGGAAAGCTTCAACCGTTTGGCGATCTTTTCGCGGAGTGGGCTGTCCCCGCGTATCGCGCGAACGATCATGCGCCACTCGGGGCTGTCGTACTCGAACGCGTTCTTCTGATAGTTGACCTGCACGTGGTCGCAGTGGATCTCCCCGATGAACCGCCCACGACCGCGCTGGGAGTCGATCGGGTACTCCAGCTCCTCTTCGAGAGTGTCAGGATCCTCCCAGAAGAAGGGGCGCTTACTCCGGATGAGGATCTTCCGTCCGTTGCGGAGGAAATCGATCCCGTAGTCGCTCTTGTGGAGATAGCGTTGCACGCCGATCCAACCCCAGATCCGCCGTTCGCGGAGTTCGAGGCGGGTGCTCTGACAGTCGTCACACTCGTCGACCCAGTCCTTGTTCCATCTCCCGCAGTCCATGCAGGCCTTGGCCGGCGTCAGTGACCGATCAATCGTGATGACCGCAGGGATATCGACGCCGCTTCTGGTGACCTTCCGGGACTCGTTCCAGACGCAGGGGACGCGTGGGGCTACCTTCTTCCCATTGACGGTGATGATGAAGCCGTGCTCCCGGAGAAGGTAGCTGTAGACGTCGCCAAGCTGATCCCGAATCTTGGTCTCCTGCTTCGACAGCGTCTGCCACTGATCTGTCTTGAGCCTGCTAATGATGATCTGCGTGCCGTGCTCGCTGATGTCGTCTTTCGGCTCATGCCGTACGGGAACCTGATAGTCGTCGCCGCTGGCCAGCTGGTCCAGGTCCAGGGTGATGACTGTCCACGACGGATCACCCGCGCGTGTGGTCTTGATGGTCGTCAGCCGCCCAAGGCGGGCGGTCGCGATGTTGAAGCCCATGCCGTACAGGCCGAGGGAGCCGTAGCGGCTATTGCTCGTCCACCCCGCGCGCACGGCGTTGGTGAGCGTTCCGAGGTCCATGCCACGTCCGTTGTCACGGATCCAGACTTCGGCAGTGCGCACGTCGCTGGTCCGTCCGGGCAGTGACACCGTGACGGTCGGGCGCTCGCTGACGTAGGCATCTGGGCCCTGAGCGAGGAAGTCGTCAAAGGAGTTGTCGATCAACTCGGCCAGGCATTGCCATTGGGAGAACTCGATGTCCCCCAGGACGGACAGGATCCTGCCGTGTGGCCGCACGTTGACCTGGAGCGACACTTCGGTCTCCTTCGCATCGAGAAGGTCCTGCGAATCTCGTGGACACATGACGCTGGAGCGCCCCATGTCACGATCCAAGGCTAATCGCGAAGCCTGACAAAAGTTGCCGATCAGGGGTCTCTGTAACTCTGGAGATCCCGCTAACCTCTCGGCATGCCCCTTCCCCCACCGGCTTCGATGACCGGGCGCCCGAAGTTCGACCCGCTAAGCCTCGACCAGCTGAGCCGGAACCTGCGCGAGGCGCTGGACGGCCAGCGCCAGGAGCCATTGGAGTCTTTACGAGAGTTCCCTGGCGCGGGGCTGTACGCCTTGTACTACACCGGGGATCACCCGCTCTACGCCGAGCTCAAAGGTAAGGACATCCCGCTCTACGTCGGCAAAGCGGAAGCCGGCAATAGCAGTTATGGCGATCCACCTGACGAGACCAAGTCGGCGCTCTTCGACCGAGTTGTCGGCAAGCACCGGCTCAGCATCGCCGAAGCATCTGAGAACCTGTCGCCAGCCGACTTCGACGTCCGCCTCCTGCCCCTCGACGACGTTTGGATCGTGCTCGGGGAACGGGCACTGCTCAGAGCCTACGCGCCGGTCCTATGGAACACTCTGATGCCCGGATTCGGCGCCAACGCGGCTGGCTCAGCGCGCAACAACGCGCGATCCATCTGGGACTCGATCCACCCAGGTCGTCCGCGTGCACAGGCGCTCTTGTGCAACAGGCGGTTCACCCGCACCGAAATGGAAACCCGCATTCAGGCCGGCATCTCCGTTGTTCTGTTGGACGAGAGTGACCCCGCGCGAGAATCCGAGCTACGGCGGTTGCGCCGTATGCGAGCGAACATGATCTGGTCGCCCGCGAGGAAGGGTGCGTCTGACAGCCGCCTTCGAGTCTACCGGGTTGAGGCCTTCCTCGAAGAGAACGCGGCGTTCGGCCGGCGGGTCGATCCAGATCAATGGGTTGCGGCGGCGGACCTGTCCGACGCTCAACCTGACCCGGAAGAGGTCGCGGAGGCTAACACTCTGGCTGCCGAGACGGATGCCACTTGACGTCTGGACAGACAAGTAGATCTTCGAAGTATCGAATCGATGTTCCGAATCCGCTTGAAGATCGCTAACTCCGCGGTACACTTCGAAAATGCTTGAGCAGCCAGAAGCCCCAGATCGCACCGGCGTCGAGTTGTTCGCCGGCGGTGGCGGCCTAGCGATGGCTGTACGTCGCGCGGGGTTCCGGCCGCTGCTGTTCAACGAGTTCGCCAAACGAGCATGCGAGACGCTCGCGCTCAACGGAGAGAAGCCGATCCCCGTGGACATCGACGAGGAGGAGGCGAAGGGCGAAAGTGACTACCTGTGGCTCCCCGGCCCGAACGAGCGTCCGCCACTCGCCGTTGGCGACATCCAGAAGGTCGACTTCTCCTATTTGGACGGCAAGGTAGACGTTCTGGCTGGTGGGCCGCCATGTCAACCATTCAGCCTCGGTGGTGTGGCCAAAGGCGACGAGGACAAGCGGAACATGTTTCCACAGATGTTCCGCGCCATCCGGGAGATGAAGCCTAAGGCTGTGATCTGCGAGAACGTCCGAGGGCTCCTACGGCCTTCGTTCAAACCGTACTTCGACTACATCTTGAGAGAGCTAGAGCTTCCGTTCGAGGAGCGGAGGGACGACGTCCTATGGCAGGATCACGACGCGGTCCTGCGCCACGAACTCGCCGCGGGGAAGACCAGTCCGTCCCAGCGCTACCGAGTGGTCGTGACCCAGGTCAACGCGGCGGACTATGGTGTACCTCAGATTCGCCATCGGATCATAATCGTGGCGTTCCGCGCTGACTTGGATGTCGACCTGGACGCGTTCAAAGAGCGAGTGCGCCCAACCCACTCAGAGCTCGCTCTCCACCAATCTATGCGTGATGGAACGTACTGGGAGCGGCACAACGTCCCGGACGACATCCGCGGACGGGTCATGGCCCGCGTCCCCAACAGCATCCCTCTTACCGACGGACTCCAGCCGTGGCGGACGCTACGCGATGCCATCCAGGGCGTCGACGAGAACGAAGGGAAGCCGCTCCCCCCTATACCGATCGAGTACCTTGACCGGGAGGAGCGGAACCTGGGCAACGTTACCGATCACATCGGCTGGCCCGGCGCCCGCATCTATCCAGGCCACACCCCTAACGAACTAGACCGTCCCGCCAAAACGGTCAAGGCTGGCGTCCACGGGGTTCCTGGAGGGGAGTCGGTGATGCTCCTTGATGACGGCAGTCACCGTTATATGTCCGTACGGGAGACCGCGCGAGTCATGACTTTCCCCGACGATTGGAAGCTGGAAGGACCTCGCGGGGAGCAGATGCGGCAGTTGGGCAATGCCGTACCAGTCCGCCTTGGCGAGGTCTTCGCCAAGGCGGTGGCTGAGACATTGCGTGAAGCCGGGGAACGTGAATGACTTCTAACGAGGGGCGTTGGAAGGACAAGCCGCCTCCATCACGTGCGTGGAAGGGCCGCGCCCGGACCCGCCAGGGACGTGCGGCTGAGCAAGACCGCGCCGCTGGAGGCCGCAGTCTCCGGTACATCGACCTTGGTGACGGGCGGCACGCGTGCGCGTCCATCGAATTGAAGGTCTACACCAAGACCAGGCGTATCCGCGCATATCTCCGCTGGTCAGACAAGGGCAAGTCCCCCGCCGTCTACGTGGGCGAAGTCGATCGCGATACCCGGGCAGAGAACCTGGCGGCGGCTTGGGAAGCGGCGAAGTCCAGGGGGCTCCTCGTCCCAGCTCCAACGTCAGCCGCCGAAAGCTCCTGGGCTTCAACTCCAGCCGTGCGAGAGGTGATGCGCGCCAATCGGAATCGGGACACAGGGCCCGAGCTCCGCCTCCGCACCGCTGTGCATGCACTCGGCTTGCGTTACCGCGTCTCGCGCCGCCCCCTGCCCGAGTTGCGACGCACCGCCGATCTGGTATTCACGAAGGCTAAAGTCGCTGTCTTTGTCGACGGGTGCTACTGGCACGGCTGCCCAGAGCCAGCGCACTTCCGCCCGTCTCAGAGGAACTCCGAATTCTGGCGCGATAAGATCGCCACGAACCAGGAGCGCGACCAGGAGACTGGCCGTCTGCTACGAGAGGCGGGCTGGGTAGTCATCCGGGTTTGGGAGCACGAGAACATGGCCGTCGCCGCTGCGCGGATCGCTGATATCGTACGCGGTCGCGGGCAGGACAGGCCGATCACTTCAAACGCCGGCTAGATGTCCCGCCGTTCGGCCGCGCAAAACTCCACCAGCTCCTGCGGATCGTCCACCACCGGCACTGAACGATGGGCAGGGTCATGGAAAGCGGCGCCAGCACCGCCAGCGATACGCACCGAGATGCGCCAACTGCGCGTTCAGGATGGCAGGTCGCCGAAGGTTCTAGGGACGTCCGGGCGTGGAGATGCGCGGCCGCCGCGCGGCGGCGACAAACGCAAGCCGCTGATGCGGCTCTCTGAAGTTCGCACGTGTGTCATCACCTCGATCCTCCCGTGCGCGCTGAGGCGGTTTCTCAGTGTTTATAGGTCCTCGACTCGCTGACCTTCGCCGACGCCGATGTTGGCGACGCCGGGGACGGTCGAGCGCTCGGAGGTGAGCAGGATCGTGTTGCGAGTGGTCACGAGCTCGGCAGGAATGTCCTTGTCGGCCACGATCCGCTGGATCCGGTCCTTGTATGCCTCGGCGAGGGTGGCCAACCGGGTGTAGATGCGGCGGCCGAGTTCGCAGTCCCGGTCGATCGTGCCGATCGCTTTATCCGGCGTCCGGCACCCGCTACGACCACCCAGGCCTGGCGGACCTACGCCGACCGCGACCGGGTCTCGCCCGTGGATCAACTCATCTTCGACCACCTGAACCATCCTGAGGCAAATCGCCTTGAAGGCGCTGTCGCGGTCATCGGGCACGATCTCCTGGGAACGGAGCCCGCAGCCGGTTCACCAGGATGCACATAACCGACGAAGAGGTGCCGTCCATAACGATCACATCGTCACAGGTGCGATCCACGATGTTTCCGTCGTACCGGTGATTCATCATTAAGGCACGATCGACGAGCGGCGGGCCCAGGCGTGGGTCGGCGGAGCGGCGGTAGTCCCGCCAGTCGCGCCTGCCGGTCGTTTGTTGAGCAGGAGGTGGGGGTGTCGGATCCGCAGGAGGCGCAGTCGGCGGGCGCAGGGCCGTCGCCGCTGACAGTGCTGCCCCATACGCTGCGTATGGCAGCGATGCCACCACCGAAGAAGATCGTCCCCTTCTACGACCCGGACGAGTTCGAAGAGTTCGTGAAGGAGTGGGTTCCGGCTCTCGAGACGCGGTACACCCTTGTCGAGCGGCATGGTGGCTCGGGGGACCATGGTATCGACGTGGCCGGCTACCTGTCGCAGCAGAGGCTGGAGGCTGAGTGGCACAACTATCAGTGCAAGAGATATAGCTCTGCTCTCGGCTGGTCCACCGCTGTCGTCGAGATGCGCAAGATGTTCGTGTCCGCGTGGGCCGGCCACTTCACTGTCCCGACGCGGTACATCTTCGTAGCCCCCGTAATCTCACGGGCTCTATCACGCGATCTCGCGAAGCCGTCCGGCAGCAGGGCGAAGTTCCTGGCCGAGTTCGACAAGGCCAAGGATAAGTGCGTGATGGATCTAACCCCAGTACAGCGCCAAGAGGTCAAGGACTTGGCTGCAGCCACCGACTTCTCGATGTTCGAATGCGTCGACCTCGACGAGATGCTTGAACTTCACAGCACCACCCACCACTGGGCCGCGCGCTTCCCGCATGCCCAACTCAGCCGCGGTCCCGAGAAGATGGTTCCGCCCGAGCAGCACAGCGAGTTCGAGAGCCGCTACGTCCAGCATCTCCTCGATGTCTACCGCGAGCGGTATCCCGACACGATCAGCAACCTAGAGCATGTGTCAGGCGTCGCGGAAGCGGACGCACACCTGAAGCGACAGCGTGTGGCCTTTTACGCTGCGGAAGCACTGCGCCTGTTCGCTCGTGACGCCACCACACCGGAATACTTCGAACAGGTGATGGAGGACGTGTACGACATCGTCGTGGAAGTGGCGGACTGTAGCTATCCGGACGGCTGGGAGCGCCACGGCGCTGTCATGAACGCTGCTGGCAGCGTGCAGTTGACTCCAACGATTCTGACGCCGTTCGTGCAACCGAGCACCCGCAAAGGGATATGTCATCACTTGGCAAACAAGGATCGCCTGGTCTGGTGCCGGAAGGGAGAGAAGTGAATCCACTCAACAGCCCGCTCGAGGTTGGAGTACGTGCGCTTGTCCTCTTAGCTGAAAGTCACCCCGAGCCGCTAGACCTCGGCCAGTTGGTCGTACTGGATCATGTTCTGCTCCACAGCGGCGAATTCGACGGTCCACCCAGTCTTCATCCCGACTTGCCCGCGCGAGCAGGAGAGCTGGGGATGAAACGCGCTGTCCTGGAGCAAGCGCTCCTGGTCTTAATCAGGGCCGGTCTAGCAGGCGTGGTGGATCGGCAGGAGGGACTGATGTACGCGGCCACCGACCAGGGCCCAGCCTTCGTCGACGTCCTCGAAGCCCCCTACGCCGGCTTCCTACGAGAGCGAGCCGAGTGGGTCGTCCACCATTACTTCCCCGGCGTGGACACTCGAGTTGCCATCCGGGAAATCGTGAACCGTGCTACCGCTGAGACCGGCCATGAGTAACCTCCGCCTGACTCACCTGACCTACGCCGGGGTCAACAAGCCGACCGCGAGCGTAGAGTTCGACCCGGCCCTAACCGTCATCTACGGAGCCTCAGACACCGGCAAGTCATTCATCGCCGAGTCCATTCAGTACATGCTCGGTGGCAGCAACCTGGAGTTGGTAGCCGAGGCTGAAGGCTACAGCCAAATCCTGCTGGGACTGCGCATGCCCGACGGCAGCCCACTGACTCTGCTCCGGGTTCCCCACAACAAAACCATCCAGATCCACCGCGAAGACTTCAGACAACTGGTGACGCGGCCCGCCGACACACAGGTCACAGCGGCACACACTACTCGCAGCAAAAGCAGCCTTTCCCTATTTCTCCTCACCGAACTTGGTCTGGCCGAACGGAAGATCCGCAAGAACGACGCTGGTGGCACCCGCGATCTGACCCTGAGTGATCTCGTGCACCTGTCCGTCATCCCTGAAACACGAATGGTTGACCCGCGGCCCCCGGTACTGCACTCAAGCGCCGCCAGCGGGAAGACAGCAGCAGCCTCGGTCGTCAGGCTCCTGCTTACCGGGGAAGGCGACCCTGAGATTGAGACGGGACCGAACGCGGGAGAACGCCGCGTCAACAAGGGGAAGATCGGCCTGCTCGATCAGATCATCGTTGACCTGCAGGGCAAACTGACCACGAGCGAGAATGTCACGGAGCTGCGTGCTCGTCAGGCTCGTCTTCAAGCTTCCATCGACGAGCATTCCAACACTTTGCGTACGATCAGCGATCGCCATCTCAACGCCCTTAACGCCCGTGTGCGTGCCGCCGAGAGTCTGGCAAAGGTGGAATCACGCCTCACGGAGGTCGGTGACCTCGTGTCCAGATTCTCCCTGCTGGAGGCCCAGTATCGATCAGACCTTGCCCGCTTGGAAATGGTGACCGAAGCGGGCAGCATCCTCGGTTTCTTCCGGGTGGGCACCTGCGTGTTCTGCGGCGCGGAGCCCGAGCATCAGAACCCGGGTCACGGAGAGCACGAAACTACCCAGCTGCACATTGCGGTACAGAACGAGACAGCGAAGACCAACGCCTTGCTCACCGACTTGCTCCCCACGATCCAGGACTTGCGCACGCAGTTCGACGACCTCAGCGTCCGGCGGGCATCTCTCATCGAAGAGACCGCTCAGATCGATGAGGAAATCACGGGCGCCGAGGAACTCATTACGCCTATACGCGAGCAACTGCAGGAGATCTTGCAGGCCCGTTCGTCCGTCGAGCGGGCCCTGGAACTCCACGAACGCATCGACGAGTTGGAGGAGCGACGGTCGCGGCTGGTGGGGGAGGGAGCCGTGCCCGCTACTCGACCTGCCGAATACGTCCCCACCCGGATTCTCTCCGTGTTCGACGAGACGCTCCGCCGCACGCTGGAGGCCTGGCAGGTACCCGCTGTGGATTTCGCGGAGTACGACCAGTACACCATGGACATTCGTGCGGGACATCGACACCGGGCCAATCGCGGTAAGGGTGTCCGCTCAGTCCTGCATTCAGCATTTACGACTGCACTGGCCAAGTATTGCCTCAACAATTCCACGCCTCATCTGGGCTTTGTCGTTCTTGACTCTCCAGTTGTCACCTACCGAGATCCCATCACCGAATCGGCCGACGATGACATCAACCTGACCTCAACCGTGGTCGACCACTTCTACCGAGACATGCTGAGCTTCCCCGGTCAGTCAATCGTCATCGAGAATGGAGACCCGCCGGCCGACGTGATCTCCAGGGCACGCACCTACCGGTTCTCCGGGGAAGGATCAAGTAGGCCCGGATTCTTCCCAACTCGCATGTCAGCCGTCGGCACATCAGAGGCATAGCACGGCGAGGCATCGCACGGCACCGCGACGCTGGCCTCGCACACGGACCAAGACGGTGCAGGCGATGCTGGCGCGCACCAGCATCGTGCTGACTGCCGACGTTACGTCTCGGTGCTGCTGCCGAATGTGACCCACAAAGCCGCCTGGGAAACGGCCCGGCCGGTGCTGAATGCCGCGTCAACGCTGGAGCGGCAGCTCAGCGTCTGACTCAGCTTTGCCTCGCCTGCTGCCACCGGGCCTGTCCAGTAGACGGTGTAACTCAACGTGACACGGGTCCAGGCTCATGATTGCCATGTAGACGCATTTGCGCGCAGCTTGGCTCGTTGGGGAAGTGCCTGCGGGCCTTGACCGCCCGCCGGATGCGGGCGTTCACCGACTCGATCGCGTTGGTCGAGCAGATCACCCGGCGGATCTCGGTGGCGAAGCTGAGGAAGGGCACGAGCTCGGCCCAGCCGTCCTCCCATAGCTTCGTTGCCGATTGTTTGTAGTTGCCTTGATGGCTTGCGCTCCGGGTCTGACAATGGCGACCGCGTTACAGGCTTACTCCGCGAGTGGAACCGGGGATATGAGCGGGATGATCTTGCGCACCTCACACGCTGCGAATGATCTTTATCCGGCTCAAGCCATTCAAGCAGACGGATTAGCCCCCACTCTCCTAAGGGCGGCGTTGGATTGCTGAGGCCATGACGATCGCGTACTTCGGTCCCCCAGTTCGGGTTGGGGCGATCGATGCCGCGGCCCCCTTCTACGTCGGCCCCATCACTGGATGATCACGGTTGAGGAGACCAGTAGCTCTCACTGGGAGCGACGTCCCCACGTACCGGCACGTCTGCGCCCCAACCTCACAGGCGGCTTGACCCATGTGTGTCAACCGCTGTTACCAGCACATATGGCCAGCGCTCAGCAATCAAGTCGCGATCTAAGGGCGCTAATTCCGCCAGATAGATCATCATGCCGGATGACTAATACGCTATATCCGGCATCCTTCAATGAAGCGCGCCGAGCAGCGTCGAGGCGAGATTGCAGGGGTGCATCATGGATCCCACCGTCAAGGAAGACTGCCAGGTGCATACCTTCCCCTTCATAATAGAGGTCAGCGGACGCGACAGGGTTCTCTGAAGGCAGAGCCTTGTGGGCGGCAGTCGGTGCGGGAACTCCTGCGGCCTTGATCGCCGCAACCATCTTCTCCTCTGTCACGGAATCAAACGTGGTCACGACCTGCGACCAATCGGCTCCGACCAGTTCAGTGGTCAGGTCGAGCCGTTGCAGAATCGACAAGAAGAATGGGACTGCTAAATTGCGGTCCAATACGTCGTGATGCCACTGATTGTAAAAGCTGTGGAGGCACTCATAGCACGACGTGTGGCAGGCGTCGGCTTGGGGGTGCCCATGCCGGTCGACGTGCAAGATGTCCAACGCCCGCTCGGCGATGGCGAGCCACATGTCCGGAGCGATCATCCGGTCGAGGACCCCGATGCCGCCCTCATCTACCTCGTACAGCAGGATCCGTCGTGCCTGGGGTGCGCCGGCCTGCGGGTAGACCTGTCCGGCGAGCTCGCTCTCCTCGATGCCGAACTGGGTGCCCATCGCCGCTTGCAACGCGTACATAAGGCTGTACGCGTGCGTGTCCGCATCGGCACCTTCGGGGGCGGCGACGTCCAGCAGCAGCATGTCATGCCGGTCGTCGTTGAACAGCACGACGTTCTCGATGAGGTTCTCGCTTTGGGGCAGGCAATCGCTGCCGGTCTTGTAGTGCTCGGCCGGATCCGGGTTCCACAACCGGCAACGCGCGCACAGGCTGAAGGGCTCTCCGCTGCGAACGAATCCAGTGTTGGCCTGGAGTACGAATCCGAGACGGGCCACGGTGAGCTCAGCCGACACGTCGTCTCCGGCTGCCATAGTGCCTCGCCGTACCCGGGTGCTGGGCAGCCGGTACGCGGCGATGACGTTATACCCCTGCCGTAGCCGCTCCTCCGCGTCGGCTCCGACACTGTCGCGTTGGACGGCGTACTGGTCGGTGACGGGCATCGCATTGCGGTAGATCCGCTGCTGGTCGACCTGTGACTGGCAGTTGGGGCACTTGCTGGTGGTGTCGACCGCGTCGCGGTCGAGGTAGTAGCCGCAATGGCACAGGAATACCTTCGAAGTGATGGCTTCAGCGTCCCGGCCGAATGACGCACGGGTGACCTGGTAGCGGCGGCCCAGGTGGTAGATGGAGTTGCCGGGCGCGAACTCGCGCAGCGCGATGGACCTTGACCTGACCCGGGGGCGTTCACGGTCGCTGAACCGAAGCATGAGCGCCTTGCGCGGGAACGCGTAGCTGGGAAGGAACCCTCGCTGGGCGAGCCACGACAGGGGATGATAATCGCCATCGCCAGTGCGGATCTTCCCTCGGATCGCTTCGACTGCCTCTCGGCGCCGTCTCTCCGACTTGTCCAGCGGCTGCTTGTCAGCCCGGGCATTGAGCTCGTCGAGTTCGACCTTCAACTCGGCGGCGTAATCCACCAGTGATCCCATGGCGTCGTCCAACGCAGCCACGAATCCGTCCACGGCCAGTCCGACCAGTTGAGGGGTTACGGCAGTCGCGTCGTCGAACACGTCCTTGAACGCCGCAGTCCCGGCCTCGATAAGCCGGTCCCTGTTGGCTCCAATGAACCCGTCGAGCGCCTCGCGCATGTCCGGCAGCAGCCCGCCGATGCCTTCGTCAATGCGCGTCCATGTGCCGATCTCCCGCGGGAGGTCATCGTGCTCACCTGCCCATGCGCCCAGAATGATCGCGTTCATGTGCGCCCGGATCAGGGCCTCGTTATCAAGAAGGAACCGGGGCGCTGCGATCTTGCCCGCGATGATCCGCTCAGGCCGTTTGAAGAAGTATTGGTCGTGAGACGCAGCTCGGCCCTGGGCAGAGCAGAACGTGACGACCGTGGCGGGTTGTGCAGCGCGACCAGCGCGGCCTTGGCGTTGGGCGTAGTTCGCAGGGGACGGAGGGACATTGCGCATGTACACCGCGGAGAGAGTGCCGATGTCGACACCGAGTTCCATCGTGGGGGTGCACACGAGCACGTTCAGCGGGTCGGTCTGCTCGCGAAAACGGGTCTCAACGACCTTGCGGGCATCGCCATCGAGGCTGCCGGTGTGTTCCTCAGCCTCGACCCGGGTGGTATCGGCTAATGCGCCGATGTAGGCGCTGCGGAAGAAGTCGTCTCGACCGGTGCGGTCCGGTCGGACGCGAGCCTTCACGCAACGGGGGCACGCCCGTTCACGGGACAGGATCCACCGGCCAGCACAGCGGGTGCATCGGAACCCTTGCGGCTCCTCAGCGAACCAGTACCGGATCCGTTCCTCGTCGACGGCCAGCCCGCCGTCAGAGACAAGGTAGCCATACCGGACCAGGCACTCCGCAGCCTGCCGGATGAGCCGCTTCGCCGCCGCACTCCCGGTCGCGTCCGCAGGCAGCCCGGCCTCGACCTTGACCCACCGGGTTAGCGCCGTTGTCTGGTGCGCGTCGCTGCCATCAGGCATCTGCTTACCGGCGATGCGGCGGTACTGCGCCCGCGCTCTGGACTCCTTCTGCTCGTCGTACAGGGTGCGGCGGCGCGGCAGCTCGGGCCCGCCATGGAAGAACGCGGCCTCGCTGAGCTGTTCGAGGACGTCGCTGCGGAACCGGTCCGGGTCGGTGAACGCGGCGGCAGGGCCGTCCATACTCGCTGACACGATCGCGCGCTGGCGTCGCATCACGTCGAGGATCACCCGCAGCAGGTCCTCCACTAGGTCAGGGTGGGCGTCGGCGTAACCGCGGAGGAACGGGTCTAGCCGTTCGTCCGCGGCGACCGTGGAGGCGATCTTCCCTGGCGTGAAAGCTGCGTAGTCGACAACGATCAGCCCGGTGTCCTCCAGGTTCGGCTGGGTCTTCCGCGGCCCGCCGCTAGTTTCCATCAGCACACCAGTCTTGAGGTACCTCAGGTAGCGTCCCCTGGACTTGCCTGCTCCCTCCTGTGGGTCGAAACCTCCGCCGCCATCGGTATTGCGGGAGAACTTCGGAACCGTGCCGGTCGCCTTCATTTGCTCGAAGGCGGCGTCCGCCATCTCACCGGTGTCCAATGCGGCCTCGCGGGTAAGGGCGCCCTTGGCAGCAAGCCCGGAGATGATCGCGCGACGCACATGGAACCGGCGAGACATCGACCGCATGTGTGCGGCCTGGAACGAGGAGTCCTGCTGATTGTCTGTGAACGCCATCACCTGCGGCTTGGCATGCCCTGGCCCAGTGTCCTGCCGATTCAGCATGCCCTCAACAAGCACGTCCGTTGCGGTGGCCCGACCGACCGTACCAACCTGGAAGAACTTGTTGTATTCCGAGTGCGAGGCGTCATACCGGACTCCACACGAAGGGCATAGCAGCATCGGGGCCGCCACTGTCACCACGTCCCGGACTCGTGCGTGACCGCAGTTTCCGTCCCATTCGCCGCACGTGCCGCACACCCGCGCCCGACGTGGCACCGCGCCTTCGCGACCCTTCTTTGGGGTCACCCCGTCCTTATAGGTGTCCTTGGGGTGAATCGGTGCAGAGTCCTCGTCCCACTCGTCCGTCATCACATAGACCGCGTCGCCGTCCTCGGCCGCAGCGAGGAAGTCCCGGGACACTAGGTGTTGCCCTGCGTCCTCAGCGACGTAGTAGTCCTGGCCGCAGGACTGACAGAACACGACCGGGAACGCCGGCACGCCGACGAGTTCATCATCGGCGCACCCCCTGCACGTCGCTTCGCCCTGTTCGGACAGATGCGGCGGGTCTTCCGACACCAGGCACCGGGTGACCGGCAGGCCCTGGGAGAAGAATGCGTGCGCCTTCGGGGTGAGTAGGCCCACCGGGTCGCCCTTCGGGCCGGGCGTCTTCACCGCGGAGGCCAGCATCAGGGCCCCCTCGATCTCCGCCCAGGCCACGTCCGGGGATACACCGGGGCGGACCTGCTCCACGTACCGCTCCGTAAGGAGCTTCGCCGAAAGAACCCCACCCCACAGGGCACGCTCCAGCCACGCAACCGGCAGACATGACCGCACCGCGTCGACCGTCACCGGGCCACCCAATAGACCCGGTCTGAGCAGACCAGTTGTCTCCTCGTCGGTACCGGCAGCCGCTGCCTTGGCAACGACCTCCGGGGAAATCGGCGAAGCCGCGAGGTAGAGCCCGCCGGACGCAGGGTCATCGGTCTCGTACTGTCCATAGGACTCCCGCACGACGTGCTCAGGCAGGAACGGCTCTCCGAACAGCTTGCTGGCGAACCCGGCGATGACCGCACTGGCTTCTGCCGGGTCGCCTGAGTCGACGGTTGCTGACGTGCCGATACACCGCAGCGATCCCGCTGTGCCCGTGCGCGTCTTGAACCGGCGCACTAGCAGTGCCATGTCTGCGCCCTGGTGACCGGAGTAGGTGTGCATCTCGTCGAGGACGAGGAACTTCAGCCGTCCGCCGCGGCTGAGGGTTTCGAAAAGGGTCGCGTCCTCACGCCGTACGAGCGCGTACTCAAGCATCTTGAAGTTCGTCAGCAGGATGTCGCACCCGCCGCTGTGCAAGGTGTCGCGGTCGATGACCTCGCTGTCATAGGGCGTGTCCCGGCCGGTGAGCTGTTTGAAGTCCTTCATCGCCCCCTCGGGGGTGGTCTTCAACGAGCCGGTGTAATTGCACACCGTCAGCCCCGACCCGGCCAACCGCGCCGCGATGTCCTCGTACTGACTGTTCGCCAGCGCGTTCATCGGGTAGATGATCACCGCGACCGGGGACCGGAACGCCCCCTCATCACGGCCCGCGGCCAGCGTCAGGGCAGTCGAGACGATCGGCATGTAGAACGTGAAGGACTTACCCGACCCGGTGCCCGTGGTCACTGCCGTGTTGACCCCGGCCATGACCTGCCGGATCGCGGTCTCCTGGTGCACGAACGGCGACACCGGACCGCTGCCCACATCGCCGGGCTTGCGGGTGAACACCGTCAGCGCGCCAGGATCCAGGACACCCTCGTCTACCAGCGACTGAAGGGAGCAGCCGTCCGCGAACGGCTTCGCCAACGTGAGAAACGGCTCCCGATACAGCAGCCGACCCTCACGCCGCTTGGCCTGCACCCAGTCCCGGATGGCGGGGTTCTTGTAGAACTGGAACGAGTCGACGTACCGCTCGTAGTCCCCGCGTAGCCCGGCCAGCATCGCCAATGGGTGCATCAGCGTCCTCCTCCGATTTCCTCGAACGCCTCCAAGCGGAGGTGCTTGCTGCGGTAATCGCCGAACTGTTTAGTCTCGATCTTCGCCAACAGGGCGAAGTGGTCGAGCACGGTCTCATAGTCGGCCGTGCTCAATCCGTATGCCTTCGCGATCAGCGCGTCCGCGTGGGCATCCAGGCGTTCGCGTGCCGCTGGATCCCATGGAGCGGGCTCTCCACCGAGGCAGACTGCGAGCCGGCTCGAGGTGAGTGTCAGCTTGGCCGCTGCCTCAGTCGCAGCGGCGGGAAGAGCCAGCGGACGCGGTGCCGCGCACTGCGACAGGACCCAAGGGGTCACGTGACCACCTGGCATATGGAGTCGCACCAGAAAGTCGAGCGTCATCGAGTTGAGGAGGGCTGCGATCCCCAGGACTTGCTCAGTCGGCGCGACGAGGACGGGCAGCGTGTGCGTAGCGGGCAGCGGCTCCATCACGGCCACGCGAAGAACACGCCGATCCGTCCACAGTCGACCGATGTCCCGAAGCGCCATGACTGAGTGTCCTTCCGGAACAACCTCCTGCATGCGTTTTAGGGCGACCTTCTCGTGCATCCAGTAGCGGGGTTCGACCTCAAAATCCGGATCGGCGTGCTGCGCATCAGTCACCCAAGGGATGTGAGGTTTGCGGCCGTAACGGTCCTTGCCCGTGAACCCTTCGAAGGTGCGGGCGCGGTGGTCCCACCGGTTGGCCATCTGTCCCTCATACACGGGGACGGCGACCCGTCCATCGGGATGCCGGTACCGCTTGTCCTTTCCGAGAGTGAACCGGTCGGCTTCCAGCGTGGCGCCGCGCAGAAGCAGTCCCTTCTCCCTGGCGCCAGACGAGTGAAACAGTGTGGCGTAGCGCAGTCTCCAGGGATTCGCCCCGTCCTCCTCGGCGAAGTCCAGGGTTCCGAAGCGATCGTGCAGCTCTAACGCAAGCCTGATCTCCGCCGGGTTGTCGGTGGACAGAAGGGTGTGCGTACGCGGCGCGACGGAGCGCAGCTCGTTACGGGACCATGCACGCAACGGCCTTGAAGCCGCCTCGGAGACCCCGAAATTGAGCAGCGACGCCTTGACCGGCTCTGCGGAGGCGGGGCCGAGGTGGACGATGCTGAACCGTTCGACGGCGGCAACTGCAGGGAAGACCCGTTTGCCGTTGCGTTCCTGGTTGACCATGTCGATCACTTGACGCACGCGCCGCTGGTCGAGCAGCCGTTTCCACACGGGGGACTGGGCGGCGTCGGTCGCGATGCCGCTCTTGACGATGAGGCCGACATGGCTGCCGGACCGGGCGGCGAGCTCGGTGAACAAGACGTATGTGTTCGCCTCGTTGCTGGTGCGCGTGTAACGGCAGCACGTCTTGGCGTAGTGTGCGAGCCTGCCCTGCAGGGCTTGGTAGGTCTTCCATCGCGCCAACAAACGCGGATCGGACTTTTCCAGTTCGGCGATGGCCGTCTTGCGGGTCTCGCTTGTCATCGCTGCGATCGCAGGCTTGTGCTGCTTGAAGAACGGCTGCTCTTCGCCCTTGAACTGCTCCCAGGGCGGGTTGCCCAGGACGAGGTCGAATCCCCTTGCGGCGTATGCCTCCGGGAATGCCAGCGGCCAGTGCAGTGGGTTGATATCTGAGAGAAGGCTTTCGGCGGACTTTGCTAGCTCCTCGTCGGGGTGCCCTTCGAGAGCGGCGGCGTACTCGACGCTAGTGGGGGGCCGCTGGTCGGTGTCGGTCCAGAAGAACGCAGCGGTCCACAGGTCTGCGGTCTTCTTCCACCGGGCATACTCATCACTGGCCCGCCACGATCGGTACGCGGCAGCCTTGCGGCGTACGTCGGCCGGGGTGTGCTCGTCGGCGTGCAGCTCATCGGGAAGTGTCAGGGTGAACGCGACGTCGCCCTGCTGGAACAGGTCGGCACCGGAGGCAGTGAACTGCTCGTTGCGGCGCAGCGCCTTCGTCAGCATCGCCCGCTCCGCCCCCTTGGCCTTCTGCACCTCGTACGCGGTGTTGGGAATGCTGGTGGGCACGTCCAGCAGGGGCCACCCGACGAGGCTGTCACCACACACGATGTGGTGGTCAAGGAACGTCAACGGCTCATCGGGGACAACGCAGTGGATCCACAGCGCCACCTTGGCGAGCTCCGCGGCGAACGGATCCTTCTCCGCCCCATAGATGCACCGTTGCAGCACCTCACGGCGAGCGTGCGCCAGGTCTGTGTCACGCGGCTCCTGAGGGGCGCTGCGCGCCTTGGCGACGGCGTATGCGATCCGGTCCAGCGCACCGATGAGGATCGCCGCGGACCCGCACGCCGGATCGATCACGCGCAGCCCCAGCAGCGCCCGAACCTGGTCGTCTTGGTTGTCACCGGCTTTGGCGAGGGTGTCCTCGATCAGCGGGTCGAGCGATCGCGCAAGAAGCAGGTCGACCAGATCCGTGGGGGTGTAGTACGACGCGAGGTCGGATCGTTCAATGCTCAGCGGCGCCAGGTACGCTTCACCGGGCCGCACGGTCCGCCCGTCGACGTTGGTGGCGGTGGATGCGATGGACAGAGTGTAGTCGAGCAGGGACTCGTACACCGCGCCGAGTTCCTCCACGCCGAGGTTGCGGTAGTCGACGTGCATGCGGACCCGTCCGGTCTGCACGGTGGTGAGCGCCTCGATTGCTTGGGTGAGGTGCAGGTTCGGCAGTCGGGCGCCGCTGGTCAGCGGTGTCTGGATCTGGTCAAACAGGAAGCCGTTGTACGGGTACACGCCGAGTTTGGCGGCATCTTCCTCGTTGCTGAAGGCCTGGAACGTGGTCTTCAGTCCTTCCCACAGGTCCATCCGGCGCGGTTCAGCGTGGCCGTCGGTGGCGACCGCACGCAGCCGGGTGAGGCTGTACGTCTCGTCATAGAGCGGGTCGGCGTTGTTCAGCATGCCGCGCTGTTCCGCGAACAACAGGAACAGCACCCGGTACAGCACCGTGAGGAGCTCGCGGTACAGGTCGCGGCCGGTGTCCGGGTCCGCTTCCATCCGGTGCCGCAGCCCGTGGTTGGCGTCAAGGAACCCGTTCGCGAGGACACTAATGGCCGCACGGACCTGCGGCTGCACCCGCTTTCCGGCCGCTACACCGGCCGACAGCGCTTTGGCGTGGAGCCGTTCCAGCAGGGTGTCCGGCGTATCGTCAGCGACCGGCCCCGTGCCACCAGACTCCTCGTCGCTGTCCTCACTGTTCAGATCCTCGTCGGTGGTTGCGGCTTCCGGTTGGAGCCGCTGGAACCGGGAGGCGTGGCACAGCCGCCACAGCGCGAGAAAATCTGGATAGCTGCTGGCTTCGAAGATCGCTATAAGGTCGAACTCGACATACCCGCGACTACGCGTGTGGTGGTAATCGCGCAGCAGCCGCAGCATACGCCCGTTGGTGAGGATGCCCCACCGAACCGAGGCCGCGTTCAGATACCCCTGCAGCTGTTCATGGGGACTGCGCCTGCCCGCAATGCGGGCGTCGAGGTCAGCGGCAGCAGTGGTGTGGACCGGTGGCGCATCGTCTCCCACCCAGCCGAGATGGCTGATGTCCCACCCAGCGCCGCCGGCGACGAGTCGGGACCGCTGGTACACCGGTTGGAAACCGAGCAAGTCGAGCAGCTTGAGGACGAGCCGGTCACGGATCCGTGACACGTCCATCCCGTCGCGCAGCTCGTCGGCGTACGCGGACCAGAGCGCGACACCGGTCCGGAACGCCGCCTCTAAGTCGGAGGCGTACTGCGCCTTCGTCGGCGACTGCCCGGTACGGTCGTTGAACGTGGCCACATCGGCAAGGAACTTGGCGTCCCCCTCGACGTCGGGTTGGCGGAGGTTATCGGTGATGACGTCGCCGATCAGTCCGCCGCTGGTGTGGACGAGGCTGACGTCGGTCACCGGGTCACCTCCGGGTAGATGACGGTCACCGCGACCAGATCTAGCGAAGTGGGTTCGACCCGGTCCAGGCCGTGCGCCCAGGCCGCGGATAGTTGGGCGTGCCGACGCGATAGTTCGTTGGCACGTTCCGCAGCGATGCGCTCGAGCCGGCCCCTAAGGTCAGAAGCATGAAGGATGTCGGTCGCGTCATCGAGGACGTCGTCACGGTGACGGGTGCCGGACCCGGGGGGCGCGGCCATCACGGCCTCAGCGTCGAATGTGGTGTTCTCGTTGGTGCGGTAACCGATCGGGAGGATCTCTTCGAGCAGCACAGGCGGTTCGGCCTTCGCAACGTACCGGAACAGGACGTGCAGGACAGCGGCGTGTCCCACCTGTGCTGTGGTCGTTCGGGCCGCGACTCTGCCATGGCAGTCCGGGAGCTGTGCTCGATCCAAGGTGATGTCGATGAGCCGACGTAGCAACGGGTGGGCCAGGTCGATGACGTCGATCTCGGGGTGGTCGATCCCGATGGAAGGGTCGAACGTGAACCGGTACCCCGCCGAAGCGAGGTCGGCCACGGGCGCGGGTAGTTTGGCGAGCCGGAACATCGACCCTTCCTCGGTGATGTCAGCGTGCATGTCACGAAGGCACCGCAGGGTGAAGTCGCGTACCTGCTCGGTGGTGCCGGTCAACGCTCGGGACTGGTTGAGCGCGTCCTCGATCGCTGTCAGTGAGATCCGGGTCTGGCCGTAGAACGACTCATCCCGCACCCGATCGAGCTTGTCGGTCTCCCCCAGCGATGTCTCCGCCATGCGGGCGAGCTCCTCGTCCAGGTCGCTGAGGTCGCTTTCCGCTTCGTGGTTGAACAGGTCCACGAGGCTGAGCTGTTCGGAGCTGGACCGGGCGCTGAGCCTGCCGCGGTATGCGGCGTCAGGGTCGGACAGGTGGAGCAGGATGTCCGTGTTCGCCAGGAACGGGGGGACGAACCCGTAGTCGGCGCGCATCTGTTCGGACTTGCGAACGATCAGATACAGCAGGCTCGCGTCCAGCGGGTCGTCGAGCACGAGAGTCCGAATCCCCACGAACGGTTCACGCTGCTGGAACCGGTCGATGCGGCCGTTGCGTTGCTCGAGCCGGTTGGGATTCCACGGCAACTCGTAGTGGACGAGTTCGGCGCACGCGCGTTGCAGGTTGACGCCTTCGCTGATGCAGTCCGTGGCGACGAGCACAGCCCGGTCGGCCTGCTCGAACGCGGCAAATACCTCGTTGCGTTGCGCAAGGTTTAGTCCGCCGTGGATCGCGAACACCTGGGTCTCGGCTGGTAACCCGTTCTTGCCCTTCCCGACGGCCCGGAGAAGGTGGGTCACCAGGTAGTCGAGGGTGTCCTTGTATTTGGTGAACACGAGCACGCGTTGCGCGCGCGGGTGGTCTGCCATGCGCTCTGGAAGGAGCCGCAGGAGCGCAACAAGTTTCGGGTCCTTCACGGGGGTGACCTTCTTTGCAAGGTCAGCGATGACACGCAGCCTTGCTACCTCGACCTCTTGTGCGAGGCCGACGGAAGCGTTCAGGTGCGCCGCGTCGGCTTCGTCGTCCTCGGTGAAGATGAGGTCGCTGGTCGTCTCCTCGGCGAGCTTCGCCGTGGTTGTTCTACCATCAAGGGCCGTGCCGCGGCTGAGAGTGGAGAGTCGCTTGTCGATGCTGGACCGCAGCGCCGCGGGGCTGGACAGTAGTCGTTTCTGTAGATGCGCCGCGACCCAGCGGTCGACACTGCCCGTGGCGGCGTCGTACAGATCACCGGCGTACGCCTTGAGCTCGTTGAGCAGCGCGACCATGTCAGGAAAACGCCGAAGATCGACAATCTGCTCGTCGGCACGGCGAACCGGGAATGGAGAGGGGACACCGCGCTCGCGATACCACTCCTCGATGTCGACGCGACGACGCTGGACCACATGGTGTTCGCGAGCGGCAGCACGTTGCACTCGCGGACCGTGAACCCCATCCTGGACCAGGGCCGAATTGAGCATCCGGAACAGCGACGCGTACGAGTCGGTATACCCGTTGTGCGGGGTGGCGGTCAGCAGCAGCAGGTGCCTGCTCCGTGCTGCTGCTTCTTGCACGAACGCGAACCGTTCCATGTCGGGTGTAGCCCGGCCGGGGTCGGTGTGCGGCTGGGCGGCGAGGTGCGCCTCGTCCACGAGGACGAGATCCCAGCCGTGGGACAGGACTTCTTCGGTGCGCGTTTTGAGGTAGTCGATGCTCGCGATGACCACATCGTGGGTGGCCCACACGCTCTGGCCTGGCAGCAGACGCCGCTCCAGCGAGGGCAACAGGTGGCCGGCGACGATCGTGGCGTCTATGTGGAACATTCTGTCCAACGTGTCGCGCCATTGGTCACGCAAGTTCGCAGGCACCACGATCAGCACCCGTCGTGCGCGGCCACGAGCGAGCAACTCAGAAAGGATCAAGCCGGCCTCAACGGTCTTGCCCGTGCCGACGTCATCCGCGATCAACAGTCGCACTCGGTCCGACCCGAGCGCCATGAGTAGCGGGACGATCTGGAAGTCGGTGGGGATGGCCCTTGAACGTTGGAGTCCCAGGATTGGGGCGGTGCCATGGAGTAAGGAGAAATGGTATGCATCGAGCAGCATGCGCTGCTGTCGCTCATCGCCGATCGCGTTCGGGTCCGGGAAGGGCAGCTCTCCGGGCTCGACGTGTTCGAGTTCGACGTGGAATCGGGTGGGCCGGTTGTCTCTCCCGTCGAGCGCGGTCGCACCGAAGACGGTCCCGTCCCGGTAGTCGACCCGCCACAAGCGTTCCCGAAGTCGAACGACCCGCCCGGGCATCAAAAGGTCATCTCTGTGATCTTTTCCGCTTGTAGCCCCTCTCATCGAGCCTTCTAACGCGGCAGAAGAGCCAAACCGTGTTCCCTTCACGAAATGATGTATGCGCGGACACTACGATCGTTACAACCGATCCAAAAACGCAATTTCAGCAGACCGATGATGCGGCGTTTCGACAAGAATGAGCGATAGTTCCGATTCTAATTCAGAGCCCAACGCATTGGCTATGCGGCCGTCGACCCGGCAACTCCCGACGTCGAATGCCGGTTAGATACGACGTGATCATGATCTCACTCGTGCGACGATGGCGCCCGCGCTGCCGCGGCTGAACTCGGCGATGTTGTCCTTGGCGTCGGGCAGGCCCACGACGAACCCATCAATCGTCATCACTCGCTGGCGGTTCAGCCACGCATCCGGCGTCGACTCGGTTGCCGCGGGCTGGGCGATCTGCTGGAACACCTCTTTGACCGCCTCGGTTCCCAGGCGCCGGCGAGCTTGGATGATCGCTTCGCCGGCTGGCCTCCTAGCGCGCTTCTGGGACCAGGGCCAGCATGCCCGCCAACTTCTCCGTGACCTCCTCGTAGTCGTCGTCTGGGTACAGGCGCAGCGCGATCAGCAGGTAGACGACCACATGCACAGGGAGCTTGCGGACGCGGCGCTCCGGGCATCGGTGCGTGGCGATGGCCGCGTCCAGGACCTCGCGAGGGATCAGCGATGCCAACGCGCCAACCGCGATCAAATCCGTCACCCATCCCGAACCGCCTGCGTTTACCGAACGTGATCATCGGACGACTACTGCGAGCGAGATCGCTATCTAAACGGCTTAGGCTCCCAGCGAGCGCGGGACATGTGCGGGATGATCTTGCACCTCCCGATCGCTGCACAGGTTATTTGCCCAGCTCAAGCCACCTGAAGAGACGGATTAGCCCTCACTCTCCTAAAGCGGGTGCCGCAGGTTCGAATCCTGCCGGGGGCACCACGTCCGACCAGCAAGAAAGCGCCCTTGACCAGCGGAAACGTTGATCAAGGGCTTCTTCGTGTGTCCGGCGCTGTCCGGCTGTCACTGATCGTTTGCGGTTGATCGTGCCCAATACGTGCCCGAGTCCCGACGCATAGCGCGCACGCAATGAGAGGTGTACGCCGGAGCGGGGGGTTAGGTAGTGTCCGGGTCGTGCGCCAGGGTGCCCGCAAGTTATCGACTGCCGCGATGCTCGTCTTGCTCATGCTGGTGACGAGCTGCATGGGGGACGCCGACATACCCCCGTTGGACGAGGCCGCGAAGCTGCTCATTGCGGACGGCGACAAACTACTCGCCTCTCAGGACCTAGGCTCCGTCACCACGACCGAAAGAGCGGACCGGGACAGCGAAGTAGGGTGCTTGAAGGGTCAGGTTCAGCGGTTCTTTCGGGCGCAGGGTGACCTCACTGGGCCGCCCTATAAGCAGACGCCGGGGAGCGCGGTCGGGTTGATGGCGAGTTGGCTGCGGTTACGCGGCTACAACAAGGTTGTGGATGATCTCGATCTTCGTGATGAGAATCTCGGCGCGGCAGTGCAGCGGAATCCGCAGACCGGCATCACCTTCTTCGTGACCGTGCGCAACGGGCAGAAGCCTCACATCATGATCGTTGGCAAGACCAGCTGCTACGAACGTGACGGCTAGCCTCAATGCCGTGTAGTTAAGCGTGTGTGAGTGGAGTCAAGACCACTCGAAATAGACACGGAGCTCCTGCTAGAACGGTGTCGACCAAGATCACTGTTCGGTGCAGGAGCTCCGTTGGAAGCCAAGTCTG
>NZ_JBDPLS010000026.1:0-58661 GCF_039871515.1 Nonomuraea sp. B1E8 | reverse complement strand
GGTTACGGCGGTTATGGCGGGAAGGAAACACCCGGTTACATTCCGAACCCGGAAGTTAAGCTTCTCTGCGCCGATGGTACTGCACTCGGGAGGGTGTGGGAGAGTAGGTCACCGCCGGACAATCTTTTCTGGAGGGGGTTTCGACGCGCACAGCGTCGAAACCCCCTCCTTTTGTTTCTGGGCTCAGGTGACGGCGTCTGCCAGGAGCGGTTCGATCCGGTGGGGGATCTGGGTGGACAGGGCGATGGTGGAGTCCGTGCGTTGCACCGCGGGGGACGTCAGGATGTGGGCGATGATCTCCTGGAGGTGTTCCGTGGTTCTGGCGACGACCCGGCACAGCAGGTCGTGTTGTCCGCTCGTCCCGTGCACCTCCAGGATGTGCGGTACGGCACGCAGCGCTTCCACCGCTTCCTCCAGGCGCCCCTGCGCGATCTGCAGCCAGACGAACGCCAGGATCGGATAGCCGGCGTCGGCCGGTGAGACGGTGGGGCCGAAGTCCTCGATGACGCCTCTGGCGGTCAGCTTTTCGACCCTGGCCTGCACCGTGCCCCTGGCCACCCCGAGCAGGCGGGCGAGTTCGGTCAGGCCGATGCGAGGGTGGGCTCGCATGGTCACGAGCAGGCGGGCGTCTAGATCGTCCACGAGGGCGTCCTCCGCGGCTGTGCGATTCGTCCAGGAAATGTGTGTTCTGGCATGCGAGAACTAGCGTATCGCTCAGTCAAGCTGGTCGCTCTTGCCAGTAAAGGCGGGGACTTGTTGTCATGTGGGGCATGTTTGAGGAAGCGCAGTACTTCGCCCCAGTTGCGGCTCAGGCGGACGGCTCCGTGGTGGTCGAGCTGTCCGCCTCGCATCCGGGGTTCGCGGATCCGGTGTATCGGTCGCGGCGCAACGCCATCGCAGGGCTGGCGGTCAACTATCAGCCGGGCACGCCCATCCCGATCGCCGAATACACCGGGCAGGAGCACGAGGTGTGGGCGACGGTCACCAGAGAGCTGGGGATCAAGCACGCCAAGTACGCCACGGCAGAATATCTCGACGGCGCCGCCAGGCTGGGGCTGCCTCAGGAGAGGATCCCGCAGCTGGAGGAGGTCTCCCAGCTCCTGGAACCGCTGACCGGTTTCCGCTATCTGCCGGCGGCCGGCCTGGTGCCGCTGCGGGATTTCTACGGAGTGCTCGCGGACGGGTTCTTCCACTCGACGCAGTACATACGGCATCATTCCGTGCCCTTCTACACGCCGGAGCCCGACGTCATCCACGAGGTGATCGGGCATGCCAATGCGCTCGCCCACCCCCGGTACGCCGCCCTCTACCGCCTGGCGGGCCAGGCCGCACGGCGCGTCGAGGGGGAGGAGGCGCTGGAGTTCGTGTCGAAGGTGTTCTGGTTCACCATGGAATTCGGGGTCATGCAGGAGACCGGCGAGCTCAAGGCGTACGGGGCGGGCATCTTGTCGTCGTACGGGGAGGTCGAGGAGTTCCGGGGCATGGACATCAGGCCGCTGGACCTCTCCGCCATGGGTACCACGCATTACGACATCACGAAATATCAGGATGTCTTGTTCCGGGCCGAGTCGCTCCAGCACCTGGAAGACGTCGTCGGGGACTTCTGGGATACGTGTGACGATGATTCCATCGCGAAGCTGGCCGCCGCTCGCGTCTAGCGCTGTGGCCGAATGATCATCGGGTTGGGGTGGTGGTCAGGCTTCGACGGTTGACGTCGCTCCGTTGCTGGCGACGCGACGTCGACGGCGGTGCTGGAACCGATGCCGGTGTCGCGGGGCCGGGGTGCGCGTTCGGCGTGGCGGACGGTGCCTGGCGGGGTAGCCTGTCCGGCCAGGGCCGATGTGTCCGGCTGGGCCGTGTCCTGCCGGGGTGCAGCGATCAACGTCCCCAGTCGGCCAGATGCCGTCATGGGTGAACCGGTGGCCCGCGCCGGTCGGGCGCGGACGGTCGGGCGCGGACCACGGGACGTCGTTCAAGAGCGGAGTGAGCGCCAGAGGGTGTCGCCTGCGTCCGAGGTCTCAGGTACCGGTGGGTGGTCATCCCCGGTCCGAGCCATCCGGTGCAGGTGGTCGATCGCCGGTCACCTGTCGGAGACGAGCTCTGCCAGGTGGTGCAGCGAGCTGGTGAGATGGTCAGGGCCGAACGGCGGGAACCGGAGGTATGCCCGGATGGAGTCGGGCACCGCCGACCAGTCGTAGGTGAGCGTGACCTCGGTCTTGGAAGGACCGAGCGGGGTGAGGTCGTACCGCCACATCCAGCCGCCGAACTCCAGTTGACCGTCGCCCTTGTCATAGCCCGTCAGCCAGCCGATGGCGCACGGCGGGTCGAGCACCTGGACCTTGTTGACCACCTGGTAGTCACCGTTCGGATGGCCGGCGTGATACATGTCCATCCGGAAAAGCTGCCCCACCTCGGTGAGTGGTGCCTGGTTGACAGCTTCGTGAACCCAGCCGGTGCCGTCGATCGCGGCATGGGTCGTCGGGTCCGCCAGCGCCGCGAACACTCTCGCGGCGGGCATGGCGATGGTCAGGGTGGCGCTGACGTTCTCCTGGTCCATGGTGTGCACGCTCCTTGCCGTCTCGTCCCCGGCCTCCCGCAGGCGCGGATGGGGACGTTCCCTACTACAGGCAGACGATGCGGCGAGGCGGAACTCATCGGTCGTGTGGGCGGGTCGGGACGTCCCCGAGCGGTACGGGGCCTTGGCAGACCTGCTACGAGCGGTCCACATGACGACCACGCAAAGGGACGGCAGTCGAAGAGGCGGGCTCACCAGGCACGGGCCCGAGCGGGGCCCTGGTGCAGCGTCCAGCCCTGGCGGCACGGATATCGAGTGTGTTCTCGAACCGGCGCGACCTCTCATCAGCGGGCGATACGGCTCATGAGGGCTCGACGATCTGCTGGAACTTGTCGAGCACCGCTCGAGGGTCGCCGCTGGGGCCGACGGCGGTGCCCAGTTCGGCTGCCACCGTGCCGCGCAGCTCGGCCCACACCGGCTGCGAGGTCGGGTCGAAGCGCGCCTTGGCCACCATGTCGACGATGGGGCTGACCTTCGGGTCCTCACGGATGATCGCCGAGGCGGACGACGTGGTCGGCAGCAGGCCCTCGACCTTCAGGTATTCGGCGTAGTTGGCGGCCTGGTAGAAGTAGTCGAGGAACTCGCGGACGAGCTGCTGGTTGCCGTCCTTCTTGAAGGCCATCAGGTAGTCCTGGATGCCGTGGGTGGCCGGTTCGGCGCCGTGGTTGGTGGGGTGCGTCGCGGTACCGTAGTCGACGCCCGACTTCTCCACCTGGTCGAGGAAGGCACGGGTGCCGAAGGAGGCGTACACCATGGCCGCCTTGCCCTGGGCGAACAGCGGCCAGGTGCCGTCGGGGCGGTTGGTCTGGCCGGGGTTCGGCTGGGTGTAGCCGTCCTGGGTCAGCGACTTGAGGAACTGCAGGGTCTCGACGGCCCGCTCGTCGTTGACGGTCCACCGGTCACCGGTACGCCAGTCGCCGCCGTTGGCCCGCATCCAGGTGCCGAACTCGTAGTCGCCGGCCTCGGCGCCGAGTGCCATCGCGTACGGCACGTAGCCGCCGGGTAGCGCCTTAATCGCTTTGACTGCCGCGCGGAACTCCTCCCACGTGGCCGGGGGCTCGTCGAGACCGGCTTCCTTGAGGATCGTCTTGTTGTAGTACAGGCCGTTGACGGTCGCGACGAACGGCAGGCCGTACTGGGCGCCGTCGAAGGAGGCGTTCTCGGCGAAGGACGGCAGGAAGTCCGACAGGACCTCTTTGGAGACCACCTCCTCGGCGCGGTACAGCAGCCCGGCCTCCGCGTAGTCGGCGAAGACGTTGATGTTCAGGATGTCGGGGAACTGCTTCGTCTGCACCATGGTGTTCACCTGGCTCTGCAGGTTTCCCCAGTCGATCACTTGCAGGTCGACGTTCTTGCCTGGGTGCGCCGCCTCGAAGGAGGCGATCAGCTTGTCCCAGTAGGGGCGGGTGCCCTCGGTGTACTGGGCGACGACCAGCTTGATGGAGTTCTGGCCGCCGGAGCCGCCGTCCGCGCCGCCCGGCCCGCCGCCGCACGCGGCCAGCGCGAGCACGAGACCTGCGAGCGCGACCAGAGCGCCGAGCCGTGGTCTGGTTCTGGAGGTCATCTCACACCGATCTTTCTCGTTGTCACTTGGTGCTCCCCGCGGTCAGGCCGCTCACCAGATGCTTCTCGATGAACGCGAACAGGATCACCGCCGGCACGATGGCCATCAGCGCCGCGGCGAAGAGATACTGGTAGTTGGTCTCGTACAGGCCGATGAACTGCTGGACGCCGACCGTGAGAGGCACGCGCCCGCCGGCCGGGTCGTTGAAGAGCGTCAGGGCGATGACGAACTCGTTCCACACCTGGATGAAGGTGAAGATCATCACGGTGACGAGGCCGGGCGCGGCCAGCGGGAGGGTCATGCGCAACATGATCCGGAACTTGCCGAGACCGTCCATCATGGCGGCCTCGTCGATCTCGACGGGGATCGCGCTGAAGTGGGCGTGCAGGATCCACACGGCGAAGGCGAGGTTGAACGCCGAGTTGATGGCGATGATCACGCCGTAGCTGTTGATCCCGTCGACGAACACCGCCTGCCGGTACAGCCCGATGAGCAGCGCCACGGCGGGGAACATCTGCGTCACCAGGATCACGCTGAGGAACGCGGTGCGTCCCCTGAACCTCATGCGGGCCAGCACGTACGCCGCCGGTGCGGCCAGGACCAGCACCAGTGCCGTGGAGGCCAGCGCGATCGTCAGGCTGACGCGGAAGAAGTCCGCCAGGGGGATGCGCCGCCACACGTCCGCGTAGTTGGACCACGCCCAGGTCTCGGGCAGGTAGTTCGCCGGCACGGCGAACAGCTCGGCGTCGGTCTTGAGCGAGCCGAACAACATTGCGGCGTAGGGCGCGATGAAGAACAGCGCCACCGCGAACCCGATCACCGGGAGCACGACGGGACGGATCCGCCGCCACCCGCGCCCCGCCCGCGCGAGCGCCGCCGGCCGTCCGCGGCGCCGCCCCGGCGCCGGGCTCCTGGAGGGTCCGGCGGGCGGACCCACCTGGCTCGCGACCGGCGCAGGCTCTGGGACGGCGGGCGACGGAGCGGGGGGCGCGCCGCTCGCCGAGGGATTGCGGTGCGGCCGCAGCACCAGTACGAAGGCCAGGATGAGCAGCAGCAGGAAGGCGACGTTGAGCACGCCGAGCGCCGCCGCCTCACCCGAGTCGAGCTGCGCGGTGAACGCGATCTTGTACAGCCACGTCACGGTCGTGTCTGCGTGGTTGCCCGCCGTCTTGCCCATGATCACCCAGATGACGGTGAACGCGTTGAAGACGTGCAGCATGTTGAGGACGAGCGCGATCATGATCGACGGCCGCAGGATCGGCAGCGTCACCCGCCGCCAGGTCGCCCACGCGCTCGCGCCGTCGATCCGCGCGGCCTCCAGCACGTCGTGCGGCACCGTCTGCAACCCGGACAGCAGCACGTACGTGGTGAACGGCATCGAGGTGATGATGCCCACGGCCATCACCGAGTACAGCGCCGTGGCCGGATCCTTGTACCAGTCGACGGGTGCGGAGATGATCGACAGGTCCATCAGCATCCGGTTGAGCAGGCCGTTGCCGCCCTCGTAGATGAAGCGCCACACGGTCGCCGTCATCACCAGCGAGGTCGCCCACGGCACCACCAGCGCGAGCCGGACGAACTTGCGGCCGAAGAAGTCCTTGGCCAGGAACTGCGCCAGCGCGAGCGAGAGCAGCATGGTCAGCCCAACGACGATCACCAGCCACAGCAGCGTGTTGCCGACGACGAGGCCGAGGGCGTCCTCGCTGAGCAGGCGGGCGTAGTTGTCCAGCCCTGCCATCCCGGTGACCAGCCCGATCCTGCTGATGTCGAGGAAGGACATCCAGACCATGTAGAGGGCGGGGAATCCGATCACCCCCGCGATGAGCACCGTGCTCGGCGTCAGCCAGCGCCATGGCACGGTGCGCTGCCACAGGCCCGCGGCCCGGCCCGTCAGCCCGGGGGCCGCGCCGGAGCCTGCGCGGGGGCCCGCCGTCCGGATGCTCATCGGGGGTTTCTGAGATTGGCGGTCCAGGAGTCCAGCGTCGCCTGCCACTCAGCGGGCTCCTCCGGCCTGCCGGGCACCCCCGGCCGACGCTGCCAGGGCAGCGGGCCGGACTCGCGCCGGTACTCGACGCCGATCGCGTCCAGGCGCGGCAGGTGCGCCTCCAGGCGGCGGCGGAAGTCGGCCAGGTCCCGCTCGGGACCCGACCAGACGGTCTCCGCGAAGGCCGCCAACCGGGGGAAGGCCATGTAGTCGACGTGGCGGGTGGAGTCGATCAGCTCGGTCCAGATCCCGCACTGGGCGCCCAGGACTCGTCCCGCGGCCGGGTCTCCGCGCAGCTCCGCGGGGACGGGCTCGAAGGCGTAGACGTCCTCAAGAGTGAGCACGGTCCTGAACGGCAGCGGCTCGTCCTCCAGCGGGCTCTGCCGGTAGTCGAGGTAGACGGCGGTGTTGGAGCAGTTGATGACGTCGTGACCGGCGCGGGCGGCGGCCACCGCGCCCACGTCGGCGCGCCAGGCGGCCACCACCGCGCCCGGCGCGAGCCCGCCCTCCAGGATCTCGTCCCAGCCGACCAGGCGCCGGCCACGCTCGGTCAGGTAGGCGTCGAACTGGTGGATGAACCAGCTCTGCAGCTCGTCCTCGTCGCGCAGCCCCAGCTCGGCGATCCGGCGCTGGGCCGACGGGCTGGCCCGCCACTGGTCCTTGGGGCACTCGTCCCCGCCGACGCACACGTACGGGCTGGGGAAGAGCTCCAGCACCTCGTCGAAGACGTTCTTGAAGAACGTGATCGTGGCGTCCTCGACGTTCAGCACGTTGGAGCCGACCCCCCACGTGGTGCCCACGCCCAGCGGGGTGTCCACGTTGCCCAGCTTCGGGTAGGCGGCGATGGCCGACTGGGTGTGGCCGGGCAGGTCGATCTCGGGCACGACCGAGATGTGGCGGCGCGCGGCGTAGGCGACGATCTCCCTGAGGTCGTCCTGGGTGTAGAAGCCGCCGTGCGGCCGGCCGTCCATCTCGCCCATCCAGCCGACCTGGCTCTCCTCGCGCCAGGAGCCGATCTCGGTCAGGCGCGGGTAGCGCTTGATCTCGATGCGCCAGCCCTGGTCGTCGGTCAGGTGCAGGTGCAGGACGTTCAGCTTGTGCAGGGCCATCAGGTCGATGAAGCGCAGCACGTCTGCCTTGGTCATGAAATGCCGGGCCACGTCGAGGATGGCGCCGCGCCAGGCGAAGCGGGGCTCGTCGGCCACGTGCACGGCGGGCAGCTCCAGCGCCTCGCCCGTCCCCGACCGGCGGAAGGCGTGGGCCGGCAGGAGCTGGCGCAGGGTCTGCGCCCCGTAGAAGGCCCCGGCCGCCGATCCGGCGTCGAGCGTGACCCCGCCAGGGGTGACGGTGAGCCGGTAGCCTTCCGGCGGCAGGCCGTCGCCGAGGGCGAGCCGGATCGCCGGCCCCGGGCCGCCCGACGGCAGCAGCTCGCCTCCGGTCACTGGGGCGAGTTCACCGCGCAGCCAGGCCGCGACCGGGCCGAGCACCGGGTCGGCGGTGAGCGCGGTCTCCCTGTCGATGACGAAACGGCCGGGACGCGACTCGTACCGCAAGGGCTTGGGGACGATCATCGACCGGTCCCCTCGGAACGGACCAGCGCCGGGACGCGGGCGCTTCCGGCCTTCCCCACGTGCACGAACGGCATCGGCTCTACCTCTCTCACAATTACGAAGGAGCCTTTCATTATTAGCATCCGCCCAGATTACGGGTCAATGCTCATTTCTGCGCAGATCTTGCGTTCTTGGTCATCTTTGCGCACTCAACTCCTGGCATAATGAAGCGGCTTACACAGGAAACCTGCGTTAGGACGGACGATGGCAGCCACACTTCGCGGCGGCGACCTGTCACGGCTCAGGCAGCTCAACGTCCTGGCCGCGATCGGGACGCTGCGTAGCGCCGGCCCCCTGACGCTGTCGGCCCTGGCCGAGCGCACCGGCCTGTCGCGCCCCTCCACGAAGGAGGTCGTGGACGAGCTCAAGCGGCTCGGCTGGGTCGAGGAGACCCCGCCCGCCCAGGGCACGGTCGGCCGGCCCGCCCGCCGCTACCGCTTCCGCGCGACAAGCGGTCACCTCGTGGGGCTCGACATAGGCGGCCACAACATCCGCGCCGCCCTGTCCGACCTGAACGGCGAGATCCTCGCCGAGACTCGCCAGCCCGTGCAGCCGGACACGCCCCTGGACGAGCGGCTGGCCGCCATCGAGCGGACGGTCGCGAACTGCCTGGCGCTGGGCGGCAAGACGATCGACGACGTCTGGATCGTCGCGGCGGGCACCATCGGCGTGGTCACCCCGGAGGGACGCATCCGCTACTGCGCCGCGATCCCCGCCTGGACCGGGCTCGACCTGGCCGGGCGCCTGCGCGGGATGTTCCCCTGCGAGGTCCTCGTCGAGAACGACAGCCGCCTGGCCGCCAAGTCCGAGGCCGTGCGCGGCGCCGCGCGGGACGCGAGCGACGTGGTGTTCCTGCACGTCGGCCGGCGGTTGGGGGCGGCGGTCATCATCGACGGCAAGGTCCACCGCGGCTTCGGCGCCGCGGCCGGAGAGATCGCGATGCTGCCGCAGGCGCAACTGTTCGACGCCTCGGATCACCTGCAGAACTGCCCGGTCATCCCCGACGACACCTCTCCGGCGGACGCCGCCGGCTACACCCTGGCCGCCGCCCGCGCCGGCGACCCGGTGGCGCTCGCGGCGGTCGAACGGTACGTGGACGACCTGGCCGTGGGCACCAGCGCGATGGTCCTGCTGCTCGACCCGCAGGTCGTCGTGCTCGGCGGCGGCTTCTCCCGCTCGGCCGACGTCCTGCTGCCCCGGCTGCGCGAACGCCTGGAGCGCGCCTGCATCCGCCCGCCGGAGCTGCGCGCCTCGACGCTGGGGGACGAGTGCGTGGTCACGGGCGCCATCGACTACGCCGTCGCCCACATCGACGACCGGCACTTCACCCCGGACGTCACCCTGCCCACCTCGCGCTGACCACGGATCTCCGGCACGGTCCTCCTGGGCAGAGTCTTCGGCGTGCCGGACCAGTAGCCGGGCTCAGGTGCCGTCCTGTTCCCGGCGTGTGGACCGCTCGTAGCAGGTCTAGCGGCGTGTTGTGAAATGTCGTGATAATGCTCGGATGATCGCGCTTGGAGCGAGAGCGATACCACGACTGGTCATCATTCTCGCCCTGCTCCTGCCGATGGTCCCGATGCCCCGGCCCGTGCCCGCGACGATGCACGCTGCCCGGCCGGCCGTGCTGGACGTGACCACGTCCTCCGAGGTGCGGCGGGAAGCGCAGGGAAGGATCGAGCAGAGCGCACGCGAGGAGGCGCTGCCGCCGATCCCGGCCAGGAAGATCACCGAACGCCTCGACCGTTATCTGCGGGGTCGTCCAGGGCCGGTCACGGCCATGGTCAAGGAGCTGGAGACGGGGCGGGTCTACCGCTACCGTCCCCGCGAGCGGCTGATCACGGCGAGCACCGCCAAGGTCCAGATCGTCATGGCGCTCCTGCTCGACACCCCCTGGAAGAAGCTGCCCGCGGCCGCCAGGCACGACGCCGACCTGATGATCCGCTACAGCGACAACCACGCCGCGGACCGTCTGTGGTTACGCATCGGCGGGGCGGCCGGGTTCACCAGGGCGGGCAAGAAGCTGGGGCTGAGACATACACAGGGCGTGCCGGGGGACTGCGTCGACCTGTATTGCTGGGGAATCACGAGAACGTCCGTCGAGGACCAGATCCGCCTCATGGAGGCACTGGTGTCCGGCAAGAGCCCGCTCAGGGCGAAGGGCCGGGAGCAGGTGCTCGACCTCATGGGCCGGGTCGTCGACGGCCAGGCCTGGGGGATCAGCGCCGCGACATGCGAGGGTGAGCGCGCGGCGCTGAAGAACGGGTGGCTCAGGCGCGTTTCGACCAAGCGCTGGGCCACGGTCAGCGTGGGGCTGATCAGGGGCGACGGCCGCGACTACGCCGTTGCCGTGCTCACCGAGGGGAGCCCGGAGGTGCGGCACGGCATAGCGACCGTCGAAGGCATCACCGAGCGCATCATGCGGGATTTCCGGAAATGCTCGGAGTGACGAGGCGGTAGCCCACACCGCGTACGGTCTGGATGAGCTGGTCGTCCTCGTCGCCCAGACGCGCACGCAGGCGTTTGACGTGCACGGCGATCGTGTTGGTCGACGTGGTCGCCGCGGCGTTCCACACGTGACGCATGATCTGCTCGCGGGTGACCGTACGGTCGGCGTTGCGCATCAGATACTGCAGCAGTTCGAACTCCCGCAGCGGCAGGTGCACGGTGCGTCCGCCCACGCGCACCTGGTAGGCCTGTACGTCCAGCTCGACCCCGCCCACCGCCAGCACCTTGTGCGACTCGGGGGAGGCCGCCTGGATGAACGGCAGCAGTTCGGGCACCCGGTAGGGCCTGGCCACGCAGGCGGCCGCCCCGGCCGCGAGCGCGCGTACGGCCTGCTCGGCGTGCCCCTCGCCGACGCCGAGCAGCACCGGTACGGCCCGCGCGAGGCGTACCGCGCGCACGAAGTCCACAGCGTCGATGACCGGCAGCGTGGCCGAGACGAGCACCACGTCGGGCTGCAGGGCACCGGCCTGCAGCAGCCCCTGAGCGCCGTCAGGCGCGCCCGTGACGGCTACGCCCTCACGTTCGAGGGCGGCCGCCAGGGCGTCCACGACGGCGCCGTCAGGGTCGGCGATGAGCAGTACGGGTTTGGTCCTCGTGTCCCCGTTCATCGTGGATGCCGTCTGCTGTCGGGTCATCAACCGAAGCGTCCCGTGATGTAGTCCTCGGTGGCCTTCTGGGACGGGTTGGTGAACATGCGGGACGTCTCGTCCATCTCGATGACCTTGCCGGGCTTGCCCTGCTCGGCCAGGTTGAAGAAGGCGGTCCTGTCGCTGACCCGGGCGGCCTGCTGCATGTTGTGGGTGACGATGACGATCGTGTACTCGTCCTTCAGCTTGGCCATGAGGTCTTCGATGGCCAGCGTCGAGATGGGGTCGAGCGCCGAGCACGGCTCGTCCATCAGCAGAACCTGCGGTTTGACCGCGATGGCCCGCGCGATGCAGAGCCGCTGCTGCTGCCCGCCGGACAGGCCGGCGCCGGGTTTTCCGAGGCGGTCCTTGACCTCGTTCCAGAGGTTGGCGCCCTTCAGCGACTCCTCCACGGTGTCGTCGAGGTGCGCCTTGCTGACGCGGCCGTTGAGGCGGAGGCCGGCGGCGACGTTGTCGTAGATCGACATCGTGGGGAACGGGTTGGGGCGCTGGAAGACCATGCCGATCATCCGGCGTACGGAGACGGGTTCGACGTTGCTGCTGTACAGGTCGTCGCCGTCGAGCAGCACCTTGCCCTCGACCCGAGCTCCGGGGATCACTTCGTGCATGCGGTTGAGCGTGCGCAGGAACGTCGACTTGCCGCACCCGGACGGGCCGATGAACGCGGTGATCGAGCGCGGCTCGATGGTCATCGACACGTCTTCGATCGCCTTGTGCGACCCGTAGTACGCGTCGAGGCCCGAGACCTGGATCTGCTTGGACATATCTGCGGATACCCCCTATCGGCGCCTGGCGGGTGAACGCCACCAGGCGATCAGACGCGCCACCAGGTTGAGCAGCATGACGATCAGGATGAGCGTGAGGGCGCCGGTCCACGCCCGGTCGATGGCGGTGTCGTTGGGACGCGCCGCCTGGTCGAAGACGTAGAGGGGCAGGCCCATCTGCGGCCCGTTGAACGGGTCGTTGTTGATGGAGTCGGTGAAGAACACCGTCAGGAGCAGCGGCGCCGTCTCGCCCGCGACCCTGGCCACGGCCAGCATGACGCCCGTCACGATGCCGGTGAACGCGGTCGGCAGCACGACCTTGAGGATCGTGCGCCACTTGGCCACGCCCAGCGCGTACGAAGCCTCACGGAGGTCGTCGGGCACCAGTCGCAGCATCTCCTCGGCGGATCTGACCACGGTCGGCATCATGAGGATCGACAGCGCCATCGCGCCGGCGAAGCCGGAGTAGGGCATGCCCAGGAACAGGATCCAGAACGCCAGCACGAACAGACCGGCGACCACCGAGGGGATGCCGGTCATGACGTCGACGAAGAAACTGATGGCCCGGCTCAGCCGGCCGCCGTTGCCGTACTCGACCAGGTAGATCGCGGTGAGCAACCCGATGGGGACGGAGATGAGCGAGGAGAGCAGGACCTGTTCCAGGGTGCCGATGATGGCGTGGTAGGCGCCGCCGCCCACGTCGCGCGCGCCGATCCCGCGCATCGAATGGGTGAGGAACGTCATGTCGAAGCGAGCCAGGCCGTTGGAGATCACCAGCCAGAGCACGGACACGAGCGGCACCACGGCCAGCGCGAACGCCAGATAGACCAGCCCCTGGACGATACGGTCCTTGAGCCGGCGGCCGGTCGAGATGTGCTGGATGGTGGTCATGTGTCGGCCTTCATGAGCTCTTTGCGCCGGTTGATGATCATGCGGGCGGCCATGTTGACGAGCAGGGTGATGATGAACAACACCAGGCCTGAGGCGATCAGCGCGCCACGGCCGATGTCGCCGGCCTCGCCGAACCCGTTGGCGATGTTGGCGGCGATGCTGTTGCCCTGCGGGGTGAGGATCTGGAAGCTGATGCCGAACGTCGCCGGGAAGATCAGCGCGACCGCGATGGTCTCGCCCATGGCCCGGCCCAGGCCGAGCATCGCGGCGCTGATCACGCCGGGGCGGCCGAACGGCAGCACCGCCATGCGGATCATCTCCCAGCGGGTGGCGCCGAGGGCCAGCGCGGCCTCCTCGTTCATCCTCGGAACCTGCAGGAACACCTCGCGCGAGATGGCCGCGATGATCGGCAGGATCATGATCGCCAGCACGATGCCGCCGGCGAGCATGGTCTTGCCGCCGATCGCGCCCTCGCCGGCGAACAGCGGGAACCAGCCGAAGTTCTCGTTGAGCCACCGCGACGGCTCCCTGAGCAGCGGTACGAGGAAGGCCACGCCCCACAGGCCGTAGATCACGCTGGGCACCGCGGCGAGCAGGTCGATCAGGTAACCGAGCGGGCCGGCCAGGCGGCGCGGCGCGTAGTGGGAGATGAACAGCGCCACGCCCACCGCGATGGGCATGGCGATGACGAGTGCGAGTGCCGAGCTGAGCACGGTGCCGAACGCCAGCGCGCCGATGCCGAAAACCTGGCTGCTGTTCGGGTCCCAGGTCAGCTCGGTGAGGAAGTTGCCCTTGTTGGCCCGCAGCGCGGGGATGGCCTCGCCGATGAGGAAGACGGCGATGGCCGCCATGATCCCCAGCAGGAGGATGCCGGCCCCGGTGGACAGGAAGCGGAAGGGCGCTTCACCATGGCTGCGCCGCGAGGCGGACCGGCTCGTGACCGGTCCGCCTTCACGGATTTCCGTTTTGGTGGTCATCAGCTCTTAGGAGATCGCCTCGACGGTGGAGCGGACCTTGGTGAGCAGCTCGCCGGACAGCGGGGCGTAGCCCAGGTCCTTCAGCGCCGCCTGGCCCTCGTCGCTGGCGGTGTAGGTGAGGAACGCCTTGACCAGCTTCGACTCCTCGGCCGGCAGGCCCTTCTCGCAGGTGATCTCGTACGTCACCAGCACGATCGGGTAGGCGCCCGGCGTCTTGGTGGCGTAGTCGATCGACAGGGCGAGGTCGTTGCCGGTGCCCTTGATCTCGGCGGTCTCGACGGTCTTGGCCGCGCTCTCCGGGGTCAGCTCGACGAACTCGCCGGAGCCGTTGGCGACCTTGGCCTTCTGGAGTTCCGAGTTGTCGGCGAACGACATCTCGACGTAGCTGATCGCGCCCTCGGTGTCCTTGACCGAGGAGGCGATGCCGTCGGAGCCCTTGGCGCCCTGGCCCTTGGCCTCGGCGGGCCAGGCCTTGGCGGCCTCGTACGGCCAGTCGGCGGTGGCCTCGAGGAACTTGGTGAAGTTGTCGCTCGTGCCCGACTCGTCGGCCCGGTGGAAGGCCTGGATCGGCGTGGACGGGAGCGTGGCATTGGGGTTGTCGGCCTTGATGGCCGGGTCGTCCCACTTGGTGATCTTGCTGTTGAAGATGCCGCCGAGCGTCTTGGGCGACAGCTGCAGGCCCTCGACGCCGGGCAGGTTGTACACGACCGCGACGGGGCCGGTCACCATGGGGATGTTGACGGCCTTGCCGGTCTTGCAGCGGGCGTCGGCCTTGGCGGGCTCGTCGTCCTTCAGGGCCGAGTCGGAACCCGCGAGCGCGACCGTGCCCTGGATGAACGCCTGGATGCCCGCACCGGACCCGCTGGGCTGGTAGTTGATGCTCACCCCGGAGTTCTTGGCCTGGAACTCCTTCTTCCACTGGTCGATCGCGTTGGCCTGGGCAGAGGAGCCCGCGGCGTTGATCGTGCCGCTCAGACCGCTGTCAGCCGCGGCCTCGGTGGCGGCGGTGGTGCCGCTGGCCCCGGTGTTGTTGTCTGTGCCGCACGCAGCGAGCGAGAGCGCGCCGACGAAGGCCACGGCGGCGAGCCGGCCTGCATACTTCACGGTTGGGTTCCTCCCACTTGGTCCTTAGTCGCCATGAAGCTATGCAGCGAAGGTGACTCAGACCCCTAGCAAGGGTGAACGTTCGGTGAACGCACCAGGTCACCCTCATGATGGGAGCTATGACTTATCGCGTATGCCTCGTATGCATGGGGAACATCTGCCGTTCCCCGATGGCGGAGGCGGTGCTCCGCCAGACGCTCGCGGGCCGCGGGCTGGGGGACCGGGTCACCGTCGACAGCGCCGGGACCGGTGAGTGGCACGTGGGGGACCCCATGGATGAGCGGGCACTCGACATCCTGGCGCGGCACGGGTACGACGGCTCGGTGCACCGGGCGCGGCAGTTCGCGGGCGACTGGTTTGCCCGTTATGACCTGGTTCTGGCCATGGATCGGGACAACCTGTCCACTTTGCGGCGGATGGCGCCGTACGAGGTGGAGGTGCGGTTGTTCCGTTCCTTCGACCCCGCCGCGCCGAAGGGGGCCGAGGTGCCCGATCCGTACTACGGGGGCACTGAGGGGTTCGAGGAGGTGCTCGCGCTGGTCAAGTCGGCATCCGAGGGTGTGGCCGAACACATCGCCGATGAGCTCGGCGATGAGACTGACTGAGGACCTCGGCTCGTCGCACGGCTGGCGGCTCCAGCGGGGCGTGCTGGACGACGGGCGCGAGGTGTTCGTGAAGAGCGGCCAGGGCGGCGGGGAGGCGTCCGTGGCGAGCGGCCAGGGCGGCCGGCGCCGCTCCGAGGTGTTCACCTCCGAGGCCGCCGGGCTGCGCTGGCTGGGCGAGGCGATCGCCGTGCCCGAGGTGATCGAGGTCGAGCCGGACCGGCTCGTGTTGTCGTGGGTACGGCAGGAGCCGCCCAGCGCGGCGGCGGCCGAGCGGTTCGGGCGTGCGCTGGCCCGGCTGCACCGCGAGGGCGCGGACGGTTTCGGCGCGCCGTGGCCGGGGTTCATCGCCGAGTTGCCGATGGACAACGCCCCCGCGGCCGACTGGCCGTCGTTCTACGCCTCGCGGCGGGTGCTGCCGTTCCTGCGGCAGGCCCGGCTGCCGGCGCGGGAGGTCTCCCTGGTCGAGCGGGCGGTGGACCGGTTCGCCGAGGTGGCGGGGCCGGCCGCGCCACCCGCACGCATCCACGGTGACCTGTGGAGCGGGAACGTGTTGTGGTCGGGCGGGTCGGGGGTGCTGGTCGATCCGGCCGCCCACGGCGGGCACAGGGAGACCGATCTGGCCATGCTCGACCTGTTCGGGCTGCCGTACCTCGATCGGGTGCTGGGGGCCTACCAGGAGGAGTGGCCGCTTGCGGAGGGGTGGCGGGATCGGGTGCCGCTGCACCAGCTGCATCCGCTGCTCGTGCACGTGGTGTTGTTCGGGGGCGGCTATCGGGACGCCCTCATGGACGCGGTGCGGCGGGTGCTGGCGCTCTAACCGTTCCTGCGTCTGCGGTAGGCGCGCTGCTGGCAGGCGCGTGAGCAGTAGACGCGGGGGCGGCCGGACGAAGCCGGATCCAGCGGGCCGCCGCATTCCGCACACGTTTCATCACGCATTTCGTCACGCTTCCGGATGAGGACCTCGACACCGTCGAGCAGCCGGCGCAGGCCGAAGTCGAAGGAGTCCTCGGGGTGGTCCCAGCCGCCCGCGGTCCACAGGTGGGAGAGCGTCGGATAGCGGTCGAGGCGTTCGTAGAGCGAGTCGCGCGAGCCCCACCACTCCTCCTCCGACACCCCGCTGCGCCGCTCCTCACGCCGGGTCTCGACCAGGACCAGGGCCTCGGCGTCGACGAACCGGCCGACCATGCCCACGACCGCGATGACCTCCGAGGGGCGCAGCGCCGTGCCGGCGAGCGTGCTCAGCATGTAGTCGTAGTGGGCGACGGCGTTGGGACCGGGGACGTGGCGGCTGCCGCGCACCTCGGCCAGCCACGGGTGCCGCTTGCGGATGTCCCACGCGTGCCTGGCCACGGCCTCCAGGCGGGCCCGCCAGCCGCCCGTCTCCATGGGCTGCGGGTGCTCGCCGAGAACCTCGTCGAGCATCAGGTCGACGAGCTGGCCGCGGCCGGGCACGTGGCGGTAGAGCGACATGGTCGTGAAGCCGAGCCGGTCGGCGACCTTCCGCATCGACAGGCCCGCCAGGCCTTCGTCGTCGGCGAGTTCCACGGCGGCGCGCACGATTCTGGGCAGGCTGAGGCCCTGCCTCGGCTCGCGGTCGCCGGCCCGCCACAGCAGCTCGACACCGTGGTCGGGGTCGTCGGCCCTGCCCCTCGCCATGTGCGCCCTCCCTTGTTTATGGTGTACTACTACGTGTACGGCATAAACAGCAAAGGTGGTTCAGATGTTCCAGTTCCACGTCGCGCCCTCCGGCGACGACTCCTGGCCCGGATCGGCAGGGCGGCCCTTCGCCACCCTCGACCGCGCCAGGGCCGCGGCCCGCGAGGCCGGCGGCGACGCCGTCGTACACCTTAGAGGTGGCGTGCACACGCTCGCGCGGCCGTTCGAGCTCACCGGCGACGACTCGGGGATCGTCTTCCAGGCGTACGGCTACGGCAGCCCTGGGCAGGAGGAGCCCGTGATCAGCGGCGGCCGGGTCATCACGGGGTGGCAGGAACGCGACGGCGTCTGGGTGGCCGAGGTCGGCGACCTCGACACCCGCCAGCTCTACGTCGACGGGCGCAGGGCCGAGCGGGCCGCCGTCCCCGGGTTGCCCGGCGAGGTCCGCGCGACCGCCACCGGCTACGTCACCGACGGCGGCGAGCCGCTCGGCTGGCGCAGCCCCGCGGACGTCGAGTTCGTCTTCCGGGGCGTCTACCCCTGGACGGAGGCGCGCTGCGGGGTCGCGGGAGTCTCCCGCGACGGGGACGAGACCGTGATCACCATGGCACAGCCCGCCTTCGGATGGGCCGGCGAGCTCTACAACTCGACGTGGGAGGGTCAGTCGTCGAGCGGGCCCGGCCTGCCCACCCGCATCGAGAACGACGCCGCCTTCCTGGCCGAGCCGGGCACCTTCGTGCTCGACCGGTCGCGTCCGGGGCGGCACGTGCTGATGTACCTGCCCCGCGCCGGGGAGCATCCCTCCCGTACGCGGGTCGTCGCACCCGTCCTGGAGCGCCTGGTGAGCGCCGCGGGGGCGCGCGACGTGTCGTTCAGGGGCCTGGTGTTCGCCGAGGCCACCTGGCTGCGCCCGAGCGCGGCCGAGGGGTTCCTGCACTACCACGGCACCGGCTACTACGAGGGCGGCGGCGTCGAGACGGCGGTCATCGGGGAAGGGGCGTCTGTGACGTATCCCGCCGCTTCCGTCACGATCCCCGCCTGCGTCACCTTCGACGCCACCGAGAACGTGGAGATCGAGGGCTGCCGGTTCACCCGGCTCGGCGCCTCCGGGCTGGGCGTCACCGGCGGCGCCGGTCTCGTGGTGCGCCGCTGCGCGTTCGACACGTTGTCCGGCGCCGCCATCGAGGTCTCCGGCAGCCGGGCCACCTCGATCGAGGACAACCGCGTGCACCACACCGGGCTCGAGTTCAGCGGCGCGCCGGGCATCTCCGTGTCGGGCACGCGTGACTGCGTGGTCGCGCACAACGAGGTGGCCCACGTGCCCCACTGCGGGATCGTCGTGGGTTCCGGGCAGGGCGCCCAGATCCTGCGCAACCGCACGGCGGACACCATGGAGGTGCTGGCCGACGGGGGCGGAATCTACCTGTCGGGGCCGCAGGGCGACTCCCCGGACAACCAGGCGCTCGTCCAGGGGAACGTCATCAAGGACACGCGCACGCCGTACAACTTCGGGCTGTACACCGACTACGGGGCCTCGTGGGTCACGGTGGAGGGCAACGTCGTCCTGCGGGCGGACAACACGGCCGTCCTCGTGGTGGGGCCGCCGCTGGAGAACGTGGTCTACCGGGGGAACTTCTGGGACCAGGATCCGCTGGGACACGACAATCCGCCCAGCGGTGTCACGTATGAGGGAAATGTGACGTATAAGGATGAACGGGAGCTGAACGCCGCAACCGCCGACATCCAGTCCGAGGCCGGTCCTAGGCGTTGAGCCGGCGGACGACCTCGTCGTGGAGGGTGCCGTTGGTGCAGACGAGGCTGCCGCCCTCCAGGCCCTTCACGCCCGCCACGTCGGTCCACACGCCGCCGGCCTCCTCGACGATCACGGTGAGCGCCGCCATGTCCCACGGCGACAACTCGGGCTCCGCGGACACGTCCACCGAACCCTCCGCGACCATCATGTGCGACCAGAAGTCGCCGTACGCCCTCGTGCGCCAGCAGGCGCGGCCGAGGTCGAGGAAGTTGTCGAGCCGGCCCGTCTTCTCCCAGCCGCCGAAGCTGGAGTAGGAGAACGACGCGTCCTCCAGGGTCGAGACCGACGACACGGTCATCCTGGACGCCTTGGTCAGGCTCTTGCCGGTCCACGCGCCGCCCCCGGCGGCCGCCCACCAGCGTCTGCCGAGGGCAGGGGCCGACACGAGGCCGACGACGACCTCGCCGTACTCCATGAGCGCGATCAGGGTCGCCCACACGGGCACGCCGCGCACGTAGTTCTTGGTGCCGTCGATGGGGTCGATGATCCACGACCGGGCGCCCCACCCGGTCTTGCCGAACTCCTCTCCCACGACCGCGTCGCGCGGCCTGGCACGGCGCAGCGTGCCCCGGATGGCCTCCTCCACAGCGCGGTCGGCGTCGCTGACCGGCGTCAGATCGGGCTTGGTGTCGACCTTCAGATCGACCGCCTTGAACCGCCGCATGGTCAGGTCATCGGCGGCGTCCGCCATGACATGCGCGAGGCGAAGATCATCGTTGTAACCCTGCACGGTCGCCCACGCTACCGTGAGTCGTATACCGAACATCAGTCACCAACGTCTCTTTTCTGGTAACCGGTATCCCTTTTCACCGTCAGCGGTAAGTACGTCATGTCGAGAGATATCACTGATCTTCCCTGGCAGTCCGTCCCTTTTGCCCGCCCATTGACCGCGAGAAAGGCAGTGCGTACGAGCGCGCCATGACGGCACGTAAGGGCACGTGAAAGGCTCAGGGAACGTCGTCGGGCGAGCCCTCGCGGCTGGACAGGAGGCGACGGAGCGACTCCAGGCGGGCGGGGTCGGCGTTGCCGGCGGCCACCCAGGCGTCCAGGGCGCAACCGTCGCCCAGGTGGGTGCAGCCCTTCGGGCAGTCGACCGTGCCCTCCACCAGGTCGGGGAACCCCGCCAGCACCGTCTCCACCGACACGTGGGCCAGGCCGAAGCTGCGAACTCCCGGGGTGTCGATGATCCAGCCGCCCTCCGGCAGCTCCAGGGCGACGGCCGAGGTGGAGGTGTGGCGGCCGCGGCCCGTGACGGCGTTGACCTGGGAGACGGCGCGGTTGGCGTCGGGGACCAGGGCGTTGACCAGGGTGGACTTGCCGACGCCCGAGTGGCCGACCAGAACGCTGATGCGCCCGGTCAGGTGGTCGCGCAGCTCGTCGAGCGAGCCGCCCTTGCGCACGACGACGTGCGAGACGCCCAGCGGTTCGTACAGGGCGACCAGGGAGTCGGGCGGGGCGAGATCCGACTTGGTGAGGCAGAGCAGAGCCTCGATCTCGGCGTCGAACGCGGCCACCAGCATGCGGTCGATCATGCGAGGTCGCGGCGGCGGATCGGCCAGGGCGGTCACGATGACGAGCTGGTCGGCGTTGGCGACGACCGGTCGTTCGATGCCGTCGGTGTCATCGGTGTCGTCGGCCGAGCGGCGCAACATCGAGCTGCGCGGCTCCACGCGGACGACCCTCGCCAGGGTGTCGGGACGGCCGGAGACGTCGCCGACCAGGGCGACCCGGTCGCCCACGACGATGCCCTTGCGGCCGAGCTCACGGGCCTTCATGGCGACCACCAGGCGGTGCTGCGGCTGCCGCCTGCGTTTCTGGGCCGACCCGCGTTCGGGCTCGACCAGGACGGTGTAGCGGCCCCGGTCGACGGCGACCACGAACCCTCCGACGGCGTCCTCGTGCGCAGGACGGATCCGGGTGCGCGGCCGTGACCCCTTGCCCGGCCTGACCCGTACGTCGTCCTCGTCGTACTCCCGCTTTCTCAGCGGTCCGCTCCCATACGCTCGCTTCCCCTCTGTGGTCGGTGACAGGGTGCTCGGTGACGCGGGCCGGGTGCGGCGGGTCGGTGCGGGCAGCGCGCAGTCACGTCTCGCCCATCTCCGACGTGCCCGGGACTTCCCCCCTGAAACCGGCGGCCGGCAGCGGCCGGATCACCGTCGTCATCGGGCGTCCAGCATCGCCGCCCACATCTGGGCGAACTCCGGCAGGGTCTTGGCGGTCGTCGCGATGTTCTCCACCCGCACTCCTGGGACCGCGAGCCCGATCACCGCTCCAGCGGTGGCCATGCGGTGGTCGTCGTAGCTGTGGAAGGTGCCGCCGCGTAGCGGGCGGGGGCGGATGACCAGGCCGTCGTCCGTCTCCTCGGCGTCGCCGCCGAGGCGGTTGAGCTCGGTGGCCAGCGCGGCCAGGCGGTCGGTCTCGTGGCCGCGCAGGTGGCTCACGCCCCGGATGCGGCTCGGGGTGCGCGCGAGCGCGGCCAGCGCGGCGATCGTCGGGGTCAGCTCGCCGACCTCGTGCAGGTCGGCGTCGATGCCGGTGATCTCGCCCGTGCCCGTGACGACCAGGTCGGCCGTGCGGGTGACCGTGGCGCCCATGGAGGTGAGCAGGCCCCGCAGGGCGTCGCCGGGCTGGGTGGTCTCGGCGGGCCATGCCGGGATGGTGACCGTGCCGCCCGTGACCAGCGCGGCGGCCAGGAACGGGGCCGCGTTGGACAGGTCGGGCTCGACCGTGACGTCTCTCGCCGCGATCGGGCCGGGCTCGACGCGCCACACGTCGCGCTCGCCGTCGTCGACCGTGACGCCGGCCGCCCTGAGCATCTGCACCGTCATCTCGATGTGCGGCTGCGAGGGCACGGGCGGGCCCACGTGGCGAATCGTGACGCCCTTCTCGAAGCGTGCGGCCGCCAGCAGCAGCCCCGAGACGAACTGCGACGAACCCGACGCGTCCAGTGTCACCTCGCCGCCCGTGACGGGCCCGATGATCGTGAACGGCAGCGCGTCGTTGTCGACCCGCGCGTTCAGCGAGCGCAGTGCGTCGAGGATGGGCCCCATCGGGCGCTTGCGCGCGTGCGGGTCGCCGTCGAAGTGGACCGGGCCGTCGGCCAGCGCGGCCATCGGCGGGACGAAGCGCATGACCGTGCCCGCCAGGCCGGCGTCGATGCTCGCGCCGCCGCGGACCGGGCCCGGCGTCACGTGCCAGTCGACCCCTGCGGCGCTCTCATCGCCGGCCACCAGCGTCGTGCCGAGCGCCCGCAGCGCGGCGGCCATCAGGTCCGCGTCGCGGCTGCGCAGCGCACCGCGCACGACGCCGGGGCCGTCGGCGAGCGCGGCGAGCAGGAGCGCGCGGTTGGTCACCGACTTGGAGCCGGGCAGCGAGACGGTGGCGCTGACGGGGGTCGTCGCCGTCGGTGCGGGCCAGAGCGTAGCGGGCATGGTCAAAGAGTACTGGGAGTGGTGGGACGCGGTCGAAGTCCGCGCGCCGCCGCCGGGCGGACACGCGAGCGGGGGAAGGACATGGCAGTGTGGTGTCATGTGCGGTAGATACGCCTCGGCGCGCAAGAAGCACGAGCTGCTCGAGGAGTTCCAGGTCGAGCAGGACGGCGAGCCCGACAGGGAGCTCGGCGCCGACTACAACGTGGCGCCGACCAAGAACGTCTATGCCGTCCTGAGCCGCGTGCCCCACGAGGCCGAGCGGGCGGTACGCCAGCTCAGGATCCTCAAGTGGGGCCTGGTCCCCGCCTGGGCGAAGGACCCGTCGATCGGCTCGCGGCTGATCAACGCCAGGGCCGAGACGCTGGCGGAGAAACCGTCCTACCGCCGGGCGTTCGCCAAGCGCAGATGCCTGCTCCCGGCCGACGGCTATTTCGAGTGGATGCCGGTTGAAGGCGAGAAGAAGAAGCAGCCGTACTTCATCCATCCCGCGGACGGCGGGGTGCTGGCCATGGCCGGCCTGTACGAGTTCTGGAAGGATCCGTCGCGCGCCGACGACGACCCGCTCCAATGGCTCGTCAGCTGCACCGTCATCACGACCGACGCCGAAGACCACCTGGGCCGCATCCACGACAGGATGCCCATGATGATCGAGCGCGACCGCTGGGCCGAGTGGCTCGACCCCAAGCTCACCGACACCGAGAGGGCCTCCGAGTTGCTGGTGCCCGCCGAGTCGGGGCGGCTCACGGCGTACGCGGTCTCCACGGATGTGAACAACGTCAGGAACAACGGCCCCGACCTCATCAAACCGCTCCCCGAGGCGGGGGAGCCCGCGCTGTTCTAAAGGTGTAAGAAGCGCGGTAAGTGGGCATTCGGTGAGGAAAGCGATGCAACCGTTCACTCGGTGTCACCGCCATATCGGCCCCCATTGATCGTGCCGGCGGGGACATCCGGGGAGTCCTGGCCGCAGGCTTCCCTCATTCACCCGGAGGTGCGGATTCGTGGACGTCACGACCGCTCGTGAGCGGCTGAAAGACATGCTCGCCGAACTGGACCGCTCGATCGGGGTCCTCAAAGGCGACCCCGTCGCGGTGCGGGAATACTCCGCGGCCGACGCGGGCGCCGACCTGACCGACGCCGACCGCGCGCAGGCCATGCTGACCGTGGCCACCGCGCAGCGCAGCGCGGTGGTGGAGGCGATCGAGCGCATCGACGAAGGCGTCTACGGCAGGTGCGTCGACTGCGGCAAGCCCGTGCCCGAAGGCCGGCTGGAGGCCCGCCCGGAGGCCGCGCGGTGCGTGCAGTGCCAGGGGAAGCGGGAGCGCCGCCGCTGACCTCGCCGGGGCCGCCGGCAACGAAGAACGGCGGCCCGGCCAGAATGTGGGGCCGGTCGGCAGGCGGTCAGCGCTTGCGGGCGCTGGCCACCAGGTGGATGCCGACGGTGTCGTCGTCGTCGGGATGGGCCTCGAGCTCCGTGCGCACGAGATAGGACAGGGCGCGCGCGTCGGACGAGAGCACGTGGTCGACCGTGGACGGCGACAACACCGTGCGCGGCCGCATCCACTCCACCTCCAGCCCGGTGCCCGCCAGCAACTCGCGCAGCTGCCCGCTGCTGAAGCAGCGCGTGATGCTGCCGTCGGGCCACGGCACGAGCATGACCTCGCCGGTCTGGCGCAGGTGCTGCCACTGGCCCTGCTCGGCCAGGATCGCCATGCCCAGCACGAGCGAGTCGACGCACACCAGCGCCCGGCCGCCGGGGCGCAACACCCTGGCCACGTCGCTCATCGCCGACTCGGCCATCAGCTCGACCGACATCGCGCGCTCTTCGGCGAGGACGGCGTCCACGCTCTCGTCGGGCAGGAACGACAGATCGTCGGCGCGTACGTGACGGACGCGGTCGGCGTCGCGCAATCGGGACTGCGCGTCGACCGTGCGGCGGAAGTCGAGCACCTCGATCACCCGGTGCCCGGCCCTGGCCGCCTGGCCGGACCACCGGCCGCGGCCGCCGGACAGGTCGAGGATCACGGAGGGCTGGCTGGGAAGCCATCGGTTCAGTTGCTCGGCGGCGACGGCGCGATAGAAGGTCCAGTACGGCCCGAGCGTCCCTGAGCCGTTCAGTTCCTCGGCCGGAATGGGCAGCACACGCGACTCCTGGGTGACGGGAAAAGGGCTACCAGCCGGTACGTTATGACGTTCCCCGCACCGGGTCCTTCGTACCTTCTATCTTGCGGGAACAGACGAGGGCGCGGGTGTGTTGCGACGAGCATGCTCACATTGCTCAGCCCCCAACCCGCTGACCAGGAGGTCACGGGCCAGCGGGTATCCTCCCCTGAGTACGGTGTTCCGCCACGGTCGGCCACCGGTGATCTTAGGGGGGTGGGTCCGGTGCCCGCGACAGGCGCGGAGACGCTGGAGCAGCGAAGCGAGCGATTCGAGCGCGACGTCATGCCGTATCTCGAGCAGCTCTACTCCGCGGCGCTCCGGATGACCCGAAATCCCGCGGACGCGGAGGACCTGCTGCAGGAGACCTTCGCCAAGGCGTTCGCGTCGTTCCACCAGTTCCAGCAGGGCACCAACCTCAAGGCGTGGCTCTACCGGATCCTGACCAACACCTTCATCAACAGTTACCGCAAGAAGCAGCGCGAGCCGAAGCAGTCGGGCGCCGAGGAGATCGAGGACTGGCAGCTCGCGCGGGCTGAGTCCCACACCTCGAGCGGGCTGAAGTCGGCCGAGGTCGAGGCGCTCGAGCACCTGCCCGACGGCGACATCAAGCAGGCGCTGGCGGCTCTGCCCGAGGAGTTCAGGATCGCCGTCTACCTGGCTGACGTCGAGGGCTTCCCCTACAAGGAGATCGCCGACATCATGGGCACTCCGATCGGCACCGTGATGTCGAGGCTGCACAGGGGACGCAGGCAGTTGCGGGGCCTCCTTGAGGACTATGCTCGCGAGCGTGGCCTGGTCCCGGCGGAGGGATCGAAATGAGCTGTGGCAACCCGCATGACACCGACTGTCGCGAAGTGCTCGACAAGGTTTACGCCTATCTCGACGGCGAGCTGACCGAAAGCGACGTCGCTGACATCCGCGTGCATCTCGACGAGTGCAGCCCGTGCCTGCAGGAATATGATTTGGACAAAGCGGTCAAGGCGCTTGTGCACAAACACTGCGGCTGCGACCCGGTCCCCGCAGACCTGCGATCCAAGGTCCTGGCCCGCATCGCGCAAGTGAGGTCGGAGCTGGCCGACTAGGATCGACCGCATGCGCGCGTTGGTCACCGGGGGTGCCGGGTTCATCGGTTCGAATCTCGTCGATCGTCTGCTGGGCGACGGGCACGAGGTCGACGTGGTCGACGATCTGTCCTCAGGGCGCCGGGACAACCTGGAGCAGGCGAGCGGGAGCGACCGCTTCCGGCTGCACGAGATCGACGTGCGCGATCCCGCGCTGATCGACCTGGTCGCCGACCTGCAACCCGAGGTGATCTGCCACCTCGCCGCGCAGATCAGCGTGCGCAGGAGCGTCGCCGACCCGGTGCACGACGCGGACGTCAACGTCGTGGGCACGGCGTCCGTGCTGGCCGCGGCCCACGAGGGGCGCACCCGCAAGGTGGTGTTCGCCTCGTCGGTGGCGGTCTACGGCAGGCCGTCGGTGATCCCGGTGCCCGGTGACGCGCCGACCGACCCGCGTTCCCCTTACGCCGCGTCCAAGCTGAGCGGCGAGACCTACCTCGCCACGTTCCGGGCCCTCTACGGTCTCGAATACACCACGCTGGTGCTCTCCAACGTCTACGGCCCGCGCCAGTCGCCCGAGGGCGAGGCCGGCGTGGTCGCCATCTTCACCGATGCCCTGCTGTCGGGCACGCCCACGGTCCTCTACGGCGACGGCACCCAGACCCGCGACTACATCTACGTCGACGACGTGGTCGACGGCTTCGTCAGGGCGTGCGGGGCGGAGGGCAACGGCCGCAGGTTCAACCTCGGCACCGGCATCCAGACCAGCGACCGCCGGCTGCACTCGCTCATCGCCGACGCGGCGGGCGCCCAGGACAAGCCGGGGTTCGCGCAGCCGCGCGTGGGCGACCTGCCGGCGATGGCGGTCGACCCGGTGCCGGCCCACGACGGGCTCGGCTGGCAGCCGCGCACCGGCCTGTCGACCGGCGTGAAGAAGACCGTGGAGTGGGCCGCCGCACATCGCGTCTCGTAGTGGCTTGATTACGCTTTGCTTGCTATTTCACACTCGGGCGGTGCGACCACGTCCTCTTCTGTAGCGTGAAACTCCTCAAGTCGACCGTGGAGGCATGCGTATGTTGAAGGCTATGGTCGCCCGGCTGTTCATGGCCGCCGTGCTGGCCGCTCCGATGGTCATGGTGTTCGGGGGAGCGTTCGGGGGAGCGATCCCACCCGGGGTTTCCTGGACCTGACCGCCGTAGGGGGCCGCAATGCGTGATCTGCCGTGGCCCGCAAGGGCCTATCTGGTCGCTGTGATCGGGGTGGCGGCCGCTCTCATCGTTCGCGGCGTCGTGGTCTCCGGCGCCCCCGTGGCTCCGGAGGACCTCGACATCCTGCTCGTGCTCGCGCTGCTGTTCCTGGTGTGCGAGTCGATGCCGACGCTGCTCAACGTGGAGCAGTTCGCCGTCTCGGTGAGCTTCTCGGCCTCGCTGGCCGCCGTGGTGCTGCTCGGTCCCGAGGGGGCGGCGCTGGTGGGGCTGACCGCGATCGTGAGCGTGCGGCCGGGGCTGCCGTTGATCAAACGTCTGTTCAACGGCGCCCAGTTCGCCATCTGCGGCTTCGCGGCCGGGTGGGTCTACGTCGCGCTCGACGGGCAGGTCGGCGTGCCTCAGGTCAACGCGTTCGACGACCTGATCGGCCCCTACGTCGCGGCCACGGCCGTCTTCGTGCCGCTCAACATCGTCCTCACCCTCACCGTGATCGCGCTGGCCACGGGGTCGCGCGCCACCGAGGTGCCGATGCGCGGCATGGTCCAGTTCCTGCTGTCCTATCTGGGCTACGGCACGTTCGGGCTGCTGGTGGCGGGGTTGTGGGCCACCGTGGCGTCGATCTCGGCGGTGCTGGTGCTGGTGCCGCTCTTCGTGGCGCGGTGGGCGTTCGGCCAGTATCACGCGCAGCAGCGCTCCTACGACGCCACCATCGCCGCGCTCTGCCAGGCGGTGGAGACGAAAGACTATTACACGCGCGGCCACTGCACGCGGGTCTCGCACGCCTCCTCCATGATCGCCCAGGAGATCGGCATGGGGGTCGAGCGGGTGCGGGCGATCCGCTACGCCGGCATGCTCCACGACGTGGGCAAACTCGGCGTGCCGACCAAGGTGCTGCAGAAGGACGGGCCGCTCACCGAGGAGGAGTTCGCCGCGATCCAGCTGCACCCGATGCGCGGGCTGGAGATCGTGCGCGGCATCGGGTTCCTCGACGAGGCCTACGCCGGCATCATGCACCACCACGAGCGCCACGACGGCACCGGCTACCCGATGGGGCTGGCCGGTGACGAGATCCCCGAGTTCGCGAAGGTCATCGCGGTGGCCGACGCGTTCGACTCGATGACCTCCGACCGTTCCTACCGCGGCGCCAGGCCGGTGCCGGTGGCCGTGGAAGAGCTGCGCAAATGCGCCGGCACCCATTTCGACCCGGTCATGGTCGCGGCCTTCATCAGGGCGCTCGACCGCGAGCCGTGGCAGCCGCCGCGCCGCGTCGACCCGCCGCCTCCCGAGGCCGCCGAGTCCCCGATCAAGGACCACGACGACCCGACCATGCCCATCGAGGTCGTGACCGGTCAATGATCACCACAGCGCGTCCCCGGCGGCGGGCCGAGCGGTCCGTGGGCACGGTGCTGCGCCGGCTCGACTCGGGGCAGCTCCTGCTCATCTGCGTGGCCGGGCTGGTCGCGGTGGCGGGGGTCGGCTACACCGCCGCCGCCGGGCTCGAACGCCCGGAGATCGCGGTCGGGTTCGGCGCGCTGATCGCGGTCGGCGAGCTGGCCAGGCTCACCATGCCGGGCAACAGGGAGGTCGCGCCCATCGGGGCCGCCGCGGCGCTCGGCTACACGTTGCTGCTCGACCTCAGCCAGAATCCGCTGCGCCACCCCGCGCTGCAGGTGGTCGCGGTGATCGCGGTCGGCATGACCGCGGGAGCGCTGCCGCACCTGGCCGTCGGCCGCCCGCCGCGACTCGACGCGATGGCCAGGCGGCTGCTCATCGGCGCGTTGCCGGCGTTCGCGTTCCGGCCGCTGGCCGACCCGCTCCACGAGCTCACCAAGCCGCCGACCAGCACGTGGTGGCCGGCGCTCGCGGCGATGGCCACGCTCATCACGATCACCTTGCTGATCGACGTGCTGATCGCGGCGCTGCTCAGGGCGGAGCAGGTGCGCACCGCGTTCCGGGTGGCGGTGCGTGACGAGATCAACATGGCGTTCCCGCTGGGCGCCGCCGTGGGCTCGTCGGGCGTGCTGCTCGCCCTGGCCACGCACAGCATGGATCTGGTGGCGCTGCTGGTTTTCGCCGCTCCGCTGCTGGTCACCCAGGTCGCTTTCAGGAAGTACGCCGGCATCCGCGCCACCTACCTGCAGACCGTGCGCGCCCTGTCCCGGGTGACGGAGGTCGGCGGCTACGTCGAGCCGGGGCACTCGCGCCGGGTGAGCCGGCTGGCCGTGGCCATCGGCAGAGAGCTGGGCATGGCCGAGCCCGAGCTGCTGGAGCTGGAATACGCGGCGCTGATGCACGACATCGGCCAGCTGTCGCTGCGCGATCCGATCCCCGGCGGCGCCACCGTGCTCACCGAGCCCGAGCAGGCCCGCCGCATCGCCGAGCTGGGCGCCGAGGTGATCCGGCAGACGGGCGTGCTCGACCGCGTGGCCGAGGTGGTCAGACGGCAGTGCGACCCGATCACTGAGGACCCGCCGCTGTCGAGCCGCATCATCAAGGTCGCCAACGCCTACGACGACCTGGTGGGGCCCTCCACCGACCGCGACCGCGCCGGGGCGGCGCTGGAGCGCATCCGGCAGTCCCCTGGCGGCTCCTACGACCCCCACGCGATCGAGGCGCTCGGGCGCGTGATCGACCGTGGCCGCGTCTAAGCTGTTGTCGCCCGCGCCCAGCCACCGGCCCGTGGAGCGCTCCTGATTGTGGGGTTCCTACAGATCGTGCTGGCCGCTTCGGTGGTTTCGGGGGAAAGGGGTCAAGCCTGTGGCGGCCATAAGGTGGTCGGCGTGCTTACTGAGACGCTCGGACCCGTTCTGGTCGCCAACCGAGGTGAGATCGCGCGGCGGATCATCCGCACGGTCAGACGGATGGGCCTGCGTGCCGTCGCCGTGCACTCGGAGGCCGACGCCGACCTGCCGTTCGTCCGCGAGGCCGACGAGGCGGTGCTGATCGGCCCGGCCAACCCCGCGCAGAGCTACCTCGACGCCGGCAAGGTGCTGGAGGCGGCGCGGGCGACGGGCGCGCGGTCCGTGCACCCGGGCTACGGGTTCCTCGCCGAGAACGCCGCGTTCGCCAGGGCCGTGATCGAGGCGGGGATGGTGTGGATCGGGCCCGCGCCCGAGGCCATCGACAGGATGGGCGACAAGATCAACGCCAGGAACCTCATGGAGGCCGCGGGCGTTCCGGTCGCCGCGGGCACCCGCGAGCCGGTCACCGACCTGTCGCTGGCGCTGCGGGCCGCGGAGTCCATCGGCTATCCGGTCATGGTCAAGACCGCGGCCGGCGGCGGCGGCATCGGCATGAGCGTGGCCTACGACGACGAGGGCATGGGCAAGGCGTACGACCAGGCGGCCAGGGCGGCGGCGAGGTTCGCCGGCAGTGCGGGTGACGCGCTCGACGGGCCCGCCGTGCTGCTCGAGCGCTATATCGAGCGGGCCCGCCACGTCGAGGTGCAGATCTTCGGCCTGCCCGACGGCCGGGTCGTGGCGCTGGGCGAGCGCGACTGCTCGGTGCAGCGCCGCCACCAGAAGGTCGTCGAGGAGTCGCCGTCTCCCGGCATCACGCCGGAGTTGCGCGAGCGCATGCTCGCCGCCGCCGTGCGGGCCGGCGAGGCCGTCGGCTATGCCGGCGCGGGCACCGTCGAGTGCCTGGTCGACGCCGACCGGCAGGATTTCGTGTTCCTGGAGATGAATACGAGACTGCAGGTGGAGCACCCGGTCACCGAGCTGGTCACCGGCGTCGACCTGGTCGAGCTGCAGCTGCGTGTCGCGGCGGGCGAGAGCCCTGAGGTGCCGGCCGAGCCGGCCGGGCACGCGATAGAGTTCCGCGTCTACGCGGAGGACCCGAAGCGGTTCTTCCCCGGCCCTGGCACGATCACGGCGTGGGAGGAGCCGGTCGCCGACGGCGTGCGGGTCGACTCCGGCTATGAGATGGGCAACACGGTCACCCCGTTCTACGACCCCCTGATGGCCAAGCTCTGCGTCCGCGGCGAGAGCCGCGCCGACGCGCTGGAGAAGGGCCGCAAGGCGGTGGCGGCGTTCACCGTAGAGGGACCGAAGAACAATCTGCCATTCTGTGCGGAGCTGCTGGAGAACGCGGAGTTCGTCGCCGGCGACTACGACACCGGTCTGGTCGCGCGCATGCGCGCCTAGGTCGTGGACATTATCGGATCATGGAAAGAGGGGAGTCGCGGTGGCTGAGGTACGCGCCGAGATGGTGGCCAACGTGTGGAAGGTCGTCGTCCGCGAGGGCGACAGCGTGTCCGAGGGTGACACGCTCGTCATCCTCGAGTCGATGAAGATGGAGATCCCGGTGCTCGCCGAGGACGACGGCACGGTGGCCCAGCTCAAGGTGGCCGAGGGCGACGTGATCCAGGAAGGCGACCTGATCGCCGTCATCGACGACTAGCGGCCCTCACGTCGTGCGCCGTTCGCTCGCGGCCAGGAATCTGGCGCGGTCGACGAGGACGCGCTCGATCGTGCCCTTGCCCACGACGGAGTGCTCGTCGTGGGCCTCGAAGGCGAAGGTCAGGCGACGGCCGTCGACCCGCGTCAGCTCGACGCCGAGCTGCACGCGCGTGCCGAGCGGGCTGGCGGCCACGTGCTCCAGCTCGACCCGGGTGCCGACGGACGTCTGGCCCGGCGCGAGGTGCCGCTCGACGGCGCGCACGGTCGCCGCCTCGGCCAGCGCGAGCAGCCGGGGCGTGGCCAGCACGGGCACGTCTCCGCTGCCCACGCTCTTGGCGGTGTCGTCCATCTCGACCACGATGAGCGACTGGGCGCGAAGACCAGGAGCGAGCGTCATGGGATCAGCCTAGCGATGCGGCCGTGGAGTTCCGCGAAACGCGGACAAGGCCCGCCGTGAGGCCGCAGGATAGAGTTTGTACGGCTTGAGGCATTTGAGTGGCATGTGGGACAGGTGAGTCGTACACTCTCTGACTTCCGTGACCACTGTGTTACCTTACCGCGATGAAAGTTCGCTTTGTTGGAGACTCGCGGGGTGGGAGAGGTTACTGAAGTAGGGGGGTAACGGGGGCGTCATGGTGGCACAAGGGACGACGCTGGCGGGGCGGTATCGATTGGATACCCGCATCGGCGCCGGCGGCATGGGCGAGGTGTGGCGGGGCGAGGATATCGTCCTGGCCCGCACCGTCGCCGTCAAGGTGCTGCTGCCAGGCCGTATGGAGGACCCGGGGTTCGTCGCTCGCTTCCAGGGGGAGGCGCGGGCGATGGCCACGATCAACCACAGCGGTGTGGTCGACGTCTACGACTACGGCGTCAGCGGCGACACCGTCTACCTGGTGATGAAGTTCGTCGACGGTGAGCCGCTCGACCGCTTACTGTCCAGGCTGGGCCGGATCGCGCCGCAGCAGGCCATGGAGCTGATCGCGCAGGCCGCCTCGGCGTTGCAGGCCGTGCACGACCAGGGCATCGTGCACCGCGACGTCAAACCGGGCAACCTGCTCGTGCAGCGCGACGGCACGCTGGTGCTGACCGACTTCGGCATCGCCAGGTCCGACCTGGCCAACCGGCTCACCGACGCCGGCATGGTGCTGGGCACGGCCGCCTACTGCGCCCCCGAGCAGGCCGAGGGTGCGCCTGTCACGCCCGCGGTCGACATCTACGCGCTCGGCGTGGTCGCGTACGAGTGCCTGATGGGGCAGCGTCCGTTCGACGGCGACAGCGCGGTCACGATCGCGCTCAAGCACATCCGCGAGGCCCCGCCGCCGCTGCCCGCCGAGATCCCCCCGGCGGTGCGCACGCTGGTCGAGTGCGCGCTGTCGAAAGACCCGGCCAGGCGTTACCCGTCGGCCAAGGCCATGAGCGAGGCGGCCCGCGCGGCCGCCAGCGGGCAGCCCTCGCCCGTGCCCGAGCCGGCTCAGGCGCCTCCCGCTGCTGCTCCGCCGATGGAGGCGTACCAGACCGGTGCGCACCAGCAGGCATCCCAGGACACGAACGTGTCCGAGCGTCGCGGCGGCAGCCGGCGGGCGGCGAAGGCGCCGCGCAGGACCGGCCTGATCACGGGCATCGCGGTCGCGGTGGTGCTCGGCGCGGGCGCCGGCGCGGTCGCTCTGACGGGCATGACCCCCGGCGAGCCGCAGGTCACCGAGACCGCTGTTCCGCGGGGCGACACGTCGTCCATCCAGCCCCCCCGCGAGACGAAGACCACCAGGCCGTCCAGGCCCGACCCGACGACCTCGGAGCCCAGGCCGACCACCAGGCCGTCCAGGCCCGACCCGACGACCCCGGAGCCCAGGCCGACCAGGACCCCCACCCGCACGCCGACGCCCACCCCGACGCCCACCACCACGCCGTCGGGCTCTCCCACGCCCACCGCCGGCAAGAAGCGCGTGCCCAAGGTGGTCGGGAAGAGGTTCCTCGAGGCGCAGGACATCCTCCTGGCGATGGGCTTCGAGGTGGACCTCGACGACCAGACCACCACTACCGCCGGTCTGCGCTGCGGCACCGTCAAGGCCATGACGCCCAAGGGCGGCACCCAGGCGGACGAAGGCGCCGAGATCACGCTGGTCGTCGTCGACAGCCCCTGCACGAGCGGCAGCCCGAGCCCCACCCCGTCGGCCACCCCGAAGCAGTAGCGTCACACCCCCGTCGTGTTGCGGGGGTAGGCGATCTGCGGGTCGGTGGCGATGTTCACCATGTAGGGGATGCCCGAGTCGAACGCCCTGCGCAGCGCGGGCCCGATCTCCGACGGCTTAGTGACGAGCTCGCCGCCGCCGCCGAGCGCGGTCACGACCTGGTCGTAACGGCACTGGGGCTGCAGCTCGGCCGCCACGTCGTAGCCGTACAACATCTGCATGGGGTGCTTCTCCAGGCCCCAGATGCCGTTGTTGCCGCAGACCATGACGACCGGCAGCCGGTGGCGTACGAGGGTGTCGACGTCCATCAGGGAGAACCCGGCGGCGCCGTCGCCGAGCAGCAGCACGACCTGTGAGGACGGCCTGGCCAGGCGGGCGGCGATGGAGTAGCCGAGGCCGGTGCCGAGACAGCCGTACGGGCCCGGGTCGAGCCAGTTGCCCGGCTGCCGGGGCTCGACGTACTTGCCCGCGTAGGAGACGAAGTCGCCGCCGTCGCCGATGACCACGGCGTCGTCGGCCAGGATCTTGCCCAGCTCGCCGTAGATGCGCATGGGGTGGATCGGGTCGGAGTCGGAGGCCAGCAACTCGGCGTCGCCGGCCATGGCCGCGGCGGCCGTGTCGGACAACCTCGTCACCCAGGGGGCGTAGGCGTCGGGTTTGACGCCCGCGTCGCCACAGGCGGCGCCGAGGCCCCAGAACACCACCGACAGGTCGCCCGCGGCGGATGCGACCGGCTGCATGTGCGTGGCCAGCTGCGACGGCGCGTCGGCGATGTGGACCACGCGGGCCAGCGGCGCGCCGTCCTTGCCGCCGAACCAGCCGTAGCCGAGCCGGAAGTCGAGCGGGGTGCCGACCACGATCACCAGGTCGGCCTGGGAGAAGGCGAGCCCTCGCGCCCGGGTGACGAGCAGCTCGTGCCCCGAGGGCAGGATGCCGCGGCCCTGGCCGTTGGGGATGACCGGCAGCCGCCACGTCTCGGCGAAGTCGCGGGCGGCCTCCTCGGCGCGCTCCATCCACACGTCGGACCCGTACACCAGCACGGGCCGCTCGGCCTCGGCCAGCAGCCGTGCGATGCCGGCCAGGTCGCCGGGGTCGGGCTCCAGCGGCGAGGGCGTCTGCGTCTGCACGTCGTGCACCGGCGACGGCGAGAACAGGTGGTCCATGTAGAAGTCGAGGAACACCGGGCCGCGATGGGAGGCGACCGCCGTGCGGAAGGCCATCTCGACCTCGTGGCCGACCGACTCGGCGCCGCTCGCCGTGAACGACAGCTTGGTGATCGGGTCGAGCAGCGGCGGGTGGTCCATCTCCTGTAGCGCGCCGCTGCCCCAGCGGGACTGGGGCGCCCGGCCGCCCATGACGACCACGGGAGAGCCGTTGAAGTGGGCGGTCGCGACGCCGCTGACGCCGTTGGTGATGCCGGGGCCGGCGGTCAGCACGGCCAGCCCGGGCTTCCTGGTCAGCCGGGCCGTCGCTTCGGCGGCGAAGACCGCGCTCTGCTCGTGGCGTACGTCGAGGATGCGCATCTCCTCGTGCACGGCGCCGTCGTAGAGCGGAAAGACGTGCCCTCCCGACAGGGTGAACATGGTCTCGACGCCATAGGCCTTGGACACGGCGACGGCGGCGTCACCGGCGTGCTTCGCAGACTCCATGCCGGGAACTTACCAACCAGTCACAAGAGTAAACAGGTCTTAAGGCCCGGACACGGGTGATCTTCAGCGGCAGCACAGGGTGACGGTGCCGTCCGGCGCCCTCGCGGTGATCTTCCGCGGCGAGCCGGGGTCCCTGCCGATGTTCAGGGTGCTGTTGCGGGCGACCACCGAGACGTCGTACGAGCCCTCGCGCACGTGCACCCGCACGTCGCCGGACGTCCTGACGACGGCCTTCACGGTCGCCGGCGGGTTGGCGAACGTCAGGCTCACGTTGCCCGCCCCGACCTCCACATCGGCCTCCTCGGCGTTGAGCGTGTCGGCGCGGACGCTGCCGGTGCCGACCCTGGCCCAGAGGGAGCCGGCGACGTCGTCGACGCTCACGTCGCCGGTGACGGAGGTCAGGCGCACGTCGCCGTACACGTCGTCGACGCTGAGCATGCCACCGGTCGTGCCGGCCACGATGTCGGTCTCGGGCGGCACGAAGAGCAGGTAGTCGGCCCTGCAGAGGGGGCCGTCCGGCTGGTCGGCGCCGGGGCAGACGGCCTCGAGCCGCAAGGTGCTCGTGCGCGCGTCCCAGTCCTCCGTGACGGCGGGCCGGTCGCGCGTCCACCGCAGGGACCTGGAGATGAGCAGCTCGCCGGCGTTGCCAGGCAGGATGGCCACGTCGACGTCGCCCCTCGCGGCGTTGATCTGGATCCTGCCCTCGGTGAACGGGATCGACCGTGCCGTGACCTCCTCCGGCGTCCTGGCCTTGGCGAACGTGTGCCAGAGCGCCGTCGTGGACGCCAGCAGCGCCATCGTGGTCATCAGCGCGCCCGCGGTCAGCCAGGCCGCTCTCATGGCAGGCTCCTGATCCTGAGGAAGCGCAGCACGGCGAGCACCCGCCGGTGGTCGCCCTCGGCGGGTGACAGGTCGAGCTTGGTGAAGATGTTGCCGATGTGCTTGCCGACCGCCCCTTCGCTGAGCACCAGCGCCTGGCCGATGCCCGCGTTCGACCGGCCTTCCGCCATCAGCTGGAGCACCTCGTGCTCGCGCGGCGTCAGGCGCTCCAGCGGGTCGCTGTTGCCGCGTAGCAGCAACTGGGCGACCACCTCGGGGTCGAGGGCGGTGCCGCCGGAGGCCACCCTGCGCAGCGCGTCGATGAACTCGGCCACGTCGGCCACCCGGTCCTTGAGGAGGTAGCCGACGCCGCCGGTCGCGGCCGAGGCCAGCAGCTGGGCGGCGTAGCGCTCCTCGACGTACTGGGAGAGCACGAGGACCGCGAGGCCCGGTTGCTGGCGGCGCAGCAGGAGGGCGGCCCTCAGCCCCTCGTCGGTGTGCGTGGGCGGCATCCTGACGTCGGTGATGACCAGCTCGGGCCGGTGTTCCTCGGCCGCCCGCAGCAGCCCCTCGGCCTCGTCCACGGCCGCCACCACGTCCATGCCGGAGGCGTCGAGAAGCCGGATCAGGCCCTCTCGCAGCAGTACGGAGTCTTCGGCCAGCACTACTCGCACGGCAGTTCCACCTCGATCGTCGTCGGGCCCCCCAGCGGGCTGGACAAGCGGAGCGACCCGTCGACCGCGTCGATCCGCTGGGCCAGGCCGCGCAGCCCGGTGCCGCCGTCCAGCCTGGCGCCGCCGCAGCCGTCGTCGTAGACCTCCATGTGCAGGCGGTCGCGCTCGCGCCGCACGGTCACCTCGGCCTTGGTGGCCGAGGCGTGTTTGGCGATGTTGGTCAGTGCTTCGGACACGATGAAGAACGCCACCGCCTCGATGGTCGGACTCGTACGCCGCTCGATGTCGACCCGGAGTTTGACCGGCACGGGCGCGCGGGCGGCGACTCCGGACAGCGCCGCGTCCAGGCCCTGGTCGTTGAGCACGGCCGGGTGCAGCCCTCTGACGAAGTCGCGCAGCTCCTTGAGCGCCTGCTTGGCCTCCTCGTGGGCCTGCTCGATCGCCTGGCGGGCCGGCTCGGGCAGGTCGGTCAGGGTGGCCCTGGCCAGGCCGAGGTTCATGGCGAGCGAGACCAGCCGCTGCTGCGCGCCATCGTGCAGGTCACGCTCGATCCTGCGGCGCTCGGCGTCGGCCGCGTCGATGACCCCGGCCCGGCTCTCGGTCAGCGTCTCGATCCGCTGCCCCAGCTCCGAGCGGCTGGGCCCGAGGAGTGTACGCGCCACCAGCAGGTCGAGCGCCGCCATGCCGCGCGCCAGGAGGGGAGCGAGGATGAGCAGCGCGAGCCCCGCCCCCATGAAGATCCCCAGCACGCGCTCGTCGCGCAGGTTGAACTCGAACACCATGGGCGGGGGCTCCAGCCGCGGCGGCAGGAACGACAGCAGCCCCACGAACGACCCGCCCCACACCACGGCCACCAGGAACGCCGCGGCGGCGCCCACGAACGGCGACAGCAGGTGGTAGGCGATCTGCCGCCACGCCGTGGGGCTCCGCCATCCCGCCAGGGGCGGTGTGGGCGGGATGCGCACCCCCTGGAACGCCGCGAACCGGGAGCACTGCACCCGGGTGAACCACGGCAGGGCCCGCCACAGCAGGCGAGGGACCACGGCCAGCAGGACCGTCAGCCCGCCGAGCAGCACGGCGACCGGCAGGCCGGTCATGACGTGAGCCGTGTCGAGCCAGGCCCGTGCCGACCACGGACGGGGGACTGTCATGCCTTAACGGTATTGACCGGCGGGGGAGCCGCGAAATAGGCCTGGTGTGCTGGTGCGTGGTGGGGTTAGCCCCACCATCGGGAGACCCGTGTCAGAGGACCTGCCGCCGGAAGGCCGCGGGGTCGAACGTGCCGCCCAGCGTGGCGCCCAGCCCTTTCCGCGCCACCTCGGCGAACGCCTGCCTGTCCAGGTCGCCCGCGCCGTCGGGCAGCGCCCCGGCCAGCGGCCGCGCGGCCAGCATCTCGAGGTCGGCCACGCCGCTGCGCGCGGCCGTCCCCGGCCGCCGCGGCCACCGGCCGATGACCAGGCCGGCCAGGTCGAGCCCGCGATGGGCCAGCGCCTCCAGGGTGAGCGCGGTGTGGTTGACCGCGGCGCCTCCGGCCCCGGCCACGACGAGCACCTGAGCGTTGAGGGCGCGCGCGAGGTCGGCGACGGTGGCGCCGTCCTCGTCGAAGCGCTCCAGCAGCCCTCCGGTGCCCTCCACGATCACCAGCCGGTTGCTCTCAGCCAGTTCCCGCACCAGCTCGGCGGCCCCGGCCAGCGACACGGGCGGCATGCCCGCCGCCCTCGCCGCGGCGGCGGGGGACAGCGGGTCGGTGAACCGGCGCAGCTCGAAGGTGGTGGCCACCCCGGACAGCCGGATCACGTGGTCGACGTCGCCCGGCTCACCGGGGGCCACGCCGGTCTGGGCGGGCTTGACCACGGCGGTCGCCGCCCCGCGCGCCAGCGACAACACGGCCACGGCCGCCGTCACCACGGTCTTGCCCACCCCGGCGCCGGTGCCGGTGACGACGAGAATGCTCATGGACGCCAGCCTAGAAGTCAGCGAAGAACACGGCCCGCGGCGCGCTCGTCACGGCGAGTGCCCCGTGAGCCCTCACGACCGGCGCTCGACGGAGGCGAGCCGGCGTCGGCGGGTCCGGGCAGGGTGGCCTGCCGTAACGCATGAGGTTCTTCAGGGACGGCGCAGGCGCGTGACGAACTTGTACCGGTCGCCGCGATAGAGCGACTGGGCCCACTCGACGGGGTTGCCGTCGGCGTCGAAGGCGTGGCGCGTGAGCAGCAACATCGGCAGGCCGACGTCGACGCCCAGGGCCTTGGCGTCGTAGGGGGTGGCCAGCACGGTCTCGATGATCTCCTCGGCGTCGGTGAGCCGCACGTTGTAGGCGTTGTGCAGCGTCTCGTACAGCGACGCGTGCACCTCCAGCTCGCGCCGCAGCCGGGGGAAGCGGCGGGCGGACAGGTGGGTCGTGTCGATGGAGACCGGCTCACCGTTGGCCAGCCTGAGGCGGTGGATGCGCAGCACGCGCCCGCCGGGGTTGATGGCCAGGCGCCGGGCCAGGGCCTCGTCGGCGGTGATGTAGCCGATCTCCAGGATCTTGGTGTCCGGCTCCAGACCGGCCGTGCGCAGGTCGCCGATGTAGGAGGTGAGCTGGAGCACCTGGGCCACCTTCGGCTGGGCCACGAACGTGCCCTTGCCCTGGATGCGCAGCAGCCTGCCCTCCACCACCAGCTCGGTCAGCGCCTGCCGGACCGTGGTGCGGGAGGTCTCGAAGCGTACGGCGAGCGTGCGCTCGGGCGGCAGGGCGGTGCCGGGCGAGAGGCTCTTGGTGAGCTCGAGCAGGCTCCGTTTCACGTCGTAGTACTTCGGAACGCGGGGGCTGTCGTCAGTCACGCTCTCACCTTCACTTCTGCCACGGCGGTGAGGGCGTGTCTGGTCACCGCGAGATCATCGGAACTCACTTCGGCCCGAGCGGTCAACCGCGGGCCGGAGCCGCCGACCGGCGCCGAGCGCGTACGACAGCTGGCACGCACGGATCCGGGCTGCTCAGGTTGATGGTGAAGGATATCCACAGCGATGTGCGCGATCGCAACCGAGGCCGGTCCGCGAGCCGTGTCGCGGAGGAACCACCCGCCCGTGCGGATCACCTCCGGCTGGTGGCGCGCAGCCCTTTTCCTGCAGCTGAGCGGTGGCGGCTGTGTGATGCTTCTCACCATATGAGATTTCACGAAACGGTCATCAGGGGGCACAGCGTCGGCACTGTACGAGAATGGCGCAGTACGCCCATACTCGTACGGAGTTGTGCCCGAGTAAGGGCTATGCGATTAAACGCCCACCTCAGCGGCCCGCCGCCAGGTGGCCGGTTTGGCTGTTGCGGGGGAAAGCACGCATGATGCACTCGTGCCGACACTGAGCGACCTCGTAGCCCGCCACACAGCGCTGGACGAGGCGGATCTCGACTGGCTGCACTCGCTGGTCTCCGACTGGCAGTTGCTGGCCGACCTGTCCTTCGCCGACCTCATCCTGTGGGCGCCGCTGCTGGGGGAGAACGGCTGGATCGCGATCGCCCAGATGCGGCCGACGACGGGCCCGACCGTCTACCACGACGACATCGTCGGCACCGTGGCGGCCAAGGGCGAGCGCTACCTCATCGACACCGCCTGGAACGAACGCCGCATCTGCCGCGAGGGAGATCCCGACTGGTCCACCGGCGTGCCCGTCAGGGAGGAGACGATCCCCGTGCGGCGCGCCGTCGAGGGCGGTGAGGCCCGCTTCCTCGCGGTGATCCAGCGCTCCACCAACCTGTCCTCGGCCCGCACGCCCTCCCGGCTGGAGCTGACCTACCTCCAGAGCGCCTCCGACCTGGCGCAGATGGTGGCGGAGGGCCGGTTCCCGTTCTCCGGCGACGAGCCGATCCTGGTCCGCTCGCCCCGCGTGGGCGACGGCCTGCTCCGGCTCGACCGGGCGGGGCGCGTCACGTACGCCTCGCCCAACGCCCTGTCCGCCTACCGGCGGCTGGGCCTGCACGCCGACCTGGTGGGGGCGGAGCTGGGGCGGGTCACCGCGCAGTTGTGCTATTCCGACGAGCCCATCAACGAAGACCTCATGATCGTGGCCAGCGGGCGGGCGGCGAAGGGCACCGAGGTCGAGTCCGGCGGCACGATCGTGCAGCTCAGAGCCATCCCGCTGATCGTGGGCGGCGGCCGCATCGGCGCGCTGGTGCTCATCAGGGACGTCACGGAGCTGCGCCGGCGCGAGCGCGAGCTGATGACCAAGGACGCCACGATCCGCGAGATCCACCACCGGGTGAAGAACAACCTGCAGACCGTCGCCGCCCTGCTCCGGCTGCAGGCCAGGCGGCTGCAGGTGCCGGAGGGCAGGGAGGCGCTCGAGGAGGCGGTACGCAGGGTCGGGTCGATCGCGATCGTGCACGAGACGCTCTCTCATGCGCCGGAGGAGTTCGTCGACTTCGATGAGATCGCCGACCGGGTGATCGCGATGGCGGGTGAGGTGTCGGCGGCGGAGGTGGCCGTGACACCGCGGCGCGTCGGAGGTTTCGGCGTCCTGCCGTCGCTCATCGCCACGCCGCTGGCCATGGCGCTGACCGAGCTGTTGCAGAACGCGTTGCAACATGGGAGGCCCAAGCGGCTGGAGGTGGTGGTGGAGCCGGGGCACGACCGGCTCAACCTCACGGTCTGGGACGACGGGGGCGGGCTGCCCAGCGATTTCGACCTCGACAGCTCCACCAGCCTGGGGCTTCAGATCGTACGCACGCTGGTGGTGGGGGAGCTGTCGGGCCGGCTGTCGATCCAGCCGCGGCTGGAAGGCGGCACGGAGGTGGTGATGTCGATCCCGCTCCCGCCGGCCTGACCCGGGCGAATCCGCGTCCGAGCCGCCGGCGGGCACATCCTGTGCGGACGCACCGGAGCAGGGGGTGTGATCGGGTCAGGCGGAGAGCCGGGCGCGGGCGCGGGCGGAGCGGCGCTTGAGGGCGCGGCGCTCGTCCTCGCTCAGTCCGCCCCAGACGCCGGCGTCCTGTCCGGACTCCAGCGCCCACTTCAGGCAGGCCTCGACGGCCGGGCAGGACCGGCAGACCTGCTTGGCCTCCTCGATCTGCAGGAGGGCGGGGCCGGTGTTGCCGATCGGGAAGAACAGCTCGGGGTCCACGTCACGGCAGGCAGCTCGGTGGCGCCAGTCCATGCGTCACTCCTTAGTAGATGGAGCCTCTAGGTCGGCTCCGTGCGGCTACTACTTTGTGAAGAGTTTCACTAACTCGCGCGAGCGATCACCCGGGATCCTGTTGAGGACCGGGTTCGCCCGCTTGACGCCTGGAGGACCTCGGGGTGGTGAAAGGTCCTACGTTCCGACGTCAGTGTTGAGCCTTTCAGTCACTTTCAGTGCACGCAAGAGGGTTGACGCGAAGTTTTGGCTGTTATGGATGTCGGATGCGTCACACAATGACCGAATGTAACCAGCTAGACCAGAACCTGTAACGCGTTCGGCGTGGACCGGAACGTCACGGTTTCGCGTTCGCCCAGGTAGTCGCCGTCCAGCTCGAAGGCCACCGGACGGCCCGCGGTGAGCGTGAACTCGGGCTCGTCGTGCAGCTGCACGAGGTGCCGGCCCGACGGAAGGACGTCACTCTCCGTGAGAATCTGCCGGATCACCGGCGCGAGTGCCATCGGACTCATGCGCCGCAGCCCGAGCAGATCGAGCCCGGTCTCGAAGGAGGCCCACGGGGTGGGCGTCACGGGCCGCGTGCCGACGTACGTCCACGGCGAGGTGTTGGAGATGATCGCCATGAACACCCCCTCGGCGGCAGGGATGCCGGGGCCGGTCAGCGTCATCGCCGGATGCCGCTTGTCCGTGGCCAGATAGTGCCTCAGAGCCGTGTTCACATACCGCGTGGGGGTAGCCTTTCTGCCGGCGCCTCTCAGGCCCTCCACGGCCCGTACAACCTCCGCGTCATATCCCATGCCCGAGCAGAAGGTGAAGTAGCGGCTCTGCCCCTCCCAGAGGGCCTGCCCCAGCCCCACGGTCCTGCGGCGCCCCTCCCTGAGCGCCTCCAGCACCGCGCCCGTCGACTCGACCGGATCGTTCGGCAGCCCCAGGGCGCGGGCGAAGACGTTCGCGCTGCCGCCGGGGATGACGATCAGGCCGGGGCGGCCGGCGCTGGGGTCGTCCCCCGCGGGCTCGCCGTCCACCGGGTTCAGCAGGCCGTTGACGGTCTCGTTGATCGTGCCGTCGCCTCCGAGCACCGCCACCAGGTCGTAGCCCTTGGCCCGCGCCGTGGACGCCAGCGAAGCCGCGTGGCCGCGGTAGCGGGTCTCCTCGACGGCGAGGTCGACGGCCGCGCCGAGCGCGCGGATCAGCACGTCACGCGTGCGAGCGTTGGTGGTGGTGGCCTTGGGGTTGACCAGCAGCATGGCGCGCATATCGCCAGCGTAGCCGGTCAAGCCCGTCCGCTTTGTGGGCCTAACGTCCTATTTCTCGGACCGTACGGCCCGGGCGGTAGGGTACTGGCGTGAACGGTCGCCCGCTTACCCTTCTCATCGCCGCCGCCGTCGTCGCCCTGGAAGGGCTCGTCGCGCTTGGGCTCGGCGTGCTCGTCGCGGTGCAGACGCTGACGGGAGCGCCGGTCAACGTGACGACGGCCCTGGCGGAGTCGGGGTTCGCGCTGCTGGTGGCCGCCGGGCTGCTCTGGGTGGCCTGGGGCGGTCTGTTCAGGATGGAGCGGTGGGGGAGGTCACCGGCCGTGCTGACGCAGATCTTCATGCTGGTCATCGCCGTCACGCTCATCCGGTCGGGCCAGCCGCAGCTCGGCATCCCGCTGATCGTGGTCGCCGTGACAGGGCTCGTGACCCTGCTGGCGCCCCCCACCACCCATGCTCTCTATGGAGACGCTTAGTCGTCGGCGGTCAGGCCCTCGCGCAGCTGGGCCAGCGTGCGGGCGAGCAGGCGCGAGACGTGCATCTGCGAGATGCCCAGCTCGGTGGCGATCTGCGACTGCGTCATGTTGCCGAAGAAGCGCAGCAGCAGGATACGTTTTTCCCGCGGAGGCAGCCGCTCCAGCAGTGGTTTGAGCGACTCGCGATATTCGACGCCCTCAAGCGACTCGTCGACGATGCCGAGGGAGTCGGACACCGCGGGAGCGTCGTCGTCGCCGGAGTCGGGGGCGTCGAGCGACACGGTCGAGTAGGCGTTGGCCGACTCGAGGCCCTCGAGCACCTCCTCCTCGGTCATCTTCAGGTAGGAGGCCAGCTCGGACACCGTCGGCGCCCGGCCCTCGCGCTGCGACAGATCGCTGATGGCCTTGGTGAGCGAGAGTTTCAGCTCCTGCAGGCGGCGCGGCACGCGCACCGCCCAGCCCTTGTCGCGGAAGTGCCGCTTGATCTCGCCGACGATGGTGGGCGTCGCGTAGGTGGAGAACTCGACGCCCCGGTTGAGGTCGAACCGGTCGATCGACTTGATCAGGCCGATGGTGGCGACCTGGGTGAGGTCGTCGAGCCACTCGCCCCTGTTGCGGAAGCGGCGCGCCAGGTATTCCACCAGAGGAAGGTGGAGCTCGACCAGCTCGTCCCTGATGCGCTGGCGGCGCGGCTCCTCAGGACCCAGCTCGGCCAGCTCGGCGAAGAGCCTGCGGGCACGGACCCTGTCGGGCACGGCGTGTTCGCTGGTGGCCATGGCTCCAGTCCTTTCCGTCACGCCGGCCCCGCCGTTCTCTGGGCCGCGCCTCGGCGCTTACGCAGGACGATCGCCATGCGATCGGGGAAGCCCTGGGAGGGTGCCACGGCGTCCACGTCGTCGGCCAGGGCCGTCAGCACCATCCAGGCGAAGTCGTCGCGCTTGGGAGCGGAGCTCCCGACGGTCGTCACCTCGACCCTGACCTGCATCTCCTGGCCGGTCAGCTCGAACTCGGCGGTCAGGTCGGTGCCGGGCACCGCCTCGCTCAGCAGCATGGCGCACGCCTCGTCGACCGCGATCCGCAGATCCTCGATCTCGTCCAGCGTGAAGTCGAGCCGCGCCGCGAGCCCGGCGGTGGCCGTGCGCAGCACGGACAGGTAGGCACTGGCGGCGGGGAGCCTGATGCTCACCACGTCGCGGATGCCGGCCACGCCCTCCGCGCGGGTCTCGGTTTCCTCGGTCACGTTCCTCCTCGCGTACGTGGGAACCGCCGCCTGGCGGGCCGCTGACCGCGCCCCACCGTATCCGACGCCAACTGCAACTTACCGCCCCCGAGCGGTGCTTGGACGCTTCAGACTCGCCATCAATGGAAAAGGCTCCGCGCGGCGGCTGACCGCGCAGAGCCTTAGGCGCCGTTTTAGGCGGCCTTGGTCTCCCAGAAGATCTTGGAGATCTCGTCGATCTTGCCCAGCAGATCCTCGGCCTTGCCGACGTCGACCGTGCCCTTGGCGCCGGCGGCGCCCGCGAGCTTTGTCGCGTCCCAGAACAGCTGGTGAAGCTGAGGATACTGCTCGAGGTGCGGCGGCTTGAAGTAGTCGGTCCAGAGCACCCAGAGGTGGTGCTTGACCAGCTCCGCGCGCTCCTCCTTGATGGTCACCGCGCGGGCCCGGAAGACCGGGTCCTCGTTGGCCGCGTACTTCTCCATGATCGCCTTGACCGACTCGGCCTCGATGCGGGCCTGGGCGGGGTCGTAGACCCCGCAGGGCAGGTCGCAGTGTGCGGATGCGACATGCTTGGGTCGTAGCAGTCGTGCGAGCATCGGAAAGTCCTTCCTTGATGCTGAATCAGCTTGGTCCACAACCGACCTTACTCGGGTCCCAGTGCCCGTGGAGTAGGGGGTCGCAGCCCATGAGAGTGCGTGTCGAAGGCGATTCGATGCGTCCGGCGCTGGCGCCGGGAGACTGGCTTCTCGTCCGGCGCGGCGCGACCGTGCGCCCAGGGGACCTCGTGGTGGCCAGGCTCCCCGGCGACCCCGAACGCCTCATCGTGAAACGGGCGCAGTGGCACGGGGCGGACGGCTGGTGGCTGGAGAGCGACAACCAGCGGGCCAGTGGCCGGCGCGACAGCTGGGACTTCGGCCCCGTTCGCGACATCGTCGGCCGGGTGGTGCTGCGCTACTGGCCGCCGGGGCGCCGGGCACGCTCGCCGGTGCGGTGAGTCAGGAGGCGTTCTTGCGGCGGGCGCGGAAGGCGGCCACGTTCGCGCGGCTGGCGCAGCGGGCCGAGCAGTAGCGGCGCGAGCGGTTGGACGAGGTGTCGAGGAACGCCTTGCCGCAGCGCGGGTCGAGGCACCGGCCGAGCCGGTCGACGCCCAGCTCGGCCACGACCGCGGCCAGGCCCATCACGGCGCAGGCGGCGTAGTCGTCGGCCAGGTGGAGATGCCAGGGCCGGCCGTCGTGGTCGGAGAGCTGAGGGCGTACGGGATAGCGCACGAGCAGGGTGTTGAGCAGCGCGACCACCCGCCGGTCGTCGCCGGCCGCGTCGAACACGGCGGCCAGCTCGTCGCGCAGGCGGGCGAGGTCGGGCGGCGGGGCGGGATCGTCGGCCAGCCGGACAGCCCACTCGGCGTAAGAGGTCAGGTCCATCCTGGTTCATTACACCATGGCCGCCGGGGCGGCGGGGCGGCTCGGTGAGACGCCCCGCCGGTCGCGGCTATCCCTCGGGGTGCAGCACCCGGTGCAGGAACGCCTGGGTGCGCTCGTGCCGCGGGTCGCCGATGACCTGCGACGGAGGGCCGTCCTCGACGACCACGCCGCCGTCCATGAACACCACCCGGTCGGCCACCTCGCGGGCGAAGCCCATCTCGTGGGTGACCACGAGCATGGTCATCCCCTCCTCGGCCAGCTTGCGCATGACGGTCAGCACGTCGCCGACCAGTTCGGGGTCGAGCGCCGAGGTCGGCTCGTCGAACAACATCAGGCTGGGGTCCATGGCCAGCGCCCGCGCGATGGCCACCCGCTGCTGCTGCCCGCCCGAGAGCTGGCCGGGCAGCGAGTCGCACTTCTCGCCGACGCCGACCTTGGCGAGGTTCTCCCTGGCGGTGACCTCGGCCTCGCGCTTGCCGCGCTTCAGCACCCGCTGCTGGGCGATCATCACGTTCTGCAGCGCGGTCATGTGGGGGAAGAGGTTGAACTGCTGGAAGACCATGCCGATGCGGCGGCGTACGGCGTCGATGTCGACGTCAGGGTCGGTGACCTCGGTGCCCTCCACGAACACCTTGCCCTTGGTGGGCTGCTCCAGCAGGTTGACGCAGCGCAGCAGGGTGGATTTGCCCGATCCCGAAGGGCCGATCACGCAGACCACCTGCCCGGGCTCGACCGTCATGTCGATGCCCTTGAGCACTTCGTTCTTGCCGAAGTATTTGTGCAGGTTCCTGAGCTCGATGGCGTGCGTCATCGGTTCCTCCCCTTACGTCCCTCCAGCCGGGACGCGAGGTATCCCAGCGGGATCGTGACGATCAGGTACGTCACGCCCGCCACCATGATGGGCGTGGCGTTGGCGTACTGGGAGGCCAGGTCGTTGCCGAACTTGGCCAGCTCGACATATTCGCCGGAGACGCCCAGGAACAACACCAGCGACGAGTCCTTGAGCAGGGAGACGAACTGGTTGGTCGTCGGCGGGATGACCATGCGCACGGCCTGGGGGATCACCACCGTGACCTGTGCCCTGGTCGCCGACATGCCCAGCGACCTGGCGGCCTCGGTCTGCCCCTTGGGCACGGCCTGCAGCCCGGCACGGAACACCTCCGCCTGGTAGGCGGCGCCGACCAGGCCGAGCCCCAGGATGCCCTGGCCGTAGGTGCCGAACGGCACCTCGAACCCGGGCAGCGCCAGCGGCAGGAAGGTGATCATCAGGAAGATCAGCAGCGCGGGCAGGCCGCGGAAGATCTCGATGTAGAGGATCGCGATCCATCGGTAGGGCTTGACCTGGGAGAGCCGCATGAGCGCGAGCACCAGGCCGAGCACGAACGCGAAGAGGAACCCTCCGACGGCGTAGATGATCGTGTTGCGCAGCGCGATGGTGAAGAGGTCGGGCAGCGCCTGCTCGGCCACCTGAACCTTGGCGAAGTTCTCGGCGAGGCTGCCCCAGTCGGCGTACAGCGCCACGGCGACGAGCGCCACGACCAGGATGGCGTACTGGACGCCGCGGCTGATCTGCTGTTTCTTCCGGGGGCTGAGCCTGGCGCGGACAGGCTCAGCCGTCGTCGGCTGGTCGGCCATGGATCAGCTCAGCTCGCCCGGCTTCTTGTCGAACCACTTCACGAAGATCTTCTCGTACGTGCCGTCCTGCTTGGCCTTGGCGATCTCTTCGTTGATCGTCTTGAGGAGCACCGGGTCGGCGTCCTTCTTCAGGCCGATGCCGTACTGCTCGCCGGTGTCGAGGCTGGCGATCATCTCGAACTTGGCCGCGATCTCGGGCTTCTTCAGCCAGGTGAGCACGACGGGCAGGTCCTGGACGATCACGTCGGCCTGGCCGGCCTGCAGGGCGAGCAGTTCCTTGGACGAGTCGGCGTACTCGGTCGGGTTGTGGCCGTTCTTCTTGACGTAGTCGAGGCCGGTGGTGCTGGCCTGCGCGCCCAGCTTGAGCCCCTTGGCCTTGACGTCCTCCAGCGACGTGGCGCCCGTGCCCTTCTTGGCCAGCAGCGCCTGCGTGGCGTCGAAGTACGGGTCGGAGAAGGTGATGTTCTGCTGGCGCTCCGGGGTGATGGTCATGCCGGCGGCGGCCACGTCGCACTTCTTGGCGGCCATGGCGGCGCCGCTCTTGATCACCGCGAAGTCGATGTCCACGATGTTCTGGGTCACGCCGAGCTTCTTCGCGGCGAGGTCGACGATGTCCACGTCGAACCCGACGATCTTGCCGGTGTCGTCCTTGAACTGGAAGGGTTCGTACGGGATGTTGGTGCAGACGGTGAGTTTGCCCGGCTGGACGAGTTGGGCGCCACCGGCCGCGGAGGCGCTGGCGCTCGTGGTGCCGGAGCTCGAGCCGGATTCGCTGCCGCACGCTGTCAGTGCGAGAGCGGCGGTCAGGGCGAGCGCGCCGGCGGCGTAGCCACGGCGGCCTTTGAGGCTGAGGGCCATGAACGGCCTCCTAGGAGTGAAAAGCCACGAAACTTGCGTTTTGTGCAGTTTAAATGGGGTTTTGTGCAGGTACGTCATCTGTGATTTAACGATGCGTCAACGGAACGGCGTCGGCGCCGACACCATCTCACCATGTGGCAAGATGGGCACACGGGTCACCCCCGTACACCCCTCCGAGACGACCGACGAGGGGATCCTGGCAGCTACCGAGGCCAGCCCGCTCGCGCTCGTCCGCCGAAGGTCTCTTCCGCTACCGATCAACACAGGGGTCGTTGTGGCTGCCACGCCCGCATCTTCTTCTTCTCTTGACACGCTCGACGCCGATCCTGCTTTCGCGCTGCATCGCGGGGGCAAGCTCGAGGTCCGTTCCACCGTTCCCGTCCGTGACGCCGATGACCTGTCGCTGGCCTACACGCCCGGCGTCGCCCGGGTCTGCACCGCGATCGCCGAGAATCCCGCGCTGGCCGGCGACTACACCTGGGTCCCCAACGTGGTCGCCGTCGTCTCCGACGGCACCGCCGTGCTCGGCCTGGGCGACATCGGCCCTTCGGCCGCCATGCCGGTCATGGAGGGCAAGGCCCTGCTGTTCAAGGAGTTCGCCGGCGTCGACGCCGTGCCGATCTGCCTCGACTGCACCGACGTCGACGCGCTCGTCGAGACCGTCGTGCGGCTCGCGCCCTCGTTCGGCGGCATCAACCTGGAGGACATCAGCGCCCCGCGCTGCTTCGAGGTCGAAGACCGGCTGCGCGACCTGCTCGACATCCCCGTCTTCCACGACGACCAGCACGGCACCGCCATCGTGGTGCTCGCCGCGCTCCAGAACGCCGCCCGCCTGACCGGCCGCGCGCTCGGCGACCTGCGCGCCGTGGTGGCCGGCGCGGGCGCCTCCGGCGTCGCGGTCACCAAGATCCTCCTGGAGGCGGGTGTCGGCGACATCGCCGTCGCCGACTCCAAGGGCATGATCTACGAGGGCCGGGAGGGCCTCAACCCGGTCAAGGAGGCGCTCGCCCGCCAGACCAACCGGGCCGGGCACACCGGGTCGACGGAGGACGCCCTCGCGGGCGCCGACGTGTTCATCGGGCTGTCGGGGTCGACGGTGCCGGAGCAGGCCATCGCGTCCATGGCTCCCGAGGCCGTCGTGTTCGCGCTGTCCAACCCGACGCCCGAGGTCGAGCCCGACGTGGCCGCCAAACACGTCGCCGTCGTCGCCACCGGGCGCTCCGACCACCCCAACCAGATCAACAACGTGCTGGCCTTCCCCGGCGTCTTCCGCGGCGCCCTCGACGTGCGCGCCACGACCATCACGGAGAACATGAAGGTGGCCGCGGCCACCGCGCTCGCGACCGTCGTCAGTGACGACCTGTCGGCGACGTACGTCATCCCGAGCCCGTTCGACGACCGGGTCGCGCCCGCCGTGACGGCCGCCGTGGCCGCCCAGGCCCGCGCCGACGGCGTCGCCCGCGCCTGACCTGCGGCAACTCTTGAGAGCGGGGGCCCGACGGCCCCCGCTCTCTTGTTGCTGCGGCCATCTCCCGCGACGGCGGGTGGTGGCGATCCTCTCCAGGAGGAGGGGGTCACCGCCGGGCCGGGTGCGGGACGGAGTCTGGTCGAGGTCAGCGAACTGCCATATTCTTTTTACGCTAGGTGCTATAACTGTAGCTCTCTGTAAAGATTGTGGGCGCCGGCTCCTGCAACGAGGAGAGCGATGGAACGCGAGCCTAACCGTCTGCTGCAGCAACTCATCGCGGAGGCGGGGTTCTCCCATAAGGGACTGGCCAGACGTCTCAACGATCTGGGAGCCGCACGCGGGACACCAGGCCTCAAGTACGACCACAGTTCCGTGCTGCGCTGGATCAGCGGCCAGAAGCCGCGCGATCCCGTGCCGAGTCTGCTCAGCGAGATCTTCGCGCTACGGCTGGGCAGACGGGTCACCTCCGACGACCTGGGCATGCCGGCCATCTCCCCCCTCGATCTCGGACAGGAGTTCACGCACACCTGGCAGGAGGGGGTCGCGACCGTGACGGCGCTATGGCGTGCCGATGTAGAGCGACGAAGGTTCCTGATCGACTCGACATTCGCGATCGGAGCCGGCTCCGTAGGAGCCATACGCTGGCTGACGTCCCCCACCGAGGGACGCCCGAGCGGCATGGGAGCGCGGCGGGTGGGCCGCGCGGACATCGTCGCCATCCGCGAGGTCACCCGATCGTTCGGTGAGCTCGACAACCGCTTCGGCAGCGGCCGCGTCCGCTCGTCCGTGGTGAGATACCTCGACAACGCCGTCTCGCCGCTGCTCAAGGACGGCTCCTACGACGAGGCCACCGGCAGGCAGCTGGCCTCCGCGGCCGCCGAGCTGACCCGGCTGGCCGGGTGGATGGCCTACGACATGGAGCAGCACGGCCTCGCCCAGCGCTACCTCATCCAGGCCCTGCGCCTGGCCAGGGGCGCCGACGACCAGACCCTGGGCGGCGAGATCCTGGCCGGCATGGCCCACCAGGCCATCTACATGGGCCAGCCGGCGCACGCACTCGACCTGGCCCGGGCCGCCCAGATGGCGGCCCGCAACGCCGGCGTCAAGACCCTGCTGGCCTCCTCGCAGGTCCTGGAGGCCCACGCTCACGCCGGCATGGGCGACACCCGCTCCTGCTCCGCCTCGCTCAACGAGGCGGAGCGCGCCTTCGACGCCCGCAGGCCCGCCGACGAGCCCCCGTGGCTGAGCTACTTCGACGAGGCCTACCTGTCGGCCAAGTTCGCCCACTGCTTTCGCGACCTGGGGGAGGGCGAGCAGGTCGTCCGCCACGCGCACCGCTCGCTCGACATGGACTCCCGCTACGTGCGGGGGCGGATGTTCAACCTGTCGCTGCTGGCCGCCGGCCTGCTGCAGTCGGGCGAGCTGGAGGAGGCCTGCCAGGTCGCGTCGGATGCGCTGGCGTTGTCGGGCGAGCTGCAGTCGGCCAGGTCCCGCTCCTACGCCGACGACCTCCGGCGGCGCCTGAAGCCCTACCGCAACGAGCGGCCCGTGCGGGCGCTGCGCGAGCGCGAGCTGTCCACCGCCGTCTGAACCCGCCGTTGTCACGGCGCTCGCTCCGAACACGGAACGGCCCGGACCGCCCTCACGGGCGATCCGGGCCGTCGCGCTGTGTCTCTTACTTGAGAAGCTCGCCGTTCGGGCCGACGATCTTCTTGGTGGTCGCGAAGTTGGCCTTGTTGTACACGTCGGCCGTCTCACTGTCGAAGACGGCCGAGCTGATGTAGTCGATCCGGCCGTTCTTGTCGGTGTCGTGGAACATGCTCGTCACGCCGTTGACGTAGCCCACGCGCTTGGCGTTGCTGTACTTCATGAGCCACGGGCCGCCGTCGGCGCCGGGGGTCATCGAGCACTTGAGCACCTGGTGCGTGTCGACCCTGAACATGTTGACCTGATACTTCTTGGTGCCGGTCTTGCCGTAGCAGTGCTTCGGCGTCACACCCGTGAAGGGCTTGTCGCCGTCGGGGTGCGGGGCGGAGGGGTAGCCGAAGGCCATGACCGTCTGGTTCAGCGGCTGGTTCCAGGCGAAGCCCTGACCGCCGACGGTGTCGCCGAGCCGGCCCATGTCCCTGGCGACGCCGATCATGTACTGCGCCTCGTAGTACTTACGGGACGTGCCGGGCTTGACCCACTTCTGCACGTAGTAGTGGGTGATCTTGTAGTTGCCGAGGACGTCGGGGCCCTTGCCCTTGTCGCCGGGGCCGTTGTAGGCGTCCCACTTGGGCTGCGTGACATGCTCGACGACGGGCTCACCGAACTTGAAGCCCTGGCCCTTGCCGACCCTGGCGGCCTTGTACTTGGCCGCGCTGACCTCGACCTTCTCGAGGACGGCACCGGGGTAGTCGGGGCCGACCAGGTCAGCCGGCGTATTCTTGCCCTCGGACCAGCAGTCGCCGAGGTTCAGCACGCACTTGACGTACTCCTCGCGGCTGATCTCGCGCGGCTTCACCCACTTGTCGCCGGCCCAGGCCTTGAACTCCTTGGCGCTGACGCGCTTGTCCGGGCCGAGGCCGAAGCCGTTGTGCACGGCGACGAAGGCGTAGTCGCCGTCGTAGTCGTCGTAGGTGTCGAGGTCGTACGCGGTGAAGGCGTACGCGCCGACGTAGACGCCCCAGGGGGCCTTGCCCTGGTAGTAACCCGGGACGAAGATCCACTTGTCGTAGACGTCGTCCTTGCCGTTCTCGAACACGCAGTGCCCGGCGGTGGCGACCAGGTTGCGGTTCCTGGACTGGATGGACGTGGCCGTGCACCAGCGGTAGCGGCCGGCCTTGTCGAGGAAGAAGACCTTGCCGACGGTCTTGGGCAGGTTGACGTTCGACACCTTGGCCGAGCTCTTGGTGGTGCCGGTCGGGGCGGTGCTCCCGGGCTTGCCGTCGGACGAGCTGCTGCCGCCGCCCGAGCTCACCAGCTTCGGCGGGCTCTTGGTGTCCAGGTTGTACTGGGTGGCCTTCTTCAGCGCGGCTCCGTTGGAGTCGAGCCAGAAGAAGGCGGCGCCGTACGCGTCGGCGGGCTTGGGCTGGAGGTCGTCGGACGCCCAGTGCGGCTGGGCGCTGGCGGGCGCGGCAAGGGTCACGGCGCTCAGGCCGGCGGCGGCTAGGGGGATGAGCAGGCGCTTCACGGGAGGCTCCACAGTTGTCAAAACGGGCGTAAGAACCCTATCGACCCTTGAGTCACTCTTGTAAGGGGAATCACGGTTTTTACGCTGAAAAAGGGCAGAGGGCCCGGCTGGATGCCGAGCCCTCTGGTCATGCTGGTGAACGAAGACGAGTCCTCGTTCGGGGTCCGCAGCGAACTACGGGATGAGCTTGCCGGACCACGCGGCCGCAGCGGCCTTGTAGACCGTGTTGGCCTCGCCGTCGAAGTACGCCGAGGTGATGGTGTCGTAGCGCTTGTTGTCGTCGCTGTCGACGATCAGGCTGGTGACACCGTTCACGTAGCCGAGGCGCTTCGCGTTGCTGTACTTGGACAGCCACGGGCCACCGGCGTAGCCACCGGTGACGGCGCACTTCAGCGCCACCTGCTCCTCGACCCGGTACTGGGCGATCTTGTAGCTGTTCTTGCTGGTCTTGCCGTAGCACCACTTCGGCGTAACGCCCGTGTAGGCCTTGTTGCCGTCGGGGTGCGCGCCCTGCGGGTAACCGAACGTCCGGACCGTCTGGCCGGGCGCCTGGTTCCACGCGAAGCCCTGGCCACCAACGTTGTCGCCCAGCTTGCCGACGCTCTTCACCTCGTGAACGATGATGAAGAAGTCGGTGCGGAAGAACTTCTTGTCAGAGCCGGGCTTGAACCACGCCTGCACGTAGTAGTGCGTGATCGTGGAGTTGCCCCGACGGTCCAGCTTGACGGTACCGGGGTACTCCTCGGTCGGCGCCGGGAACGGCTTGCCAACCTCCCAGTTCGGGTCCTGCTTCTTGAGGTACGCGATGGCCTGGGGGTAGGTCACGTTCTCGACGATGGGCTCGCCGAACTTGCGATTGTTGCCCTTGCCGACGCGGGCGGCCTTGTACACGGCCTCGGTGACCTCAACCTTGGACACCTCGGCGCCGGGGTAGTCCGGACCGGTGGCCTCGGACGGGCTGCCCGGCTGCCGCCAGTAGTAGTCGGCGGTCTTCGGGTCGAGCTTGCCCTTGCGGAACTCTTCCCTGCTGACCTCGACGTCCTTGGCGTCCTTCTCGCCCTTGTAGGCGTCGAACTCGGCCTTGGTGACCTGCTTCGGCTTGTTCAGCGTGCCGCCGATGCCGTCGTAGACGGTGACGAACGCGTAGTCGCGGTCGAAGTCCTCGTACACGTCGAAGTCGTAGTGGGTGAAGGCCTGCTTACCCACGTAGACGCCCCAAGGAGCCTTGCCCTGGTAGTAACCGGGGACGAAGACCCAGCGAGACACGGTCTCCTGGTTGGCCTTGATGTCGTACACGCAGTGACCGGCCGTGGCGACCAGGTTGCGGTACTTCGACTGGATCGAGGTGCCCGAGCACCAGTACAGCTTGCCGTCGCGACCCTCGAAGAACACCTTACCGATGGACTTCGGGAAGTTGACGTTCTGGGTCTTGGAGGAGGACTTGCTCTCCTCGCCGATCGGCTTGGTTTCACCGGGCTTGGTGTCCGCGGAATAACCGCCGCTGCTCTGGATCTTCTTGACCTCGAGGGAGTCGGGGCTGAACGCCACGGCACCCTTGAGGGCAGCGTTGTTGGACTTGGTCCAGAACTCGAGCGTCTCGGCCGCCTTCTGGGCGTTCGCCGCCAGAGCGTCGCTGGCGACGGTCTGGTCGGCGGCCTGAGCGGTGCCGGCCAGGCCGGCAGCCAGAAGACCGGTGGCCAGAACCACGCCACCAGCCGGGATGAGGATGCGCTTCACAATGACTCCTTGCGCTGTCGTGGAACGCCTCTTGCGTCCCATGCGTCAGTAAAGGGATAGCCAGGAACATACAGTGTCGATCTTGGTGACCGGTAGCTGCTTTGGTAGGAAAAGCTGCGACAAGTCGGGCGTGATCGTTTCGTGATGTTTAACTGGCTGAACCGCAGGAGCTGAGCGAAGCTCACCTTGTCGTCGTTTGCCCTGATCAACATAAGTGCGTTGTCAGTGTGACCAGCGAGGCGCGAGGGCCACGCGGATCGAGGCCGACGAACCTATGTGATGCAGATCACAACGCATGCATGGCACCATCTGGCGGCCCCATGCGTCCAAACGCCTTCACTTCTGGGCCGGAAAACGCGAAGGGGCCCGGCAGATGCCGAGCCCCTTGCTGGTAACGCCTGACGAACGGTTTAGGGCCGGTCGCTATGGGTTACTTAGACGACCTTGCCGGACCACGAGGCCGCAGCGGCCTTGTAGACGGTGTTGGTCTCGCCGTCGAAGTACGGCGACGAGATGTAGTCAACGCGGCCGTTGCCGTCCTGGTCGTTGAAGGTGCTCACGACACCGTTCACGTAGCCGAGACGCTTGGCGTTGCTGTACTTGTACAGCCACGGGCCACCGTCGGCGCCCTCGGTCATGGCGCACTTGAGGGCGACGTGCTCCTCGATCTTCTTGGCCTTCGAACCGACCAGCTTCTTCGTGGTCTTGCCGTAGCACCACTTCGGCGTAATGCCGGTGTAGTTCTTGTTGCCGTCGGGGTGAGGAGCGGCCGGGTAGCCGAACACGCGGACGGCCTTGCCGGTGGGCTGGTTCCACGCGAAGCCCTGACCGCCGACGTTGTCACCGAGACGACCCGCGTCCTTGGCGAAGTCCTCGATGATGTAGAAGACGGTCTTGTAGTACTTCGCGTCGGAACCGGGCTTGAACCACGCCTGCACGTAGTAGTGCGTGATCGTGGAGTTGCCGCGCCGGTCCAGCTTGACGGTACCGGGGTTCGCCTTGGTCGGGGCCGGGAACGGCTTGCCAACCTCCCAGTTCGGGTCCTGCTTCTTGAGGTAGGCGATGGCCTGGGGGTAGGTCACGTTCTCGACGATGGGCTCGCCGAATTTGCGACCGTTGCCCTTGCCGACGCGAGCGGCCTTGTACTGGGCCTGGGTGACCTCAACCTTGGACACCTCGGCACCGGGGTAGTCCGGACCCGTGGCCTCGGACGGGCTGCCCTTCTTCCGCCAGTAGTAGTCGGCGGTCTTCGGGTCGAGCTTGCCCTTGCGGAACTCTTCCCTGCTGACCTCGACGTCCTTGGCATCCTTGATGCCCTCGTACTTGTCCCACTCTTCCTTGGACACGTTCTTGGACTTGCTCGCGTCCAGCTTGACACCGTTGTACACGGTGACGAACGCGTAGTCGCGGTCGTAGTCCTCGTACACGTCGAAGTCGTAGTGGGTGAAGGCGGTCTTGCCGACGTAGATGCCCCACGGGGACTTGCCCTGGTAGTAACCCGGGACGAAGACCCACTTGTCCATGGTGGCGGAGTTCGTCGCGGTGTCGTACACGCAGTGACCGGCCGTGGCGACCAGGTTGCGGTACTTCGACTGGATCGAAGTGGCGGAGCACCACTTCTTCTCGCCCTTGCTGTTGACGAAGAACACCTTACCGATGGTCTTCGGGAAGTTGACGTTCTGCGTCTTCGACGAGGACTTCTTCTCCTGGCCGATCGGAGCGGTCGAACCCGGCTTGGTGTCCGAGCTGTAGCCGCCCTTGCTCTGCAGCTTGGCGACGTCGGACTTGGTCCAGACGTCGGACTGCTTGGCGGCCTTAAGGGCAGCGCCGTTGTTCTCCGCCCAGAAGTTCGCGATGGCCTTCGCGTTGGCCGCGCTGGTCGCCATGTTGTCCTTGGCGACGTCGCTGTCGGCCTGAGCCGTACCGGCGAGGCCGGCGGCCAGAAGACCGGTGGCGAGAACGGCACCACCGGCGGGGATGAGAATGCGCTTCAAGGGAACTGCTCCTTGCTCTGTCGTGGGTCGCAACCTGCGTCCCATGCGTCAGTAAAGGGATAGCAAGGAACATAGCGTGGTGATCTCCGCAGGTGGAACCCGGTTTGGAACATCCGGAAGGCACCCCTACCGCCGTTACCAGGCTGTTACCAATCAGAGATCTTCGCGTATGGTGACCGAGAGGTTACGTCTTTGCAGGGTATGGGCGACATGTTGCTGCTGGAACGAAAGTTCCGTTAGCGCCCTGACACATAACGTAGCCAGCAAAACGTGACTTAGATCACAGGAACCGAATCGGAGCCTGCCCCGTCTAAGATGCTCGCCTCCGTTCAGGCGATTTTCAGGTTCCGACCCAATACATCCTCATTGGCCCTGTTTGTCGGGATTTCGTTGCCCGCGCAACGAGGCGGGTTCCCCTCGGGCGGCGACTCGGGACGGCGGGACCGCTGCACGGCCGCCGCCCCCCTTCCTGTGGAAGGCCGGCCGTCCCAGGCCCCGAAGAACGTTCCCCTATAGAGAGGTGAGGCCTGACCCGCCGTACGCGACCTACATGGTCCTCTGGCCGACGACCTCCGCCAGGTGGGCGCGGAGCCGCGCCAGCACCGGGTCGCTCGGGGTCGCTTTCTTGCGCCGAGGTGCCGGCGGCGGGACGGCGCGCAGCTTGGGGCGACGGCTCGAGGCATTGCTGGGCGTTCGGGCGCTCGTGCCCTGAACGACTTCGATCGCGGACAACAACTGTTGCCAGGTCCCGTCCGCCGCCCACCGCCGGTGACGCTTATATATAGCGACCCAGCATCCGAACCGCTGTGGCAGATCTCGCCAGTGCTCCCCGGTGCGGGCCTGATAGAGCATCCCGTTGATCGCCGCCCGATGGCCGGTCCGCGGGCGCCCGCGTCTGTCATCAAGGGGTAGGAGCTCTTCCGGGGGCAGCAGCGGCGCCAGTCGTTCCCATTCGGCGTTCGTCAGATCACCACGACGCATACGCTCATCGTGACAAGGCAAACACGCTCTGTCAGTGGAACCAAGGAAGATCTTCCTAATGCCCCCTGGTCAACCGCTGGCGTCCGGGTTCAGAGCAGGCGCTTGGCTACATCCTTGGCCTGAAGGACGCACATGGGTCGAGAATGCCGATGTTCCGCCGTGCCCGGCGGGCCGAGGGCGTAGTGAGCGCCCGCCACGGCGCGTGAGCCCTCGCAGCAACGATCGGTGACCACGTCGGCTATCCACGAAGGCGAGGCTTGTTCTATCGGACTGCTGTCTCCTGGCGTCATCGGGAAGGAGTCTGTCGCGCCTTTGGGGGAGCACTTCTGGGTTGTCCTCGGCTATTCAGCCGGAATTTCGCCTTGATGATCCATAAGTAAAGAAGGTGCCTCCGACCTGCGATGATCTGACTGTCTAGATCACTCACATCGCGAGAACGGACGCACCTTCCGGGTGAACGGTACGGCATGGGACCACCGCTTGTCTGTATGGGGGGACGGCAAGGGGCTCATCGGGCACGCGGGAGCGGTCCTCCTACGTAAATGCGCTGACCGGACGGGGTTAACCGGAGCACTCGGCGGGGTGTTCGCCCGGCTGGGCGGCTCGCCGGTGTGGGACCGGGGCGTGGTGCTGGTGCAGCTCGCGATGGCGATCACGCTCGGGGCGACGAGCATGCGGCAGATCGCCCTGCTGGCCCACCACGAGCCGCTGTTCGGCGCGCCGCCGTCGGACTCGACCGTCCGGCGGGCGCTGGAACCCATCGGCGCTGATGGGCTGCTACGCAAAAGGCTCGCCCGAGCACGGGCACGGGTCCGGCGGCACGTGTGGGAGCTGATCGCCGCCACCGAGACCGGTTTCCCCTGGCTGGTCGTGGCCGGCAAGGTGCTCACCGGGTGGATCGTCATCGACGTGGACGCCTCGCTCATCACCGCCCACTCCGACAAACAGGGCGCCTCGGCCACCTTCAAGAAGGGGTACGGCTTCCATCCGCTGGCTGCTTGGTGCGCCAACACCCAGGAATGCCTGGCGATGCTGCTGCGGACCGG
>NZ_JBDPLS010000025.1:0-60784 GCF_039871515.1 Nonomuraea sp. B1E8 | reverse complement strand
ATCGTGGGGGGCGGGCCCACCCGCGGCTGGCCCCGCCCCCACGCGCGTAGCACTGTCAGATGTCGCCGCCGCGTAGGCGGCAGGCGTGTTCGTCGGCAGGGTCCAGCAGGATCGCTGGCAATTGCTCCAGGCCGAGGTCGAGGGCGCGGTGGATGCGGTGCCAGCCGTCGATCACCAGGCGGTTGCCGGGTGGCTGTGCGCACGGCAGTGGCACGACCAGGAGAGGTTTGGTCAGGTCGACCGTTGCGGCGTGGTCAGGGTCGATGCGGATGAGGTCCTTGACGCCGGTCAACGTCCGGATAGCAGCCGGGCGTACTGGGTGGCGTCGGGCCAGGCGGGTGGCCAGGTCTACATCCCATGCCCACCCCAGAAGGGCGAACATCTCATCGGACATTACTGCTCCTCTTCATGACGGGACCCGGCCGAGCGGCCGGGTCCGCTGGGATGGGTGGTCAGGCGTCCTCAGGCTTGGCCGCGCGGAACCGGTTGGGGCGCTCGCTCACGAGTTCGGCCTCGCCGTTCCGTGCGAGGGTGTCCAGGGCGTTGGCGACCGCCCCGGAGGAACGCTTGAGGACCTTGGCGATCTCATTGGCGGTGAAGGCAAGGTCGGGATGCTTGATCAGGTGGGTGAGGACGTCCGGGCGCAGGGGACGAGGGGCGCTGCGATCGCTGCGTGAGGAGCCCCAGGTGGCGGTGCCGTTGGTCTTCGGCTGGGTGATGCGAGCGGCCTTGCGCACGTCTGTGGTACCGGCGTAGATGGCCTCCAGGCCGGTGGTGAATGCCGTTTCGTCGTCGGCCAGGAGGGCCGCGTAGGTGGTGGTGACAGCGTTGAGGAGGTCGGTCAGGGCGCGGCGGCTGTCCTCGATCATGCGCGCCTTGGCCAGGGCCTCGGCGGCCTGCTGACGGCGGGCCTCCTCCTCGGCTTGGGCTCGGGCCAGCTCGGCCTCAGCGATCGCGCGACGGTCGGCCTCCTGCTCCAGGATGCGCATCGCGTCCTGGATGGACATGGCGGGCGTCGGGGCGGAGGTGTCGTCCTGGACGGCCGCGTCGTCCTGAGCCGCTGCGTCGGGAACGTCCGGGGTCGTAGGGGTGTCAGTGGGCACGTCGGGCGTATCGGGGGCCTCAGCATTAATCTCAGGCGACACCGGGTCGGCGGCATCGGCCTGGGTAGCCGACGGAACCGATGCCCACGTGTCAGGAAGGGCGCGACCCTTGTCGGTGCGCCCGCCAGGGGTGCGAACGGCGCGGCCTGCCTCGGCGAATTCCGCGAGGGCCTTGGTGGCGGTCGGGCGGGAGACACCCGCTGCCTCGGCGATCGCCGTCACAGATGCGGCAGGGTTCGCGTGCAGGGCCTCCCACACCTTGGCCGCCGTACCTTCCGGGCAGAACTCAGCCTGGGTAGGGGCGCTTTCGGCAATCATGTTCGTCGCCATTTCGTTCTCCTTTGTTTGAGCTACGGCCGCATTTCCATGGGCCGATTTCCTCGATGCACGACGACCATTTCTCGATTCGGAATACAAAGCAAGCCGATTCGGCGATGCACGCCAAAAACGATGGATCTCTGATCGCCAAGCCGGGTAATGAAAATTTGACAAATCTCGACAATCCGCCTCAGGACAGAAGGCTGCCGTGCTACGCCTGTCGTTTCTTCGGCACAAGAGGAGCTGACCTCACGGTGCCACAAGAAGCATTCAAAGCGAGGCACCGCATATTGAAGGACAGTGATTATGGGAGACGAAAGAAGAAAGTCGACTAGAGCAGGGGCAGCCGATTCGGCGACGGTGTCGCTTCTTGCCGAGTTCTCGTCGGTTAAGGCGAGTCGGGCGGGCCACCGGTAGCCCGGATAGCCCCGTACACCTGCGAGGACGCCCCGGATCGGGGGTGCCGGTCAAGGCGGCAGGCCGGTCGGTAGGGCGATCGGCGCACCGACCGGCGGACCGATCGGTGCCGCGCAAAGTCCGCGCAATGGTGGACTCTCGGCGAGGGAAGCAGGACTTGCCTCTGGGGGTAGAGCCCTACTCTGAGGGTGGGACCAGCCGGATAGCAGCCGGCTGGTCCCACCCTTCTCCTGGGCGCCTACGCGGCTCGGGGTAGGCGGAGCTCGGCCCAGACGACGTAGCCGTGTGGAAGGCTGCGCCCACAGGCGAGGGTCATGGCCGCGTAGGCTCGCCTGCGGGACTCGGCCTTCAGCAGGTCAGGGCCGACGATGTTACGCGCATCGGCACCTGGTCAGCCCGGCCGCGATAAGCGTCCTCGCCAACCGAGCGCCGATGCGTTTCCATAAACGTAGAGCCGCCTGCCGTAATAAGTGTTCGCCGAACACGTATCCCCCTCTCTGCCATCGTGCGCTCACGCGCACATGGCATATCGAGGACCACCTCATGGGCTCCGGTCAAGTCGCGGACTGAGCCCATTTCGAGGCGTTAGGCTTCTTATTCGGAGTCGATAATTTTTCGGTAGAGCTGCTCTGTTTTCGCGGAGGGCTTTCTGCCTCGGATGCGAAGCTGTTCACGTAGTTCGTCGTTACAGTAATGCACGGCCTGGGTCCTGCCGAGGCGGGCGTACACGTCCATTCGCCTTCGATAGAGGTGTTCGGCGACGGCGTCGAGTTCTGTGGCGTGTTCGAGGTGGCCGGCCTCCAACTCGGGATGCTCCTCCAGGTCGGCGAGCTGGGCGAGGGCTTGGACGATGCCGCGGTTCAGGGCGTCCGCCGTCTGCCGTGCCCAGGGATGTGGAACCTCGGGAAGGTACGGGCCGGTGTAGAGGTTGACGGCAGCGGTCAGCGCGGTCGTCTTCTCCAAGCCTGTGGCAACGGCGGCCGCGGCGAGGAGGTCGCGGATCTGCCAGACGTCGCAGCCGTAGAGGTCGGGGTTGATCCTGTATCCGGCTCCGCCCTTGAACTGGATGACGACGCGTCCGTAGTTGCCGGGCATCCCCAGGGCCTCGCACATCTTGGCGCGGGTCGCCTTGAGGAGGCCGGCGAACCGGTCGTTCGGGGCTGCGGCTTCGGGCCACAGTTTGTCGCCGGCCATGGCCTTGGTCAGCAGAGAAGAGCGGTGCTCGGCGAGCAGACCGAGGAGGGCCCACGTGTCGGTTCCCCAGCCGCCCGTTGCGCGGTTGGGTCCCTCGATGACGCACTGGCCGATCAGACGGATCGTGCCACGCCGATCGGCTGTCGGTCGGGTGGTCACCATCACCTGCTGCGATGGTGCGCCTGCCGTCTCTGCGAACTGTGCGGGGCCTACGGGGGCCGCCTGGGGCTCGGGTGTCGTGTCTATGCTGCGAACGGGCGTCACCGGAACCGGAGCGGTGTCTAGCAAGCGGGGTTCGGCGGGCGGGGTCACCGACCGACTGCGCCAGTTCAACAGACCGAACGTCACCGCGAGTCCGACCAGACCATGTGCCACCAACGTCGGTCCGGTCAGCTTCCTCGCCACCCTTCCGACAAGATGCCGCCTCATGCTGCCTCCCTTGTCACTCTTGAGCGTTCGCACTGATCAGACCGTGCGCAGCGCCATAACAGGGAACGTGAAACTCCTCACGGCGGCTACTGACCGGGAGCGCGTTGTCCAGGACCGCCAGAGCGCCTACGGCTGCGGCTCTCTGGCCCCCGAAGCCGGTTGGTGAAAAAGCACCATCGCGCGGAACCACCCACCGTCCGACACGGCCAGGGAAGCAGCGTCACATACAGTGATCGCCCCGCTACCCTCGAATCGGAGGTGACGGTGGACGGACAGAACCAGACCAACGCGCAGCGCCTATTGCAGGGTGTCGTTCCGGATGAGATCTTCGCGTCATACTCCAAGCTGCTCGCGAAAGACGGCTGCCCCGAGGACGACGCCGCGTCCCTGCTCGGCGGCTGTGAGCAGGTAGTGGAGTTGACGTCCCGTGGGATGGCGCATCTCCGTCCGGACGGTCCGCTGAATCCACCACGCCTCGTGCCCGCTCCCCCGGAGCTCGCGTTGCAGGGCGTCCTGACGGATCTCTCGCGCCGGCTCGTCGGCGACCAGGAACGGTTGCTGTCGGGGCACAAGCGGCTGAGCGAGTTCCACCAGACGCCAACCGCTGGGTCTACGAGCTCCGCGATGGACCGGCTCGTGCAGATCGTCACCGACCGGGACGAGATCAGCTCCCTGTCCTACGCGCTCATCAACGCCGCGCGGCACGACTGGCTCACGCTGGACAACTACGTCCTGGAGGCGCCCGTCGAGGACTCCACCGGGTACGCGCCGCTACCAGTCTTCGAGGGCCAGGTGCAGTGCCGCGCGATTTACGAGACCCGCTGCGCCGAGCATCCGATCGGCGCAAAGACGATCGAGGCCGCGGTGGCGGCCGGTGAGCAGGCCCGGCTGCTCCCTCGCGTCGGGATGAAGATGAAGCTCGCGGACGAGGCGGTAGCGCTCCTTCCGCTGACGCCCACAGGGATGGGCGGGGCTCTGCTCGTACGCTCGCCCGTCATCGTCGGTGCCCTGCGCGAGTACTTCGAACTGCTCTGGGAGAAGGCCATCCCGTTCGGGAGCACGGAAGCCGTCGGGCCGCTCACCCCTGCGCAGTCGCAGGTGTTGCAGTTGCTCACTCAGGAACTGTCCGACGAGGCGATCGCCCGGCGGATGGACATCAGCGTCAACACCATGCGCAGGCACTGGACCGCCATTCGCGACGCGCTGGATGTGGAAACCCGCTTCGCCGCCGGAGCCGCAGCAGCGCGCCGCGGCTGGATCAACTGAACCCGAGAGGCCCTGTCACATGCCCGGATTTCTGGACTTCGTGCCCCAGCAGCGATTCCAGCCCACCCTTGCGCTGTCCCCGGACGGCCGGCTGGTCGCCTACTCCAGCCACGCCTCCGGGCACTACGACCTGTGGGTCGTTCCCGTCGCCGGTGGCGAGCCGCGCCGCGTGGCAGGCTTCGACGACCGGGCAGTCCGCCAGATCGCCTGGACACCCTCCGGCAGCCAACTGGTCTTCACCGCCGACGAGAACGGGGACGAACAGTTCCGCCTCTACCTCGTCGCCCTGGACGGCAGCGGCTTGACCGAGATCAGCTCCGGGCCGGACTGCCAGCGCGTCCTGGCCACGTCGCCGTTCGATCCCACCGGCCGCTTCCTTGCCTACACCGCCAACGACCGCGATCCCGCCGCCCAGGACCTCATCGTCCATGATCTGGAGACCGGCGAACTCCGACGCTTCACACCCCCGGAAGGGGTCGCGTTCGAGGCCGTCAGCATCTCCCCCGACGGCCGCTGGCTGCTGGCGACCGGATTCCGTTCCAACACCGACATAGCCGTCTATCTCACCGATCTCAGCGATCCGGACGCCACGCCGGTCTGCATGACATCGGCTCTGGGCGAGGGCGTCTTCGAGCCCGGAGCCTGGGCGGCGGACTCCAGCGGCTTCCACCTGCTCACCGACCACTGGAGCGAGTTCACCGCCGCCGCCTTCTACGACCTCGCGGCCAAATCCCTGCAGGCGATCGCGCGCCCGAATTGGGACGTCGAAGTCCTCGACGCCGCCGCAGGAGTGCGCATCTGGTCAGTCAACGAGGGCGGCAGCTCCCTCCTGCACGCCGACCGCGACGGCTCCCCCATCTCGCTGCCCAGCATCCCGCCCGGTGTCATCTCCGCACTGTCCCTGGCGCCTGACGCCTCCTTCGCGGTCGTACTGATCAACTCCGCGGCGAGGCCGGCGGAAATAGCGGTCCTGGACCTGGCCCGCCACGAGTTCCGCTACCTCACCGACACCCGCCCCCCGGCGCTGCACGTCATCGACCCCGTCGCCCCCGAGCTGATCACCTATCCGGCCCGTGACGGACGCGACGTCCACGCCCTGCTCTACCGCCCGGACGGCCCCGGCCCACACCCGGTCCTGCTGTCCATCCACGGCGGCCCGGAATCCCAGGAACGCCCCCTCTACGCCCGCTCAGGCCTCTACCAGCACCTGCTGCACCAGGGCATCGCCATCCTGGCCCCCAACTTCGCCGGATCCACCGGCTACGGCACCGCCCACCAGAAGCTCATCTACTGCGATTGGGGCGGCATCGACCTCGACGACCTGGACCACGCCGTCAAATACCTCCACACCCTCGACTGGACCGACCCGAACCGCCTCGCCGCCATGGGAGCCTCGTACGGAGGCTTCGCCGCTCTGTCCTGCCTGGCCCGCCTCCCCTACCCCTGGGCCGCGGGCGTCTCCATATGCGGGCCGAGCAACCTCCTCACACTGGCGAAGGCATCGCCACCCACCTGGAAAACCTTCGTCGCCACTGTCCTCGGCGACCCCGAAACCCGCGCCGAGCAGCTCCTGGAGCGCAGCCCCGTCACCTACGCCGACGGCATCACCGCTCCCCTGTTCGTCCTCCAGGGAGCCCATGACCCACGCGTTCCCCAGGCCGAATCCGACCAGATCGTCGCCCGGCTGCGCGAACGCGGCGTCGAAGTTCGCTACGACATCTATCCCGACGAAGGCCACGGCTTCACCAACCGCGCCAACGAGCTGACCGCGTACGAGGCCATCAGCGAGTTTCTCCACACCCATCTGATCGCCGCCCCGGTCGACCGCCCAGAGGCACTCCAGGTGAGCTGACGTCCACCAAGCACAGCGGTGCCCACCCGTAGGCCGGGTGGGCACCGTTCAAAGGTTCAGACGTCACCGTCCACGGCGGTCAGGAGGGACAACGGGCTGAGGCGGTGTTGAACTCGTATCCCGTGGACGTTTTCGGCGACTGCGTCGAGAGCGCAGTCGAGGCTGACGTCGAAACTGCACGACGCGTCGCTGCGCGCGTATACGAAAGCCACGTCGCACATCAGCGCGAACATCTTCGCCCGTACGTCATCGCCGTACCCCGGATAGAGCCTGTCGAGGACGGTCGCGAAGTCAACTGTGCTCAAGTTCGCCTTCCCTCCGGTGGAGACGTCTCCGTAGGCCGGAGGTCGGCCTGATAGCAGCAGGCCGACCTCCCCTCATCCCGCTACGGCGCTCGCGCACCCGACGCCTCCAGCTTTGGGCTCCAGGTAGACCCACACCGTGTGCCCGGTCTGCGGGTTGCCGATCAGCGAGAGCCTCAGGGCCAGCTCGTTGACGATCGCGAGCCCGAACCCGCCCACCCTCTCCTCCTGCACTGCCCGCTGGCGCTTGATCTGCGGGATCCCGGCTCCACCGAGGTCATAGACCCCCAGGTAGGCAGGGCCGTCGTCAGGGAGGCGGATCTCCACCCCGAACCAGCCTCCTGCCTGGCCGGACCGGGTGTGCAGCAGGGTGTTGGTCGCGAGCTCGGACACGATGAGCCCGGCGTCGTTCTCGCGCCCCGTTCCGGCGAACAGCGTCTCGACCATGCGCCGCGCCTGCCGGACCTGGTCGGTTTGCCCGGGGAACACGCACCGCCACATCATCCGCTCGGGCGAGCGCGTCCGTTCCTGTCGTTTCTGCGGGTTCGTCGCTGCGATCATTCGCGGCGTTCCTCCTGTGGTCGTTGGCCGTCGCATCCGGACGGATGCCACGGGCCCCTATCGGCGCTCGACTCCGTATCAGGGGTCAAGTCGTCCAGTACAAGCGGGGGCTGCTCGCAGAAACGGGGATGCCCCAATGCGTACTGAACTGATTACTGAAAGCGAACACCTGCGAAATGGGTGCCGTCAGGAAGAGACTGGAGGAGGTTGCAGGAGGACCCCCGCCTACCGGCACACAGGTGATCGAGAATGAGCGAAAATGGCGTCAGGCCGAACTGGGCGGAGGACATCCGTGCCAAGCGGCTCCACCGGTGCTGGAGCCAGAACGAACTGGCCCGCCAACTCGAGCTCGCGGCCGACCCCCGAACCCGTGCGACCCTGCCGAGCCGAAGCTCGATCATCCGGGAGATCCGCTTTCACGAGGCTGGCACGCACCAGCCAGGCCCGGTGTACGCCGAGCTCTACCGACGTGTATGGACCCGGAACCCGGAGCCGACGACAGAACCGACCGAAATACCCAGTGACCACATGGCCCTGGCCTGGACCGTAGGAAGGCTCAACCTGCGCGTGGACCGCCGAACCGTCCTGCATCTGGCCGCGACCGCCGCAGTGGGCACGGCACTCGACCCCGCCCAGCGGCTGCTGCGCGCCCTGGCCGGAAATCACCGGCCGGACAGCACGACGATCGCTCACCTCGAAGACCGGACCCGAGGCTTCCACCGCCTCGAAGAACACATACCCGCCAAGTCCCTCTATCCGGCGCTGATCAGCCACTTGAACGAGGTAAGCGCTCTGCTGGAAAGCGGTCTGCCGGACGACCACCGGCGTCGGCTGGCGGTGGTGGCCGGCGAGAGCGCCATCCTGGCCGCATGGTTCGCCTGGGAGCAGGGGAACGCGCACATGACGGCCGCACACACCCGCCTGGCCAACGTCGCCGCGAAGCACACCAACGACGTCTCGATCGCCGCCTGCATGACCGGGTACCGCTCGTACATGGCAGGCGGGAACAGCGCTCAAAGCACCCGGCTCATCCAGCAAGGGCTTGACCAGATCGGCAAGGGCGATCCCGCGACGCGGGCATGGTTGCTGGCCCGCCACGCCGAGGAGGGAGCGCTCCTCGGCGACCACCGTGGCGCCTTGAACTCGATCCGCGAAGCGGTGGACGTCTACGCGGGCGCGGACATCAACGCCCGTCCATGGACGTGCTTCCTCGACCCGGGGCGCTTCGCGTCTATGAGTTTGACCGTCTACTCGCGGCTCCGGCGCCACGACGACTCCGCCACCGCCATGGAGGAGATCGCGCTGCACCTCGGACCGACGACCGAAGTCAAGAAGCTGTGCGTCGTCAAGGCCGAGATGGCGCTCGCGCAACACCGCCTCGGAGACGTCACCGAAGCCGTCGACTCCGCGCGCTCCGCACTCGACGCCACAAGCGCGATGGACTTCCCTCTCGGCTGGGAGCGTCTCGACAACGTCGCCGCGGAGCTCAAGCCCTCACGAGCTCAAGTCGCCCGGGAGTTCCACACCGAGTACGCCGCTACTCGCCCTTCGCGGTAACAGCCGTCTCTTCAGTGATCCAGCTCAGATAGCCGGCGAGACCGCCCTCAATGGGGATGGCCACGATCTCGGGGGTTTCGTACGAGTGGGCCTCCTTGATGACCTCGACGAGGTCATCGAGCCGTTCCGCGGCGGTCTTCATGAGGATCAAGTACTCCTCACTGCGCTGGATCTCCCCCTTCCACCAGTAGGTGGACACGATCGGGCCGCTGATCTGGGCGCCGGCCGCCGCTCGGCTTACGACCGCCGCGTTGACGATACGCTCGGCCTCCTCGCGACTTCCTGCGGTCACGTGAACCTCGACATGGCGGGTCATAGCTCCTGAGCGTAGATCCTTCGAAGTCACGGACGGCCTGCCAGTACGCGTCCACGCAGTTCCTCCAGCTCGCGCCGCATGGCACGCGGCCCGACGAGCATCAGGGCATGCACTGCGCTCACTTCCCGGGCGGTTGCCCAGATGCCCGTGGCGAGGGTCTGGAACGGGAGGACCTCGATCGAGTGAACCTGAAATGCGGCAGGGTTCAGGTACCGCATGCCTCCTGTCCCGCACAGGTAGGTCCGCGCGCCGGTCAGCCACGCGAGGTCTGCCAGCCGCTGCGATCGCTCGCCACGCGCGAGCAGATCGCTGCTGTGCAGGATCCGCCCCCGCCAGCCGACCTCATCCAGCAGCAGGCGCGCGGACGCCTCCGTCACGTCCACCAGCCGATCCGTGCTCTCGAAGGTGGCCAGCACGGGTTCGAGCCGCTTCTTGAACGCCGGCCAGTGGGCGCTGTGCCGGTAATGGTCGGCGAGAAGCTGGGCAACGCGGCGGCGGCAGCGTGCAGAATCGGCCAGACGTGCTCCGCGGATAGAGGTGGCGCGGCCATGAGGCAGGTGGGTGGCGATGGAGAGCCAATGCGTCTTCCTCAAACCATCGAGCGAGGCAACACGCGTGCGGTGCTGATAGTCGCGTCGGGCGAACTGCACGTCGTCCAGGACGATCCAGTAGTCGGCCGTGAACAGCTTGGCCAGCGTCGAGAGCCGGGGGAAGAGGTTGGGCTGGTGGATGGCGCACACCTCGCCGTCCGGTGATTCAGGACGTGAGGAGCCTGCTGTCGAATCCGGCGCGGACAAGAGATTGGTAGGCGTCATGGACCTCTCCCGGGACGGGCTGCTCGATGGCGTAGCCAAGCTTGGGATACTGGATCACGCGCTGCAGGTCTCCAACGAGCATGTCGATGACCAGCTTCGGATCACCGATCGAGCTGACGTAGTCGTTCAGCTCAAGCGGCTCGGAGGCGCACAGCACGTCGACCTCGGGCCATACCTTCCGTGCTGTGGCGTATGCCCGGCGCTCCATGTACGGCTTAGAGATCAGGAGTACCGAACCAGGCTCGATGCCTGCGTCGGCCAGCACCTGATGTGACAGTGCGATGTTCTGGCCGGTGTTGGTGGCGTTCGGCTCCAGCAGGATCGTCTCGTCGGGCATGCCGAGTTCCAGCGCGTGCTCGCGGTAGTGAACAGCCTCGCCGCGTGGGAAACGGGCAGCCGTGGTACGGCTGGTGGCGCCGGAGAAGACAAGCAGCGGGAACCACCCGGCACGGTACAGGTCGACGGCCGCGCGTGCTACGCCCAGGTCGTGGCTGCCCAGCCCGATGGCCACATCGCACCGGCGCAGGTCATGGTGCATCTGGTGGTAATCCCAGATGATGCGGGCGTACCGCCACTGCTCGTCGGTGATGGCCTGCTGCTTGACGCTCACTCGGCTGCTCCCTGATCGCCGTGGCAGAGGGAGCCGCTCGTTCTCCCTCTGGATGGTCTGCTGGATACCCTCGATACTGCTCAGTTGGTGCGCGAGCCCGTGCTGCGCGGCCTCGCGTGCGGCACGGTCGAGGATCATCAGCCCATCATCCACGGTGGCCCGGTCCGAAAGCAGGATGTGCCCGTAAGCCGTCTCCAGCCGGACCCGTTGCATGGGCGCGTCGGTGACCGCAGTGGCACGGGCGAGATCGATGAGGCGTAGGGCCTCCGAAAGATTCCCGGCGCCACGGTGGGCCAGGGCGAGCTTCTGGTGCGCGACGGACCAGTCCTCGGGTTCCCCGAGGCTCTCGAACTCGCGGATGGCCGTCGTCATCAGCCGGGCGGCATAGTCGTTCCTGTCGTTCTTGCTCAATGCGGTCCCGACCCACAGGCGGGCTCGCGTCCGGTCGCGCGGCGAGAGCCGGTCGTCCACCGCAAGCGCCTCATACTCCTTGGCGGCCTCGTCCAACCCACCCGACATCTCTGTGACCACCGCCAGTGACAGGTCCAGCTGAGCGATACGGCGAGGGATGTCGAGCTGGCCGTAGATCGAGCGCGCGTTGAGATAGGAACGGCGAGCGGACAGAGGACCGGCGACTGCGCCCTGGTCACGCTGGAGGTCACCCAGCAGCGTCGTCGACCGTGCGAACAGGTACAGGCCCTTGTCGTCCAGAGCGTGTGGGTCGTAGCGGGCGAGCCATCGGTTCAGCAGGTCGGCAGCGTAGTTGAAGCTCTGTCGGCTGAGCGCGACGACGACCCGGTCGAGGTCGTCCGTCCACGTCTCGTAGTCCCATGCGCGTGGTCCCACGCGGGTGACTCGTAGCCCTTGATCGGCGTCTTGGCCCAGCTCCAGGAGCAGGGTCTCGAATCGCAGGTGGGTGGCCGAGTCTGCGCGTGCCAGCGCGGTGTCCAGGATGGCCTGGGTGTCGGGGCGTGGCCGGGTGGCAGAGCCCAGTTGATCCCACTTGGCCACGGTGCGGGGAGCGACGCCGAGGTGCTGGGCGAACACGCGCACGCTCATCCGTAGAGCAAGACGTAGTGCATGCGCTTCGAGGCCGCTCCACTCGTGCACGGTCGTCACGTCGTTGCTCCCTTCCACGGCCATGGAAGCACGCAGAGGTACCAAGGGACTACGGAAGTGCAACGGAAGTGCGACAGCGGGTCGTATCCAGCCGGGCTTGGGCTGTCCATGCTCGAAGAGCAGGCCATCACCCCCACCATCAAAAGGGACGGCTACCGTGTCGACACTCACCGAGCAGCATCCAGTGGACGGCCCCATCGTCTACGGGTACCTGCGGCCGCGCCGCTCGACACCTGAGCGTTACGCCGCTCTCACGGTGACGCTGGCCCAATACTGCGACCAGCATGAACTGCAGCTCTGCGACATCTTCAAGGATCGCGAAGGCAAGCCCGGTGACGACTCGGCGTTCACGGGACTGCTGGACGTCCTCACCTTGTCCAGCGCTTATGGAGTGGTCCTGCCGACCGCCGGCCATCTGGGCGAGAAGCATCTCGCTGCCCGACGTAGAGAACAGATAGGCGCCATTGGAGTGCGCCTGTTCCTCGTTCGCGGCGCCTTTCGCCGGGCGACTGCTGCAGCGCCACGTCCGCGCTCATGTGCTGTGCCGTTGCCGGACCGGCTGCCGCTGTCCGCACGATAACCACCTACCTGGCGGCCTGGCCGAGCCCGCCCTGCATCCTTTCCGATGTTCCATCCGGAGATCAACATGACCTTGGCCAACGAGAGCGACGCCCTCGCTGATCAGCTGGGGAGGGGGTACGTGGAGAGCCTCCAGCGTCGCCTTCCCGACTGGTGGCTGATGTACTCGCCCTACGGCCGCTCCCTCGTCGCCTTCTACAGAGGCCCATGTGCCCAGGGCGGTATCAGAGTCGAGGCTGAGCACCCAGAGGAGTTGCTGCGCCTCATGGGCGACGCGATCCAGGCGCAGTGGAAGACCCAGCCGGGTCTCACCCGCGACATATCCACTGACGCTTGCCGAGAATCGCCTTCCGGCCCACAAAAGGGAACGGCCAGATGATCAGACAGGGCGTGGGCTGTCAGAGGTCCCCGTCCGCAGCCCGACACCCGCTGACGGAGCCCGTTCGCGGGTTACCGCTCGATCGCCCGCACCACCCATGCGCCGAATCGAGCACGGAGACAGCAGATGACACAGCCTGCCCGCCACGAGAGGCGAGCTGACGTCCACACGGCCGACACGTTCGAGTGGACGCCGTACGTCGCCCACGGCGGCACTCTCCGGATCGCCTACACCTCATGCTGCGGCCGGTTCGAGTTGGCGTCCGAGGGCGGCCAGTACTTCGTCCTCCGCCAAGCCGAGGAGGGCAGCTATGAGGAGGCCAGACGCGGCCTCTACCGCCAGGCCCTCGATGTCTACCTCGCGCTCGCCGCAGCACACCATTTCGACCATCTGCGCCGCCGAGAAGGGCTAGAACCTGACGACTTCCTCGGCGCGGCTGCTCCAGGCCGAGCAGACCAGCAGCCAGCATCGACCGGTTGCCCATCACGACCAAGAGGAGGGGACCCCGCCTGTGACGACCGACAACGACGGCCAGAACGCCGCCCCGCTGCGTGACGCCATGACTACCGCCGTAGCGGCCCGATGCGAAGAGTGGGGATTCCCGCTCCCCGCGCCGGTCGAGGCCGCGATCCGTAAGGTCCCCAGGCACCTCTTCGCCCCCGAGGTGACGCCGGAGGCGGCGTACGCGCTGGACATCGTCGAAGTCAAACGCAGCCAACACGGCGCACTGATCTCCACCATGTCCGCTCCCGACATCCAGGCCATGCAGCTCGTGCAGGCCGACATCGGTCAGGGGATGCGCGTGCTGGAGGTCGGCTCAGGTGGTTACTTCGCATCCCTGCTTTCAGAATTGGTCGGCCCGGCCGGTCAGGTCACGACCATGGACATCGACGCCGACGTGACGAGCCGGGCCCGCGCCTGCCTGGACGCCGCCGGGTATCCGCAGGTGCAGGTCGTCACGGCCGACGCCGAACACGGTTGGAAGGACAACGCCCCCTACGACCGGATCATGGTCACTGTGGGCGCGTGGGACATCCCTCCGGCCTGGCGCGAGCAGCTTGCCAAGAGCGGCAGAATCGTCGTCCCGCTGAGGTTGAAGGGCATCACCCGCTCTCTGGCTCTCGAACGCATCAATGATCACCTGGTCAGCCTTTCGCAGGGGGTCTGCGGCTTCGTCAAGATGCAGGGCGCGGGCGCCCACGACGAGCACGTTCGGCTCCTGAACGGTGACAAGGTCGGGCTGCGGTTCGATGACGGCAACCTTGCCGAACCGCGCACACTGGACGGCGTTCTCGCCAGCCGGCCCGCAGCGGCCTGGTCCGGGGTGACCGTGACTCGTGCCGAGCCGTTCCCCGACCTGCCCCTGTGGATGGCGACGGCGCTGCCCGGCTTCTGCAATATGACCGTGAACACCCCTGGTGGCGAAGACCCCGGCATCGTCTCCGAAGCGGGAGGCCGCTGGTTCCCCTTCGCGACAGCGCAGGACGACTCGTTCGCCTACCTGTCCATCCGGCCGACAGCCGGGGAGGGAATCGTCGAGTTCGGCGCACACGGCTATGGCCCACACGGCCGCGAAGTCGCCCGAGCCATCGTGGAGCAAGTCCAGGTCTGGGACCGCGACTACCGCGGCGGGCCCGGCCCGAGCTTCGCGGTCTGGCCAGTCGATGCCCCGGCCGACGTGCCGCCCGCGGGCGGGGTCATCACGAAGCAGCACACTCGCATCACGATCTCCTGGCCGGATGCGGGCACGCCTCCGCACCGCCAGGTGGCATCACCCATCCCGTCACAGTGAGGAGAAAGGCCCATGCCCAGCTCCACGGCGACCGCTCATGACCCCGCCACCGACAACGCTGACGACCCGTTCCAGCTCGACATCACCTTCATCGAGAACACCCCGGCCACCGAAACAGTGCTGATGTGCAGCACAGGCGACAACTGCGGGAGCTCCTGCCCGAGCGCCTGCACCACCTCGTAGTCCAGGTCAGCCCGGCGGCGAGGGCCAGAGGAACCGAGCCTTCAGGCCCTCGCCCTCCTATCAGAACGGAGTGTGGGTGATGACGCGCTCACGGCACAGCCTGTATCGAGGTGCCGGCCAGGGGATGCTGCGCGCCGCGGCGAACCTCACCGGACCGAACCTGCCGCCCTGGCCTGGACCCGCAGCGCCGCTCGAACGCTGGCGTTCGTGGCTGGCCGCGGTGTGGGCTGATGACGCCTTTCAACAGGCGGTGTCCGGCGCCAGCCCGGACCTGGCCCGCCGGGTCCAGGCGATCCTCGACGGGCACTCTCCGAAGGTACGCCGGGTGCGCCGGGCGGCGTTGGCCACCGCCCGGTACGCGATCAGGTACGCGCGCCGCTCGACGCCTTACGGCCTGTTCGCGGGGGTCGCACTGACCGAGTTCGGCGGCGTAGGCGAGGTCCACTTCGGGGAGCGGCACCGGGCTGCCACCCGGCCGGACCCAGTAGCTCTGGACGCGACGATCAGCGACTGGGAGGCGAACGCCGAGCGGATGGCCGACGTCGACGTATGTCTCAACAACCTGGCACGTCGACGGGGCGGGCGCGTCTACGTTCCCTCCGAGGGCGCCTCGGAGTTCTCCCTCGCGGTCACGCCCGCAGTCGCGCTGGTGCTGGACGCGGCCCGATCACCGATCCAGTACTCAGCCCTTGCGGACAAGCTCACCGCCGAATTTCCTGACACGGACGAGCGCCGCCGGGCTGGGCTGCTGGTGGAGCTTCTGCGGGTGCGGCTGCTGCGGTCGTCGCTGCGCGCGCCGGCCACCGTCGTCGATCCAGCCGACCCTCTGCCGACCGCTCTGCGGGAGATCCAGAACAGAGCGGCGGCACCGGACCTGCGGCTGGACGCGACAGTGCGGCTCCCGCACACGGTAGTGACAGAGGCGGAAACCGCAGCGACGGTCCTGACCCGGCTCGCCATGTATCCAGCCGGGACCTCGGCATGGCGCCGCTACGCAGAACAATTCGCCGACCGCTACGGCGAGGGCGCCGAGGTGCCGCTGGAGCTGGTGACCGATCCCGACAAGGGCTTGGGCTTTCCCCAGGGATTCGGCCAGGTCTTCGAGCCACCCCGGCCCATGACCCGACGAGACAGGCTCCTTCTTGAGATGGCCGGCACCGCGGCTGTCGAGGGCAGCCGATCGGTGGTCCTGTCCGCCGCGATGATCGAGCGGCTGGAGGCTGCCGCGGGCAAGGGTACGGTCGTCCCGCCCCATCTCGAACTGTGCGTGCAGGTCCAGGCCGACTCAACGCAGGCACTGGAGCGCGGGGACTTCCGTCTTCGGCTGTCCACCGTCTCCCGGGCGGCCGGCTCGATGACGGGCCGCTTCTGGCATCTGTTCCCCCAGACCGGCGCGGCGTGCGCCGGCCTTCCCACGGTCGAGCCCGACGCAGAGCTGGTCCAGCTGTCCTTCCACGCCGGCCGCGTCCAGGCCGACCTGCTCACCCGTGCCCCGCAGGTGCTCCCCCGGCTGGTCAGCGTCGGGGAGTTCCGGCACCGCGGAGAGGGAGTGCTGTTCCCGTCCGATCTGGCTGTCGGCATCCTCGATGGCCGCCTCTATCTGGCCGAGGCCGCCACAGGGAAGCATCTGGAGTTGCTTGCACCGACCGCGATCAACTTCCTATGGAACAACTACACCCCTCCTTTGGCCCGGTTCCTCGCCGAGATCAGCCGGGCCGGAGCTCCGCAGGTGACGTGGTTCGACTGGGGCGCGGCATGGGCCCTTCCGTTCACTCCGGCGTTGCACTACCGGCGCTCGATCCTGGTGTCCGCACGATGGAAGCTGCAGGCTCGGGAACTGCCCTGCCGTACCGCGACGCTGGAGGAGTGGGCCGGACAACTGCACGCCTGGATGGACCGGTTCGGCGTGCCGGATCGTGTGCTCCTGGCCGAGGACGACCAGCAGCTTTCCCTCGATCTACGCCAGGACATGCACTTGGACCTCCTGCGCACCCACCTTGTCGCCAGTCCGACCGGTGTCGCTGTCCTGCAGGAGGCACCGCCGCCGCATGCCGATGGCTGGATCGGCGGCCGGGCCCACAGTCTCGTCATCCCCCTGCAGGCACGCTCATGAAGGCGACGGCGACCGTACCCAGGACGCAGGATCTGTCCGAGGGGGCGCTCGGGGTGGCGCTGCTACACATCGAGCGGGGTGACGTCGCATCCGCTCGAATGCAGCTTGAGCAGGCGGTCGCGGGCGGCGTCAGCGCTGGAGGCAACGCGTCGCTGTTCCACGGCGCCCCTGCGCTGGAGTTCGTGCTCGGCCGTGCCGGTCTCGCCGATCGGGCCGTGCAGGACGCGGTCGACCGTGTGGTGGTCGCCCGACTGGCCGCGGCGCATCGGCGGCAGGCTTCCGGGGCTCTTCCGCATCTTGCGGAGTTTGACCTCATCCGGGGGTTGACCGGGCTGGGCGCGCTGCTGTTGGCGCGTGATGGCGACTCACCTCTCCTGAAGGAGGTGCTGGCCTACCTGGTCTCCCTCTGCCAGCCGGTCCGCGTGGAAGGCCGGAAGCTACCGGGCTGGTGGTCGGACCGTGGGCCCGCTGACGAGGAGCTGATCGGCGGACACGGCAACAACGGCGTCGCGCACGGCATCGCCGGCCCTTTGGCAGTGCTGTCCCTCGCCGTCCGGTGCGGTGTTCCAGTGCCGGGCCAGCATGACGCCATCGAGGTGTGCGTGCGCTGGCTGGACCGGTACGGATGCTGCTACTGGACCACTCGCGACCAGCTGTCTACCCCTGAGCCGCCGAAGCCGCATGTCGCGCGACCGTCATGGTGCTACGGCGAGCTCGGCATCGCTCGCGCCCAGCAACTGGCAGGGATCGCCCTGGGCGATCCGGCCCGCCGACTCGCGGCAGAGAACGCCGTTGTGGGTGCCCTCACCGATCGGACCCGCCTTGGTCAGGTCACCGATGCCTCACTCTGCCATGGCTGGGCCGGCCTGCTGACCGTTGCCCACGCCGTCGCCTCCGACAGCGCCGCTCCGGGCCGATACTCGCCGCTCATCGAAGAGCTGAACAAGAGCCTGACTATTGACCTGGATCGGCTGTCCAAGCCGGGATTCATGGAAGGACGGGCGGGCGCGCAACTGGCGCTGGACGGCACGAACACCACGGGCTGGACCAGAGCGCTCCTGATCACCTGAACCTGCCCCTCTCGCGATCCGATCACCCACTGTCAAGGAGCGTCCCAACCATGGTCGTCGACGACGAGGACCTTCCGATCACCGCCGAGAAGGGTTGGTGGCATGCCAGCGTGTCGTTCCCAGGCGATGCCGGAGTGAGTCCGGAGGCTGCCCAGGCGCTGTCGTCCGCACTCCACGACCAGCGGTTCCACTTCCTGCGAAAGGCTGCGGGGCTGCGGTTGCGCACCGAACGCTCCGTGGCAGACCTGCTGGACGGACTCGTCGCCGACCAGTTGGCCAGCGGCTGGGTCGGCGGCATTTACGAGCCGGAGATCGAAGCGTTCGGCGGCCCAGAAGGCATGAATGTCGCCCACGACGTGTTCTGCGCGGACAGCCGTGCCGCACTGGCCGAAACGGGCGATCGCGGTGCCCGGGAACGCTGTGTGCTGCTGATCTCGACCATGAACCGGGCCGCCGGCCTCGATCCGTTCGAGATCGGCGACGTCTGGGCGAAGCTCGGCTCCCTACGGCCACCCGTCATCCCGCCCACCGGCGCCGCGCGTGATGGTGCCGTTACGGCGATGCGGCGCCTGATGAACGCCGACGCCGCCCAACGACAGGACGCCGAGCCCGGCTGGACCGAGCGCGTCGCCGCATTCCACGAGGCCGGACGCCAGCTGAGGCAACTGGCTACCGATGGGCGGCTGACACGCGGCCTGCGCGCTGTTCTAGCCCACCACGCGATCTTCGCCTTCAACCGCGCAGGAGTATCCGCCGACGAGCAGGCCGCAACCGCATGGCTGGGGTTCCAAGTCGCCTTCGCCAGCAGGGAGAACGCCCACGTGTCTACCCGCCCGTCCACGTCCCCGGTATTCAACGTCACTCGAATGGAGACCACCTTGACCCCTGCCACCGACTCCGCCGACCTGCGCGAAGCGCTCGTGACTCATCTCATCGACGGTGGCCACCTGCGCACGCCCGAAACCATCGCCGCCTTCCGGAACACCGAACGCGACCGGTTCCTCCCCGGTGTCGACCCTCAGACCGCGTACGTCGACGACGCCGTGCCCATCAAGCACGACGAGACAGGCGAAATGATCTCCTGCATCTCCGCGCCCTCGATTGTCGCCACCCAGTTGGAGCAGCTGGGTGCCAGGCCCAGCCACAAGGTCCTGGAAGCCGGGGCCGCCACCGGCTACAACGCACGCCTGCTCGGAGAACTCGTTGCCCCCGGCGGCCACGTGTGGACCGTGGACGTCGACCAAGATCTCGTCGACCACGCCGCGAAGAACCTGGCGCAGACCGGCGCCTCGAACGTGTCTGTGGTGCTGGGTGACGGCGCCGCAGGGCTCCCCGAACACGCCCCCTTCGACCGGATCCAGTTCACCGTCGGAACCGGCGACATCCCCGAGCGGGTCCTTGAGCAACTCGCCCTCGACGGACGTCTGGTCATCCCGATGCGAATCCGCGGCAGCATCTCGCGATCCTTCGCCTTCGAACGCGATGGCCAAACCTGGAAGACCGTCTCGTGCGAGATGGCGACGTTCGTACCCCTGCGCAAAGGGATCTGCGACGATATCTACACCCTCGTGCCCATGGCCGGTGAGGGCAACGTCCGCCTGGAGACCTTCAGTGAGCAGAACGTTGACCGCGACGCTCTCCGTACCGTTCTGGACCAGCCGCAGGTCAAGGTCTACTCGGGCGTTAAGTTCCGCCAGGGAGACCCCTGGCAGTGGTTGTACCTGTACCTGGCGTGCGTGCTTCCGAACGGTCTGTCTCGCATGCCCGGGTCCCGCCCCGGATTCACCCCGCACTTCGGCTGGGGTTCCATGGCCGCGCTCGACGGTGACACCCTGGCCTACCTGACCGTGCGCGAAGGCGAGGACGAGCAGGGCAGGTTCTGGGAGATCGGCGTCATCGGCCACGGCCCGCACGCCGCCGAGCTCGCCGACCAGGTCTCCACCGAGATCGGTGAGTGGGACCGCGACTGGGGCAACAACGCCCCGGAGCCCAGCTTCCGCATGGCTGTAGGCGAGGCCCGCGACCAACTGGCGGCCGCCGATTCGCGCTTCGTCATCGACAAGACCTACAGCCGACTCGTTGTCGACTGGCCGCGTAGGAGCTGAGCCGATGATCCCCGCGATAGCCGACCGTATCCCATTGGTCCGCCGACCCAAGGCACCTGGGCTCCCCCTGGCCGAACGCATCACCCAACTGACCGAGTTGACCGTCGCGCCCGCTGGTGCGAGCCACCGCGATCTGGTGACCCGCGCCAGCGGGGTCCTCAACTACGCCGCGTTGATCGCCTCCGACGTCGGGATGCCCGACTTGGCCGTGCAGTTGTGCTGGAGGCAGCACCAGATCTTCGCCGAAGCCGGCAACCTCACAGGGGACATCGCCGTGATGGCACTCATGCCGCTGGTGAACATTGCCCGGCAGCTGATCCGCGAAGGCGACGGCGCAGGCGCCTACGACCTGCTCAGGCGGCTGTACCACGCTGCCCAGCGGCGCGGTACAGCCGAAATCCGCAACCACAACGTCGATCTGTCGGTGTTGATCGGCACAGATGCGGACCACCGAAAGGTTTGCAAGGAGCTGTGGGTCGCCGTGCTTATCGACGGTGCCAGGGCCCTGGCGAGGGTCGGCCGCTGGACCGAAGCTGCCGAAACCATGGCCGCGCACCGCGGCGTCGGCAATCGTCTCCTCGACGGCCGCCAAATCCTGATCATGTCCCTGATGGAACGCGGCCTCGACCGGGAGGCTCGCGCAACGATCGAGTCCACCGCTCCTGCAGAACCGTGGGAGGACGCCATCGCGGCTCTCCTGCGCGTCTACTGCTGGCCAGTGACGTCACCGGTGCCACAGCCTGAGCTGGAGCTTGCGCTGCAGGAGGCACTCGTGCTGATGACCCCGCCTGACCCCGCTACCGCCGCGTTCCAGACCCGAGTCGGTCTGACCGCGCTCGACCTGGCCTATGACCGAACCAGCCCGTACATTCTCCTTCTGCAGGAGGCCATCGTCGACGTGGCCACCCTCGACGCCTACGCCGCTCGCGATGTCCTGAACCATCGCTTGGTGCGTTCACGTCTGACCGGTGGGCAACGACAGAGTCTCGACGAGCTTCTACTCGCGTCAGGGCTCGGTGCCGGGAGACTCTCATCTGTCCACATGCAGGCTCTCACCGCGGCCGTGGACAAGGGCGAAGTGGCACTCCGCGAGCTTCTATGAGCCGGTCGCCAAATTCTTCGCGGCTCAATCCCACCACCGATGTCCTCCTAACGAGGGGCATCGAGACATTCCCTGCCAGCCAGACCCCGGACTGGCCGTCACTCCGGCTCCGGCGTTCGCAGTCGGCAAGAAGTCTGGCGAGGCCGGCAGGCCAGGTTGGCAAACCCGGATGGCGTAGACGGTCACGGGTCCGACCTGATCACGTCGAAGTGAGGAGTTCCCGAACGCGCTCTGTCGCAGCATGATCAGCGCCATAGATGCGCTCAAGATCGGATAGCAGCGCCGCGAGGGTGCGTCGCGCCCGATCCAAGAAGCGCGCGCTTAGCTCCAGCTCGCCGATCTGGCGTCGGAGTTCCAGCGCTTGCGGGTCATCCTCCGCTGGGACGTCGGCCACCAGCGCCGTCATGAGATGCAGTGCCAGATCAGTGTCCCCGAGGTGAGCGTGGCAGGTGGCCTCCTGGAGCCGGTAGTGGAAGGCCTGGCCTGGCTCTCTGGATGCCGCCAGCTCGCGATATCCCTGGGCAGCTCGATAGTAATCACCTGCCGCCATATATGCCTCGGCCAAGTGTTCCCGCAGTCCAGGCGCGTCGGGCGTACGGGCAAGGGCATCCTCCAGCATCGACGTCGCTTCGCTGTACCGGGACTCCCGAATCAGCGTCTGCGCTTCGCGGCGAGCACGCCGTGCATCACCCTGACTGAAATCATCCCGGACTCCCCCCGATTTCGTCGCTGACATCGACGGGCCTGTGATGGTGGTTCGGCTCAGCGCGCGGGCGTACAGGAGCAAGGGACTCGCGAGGTGATCCGTCATGTCACCCAGCGGTTCGGTTCCGGAAAGGTACGGCGTGAGCCGCTCGTACACCTCGCGAACGCTGGCTGGCCTGTCGGCCGGGTCCTTCTCCACCATCGCCATCAGCAGCTCATCCAGCCCACGTGGGATGTCTGGCCGGTGCCGTCCGGCCGGCATCGGGGACGTGGTGATGTGCTGCGTCTTCACGCTGTGATCATTGGGACCGGTGAACAGCGGATGGCGGGTTGCCGCTTCGTAGAGTACGCACCCCAAGGCATAGATGTCGGCATGCACGGTGCCCCGCTTGCCTTCGACCTGCTCGGGAGACATGTATGCGGCAGTGCCAAGCTGCTGCCCGGTCTGGGTGAGCGTGGTCATGTCCGCGTCATGCATGAACGCCAAGCCGAAGTCCAGAACCCGGATCGAGCCGTCTCGGCAGAGCATGAGATTGGACGGTTTCAGATCCCGGTGCAGGATGTCTTGCTCATGAGCGGCCTCGAGGACGGTCGCGATCTGGGCGCCGATGGACGCCACCCAGCCGATGGAGAGCGGCGCGTGTTCGGCAATGACGTCATGCAGGCCGTTCCCTTCGATGAACTGCATGATCATGTAGTGGCTGCCGTTATCCGTCCCGAAGTCGTACAGCGCGGGAACGCCCGGGTGAGCCAAGCTGGAAAGCGCCTTGGCTTCCCGGGCGAACCTCTGATGCAGCTCCGCGTCCGGCAGAAGGACGAACTTGATCGCCACTCGCCGGGCGAGCACGATGTCGTCGGCTCCCCACACCTCGCCCATCCCGCCACGACCGAGTCGATACTGGTCAAGCCGATAACGACCGAGAAAGTGGGACACCATGCCTCCCGGGGTCACTCCGGGATCAGACTCCCGTCGAGAAGCCCGTCAATCCCGGCAAGGACAAGATTATCGCTGATCTCCCGCAACGCTCTGGCCGTGTCCTCAAGCGCGAGAAGCTGAGCGAACGACTTTCCGTACCGGCGTTGTTCCTCGATCGACAGCCTGAGAAGTGACGCCCGCCGTGGGTCTCTCCTGGCAGCCGAGCCATGACGGCTCCCCGTGGCACCTTCGACACGTAGACAACCAGCCAGGAAATAGGGGTCGAGACGCTCCGGATCCATTCGGAAAAGTAGCAGCTGCGATCCGAGTACGGCGCCTGCTTCGGTCATCACCCGTGGCAATGCGCCACTGGAAAGGAGCAGGGAGGCGATCACATCGCCCTCCTCAATACGGACAAGTCCTGGAGCATCGTGGGTGCGGCCAGTGGGTTCTCGGTTGAGCAGGAGGTCCTTCGCCGTGAGTACGGGAAGGTCACCGTCTTTCGGGAGTTTGAGCGGACCTTGCATGATGGTGACGACTCCTGCCCGGGCCAGCTCGCCGAGGTTGGTCATGGCAAGATCTCGGCGAGGTTCTGCCGCGATCCGAGGAAGCCTGAGTTGCTTCACCACTGATGACAGGCGATCACTCATCGCAAGGTACCCGGAGGTGGGTTCCTGCGTAACTACTCGATGGCTCGTCGTCAGATCGACCTCTTCATCGAGAAGGTCGATGATCCGCACCACCCGGCTGTTCTCCGGCAGCTCTGCGTTCTCGTAGTAGGCCCGCCATGCCGCCTCGGCCATGGTTAGGTCCTCGCCCGCGTCGACCATCAACACGTCCGACGGCGGTTCCTCTCCCTCGGCAGGTTTGCGGAACACCCACAGGTCGGGCGGCCCGCTGGAGGCGGGAGCAGCGCCGGGAAAAAGGCTGATGATGGCTCGCAATGTTCCGGCCCTCAGCAGATTTCCTCGTATTCGCCGGCCAGGACGGCGATTGGCAGCCACACTCGGCATCATGATCACAACGAGCCCGCCCGGCCTCACATGCGCCAGGCAGTGTTGCACCCAGGCGAGTTCGGACTCACCGCGTGGTGGCAATCCGAATTCCCAACGTGGATCGCTGGTCAGCTCCTCGTATCCCCAGCCGCGCTCGTTGAACGGCGGATTGCACACCACGGCGTCGAACTGAACGCCGGCAAAGGCATCGACGCGTAGTGAGTCACCGGCTTCGACCTGCGCCTCATAGCCATGAAGCCGAAGCCGGACGCTGGTCAATCTTGCGGCGTTCTCATTCAGCTCCTGGCCCGCTACCTGGCTGCCACGAGTTGCCAGCAATATCGTGCCGATTCCACAGGCCGGATCGAGAACCGTGCCGCCCTCCGTCCCACCGATCGCGGTCATCAGCCTTGCCACTGCCGGCGGAGTGGCCAGCAGGCGACGGGAATGGAGATCGACGTAACGTTCGCAGATCCCGTCGAACGCGGCGACCACGCCCTCCGCCTGCCCGATTTCGCGAGCCTCCCTGGCCAGAGGTTCGTCAAGCTCGGCGCTCTCCCCCAGCAGAACCGCACCGACCTCAGCCACTACCTCACCTAGACGCAGGTCGTCAGTGCTGCTGCGCAATCGCTGCCAGAACCGTTCCAGCGGTGACACTTCGACATAACGATCATGATCACGGAGCCACTGCTCCACCTCACTCAGCGAGAAGGCAGGACTTGAGGCAGTGCCACCCACAGGCTGGGGAAAGTCGTCGAACCGCTTGCGCCAGTTGCTCACCGCGGCGCGACCGACGTCGGCCATCCGTGCGATGTCAACGGCATTGACCAGGACGTCGTCTTGCATCAGAGCCCCTCCTCCGGCAACCAAAGCTCATTTCCGGCACGGCGGAGCCGCTCGCGATAATCCTCATGCCCTGGCAGCGCCCGCTCTACGGTGCTCCAGAACTCGGGTCCGTGATCAGGTCTCTGAATATGCGAAAGCTCGTGAACAAGCACGTAGTCAATCAGGCTCGGAGGCAACTGCATGGTGGCCCAGTGGATGTTGACGTGCCCGTCCCGCGAACATGATCCCCATCTGTAACCGAGCGGTCGGACGCGCAATCCGCTCACCTCGACACCGAGCCGGGTCGCCCAGGGACGCACTCGTTTCGACAGCCAGGGGTGACCGACGCGGCGATACCAACCGACAAGCTCCTTGGCGCTGCCTCCTCTGGGCAACTCCAGACGACCCCGGATGAGCCGTACCTCGCCGGCGTCCACAAGGCGCAAGCGATAGGAACGACCCAGATAGCGGAATCCCTCGCCGGTGACGAACTCTTTGGCGGGTGGGGCGTCGCCCAGCTCCCGCTTCTCCGCGAGCTTGCCGTACAGCCAGGGTCTCTTGGTCTCCACCACCTTGGTCAGCTCGGACTTCGACAGTTGGGGTGGGACGACCGCGGTAATCGAGGCGTCCCGCTCGACGGTCAGGCGCACGCTCTTGCGCCGATCGCTCACCGAGACGGCGACCTCCAGGTCGCCGACTCGCAGGACTCCCGGTATTTCACTCACGGTCACCAGCATGCCAGGGTCAGGCTTTGGGGATCGTCGCGTGGTTGTTCTTGACAGCGTCCCGGGCCTTGTCCGCCACCTTCTCCAGCTGATGGACATCGCCGAGGTCAGCGGTCACGAGGATCTCGAAGATCTCGTCGCGGAAGTCGGCGACGTCGGGACGCTTGTCCCAGAAGCCGTGCCGGTGGATGGTCCGGCCGGCCAGCCGGATGATCTCCCGGGTGGCCTTGACGAACCGCTGGTCTTCCAGGTCCGCGTCGGAGGTGGCCAGTTCCTGAAGCAGGACGCCGTAGAGGGCGAATTCGGCGGGGCTGAACTCGTGGGGGTTGTCCCGCCGGTCCTCCACCACGTCGGCCATCAGGTCCTTGAACGCCAGCAGCTGGGCGTCCCAGTCATCCTTGAGCTCGGTCAGGATCTGTTCCAGTCGCTCGCTCAGCAACTGGTAGCGGGCTGGGTCCTGGCCGGCGTTGACGGTGATGTGATGCCGGATGGCGTTCTCCATCTCCGACGCCTTGGCCCGTGAGCCGCCGGTCATCGCCTCGACCTGTTCGGCGAAGTTCGTCGCGGTCAGTGCGATGGGCGGCAGCTGCTGCTCGATGCCGAGCGAGGTGATGTGCTGGTCGATGAGCAGCTTGATCTTTTGTCCGTACGCCCCCGGGTCGAACTCACCGCCGTCGATCCGGTAGCGGCGGTTCGCAGTGAACCTGATGACGGCGAAGTGCTTGGCGTCGGCCAGGTACGGGGTAGCCGCCGGGTCGGGCAGGACGGTGTTGACTGTCCGGGAGAACCGGGCCAGCTCGACGCCGAACCGGTCACGCAGTTGCGGATCCGCCAGCTCCTGCACGCAGCCTTCGACGTCGGTGTAGTCGCGGAACATCATCCGAAGCCGCTGCCGGCGCGGCTCCAGCTTTCCGATCTCCGTCTTCAGGTCGCGCAGCGCGCCCGAGACGTCGAGGCTCTCGTCCGTCTCGAATTCCTCGTCGGCGTAGATACGCAGCGCCTCTACCAGGTTCTGGGCCACGCCGCGGTAGTCCACTACGTACCCGAAGGGCTTGTTGCCGGCCGTACGGTTCACTCGCGCCACAGCCTGGAGCAGGTCGTGCATCTCCAGCTTCCGGTCGAGGTACATCACCTGCTCGATCGGCGCGTCGAACCCCGTGAGCAGCATCGACTTGACGATGACGAAGGCGATGTCGTTCTCCCCGAACGGCCGGGTGAAGCCCTCGATCCGGGTCTTCTGCTTGGCCTCGTCGGTCCACTCGGCGTAGCGGTCCTCGTGTTCGGTGTCTCCCTTGGAGATCACCGGCACGAAGTCCATCCGCTTCAACAGTTCGAGCTGCTTGTGGGCCTTCACGAGCTGGGCCTGACGCGGCTTCAGCTCCTCGATGGCCCGGGTGAGCAGGTGCGGCGGGAGCTTCTCGATGTCCCGGACCAGCTCGTCGCGGGCCTCCATGAGCGCTTCCCGATACCGTACGGTCGTCTCCCGGTCGTAAGCGACCACCTGCGCCTTGAAGCCCTCGGGCAGCACCTTGTCCACGTAGTGCCGGAGCATGTGCTTGGCTTTGACGTCTACCAGCTTCCGCGCCGCCGACACGTTGCCCTTGGTGGCCCAGCGGGCCTGCAGCTGCAGGCGTTCCTCGTCGGTCAGCTCCTCGAACTCCTCCTCGAAGAGCTCGTCCATGTCCTGGCCGTTCTGCAGCGCACCCTTGACCTTGATGCCTTCGTAGAGGATCGGCACGATCACGCCGTCCTCCTCGGCTTCCCGGAGGCGGTAGGTGTCGATGAACGGTCCGAACAGCTCCACGCTGGTCTTCCGCTGTCCCCGCTTCTTCATGATGGGGGTGCCTGTGAAGCCGATCCGGGCGGCGTTCGGCATGGCCTGGCGGAGGTTGGCGCCAAGTGCGGCGGTGTGCGAGCGGTGCACCTCGTCGATCAGTACGACGATCGACTCGTCGGTGTTGATCTCACCCAGTTCCATGCGGTCCTTGAGCTGACCGCCCTGGTTCTTCTGGATCATCACGAAGACCAGCCCAGGGCCCTTGCGTCCGAGCAAGGTCTTGGCCCGTGCTGTGTTCTTGGCGACGTCCACCTTCTCGTTGCTCAGCGCCATCGTCTCGGTGAGCTGGTCCTGCAACTGGGTGCGGTCGGTGACCACCACGACCTTGTAGTGCGCCAGCCCGTCCAGCGACCGCAGCCGCCGTACCAGGAAGGTCATGGTGAGGCTCTTGCCCGATCCCTGGGTGTGCCAGATGATGCCACCGCGGTGCCCCGGCTCGCCCGACATCAGCCGCTCGACCGCACGCTCGACCGCCCGGAACTGCTGGTACCGAGGGGCGACCTTGATGGTGACACCCTCGTCGGTGGTCATGAAGGTGACGAAGTTGTGCAGGATGTTCAGCAGGTTGTCCGGCTCCAGCACGCCGGCGACCAGGACCTCCTGCTTTCTTAGCTGCTCTTCTTCCTTGCCCAGCCGATCGGCGAGCTGCTTCTTCGTCATCGGGTACGGGTCACGCCACGGCAAGTAGTGTTCAAGCTTCGCGGTTAACGTGCCGAGCCTGGCGTCCTCTCCGCTTGTCGCGACCGTCAGCTGCACCGGCCGGAACAGCCCAGTACGGCTGTCGCGGTAGCGACGAAGCTGGGTCACGGCCTTGTCCAGATTGCTCTCGGTGGTCTTCTTGCACTCGATAACGACCAGGGGGATGCCGTTCACGAAGAGCACGACGTCCGGGACGATCTGCTTGTGGCCGCCAGTGCCCGGGATATCCACCCGGAACTGGTTGATCGCCGTGAACTCGTTGTTGCCCGGACGGTTCTTCCAGTCGATGTAGTGCACGGTCCGGGATTTGCCGGTCGCCGGGTCTTCGACCGGGATTCCGTTGATCAGCAGGTCGGTGACCTGCTTGTTGGCTTCCAGCAGGTTGGTCGTGGGGATCCGAGTGATGGCGTTGACCGCCTGACTCATCTTGCGCTCGTCCAGCCAGGTGCCATTGATGCGCTCAATGGCGTCACGCAGCCTGTCTTCGAGAATCGTTTCGTCGAAACTGCCCCGGTCCGACAGCCTCGGATAGAGCGGAATCACCGCCCCATGCTCGGCTCCCGCCCGATGTTCCCAGCCCATGTCCTTGAGCTGTTCGATGAGCGGCTTCTCGACGAGCAAGTATTCGTAGTCGGTCACCGTCCGACTCCCCTCGCTAACTCCGCAAGTAACGTCATCACCAGCAATCACCCAAACACGAGAACAACTTACTGTCGCCCCTCCGAGTTACAGGTCTTCCAGTACGGATTCCGCCGTCTCGACCCGCACTCGACCGGTCAACAGGTCTTCCGCAAGCCCTTGTTCGAGAAGTGCGAGCTTGTCGCGCTCCCGTTTGCGAAGTTCGATGCCCTCCTGGCTCGTATTTACGATTTTCAGGATCCGGTCCTGTTCGGCGAGCGATGGAATCGCTACAGGCAGGCGCTGAACTTCCGATCCGCTGATCTTCCCCATGCTCTCAGAGGTTCCTTGAGCAATCGCTTGGATTCGACGGCGGATGTCGTCGCTACGGAGGTGCAGCTCCAGATATTCCGTACGGCATGTCGGAAGTGGAGTGAGCTTCATCATGAGGTCTGGATAAATGCACGGCATGCCAACATCTCGGTACACGCCAGCGAGTCCAACCAGCTCCCTGGTGTTGGCTCTGCTCATCAATAGGTCACCGTCGTTGACCATCGCTGAGGCGTTGCGCCCATCTCGCGCCGGCACGTTTTTAAGCTGCCGGGGCTGAAACCCTTCATGCGTGAGGCAACCTAGGCCCAATGCCACGAGGCCAGTCCACTCGTCGACTTCCTTCGGAGAGTAGCCATTCTTTGGTGGCCGAGTCAGATGTGAGCTCAACGGCATCGTCTCGGCTTCCGCTGACCTCATCAGGCTTTCACTCAGTCCATGGTGGCTAGAACGAAGGTTGCCGATCACCACTTCGATGGCAGAGATCTGCTGGTGGAGGGCGTCGAGAATGTCCGCGATTCGGCGCTGCTCAGCTAGTGGCGGGACATCAAATTTTATTGATGCGAAGGCTGGGTATCGCAAGTTCCAGGTGTCACTAACCAAGCCCTGCGACAGACGATAGAAATTAGAGATCGATTTCGGCGACTTGAACAGATATGCGAGGAACCGTGTTTCCACTTCCCCGATTGGCTCGCAGACCGTGTAAGCAGGACTGACGATCCCTTGAAAGTTGGATCTGCCAGAAACCCCCTGCCACATACGCATCGTATTGTAGACGATGTCATTTTGCTGAACACGCCAATAACTGCTTTTATCGTCGTTGGAGCTGTCCCTCCTACCAACTTCCTCTTGTCGAATAACTCCGCGAGTTTGAGTGACCGAGAGAAGCAATTCTTTTCCAGTGGCCCGCTCCTTGCGGCGCCTGAGCAGCGTTCGCAAGGGCAGTCGCGTCCAGCCTGGGGAAAGATCGTACGAGTCACACATAGCCAAGCTCCTTGAGATAGGAGTCGAGGCGGGCAGCAGCCGCCTCACGCTGAGCCTCAAGGTCACGGAGGGTAACCGCATATTTGTCGGCCCAAGCACGGAACGCGCTCTCGAAAAGCCGGCAGGCGGCGACCTTACGGGAATCCAAGCGGGACGAGATCTGTAGCCGGAGCACGTCGAGAACGAGGTTACGGCGGCCAGAGGCGTCCAGGGCGCCAGCGGCCATGCGGAGGCGGGGCAGGAAGTGGTCCTCCAGCGCGGTGACCTTCTTCCTGGCAGCGGCCGTGCGGGACTTGAGTGCCTTGAGTGCGGCCTCGGAGAGTTGGTCCTCGGCGGGCTCGTCGGTTTCCTCGTCGTCCTCCGAGGGCTTGGCGGTAGCGGCCTTGAGCTGGGCGTTCAATTCGGCATAGGCGGTCTCGGCCTCTTCGAGTTCGACCAGGTAGTCGGGGATCAGCGCAGGGACGACGCGATGGTCGCGGGCCTTGCGTTTCTCGGCGGCGATCTTCTGCTTGTCCCAGTACTCGACGTCCTCCTCGTCCAGCGCGAAGGCCGACTCGATGGTGGTGAGCCAGCCTTCCACCACGCCCTCGAATCCGTTCAGACCGAGTGTCTTGATGTCGTACTGGGCCTCGCCCCACCAGGCCGCCACGACGCCGGCCAGCTCGAACCGGTCGAGCATGTCCATAGGCATTAGCTCGGTTACGAAGGAGTCCAGCAGATCTGCGCGTACCTCCATCACCTTGCGCGTGCTGGGCAGTTCGACGAGGCGTTTGCTGTGGCGGCTCCACCACTCATCGAAAGCCTCGCGCAGCCGGGCGACGGCAGGCTCCGCGAGGGTGGGGAGGCGGGCGGCGGTGGCCTGCCAGCCCTCGGGGAGGAAGTCGAAGTAGTCGGCGTCGCGCTCGGCGAAGAGCGTCGTCGGGTCGATGCCGAAGGCCGTGAACAGCCCCGCCTTGGCCTCGACCTCGGACTTGGGTACACCGCCGTGCAGGTGAGCGCGTACGTCTTGGGGCTCGGGCGGAGGGGTGTTGTCGACGTAGCGGCGGATGTTGAGGTTGAAGTCGTTCTCGCCGAGCTCTTTGATGTCGACGACTCGCGCGAACCCGGGGATGTCCTCATATGCCTCGTACGCCGCGACGATCTTCTCGGCGTGTTGCGGATCGAGGTAGTTCTGGGCGCGGCCGGCGGTGAACTCGCGGTCGGCGTTGATGAAGAGCACCTTGCCGCGCCGCTCGGCCGGTCGCGGGTCGGTGCCGCGCAGGACGAGGACGCAGGCGGGGATGCCGGTGCCGTAGAAGAGGTTGGGGGCCAGGCCGATAACCGCCTCCAGGCGGTCGTCCTTGATGATGCCCTCCCGGATGTCCTTCTCCTTGCCGCCGCGGAACAGCACGCCGTGGGGCATGACGGTGGCTCCGATGCCGTCGGGGGTCAGCACCGCCAGGACGTGCTGGGCGAACATGAGGTCCGCCTTCTTCCCGGTCTCAGGCGCGTAGCCGTACTGGAAGCGTTCTTTGTGCTTCATGTCGGCCGAGGAGTAGTTGAGGGAGAAGGGCGGATTGGTGAGCACCCGGTCGAAGCGCATCAGCTCCCCGCCGACGAGGTGCCGGGGCTCGGCGAGGGTGTCGTCGTTTTCCAGCTGGGCGTTGAGCACGCCGTGGAGGATCATGTTCATCTTCGACACCGCCCAGGTGCCGCCGTTGTACTCCTGGCCGGCCAGGGTCAGGTCGCGCGAGTCGAGGCCGTGCTCATCGATGTACTCCTTGGTGTGGATGAGCATGCCGCCCGAGCCGGAGCAGGGGTCGTAGACGGCCATGCCCGGCCGGGGCTTGGCCAGGCGGACCATCATGCGGACGACGCCACGCGGTGTGTAGAACTCGCCGCCCTTCTTGCCGGCGGAGTCGGCGAACTGGGCGATCAGGTATTCGTAGGCCGCGCCGAGCAGGTCGGGGAACTCGAAGTCCTCGTTGCGGAGCCGTACGCGGTTGAAGTGGTCGATGAGCTGCTGCAGCCGCTTGTCGGGGATCGTGGACTGGCCGACCTTGCGGGTGAAGTCGATGTGCTCCAGGACGCCTTCGAGGGCGGCGACGTTCTCTTCCTCCAGGGCGCCGAGCGCCTTGTTGAGCATGTCGCCAACGTTCTTCTTGCGCGACTCGTTCCTGATGTGGCTCCAGCGGGCTTCCGGGGGCACGTAGAACTTGTCACCGCGGTAGAAGCCGCGCACCTCAGCCAGCTGCTCGGCTTCCTCGCGGCTCTTGCCCTCAGCCATCCGCTTCTCGATGACCTCGCTGCGGACCACATCGAACTGGTCGGAGGCCCGCTTCAGGAACAGCATCCCGAAGATGTACTCCTTGAACTCCGAGGCGTCCATCTTGCCGCGGAGGATGTCGGCCGCGCCGAACAGGTGCCGCTCAAGCTGCGGCAACGTCAACTTCGCCACGTGGTGGCCTCTCTGGGTCGGTCGGTTCACGTGAGGGGTGCCAGGGCCAGTCTCCCAGTGACCGGGTGTCCGCGCAGTTCGTCCGGCCTTCAGGTGCGGACGGTGTTTGTGGACCAGACGATAGAAGCCGTTCACCGTTTGCGTCAACACCTCAACATTTACCTGTGTACTGGCGTCACACTGAGCTATGCTCCTCGAAAGACGTCCAGACTGCTGCCAGTGCCACACCTAGTGACACAGGCCACAAAACCTGATAGATCGATTCGATATGCCGTCGTTGGACCGCTCCCAACGCCGGGCATCGACCGCTTCCCCCGGAGGTCACATGAGCACGGTCGATCGGAATGCGGTGATCGCTGAGGAACAGCAAGCCGTGGATCACATCTACGACTGCATCGTCCAGGACCGAAAGGACATCGAAAGCTTCCGTTCGAGCAGCCTCGGGGATTGTCCGGACGCAGGATTGTCCTCTCATCCGGATCTTCCGAAGGAGTACGGACGACGTGAGGATCTCGGCCGCCACCCCCTCGTGATCGCCCGGATCGACCTCCTTGATGACCCCGATGACAGGCTCACCTGGTACATCGGTCGCGCCACCGTACGAGACCGCCAGGGCGAGCTGGCGTTGGTGAAGTGGACGTCCAAGGCGGCGACCGCCTGGCGCCTGGCCACTCCTGAAGATCCTGCGGATGTACGGCGACAGCGTCAGCTCCGCTGCGACGGCCCAAAGGTTCTCGACTACAGCGACACCGAGATTCAGGTGATCAACGCCAAAGGGGAAACCGTTCCGGCTCCGGTCATCGACGACGAGCCCGACCTGTTCCTCCTCGCCGACCTAGATCTAGCTCGCGACGGCGTCATGCGTGACATCGTCGAGACGATCCAGCGCCACCAGCTCCAGCTGGTCGCCGACGAACGAAAAGGTGTGCTCGTCATCCAGGGTGGTCCGGGCACCGGCAAGACCGCGGTCGGGCTGCACCGCGTCACCTGGTTGCTGGACAACGAGCACTTCACCCCGGACCAGGTGCTCGTCGTCGGCCCCCACAAGGCGTTTCTGCAGTACGTTCGAGACGTCCTGCCCCGGATGGGCAGCCGCGGTGTGGCGACCGTGGACATCACCGAGCTCTGGCCAGGTGACGTCCGGGGAACCGATCCGGTCGCCACCCGCCTGGTCAAGTCGGACGACCGGATGGCCAGGGTGCTGCACAACGCGGTCGAGAACCTCATTCGAGAGGACCTCGCCGCCAAAGAGGGCTTCAACTTCCGTGGTGCGCGGCTGGAGATCGACAAAGTCGAGCTCGTCCGGCTGGCCTCGGCGGCTCGTGCGGCTAGGGGTTCTTACCAGGTGCGCCGCCGCCGCTTCATCGACACTGTCATCGACTGGCTGCTGACCCAGTACGCCGAGGCGACTCGGGTCAAGCAGACCGACGCCCGGCTCCGTACCCAACTGGAGGTCGCGGCCGTTTCCACGCTCATCAACCGCGTCTGGCCGTCGTCCAGCGCAGAGCAGATCTATCGGCAACTGCTCGCCGACAAGGACGGCCTCGCGGCCGCTGCCTTCGGCGTGCTCACCCTCGACGAGCAGGCCGCGCTTGTCCGTCCCCAGGCGAAACGAGTCGCGGACGAACCGTGGTCGGCCGAGGACCTCGTCTGTCTGGGGGAGCTCCGATGGCTCCTGACCGGGGATGACGAACGGCGCTACCACCACCTGGTCATCGACGAAGCCCAGGACCTGACCCCCATGCAGGCCAAGTCGCTGGCCCGCTGGTGCCCTTCCGGCTCGATGACGGTACTCGGCGACCTGGCGCAGAGCACGGGGATCCGCCAGTACGACGTCTGGGAGCGCCTGGCCGACATCCTGGCCGGCACCGAAGGCTGGCACATCGCCGAACTCGGCATCGGCTACCGGGTGCCGGCCGACGTCATGACCTTCGCCGCGATGCTGGGAACGAAGATTTCGCCCTCCACGGTGATCCCGACCTCGGTCCGACCGTCGTCGCCGGACACTCTGGAGATCGTTCCGGTATCCCGACAGCGCATCCTCACCGAGACGGTCACGAGGGCCCAGCGGCTGGCCATCAAGGACGGCGACCAGGCGCGTTCCGTCGCGGTCCTGACTCCGGCGCAGGACGAGGTCCATGACGAACTCGCACAGCGGATCGCCGCTTCCCAGGAGGCGGCGTTGCCGGGGATGGGACAGAGAATCGCCGTCATGCCCGCGCACATGGCGAAGGGGCTGGAGTTCGACCACGTCGTGGTGGTAGAACCGCATCTGTTCGCCGAACAGAGTTCGACGGGGCTTCGGCAGCTTTATGTCGCTCTGACCCGGTGCACGCAGTCCCTGACGGTGCTCCATTCGTCCCCTCTGCCTGCCGAACTAGGCGGGCCTGTCAAGGTGCCTGTGAACGAGATCAAGAAGACTGACGCTGTCCCCTCGTCCCGGGATGAGCGGTTCGCCGACGGGGATGAGTTTCGAGCCTTCCTCAAGGAGCAGGCGGCTGCCAGCCGTAAGCAACCAGCGCACGCCCGTCTCAAGCACATGCTCGCGGCTGAGTTGTACGGCAACGAACGCGAGCCCCTGCTGGATACCCAGTACGCCGACATCATCTGTGAGGACGAGCGCGGGCTCGGGTTCTACGTGATCTCAGCGCAGAGCGTCGACACCTACGCCGAGCTCCGCGCCATGGCGCCTCGGCTCCTGGAAGCCGAATGGGCCAGCGGCAAACACAAGGAGATCGACCGCCTGTTCCTCGTCCTGCCCAAGGAGCCGCAGGACCTGTGGGCGCTCGAGATCATCAAGACGCTCTTCGATGTCTCAGTCATCTGGAAGACCGAAACGGGCTGGGCCGGCCCGTCGGTCAACGCTGCTCTGGGGCAGTGACGGGGGAACCTCCCGGCCGCGATGACGACTCCTCGCGCTGCAAGCGCTAGCGCCGGAACACCTACATATCATGCGGGGCATGACTGTAGGGCCCGATAGGGCCGCCCTCCAGAGGAGCCTGCGTCAGAGCCTGGCCTGGGCGCTGATACCGGTCTGCTGCTGCGGCGGGTTACCGATCCCATTCATGATTGGATATGCCGCTTACCGCCTCCGCAACACAACATTGTGGATCTTCGCCGCGGCGTACCTCGCGGTCGAGGGAGCGGTGCTCGCAGCCTCGTGGGCCCTTGAGAACGTACCGAAGGAGGATGCTCGCTGGACCCTCACGTCGATGATCTGGATGGGCACCTATCTCGGCGGTGCAGTGCACCTCTTCGTCCTGGCCAAGCGGGTCCTGCCGCAGAAGATCCCGCCTGCGCCGGCCGTTCCGAGAACCCGGTCAGGACCGGTGCCGCCAAGACGGTCATCCGGGCCGGCACAGGCGTGGGTGGGGCCGTACGCGCTTCTCTCGAAGATCGGCCAAGGGGGCCAGGGCGAGGTCTACCTGGCTCGCTCTCCGGACGGCGAGCAGGTCGCCGTCAAGCTGTTGCATGCACGGGTGTCCTTCACTGAGCGAGACGGCTTCCTCGCCGAAGCCAGCGCGGCCCGCCGGGTGCCGGGGTTCACAACCGCGCGGGTGTTCGACGTGGGCGTCCACGACGGCAGGCCGTACATCGTGAGCGAGTACGTTCAGGGGCCCTCACTTGATCAGCTCATCCGTCGCGAGGGCCCGCGTTCTCCTGACAGCCTGGTGCGGCTCGCCATCGCTACGTCCGCTGCGCTCAACGGGATCCACCAGGCAGGCATCGTCCATCGTGACTTCAAGCCGGCCAACGTCCTGCTCGGTCCTGACGGCCCGCGGGTGATCGACTTTGGAATCGCACGTGCCGTCGAACGGCTGACCATATCGGGGGGCGCCAAGGGCACACCGGCCTTCATGTCGCCCGAGCAGGTCGAAGGCCGTCAGGCAAGTCCAGCCTCGGACATTTTCAGCTGGGGCTCAACCATGTACTTCGCGGCGACTGGCCGCCTGGCCTTCGACGGTCCGTCCGTCTGGGCCGTCGAGAACCAGATCATCAACTCCGACCCGGACCTTCGCATAGTTCCCCCGCCTCTTCGCGAGCTCGTCCACCAGGCCATGCGCAAGGCCCCGCATGAACGTCCATCGGCATCACAACTACTCCTACTACTGTCACTATAGAAATGCTTGCATACTAAGTTCACAGGCTCTACTCTTCTTGTACGAGGTGCAAGGGAGCTGTGATGCGTACTCTGCGAGCAGGACGAGCCATCCACTTACTGGACATCGAGAACCTGGCTGCATCGCCGTCGCCCACCGCGACGGAGATCGCCGACACCATGTCGGATTACCTGTGCCGGGTGCCGGTCGGCGCCCTGGACCAGTTCGTCGTCGGGGTTAACCCGCGATCGCTGGCCGAGGTGGGCCGAGTGATCCACGGCGCTCAGATCCTCACCCGGTCCGGACGGGACGGCGCCGACAGCGTGCTCGCCGAGATGGCCGTCAACGACCGGATCGACCTCCGGTTCGAGCGGGTGGTCATCGGTTCCGGCGACGGCTACTTCGCCGACCTGGCCGCCTGGCTGACCGCGCACGACGTGCGGGTCACGGTGGTGTCCCGCACCGGCCTGCTCAGCTGGCGCCTCTACGTCGCGGTCCGCGACATCACTTACCTTGACGCGGCGCTTGCCGCCTGACTCCAGGGAATCCCCATGACCTACCAGCCCCCCATGCCACCTCCCGCGCGACGTGGGTTTTCCGGCCCGGCGGTCGCTTTGATCGCCGTTCTCGCGCTGGGTGCCGGTTGTGTCGGTGGCGTGGCCGTAGGAAGTATCGGCAGCACGCCGGCCACCGTCACGTCCCCCACTCGAACCGCCGCCGCGGAGGCGTTGCAGGACACCGGCCTTCCCCCCGCAGAGAAGGAGAAGAGCCGCCTGGTGAAGCTGCCCGACTTCAAGGGGCAGAACGCCGCGATCGCCCGCCAGTGGCTGGTGGACCGAGGCTGGAACGAGTTCAGGGACATCAAACTCGGCTCACAGGACCGCTACGAGACCATGGTTCTCCTACCGGAGAACTGGACTGTGACCAAACAGTCCCACAAGGCAGGCAGCGAGGTTGCAGTGGGCACAACCATCGTGCTCACCTGCACGAAAGCGTCCTGACAGCCTCGCCCACCTTGCGCAGGCCCACACGAAGGCAATGCAGACATGCCATTCGATCCAGGCGCTCGCCGCACACACACGCGACACAATACCCACAAGAAGCTGCACACCTGGAGCAGTTACCCGATAAGTACGTATATCGCAGAACCGAATCAACGTGCCATCTGGAACATAAGTGACATGTAGGCACAACACTGATCACCGAGTCGAGCCAGCCACAGGAACAATGTTCTATTCCTCCGGAAATTTCACGACACCTTAAGGGGCAAGTCAGACAAAAAGCCCTATACCTGCGCTGCGATGGCTATTTGAACCTGGCCGCCAGATATCCCGAGGTGTAAGTTCTAACAGCTTCACATCGATGACCCAAGGCGCCTAACCCGTGATAAATGATCAAATCCCTGCCAGGTGGCCCATTGGCACCCTTATGGACAGGCTTAGCCCAGAAGAACGAACGGAGCTTCTGGCTCTAGCACCGCCCTCTCCTAAGCACGCCGGCGAACCACTCATATACCAAGGAGATCGAGACAGGTCCGAGGTCTATCTACTGAGGTCCGTCCCAGGTCGGTCGCTCACGGCATGCGTGAAGGTGACGGCCTACCTGGAATCCGGTGGAGCGGCCATGTTGGGCATCCGTGTCAGCGGCGACGTGGTCGGTGAACTCGCAGCTCTGCGCAGAGAGCCAAGATCGGCCATGGTAACCCCGTGCAGCCCGATGTTGGTCCACGCCATCCGCGCGCAGGCGTTCATCGACTTCCTTGATCGCCACCCGGCGGCATGGAATGCGCTGGCCAGGATGATCGCCGACCGGCTCGACTGGGCCAACCGGAGAAGAACCGACTTTGCTCAGTTCAGCGTGCCCGTAAGGGTCGCGAACGTGCTCGTGGAGCTCTCCAGCCGACACGGAGTCGACAGGCCCGACGGACTGCGGGAGCTGGGAGTCGACCTTACCCATGAGGAGATCGCCAATCTCGTCGGTGCGAGAAAAGACGCTGTCTTCAAAGCCGTCCGACGTCTGAAGGAACTCAAACTGATCGATCCCAGCCAGCGCCGCAAGCTGGTCGTTGATCCAGTCGGTTTGGCGACTTTCCGCTGAAACGTACTGGTACGTCTTGAGGCGATGTGATCTTCGCCAGACTCTACCCCCGGCGACCTCTCCCATCGCCTTGATAGATCTTCCCCGCAACCACAAGGTGACGTGATGCTTGACTCTGATTTCAGCCGCCGCCTGATCATGGCGGTCGATGCGGAGGGATACGGCCGCGGCGACGACCTGCGGCACGACTCGATCCAGCTCGGCCTGGCCCAGATCATGGACCGTGGCGCACGAGAGGTCGGCCTGCGCCGCGAGACCTGGACCCACCAGGAAGCCGGCGACGGCGAGGTCATCGTCTTCCCCGAAGGGGAACCGGAGCTCCGAGTCATCGATGACCTGGTCCGTCGCCTTCGCAAGGCTCTCCATGACCACAATCGCGAGCGCCGGGACGATGCCCGCCTGCGCATTCGTATCTCCATCGGCCACGGGGTCGTAAAGCGGGGCGCCATGGGCTTCGTCGGACAAGTCGTGGTGACCACCTGCCGACTGCTCGACGCGACGGCCGCCCGTACCGCCCTGAAGGTGAACCCCCGTGCCGATCTGGTGCTGATCCTCACCGATCGGCTCTACGAGGACGTTGTTCGCCAGCTCCACACCTCATACCGACCGGAGTCCTTCACCCGGCTGGAGGTGCCGACCAAGGAACGCACCGAGATCGCTTGGATGTGGATCCCCTCAGAAGACCTGCATGAGAAAGGAACCCTCGACATGGACAATCTGCCCGCTGTCGCCGACACCTTGTGGGCTTTGATCGCCGGTGGCGCCCTCGAGCGTCTCGGCGCCTACGGCACCGAGACCGGACTCGACGGCGCCCGCAGACTGATCGCGAAGATCAAAGATTACCGGTCTCGGCAGGGCCGACCGGCCGACCCGGAGTCGCGCGACGATCTGCTGGAGACCCTGGAGAAGCTGGTGCGCGCCGACCCCGCTGCGGAGCAGTTCGCGCAGCAGTTCAACGCCGAGCAGATGACCGTCAACCTGATCACCGCCCCCCTCTCCGGCGAGGAGATCAACTTTGGCATCCGAAACTGACGCGCCCGTCGACGGCGTCCTGATCGGCGAGGAAGCCACGCCGATCGATCTGACCGACCAAGCCGAGGTGGCGGACGCGAGCTTCGCACAGGTCTCCCAGGTCCAGACCGTCATCAACCACATCCACGGCGATATCGGAGGGGCCTCCTTCGGCATCTCCGGCTCCCGCACCAAGTCCCGTCGCACGTCAGGACCCGTATCCGGACACGAGATGGCGGAGGCCCGCGCCTGCTACGAGCGTCACGAGAGCTACGAGGCCGCCGCCCAGCAGTTGCACGTGTCCAACATGGTGGCCCTCATCGGCACCGCCGGCACCGGCCGGCGGACGGCGGCGCTCAACCTTCTCCATGACTTCGTCGGAGGACGTCGCGAGGTGGTGGTGGAACTGAGCCCGGCCTACACCTTGGAGAAGCTGGCCGCCCGCGAATACCGGAAGGCGCACGGCTACCTCCTGTGTGACTGGCCCAAGGACGACGCCGACGGGGGGATCGCCGACTTTCACGTACGAGAGGTCAGGCGCCGTGTGCGCGACGCCGGCGCATATCTGGTGATCACAGCGACGGCTACTTCGCTGCCCGTAGGAGACCAGATCCCCTGGCAGCCGCCGCCGGCCCAAGATGTTCTGCTGGCCTATGAGGTGGCACCCGAGATCGCTTCGGAGGCGGCCGCCCACATCACCTCCGAACATGCCATGGCCGACGTGGTGGCATTGGCACGTGACCTGGCCGCAGGGGCGCCACTCGACAAGGCGCTCGGCAGGCTGGAGTCCGCCGGACGGCGTGACGTGGTTGCCTGGTTCGATGCCCCGCGTACGCGCGGGGAACTCTTCGAGATGGCCGCCATGGCGTTCACCGCCGGTCTCCCGGAGGCCAGTTTCGAGTCGCTCCTCGCCCGGTTGGAGTCCATCGCCGGCATCGGCGTGGAGAAGGCGGATGCCGTCTCAGCGGATGATCCGATGCCGAGCCGACGCCTGCTCCGAGTGGCAGAGGGTTCGCTTTTCAGCCTGTCACCGGGGCGCAGGCTGGAGTTCAAAGTGGCAAATCACCGAACCCATGTCATGCGGGAGCTGTACCAACGACATGGCATGCGGTTGTGGGAGCCGGTCATCGAATGGCTACATGAGTGTGCCGCTCTCCGCGACAACCCGAGCGCACAGGCCGAGGTCGCCAGAGGCGTGGCGATTCTGGCCTCGGTCTCGGACTACTCGTACGTCGACAGCACCTTTCTCACCCCATGGGCCCGTGGGAACGGCGTCATGCGCAGCCAGGCCACCGCCGCGATGGCCGTCTCGTGGTTGTGCCTGGACGAGACGACCCGTTCGGAGGTACTGCGCACCGTCAGCTCTTGGACGAGGGCGTCAGCCATGCGGCCCAAATTCACTGCCACTCTTGCTTGGTCCGGCGAGCTGGGCATCCGGTTTCCGCTGGAAGCGGTCCGGATGCTCTGGCTGCAGATCAGAACCAGCGAGAAGCCTGTCCGGCATGCTGAGATTGCGCTGGCCCGCCTGTTCGCGGCGCTGACCGAGGCCACCGGCAACGCTCTTCCGATGCTCGACTGGCTGGCGCGGCAGATCAGCAATGACAAACGGATCGGCCGTGCGGTCGACCCGCTGATTCGGGCGATCCTGAGTATCCTCTCGGCCCGTGCCGACGGCGTCGGTATCCCCACAGTCACCGCTCATCTGCGCAGTCGCCCGGATTCCGCTGTCCCCCTCGCCAAGCTCTGGTCGGCGGTCCTGGTCAAGCGCCCTCACCGCAGGGATGCATTGGCCGCCCTGTACGACGCCGTCTGCGCCTTCGATGAGCGCGACGAGGACGACCGCAGTCACGTTCGTGCCCTGTTCGCAGCGCTAGTGGAGGAGCTCCCAGCGAAGGAAAGGCCTCTACTGGCTCAAGATCTGCGGCGTTACGCCATCTCCCGCAACACCGACGAGAACCGGCTGGAAATTCTCCTGTCACTCCTCCGGGTCTTCCTGAGCCCGGCTGTTCTGTCCCTCGACACCATCGGAAAGCGTTCATGAGCTACCCCGTGATCAGCCAGATTCCCCTGGACCCTGTCGCCAAGCAGGGGTTCTTGAGCAAGCCTCGACGCCCGATCTCCAGTCTTCCTCGCCAGCTTCCGCATCAGCGGCTGGTGTTCGAGTACGACGGCACGTTCGTGCTGGGCGACCGGCGGCTGCGCGGCGACGAGCCGCACGTTCTGCACGCCGTCAGCGTAAGCGTCGTTGACGTGGCCAGAGATCATCCCGCCACGATCCAGGTGCCCATCAATTCCTCCGGCGCCCATGACTTCACCGTGGCGATTCAGTTCCGCTGCACGGTCGATGAACCGATCGAGGTGGTACGCGCCGGCCTCACCGACGTCACCGAGCATCTGGTCACCTATATCCAGGGCTATCCGAAACTCTTCGAGCTCGGCCGTAGCAAGGGCCTGCACGAGGTCCACGAGTTGTGGACGATCGTGCACGCCCAGGTGAAGGCTTACACGACCGTGGTGCCGTGTGTGCTGCCCGGCATGACAGCCGAATTCGCCGGCCTCAACGTGTACGCTCCCGACGAGATCGCTCAGGGACGGCGACGCTACGAGACCAGCCTGCACAACATGCAAGGCGAGCACGACCTCCGCGACGTCAAACGCAAGCTCGACCGTGACTTCGAGCTCGATGAGCAGGAGTTCCTGCACGCCAAGGGCCACAGCGCGAACGACTTCACCAGGCAGGAGGCGACTCTGGACCGCGATCATCAGATCACTGGGGCCACGAAGTTCAGGGATTTCCTCAGCAGCGGTCCTGGTGCTGCCGACGGCCTGTACGTCACCACTCGCGGTCTGAGTGATCAGCAGATCGCGGAACGCTATGCCGCCCTGGGTGACCGGGAATACAGCGCCATCCAGCGCAAAGTCCAGTTCGATTACGAGTTGCAGGTCGCTCAGGCCCGGGCCCGGTCTGAGGTCGTACGGGCGGCGATCGCCCAAGGTCTGTTCAACGAGACAACCGGCAAGGAACTGCTCGCCACCTTCGACGAAGTCGAACAGGATGCGGAGCCGCAGAATCTCGAAGGACCCGCATACGAGGCGCGCGCCGAGGTAACAGCAGGCGACACCGACGACGGCTTCTTCCCGGAGGAGGACGTCCGTGGTTGACATTCTCCACGGATCGAAGGCGTCCGAGCTCCACGCACGGCACCCCCGGCGCCGCCGGGGGAAGCTCAGCCTCGGAATGTTCCTACGCCAGTTCACGGGAGTCGACGAAAGAATCCTGTCAAGTGTCCCGCAGGAACGCTCCCGCTACACCAGTCTCGGCGGACTCGTGGTCAGCACCGCACTCATAGCGGGCGCCTCCATGTTGGGCGCGCTGACACTGCTGTCGCAAGCGCCCCTGCTTTATCTGGTGCCGGCGGCGGTGCTGTGGGGTTTGATCATCGCCAATGTCGACAGGTTTCTGATCACCAGTCTTCACGGCGACAACGACGGCTGGTCCCGCTGGGGCAATGTCCTGGTCCGGCTCGCTCTCGCCGTCGTCATCGGTGTCTTCATCGCCGAACCGCTAACTCTGAAGATCTTTCAGGAGCGGCTCGATCGGCAGATCATGCTGGAACGTGGCCAGGCGATCAGCCTGACGGAGAGCCGGTACAAGCAGTGCAACCCTCTCCAAGGGCCGGCTCCCGCGGGCGTCGACTGCACCAACTTTCTTCTCAACGGCGGCGACCAGGCACTCGCGGTCGAAGGCAACATGGCACAGAGGCAGAGCATCCTCAAGGCCGCGGAGGATCGCCTGGCGGCGGACATGGAACGGCATGCTGAGCTGGTGAGCCGCCGCGACCGGGAGTGCTATGGCGTCAAGGTTCCCAACCGGACCACGGGCGTGCCCGGCGACGGGCCCGAGTGCAAAGCTCGAAAAAGTGATCTTGCGACCTTCCTCACCAATCATGACATCCCCCGGCAGCAAAAAGAGGTGGAAAAGCTGCGGGCGGAGCTCGGCTCGCTCGCGGCAGATCGCGCCGGCGCGGAGAAGGAACGCGCGGCGGCACTCAGCAAGAAGATCAGCGAGCGCGTTGAAGACAAGGAACAGGAATATACCAATATCGGACTGCTTGACCGATGGGAGGCCTTGGGAACGGTCGCAGGTCAGAGTGGCATGGTCAGCTTCGCCCACTGGCTGCTGCGCATCATCTTCGTCCTGCTCGATTGCATGCCGATCATCTCCAAGATGCTGAACGGCAAGACGGAGTACGACCGCCTCCTCACTAAGGAGTTGCGCGCGGGCTCAGCCCGTCACGAGGCCGAACTGAACTTCACCACTCGGCAGACGACCGGCGCGTACGAGAACAGGCTGCGTGAAGAGGAGCGCCATTTGAAGGCCGAACGCAGTCGGATTGACCGTGAACAGCGTGTCGATGAGGCATCGAGAGACGACGAGATCGACCGCCTCGCCCGGACCTTCATGGCCTCGATGCCTGCGCAACGATAGCGTCCAGCCAGCGCCGCGCACCTGCCTCGCTCGACATCCGCTTCTCGTCCTACTGCAGCTCGAAATCTCCGAGCAGTTGAACATCGTCGCGTGTAACGCCGAGGCGGCACCGCAGTCGCCAGACGGTCCTCACCGAGGTATCAGTTCTGGCTTCGGCGCATCTATGAACCACAACCTGTGCGCGGCTAGAACAGCAGTACTTGAAGGTTGATCGACTGGGGAGAACGCCCCTGACACTCCGTTACCTTGCCATTACCATGTTGCCAGCCTTCTCAACGAGGACGGGTGAGCATGAGCTTCCAAACTCCGCTTTACAAGCTGGCCGACTACCTGAAGTGGACCACCAACGGGCGCATCCAGCTCCCAGACTTCCAACGCGGCTACAAATGGGACGACGAGCGCATCCGTCAACTCCTTGTTACGATCCTCCGTGGTCATCCGCTCGGTGTTGTCATGATGCTGAAGACGGGCAACGATCAGATCCGGTTCAAGCCCCGCCCGGTCGAAGGGGTCGCTCTCCCACCGAATACCGAGCCCGGGTTGCTGCTCCTCGATGGCCAGCAGCGGCTCACCTCGCTAACGCAGGCCCTCACGGGCAACGGCGTCGTCCACACCAAGGACAGCCGAGGCAAGCTTATGGATCGCCGCTACTACGTGCACATGGCCACTGCGCTGCTAGGTGAAGAGCGCATCGACGAGGCCGTTGTGTCCATGCCTGGAGATGGAGTCCTGCGCAGCAACTTCGGCAAGGACATCGAGCTTGATCTGTCCGTTCCCGAACTTGAGCGTACGCACGGATACTTCCCCGTTCGCCTTCTCTTCGGTGAGGCCGACACCGTCACATGGCTCTTCGCCTGCGAGGACAAGGACCAGGCCAGCCAGTTCCATGCCAAAGTCATCCAACCCTGCTCTACCTACAACATCCCCGCCATCGAGTTGGATGAGACGACCAGCAAAGCGGCCGTCGCCACCGTCTTCGAGAAGGTCAACACCGGCGGTCTGCCGCTGAACGTCTTCGAACTCCTCACGGCCACGTTTGCCGGCGACAGGAAGTACTTCGACGCCCACGGCACGGACTTCCGTCTCAACGATGACTGGCACACCACGCAGAAGGGCCTTGCCGCATATCCTGTCCTGGCAGCGGTCGAGAACACGGACTTCCTCCAAACAGTAAGTCTGCTCGCGACGCTGAACCGAGCGAGGAAGGACACATCCGGCCGACCGCCGGCGGTGTCGGCGCGGAAAGAGGACCTGCTCAAGCTCGCCCTTGACGACTACCTGGAGTGGGTGCAGCCGGTCCGTGACGCCTTCGTATGGACATCGACGTTCCTTGCCGATCTTCACATCTTTGACGTGAAGTTTCTCCCTTATCCGAAGCAGCTCGTTCCGCTCGCCGCGATCAAGGTCATCCTTGGCAATGACGCCGATCTGCATGGCGTACGTGCCAAGCTCGCGCAGTGGTTCTGGTGCGGCATCATCGGTGAACTGTACGGCTCCGCCAGTGAGACCCGGTTCGCCCGCGATGTCGAACAAGTCCCTGGCTGGGCGCGCGGCACCACGGCGGCGGCACCCCGTACTGTTGCAGACTGCACCTTTGCTTCCTCCCGGCTTCTCTCATTGAGGACTCGGAACGCGGCCGCCTACAAGGGAATCTACGCACTTGTCTTGGCGCACGGCGCCAAGGACTGGATGTACCACAAGGCATTCGACAAGATCCAATACGTTGATCTGGCCGTGGACATCCATCACATCTTCCCGTCCAAGTGGTGCCTCGGCTACGGCATTGATCCGAGCCGGCGGGAGAGCATCGTCAACAAGACCCCCCTTTCCGCCGAGACCAACCGCGCGATCGGAGGTGCGGCGCCATCCCTATACCTCCCCAAGATCGAGAAAAAGGCAGCGATCGATGCTGCCCAGCTCGACGCACTTGTCGACACACACCTGGTGGATGCTGCACAGCTACGGGCGGACGACTTCGATGCGTTTTTCAACAAGCGCATGCAGGAGCTCATCGCCCTCATCGAGGAGGCGACTGGCAAGCCAGTGCAGCATGACCTCGATGAGGGCGACGGAACCGAAAGCCTGCAGCAGTTCGACCCCGAAGATGCCGCCGTAGTCCCCGACCTGGACGACCTCGAGGTCGAAGGGAAGCCCTAGCGAGCACGGCCTCACGGCCCTAAACGCTCGTAGGCGTAGATGAGGCGAACCTCAACCGCCCGGCCCTGTAAGCGGGCGGGGCTGAACGAGCATCAACCAACGCGGATATGGTGGACGTAACCATTGATCGGGATGGACCATGTGCGACCGGTGGTGCTCGCCCCTCGGACACACACCGCTCGCACATGTGGGGGTTCCGGTTCGATCCGGGCCTCCACATATTGCTTTTCTGGGTAGTACGTGAGCTTCAACCCGAGCTGGGTGTAGAGCTCGGCCTTGTCGTCCGGGTCCGCGTCCGAGACCAGCCGGACTAGATCCCCGACCTCCTCGATCATTGCCCTGATCTCGGCGGCGCTAATGCGTTGTGCGGCTGGGACGGCCTTCAGCTCACCTTCCAGGCGGGCGCGTTCGCTCTTGGTTTCGTTGATCCATGCGGAGATCTCGGTGGGATCGCCTCCGGCGTCGAGGGCAGATCGGTACTGGTTGAGCTTGCGGTCACACTTCGACAGCCGTTTGCGCAGGTCGATCAGAGCCGCCTCGTTCGGGTCGATCACTTGCTCGGCCATCGCCGCGATCGTGTGCTCCAATCTGTCCGGGCCGAACGCGGTCCCCAGCCAGCCATCGACCTCACCCAAGATCTCCGACTCCCGCAGGTAGACGACCTTGGGATGGTCGAGGTCATTGGTGATGGCGTACTGAGCAGGGAACCGGCACCGGTAGTACGCCTGCCGGTCATTCCAGTTGCCCTGCATGCGGCGCTCGCAGTAGCCGCAGAACAGCACGCCCCGGAAGGCGTACGGACGCCGGGTGGGGTGAGGACGCTGACTGAATGTGCCCCTGGCACGCGTGGCGAGAATCTCCTGGACCCGCTGATACTCCTCGACACTCACAATCGCGTCATGGACAGGCTGCTCCGACCAGATCCACTGGTCCCTGGTGTTCCACCGCTGCTTGGTCGTCGTGCCCAGCGCGACGTTCTCCACGTCCAGGAGGATCTCGTCCTTACGTTGCTTGTTCCACACCTGGTGGCCGGTGTAGCGCGGATTGGTGAGGATGACCCGGACGGCGTACTTCGACCATGCCCGCTGATCACGGTGCTTGTTCCGACCGGGATCACTGGCTGACGGCGACAAGATGCCCTGCAGCGTCAGGTCCTCGGCGATGTCCAGGTAGCCCCTGCCTTTGAGGAACTCGCCGTAGATCCACCGCACCACACGCGAGCTGACCGGATCGGCCACCAGCCGCCGCAGCCTCCGGCCGTCGGCCGCCTTGCCGGGATTCGGATGCGGACCGGCGTCTTCGAGGCTGTAGCCGTACGGAGGACGCCCGCCCAGAAACCGGCCTTCGGTCGCGGTAATCGCCGCCATCGCGGCACGCACCCTGATCTTGATGCGGTTGCGCTCGCCTTTCGACAGCCCGCCGAAGACACCCATGATCATGTCGTGGGCTTCGTTCGCCGGATCGATCGGCCCGCCCACCTCGGGCACCCACAACGGCACACCGAAGTGCTCGAACAACGGGAACGTCAAGCTGTACTGGTTGCCGTAGAACGCCCGCTGCGGCTCCCCGATCACCACCGCGTCGAAGCCCCGCCGCGTGTCCTTCAGCTCCTCGATCAGCGCCGCCGCATGCGGCCGCAGCTGCCAGGGAATCGAACGGGACTTGTCGACGTCGAAGAACTCCGCGACGATCTCCCCGCCCCGTGACTCGAAACCAGCGCCCTGCTGGAGGCCGCTCGCGCGACTCCGTTCAACGAAATTTTCGCGCACGAGGGGATGCGTTACCTGCGGGTGGAGCCCAAAGCCAACCGAGTTCCCAGCCGCCCCGACCACGTCTCGCCCCACGTATTCATCCGGCAGGTCGACACCACCGGCGGCCGGCCGACCAACCAGAGCCTGATCGAGGACAACGCCTTCTGGGCTTGGGCGGTCATTGAGACCCTGCGGCACACCGGTGTTCGGGCTGAGGAACTCACCGAGCTGACCCATCTGGCGCTGGTCTCCTACCGCTTGGCCGACACCGGCGAGGTGGTTCCTCTGTTGCAGATCGTGCCGTCCAAGAGCAACGAGGAACGACTTCTGCTCGTCAGCCCCGAGTTGGCCAGCGTCCTGGCCACGATCATCAAGCGGCTACGCGACGGCAACGGCGGCAAGATCCCGCTGGTCGCCCGCTATGACGAGCACGAGCGCGTGACCGGCCCGCTGCTGCCGCACCTGTTCCAGCGGCGCCCCTACTGGCAGCCGCAGGTGATGAGCGCGGCCGCGGTCTCGCGCCTGTTGCACCAGACGCTGGAGAAGGCCGGGCTGCGCGACCCGGCGGGCGAACCGCTGCGCTTCACTCCGCACGACTTTCGCCGCATGTTCGCCACCGAGGCCGTCACCGGCGGGCTGCCCGTCCACATCGCCGCCCGCATCTTGGGCCACAAGACTCTGACGACCACTCAGGCCTATCTCGCCGTCTTCCAAGACGATCTCGTCCGGACCTACCGGGGCTTCCTCGACCGCCGCCGAGCAGACCGCCCCGTTGAGGAATACCGCGAACCAACCGAGCAGGAATGGCGCGACTTCCAGCAGCATTTCGAGCTGCGCAAAGTCTCTCTGGGCACCTGCGGACGGCCCTACGGAACTCCGTGCAAGCACGAGAAGCCTGCATCCGCTGCCCCGTCCTGCAAGTCGATCCCCGTCAGCGCCCCCGACTCCTGGAAATCATCCACAACCTCCGCGACCGCATCGCCGAGGCCCGCGCCAACGGCTGGCTCGGCGAAGTCGAAGGCCTCCAGGTCAGCCTCGACGCCGCCAAGGCCAAGCTCACCCGCCTCAGCCAGAACCCCACCGACGGCCGCCGCCAACTGGTCGAACTCGGCATGCCGACCTTCACCGACACACCACCCCCATCACGAACAGGAGAACCCGACTGATGACCGTTTTGCGTTTAATCTCGTTCAGCTACCTGCACCTGCCCAACGACGGCCGCATTGTGATCACTCCCCTGGCCCGGGAAATACCAGAACTGCGATCGCGTTCAGCCCCTCGACGTCGGCCAGAACTGAGCGAGCGCAAAGCTCTCAGGCTCGTCGCTCCCCGGCGGGTGAAGCGGGCCTTCCCGCCAACCCAGACGCACGCGATAGCGGCCCGGCGCCGGCAGCGCGAACACATCATTGAGCGCACCCCCTGCGATCTCCATGATGCTGATTGAGCCACTGGTCATGGCTAGCGTCACTTCGGCCGTCTGCGACCACTGCTCGCTGTCAATGGCGGCCTCGCCATCCCAGGACTCAAAGCGCATCAGTGCCGAGACCACGTCCTCGTCGCTTTCGAAGCACACTCCAGCCTCACTGGCGCCGAACCAGTTCCCATGCTCCCGCGGGTCCAAAGGCGGGTCTTCGTCCGCCTCACTGTCAGCGAAGAAGAACAGGTGGTACTGCACGTGGACCTTCACCTCGACCGAGTCCAACAACAGTGGCACGATCACCCCCCGTCGGAGACACCATGATCCGCAACAGTGTGGCACTGGTCGGTGAAGCGCTCAAATGTGCGTGCCCGCGCTCAGGTGGATGGAGAAACACAGTCCTTCCCGCCGAAATGGACCGATGCCAGGACCGATCATCACACGGCTTAGTCCGGAAAAGTGCTGCTGGCCTGGTGGAACTCACCGCCAGACGCGTTCGCGCCCACGGGCGCGAGGTCGAAGTCGAGCACCTCCACGTCCACCTCCCCCGCGTGCTCGGGCTGGCCAGTTCATGATCGCTTCCTTGGCCCGAAAGGCGCCGCTGTCGTCAAGCTGGTACGGGGTCGTCAGCAGAGCCGTCACCATACGTGCTGCCCGCAGTGAGGCCCTCGACGAACGAGCGGAAGTCACCAGCCAGGACGAGCTCCGCGTCGAGGTCGGTCTCGAACCATGTAACCGAAGGCTCTCCATCCCGCCCACAGGCGCGGTAGTCGAGCCCAATCCAGCAGTGCCCATCGCCGGAGAGCAGCACAAGTGGTGCTGGCATACCCCACTCCTCGACCAAGTACGGGGTGTCGAGCAACGAGGTCATCCCGTCGCGTCGCCCGATGCCCATCAGGTTGTCGAAGGGAACGTGGTCTTCGCTCCACGAGGTCGGCTGACTGGTCGGGAACGCATCGTGATCAGCAGCCACGATGCCGCCGTTCTGAACCCGCAGAAGGTCCAGAAGGGCCGATGGCAACGTCACACCGAGCACACGCTCGGCTTCTCGCACCATCTCGTCCGTCAGGGGCTGCTGGACACCGTAATCACCGTCACCCCAGAACGTCGCCATGACCTCATCGAATCGCCCCATGGCACGCAGCCTACGGCTCAGCAGCACTGGCTTCAGCTTCAAGATCGTTTCTTAGTCCGGAAAAGACACCGTGCTGATGAAGGAGAGCGCAGATGGCGGTCGCCGTGCTGACGGTCATCGCCGCCGCCCAGCCCCCCGGCACCACCGACGACCGCATCCGCGCACAGGTAGGAAGCCGATGAGCGACGACCGGCGGACGTGCTGGTGCTCCTGATCCAGGCGTACCTGGCATACGTTCCCTGGCTCCTGGAACACGTCGGCGGGGCCTGGTGAGTCACCACCGGATCCCGACGACCGGTACCCGGCCCGGCGGCCGGGCACCGGTCGTCGGGTCACTTGACGATGATCTGATGGGTGGCCTGAGCCGGTCCGGTCCCGCCGTCCCCCGCATAGCTCGCGAGGTAGCTGTACCTGCCGGCGTTGGCGGGCGTGTCGGTGAACATGTACGTGCCGTCGGCGTTCACCCTCACCGACGGGAGCTTGACGGCCTTACCACTGGTGCCCTTGACGTACAGGGTGCGCTGCACGGTGAGCGTGGACCCCGGAGAGGGCGGCCTGCCGCTCTGCGTCAGGACACCGCTCAGCTCCACGGCCGTGCCGGCGACGCCGGATTGTGGTCCTGTCAGGGTGAGCGTGGCTTCGCGCTTGACCGTCACGGTGACGGAGGCGCTGCTGCGGCGGTGGCCGTCGTCGCCGTCCCAGAACACCCAGTAGATCACCTCGCCGACGTATGGCGGCAACTCGAAGACGGGCGTGTCCTGGAAGGTGAACGTGCCGTCCTGCCGCGTCGTCACGCCGGTGATCGGCAGTTTCGTCCAGCCGGGCAGGTACTGGATCACCGTGAGCGGCTTGAGCCCGAGCGCCTCGCCGTCGGCGCGGGTGAGCCGCCCCTCGACGGTGATCGGCGAGCCAGCGTACGCGTCCGCGGGGGCCGTCACCGTGAGCTTGGTGGCCGGTAGCGCGACGCCCGTCACCCGCCACAGCAGCAGCCGGTCCGTAGAGCTTCGCAGCAGCGCGAAGACGTCCGTGCCGGAGAACGCGACGCCGTCCGGGAGCAGTTCGGCGTCCGGTTGGTCGGCCGCGAACAGTTCCGCGCCCGTCGCGGCGTCGTAGAGGGTGAGGTCGGTGCTGCCCCACTGGCGTCCGGCCGCGAGGTACGCGCCGTCCGAGCCGAGCGCCACGGCGGACGGGTACCCGTCCCAGCCGTCGCCGTAGGTGCCGGTCGCCGCCAGGGTCCTGGTGTCGTATTTGGTGAAGTGACCGGGAGTGTCGGCCGCGCTGAACAGGGTGCCGCCGTCGGAGCTCAGGGTGAGGTCGCGCAGGGAGTCGATGCGCCATTCCTCGCCGTCGATCGTGCCGCGCAGCGCGGGGGCGCCGTCGCCGAGGTCGTAGACCATCATGTCGGCGTGGTGCAGGGCGGTCTGGCCGACTACGAGCGTGTCGCCGGCGGCCGCGAGCACGGGAGGCCGCAGGTGCTCGCCCCCGACCGCCACGGGCGCCGGGGCGCTCGCGCTGAGATCCAGGCCGACGACGCCGCCGGGGCCGTTGTCGCACCCGTGCCCCACCCACAACCGCTCCCCCAGCAACGCCAGGGTGGACGGGCAGGGGTGGGCCGACAGGTCGATCCGGCGGGTGACGGCGAGGCTCGCGGTGTCGATCTCGGCGACCTCGTTCGAGCCGGTGAGAGCCGCGTACAGGCGGGTGCCGTCCGCGTTCACGGCCAGCTCTTGGACGCCGGGCAGGTCGGTGACGACGCCGCCGGTGAGGTTTCCGTCAGTGTCGGCCACGATGATGCGGTCGCCGGCGGGAACGAAGACCCGGCCGCCGCCGACGGCTAGGTCAGCGGTGTAGGTGTCAGCGACCCCGAGGTCGGTGATGGTGCCGGCCGCCGAGGCGGCGGGGGCCGTGACGGTGATCAGGCCGGTGATCAGGCCGGCGGCGCCGCAGTAAGCGGCTAATCGGCGAACCAGGGATGGGGACACGAGGGCCTCCTGCCGGAATGGGATCATATGTTCTAGAAACGTCTCACAGGCGCTCCCACGTCAAGATCATCCGGTCGCGCGACACCAAACCGTGATCAAGCAAGTGTCCCGCAGGAACGCTCCCGTTGAACGAGCCTCGGCGGCATCGTGGCCAGCACCGCGCTCATTGCGGACGCCTCCGTACTGGGCGCGCTGACACTGATCTCCGATGATCCCCGCTCTATCTGGTGCCGATTGCGGTGCTGTGGGCCTGATCATCGCCAATGTCGAGTGATCCGTGTTCGGCGAGAACCGCACTGATGGGTTCTCCATCGCACCGGTTGAGACGGCGCCGATGCTTGAAGCTGCCCCTGCGAGGACTTGTTGAGCCCTCCGCAAGGCAAGTCCGACAACTGAGTTCGCCCCACCCAGGGCACAGCCTGGGTGGGTGGGGCCACGGATTGCGTGAAAGACGAGGAAACCACCGCGCAACGGGGCGCAGGCACCCCGATGGCGGCAGACGCGCAATACCCCGTTGATCGCTCGACGGTATCGGGGTGGTAGCAGGTCTGGCCACGTGGCGTCTCCAGGGCCCTGCCGCGTGGGTGGGCAACGGCGTCCCGTCTCCGTACACATTGCCGCGCCGTGACGTGGGCCTGCCAGGCTTTGTACGCCTACCACCGCATCACACCCAATACCACGGGCCCGAGCTGACCATGGACGGCTGCAACAGCCTGCATGCAGTGTCAGACGTAAGCATTCACGTCGAGCCACTCTGAGAGCGGCAAGACAGAAAAGCATTGGCCTCTCATCGTGGACCAGGCCACTATGACTCCGTGAAACGATTGCAGATCGTCGCGGGCGACGCGACCAACCCTCAGGCGAAGGGGCCGAAGATTATCGCCCATATCTGCAATGACCTCGGCGGATGGGGCAAGGGATTCGTTCTGGCGATCTCGCGTCACTGGCCCGAACCGGAGCGCGAGTACCGCCGCTGGCACCGCGAGCGTGCAAGGAACGACTTCGCCCTCGGAGCAGTGCAGATGGTCCGTGTCCGATCAGATATCTGGGTCGCAAACATGGTCGCGCAGCGCGGGATGAAGGTGGGAAGCAGCGGTCCGCCCATCCGATACGACGCCGTCGAACACTGCCTAGACGCCGTCGCTCAGCACGCCCTTGCCAACGAGGCCTCTGTTCACATGCCCCGCATCGGCTGCGGCCTCGCCGGCGGCAAGTGGGAACGCATCGAGCCGATCATCAGCAAAACCTTGAGTGCCCGCGACATCGCCGCCACCGTCTACGACCATCCATGAGACCGCCTCTCTGCCTGGCCTCAAGGCCGCAGGCTCACTCCCGACTCATGTCGACGGCCAACCGCGTGATCACCAACCGTGACAACCGATCGTGCTCACCCCCCAGCCGTGACTCCAACGCGGCGATCTGCTCGCGAGTTCTTCAATCCGCTGCCGGCCACAGCCTCACGCCGGGCCAGTTCCTCCAGCAACGAGCCCACCGTCACCACCGCCTCACAGAGAAGGCGGTTCCTCGACTAAACAGTCATGACCGCAACAGCCCAGCTCAGGCACTCACTGCGGAAGAGCTACACCCCAAGAGGTTGCGATCCCTCCAGGGTGATGAGTGACACCACCAGGTCCAGCAACCCCATCACCGCGTCCTCATAGAGCTTGTAACCTCAGTGATACCCCCGCCGAGCGGCTGGATACGGGCGGGGTGGCCTCGGCGACGGATGACGTCGTGGAGGGCTGGCAAGGCGGGCGTTCTGTCCGGTGCAGAATCTGGGCGGGTTCCCAGTGCTTGCGTCTGCCCCGGTACGCGGCTTCACCTGGCGGGCGAGACGGCCAGGGCTGCAGTATCTGACGGCGACGGGCCGCGTGCATGGCTTCGAGAGCCTGGCCGAGCAGCGCGTGCTGCTGGCCTTGGACTTCGCGGGTGGTGTCGAGGAGGTGCTGTCCCAGCCATTCCGGCGTGAACGGCCGGCGTCTCGACCGTCCGGAGGTCGAGGAGACGGTGGAGGACCCAGACATCGACTTGTCTGCGAGAGAGCGGGCCTGGCGGCCGGGACGTATCTTGGGTCTGACGGGCTGGCGAGATGACGGATCCGAGGTGCATGCATGCAGTTACTCGAGTTTGCAGTCGACGACGGGGGCGGGCTGATCACCTTCGAGGTCGACCCCGCGGACGTGCCCGAGGACTTGGTACTCGCCGGCGCCGACGGCTCGCCGGTCGTCGCCCGGGCCCGGACCACGCTGGAGAAGGCGCTCGGCGAGCTGCGCCCGTCGCTGCAGCGAGTGGCCGCGCTGCTGCGGGAGTTGTCGCCGGACGAGGCGACGCTGGAGTTCGGGCTGAAGATGGGCGGCGAGACCAGCGTCATCGTGGCCAAGGGCACCGCAGAGGCCAACTTCCAGCTGTCCATAACCTGGCGTACGACGGGCTGATCGCGTGCGGCGGCGCTACGCGAACCGGTCCGGGTTCATCGTGCGGATCCTCACCTTCGGCACGCACCGCGCCGTCGGCACCGGGTTCCTGGTCACCGACGACCAGCTGCTGACCTGCGCCCACGTCGTCAACCAGGCTCTCGGCCGGGACCAGCGGGAGCAGGCGCAGCCGGACGCCGAGCTGCGTCTGCCCGTCGACTTCCCGCTCCTCGGCGACGCGGAAGGCACCCCGCTGCGCACCTGCCGTCTTGAGCTGTGGGTGCCGCCGCCGCTCTCGGGCACCGCGGGCGGCGACATCGCCGGGCTCCGGATCGTCGGCGAGCCGGCGCCAGCGCGCGCGGGGCCCGCCCGGCTGCCGCTGGCGGACACCCCCGAACACGGCGGCGAAGTGCACGTCTTCGGCCACCCCGCGCAGCCGGTCAGGCGGAACGGATCCTGGGTGGCGGCGCGCGTCCGCGGCCGGGTCGGCGGCGGGCTGCTCCAAGTCGACGCGAACCTCGACTCGGCCGTGTGGCTGCAGCCAGGCTACAGCGGATCCCCGATGGTCGGCTCCTGCCCCGAGGGCGACCTGGTGGTCGGCATGCTGTCGGTGGCCAGCAGCCGGGGCGGCCACCGCGACGGCTACGCGGTGCCAGCCGACGAACTCGTTCGGGCCTGGCCTGAGGTGCTGTCCGGCATCCCGCCCTCCCCGTACCGCGGGCTGCGCTCCTTCACCAGCGCCGACGAGGCGGTGTTCGTCGGCCGCGAGGAGGAGACCGCCCAGCTGGAGCAGATGGTGGCCGACGACGCCGCGGTTCTGGTCGTCGGGCCCTCCGGGATCGGGAAGTCGTCCCTCGTCGAGGCTGGGCTCGTGCCGCGCTGGCGGGACGGCGGCGGGATCTGCATCACGGCCAGGCCCGGCGGCAGTGCACCGCTTGACCGGCTGCTCACGGACGTCCGCGTCGCCCTCGGCGACCACCCCGGTCTCGAGCCGGACGCGCTGCGCGCCCAGGTGGAGGCCGACGGCCTGGCCGAAGCGGTGTCCTGCTGGGCGCGGCGGCTGGGGCAGCGGATCCTGCTGCACGTCGACCAGTTCGAGGAGCTGCTCGGCGGCACCCTCGCCGGGGAGCGGGCCGCCCTGGTGGACGGCCTGTTCCCGGCCTTCCGGGACGCGGACGCCGCGCTGCGCGTGGTCGCCACCCTGCGCGCCGACTTCCTGCCGATGCTGCTTGAGCTGCCCGGCGCGGGGGGCCGGCTACACGACCGCATCCTCGCACTGTCCCCGATGGGTAGCGCGGCGCTGGAGCGGGCCGTCGTCGAACCGGCCCGCGCCCGGGGAGTCGTGTACGAGCCGGGCCTCGCCGCGCAGATCGCGGCCGATACCGGCGGCGGCCCCGGCAGTCTGCCCCTCATGGAGTTCTCGCTGGACCGGCTCTGGCCCGCGCAGCGCGCGCACCGGCTCACGTTCGCCGACTACCGCGCCACCGGCGGCGTCACCGGAGCCGTCAACCGCTACGCCGAAGGCGTCTACGAGCGGCTGTGGGCAGCGGGGCACGCCGAGCACGTCAAGACCGTGCTCCTGGCACTCGTCCGCAGCCGCGGCGGCGCGGCCGAAGCCGCCGCCAAGGCCGTGCCGCGGGCCCGCTTCACCGACAGCAAGCCGGCCGTCGACGAACTCGTCCGGCAGCGCCTGCTGGTCGCCGAGGCCGACGGCCACGAGCCGCTCGTCCGCCTCGCCCACGAGGCGCTGATCCGGGCCTGGCCGCGCTACGCCCGCTGGGTGGATGAGGACGCGGACTTCCAGCGCTGGCTCGTCGGCCTGGAGGAGCGCGCTGGAACCGACGACCTGCTCGCCGACACCCGCCTCGGTGTCGCCGAGCACTGGCTCGCCGAGCGCGGCGGCGACATCCCGTACGACGTCGTTCGGCTGGTGGAGCGCAGCCGCTCCGCCTGGCAGCGGCGCGTCACGGAGCTGGAGGCGGCCCGCGCCGCCGCCGAGGCCGCTGCCGACACCGCCCGCGCTGCCGCCGCCGAGGCCCGGGCGCGCCAGCTGGCCGCCGCCTCCGAGCTGGCCACCGCCACCAGGATACGAGGCGGACCGCTGCCGCTGGCGTTGGCCCTGGAGTCGCTGGAGACCTGCTGGACGCTCGCCGGCGACACCGCGCTGCGGCGCGCCCTGCGGACCGCGCCGCTGCCGCTAGGGCGGGTCCCGGTCGGCGACCGCCCCGGTGAGGAGAGCGGTGAGCACGACCGCATCCTCGTGGCCACCGGCCGCTTCTCGCCGCTCGACCCGGGCCTGGTGCAGTCGGCGGCGTACGGGTATGACCAGGTGGCGCAGACGCGCCTCGCCACCTACCAGCTGTTCCGGCGCGATCTCGGCGGAGCGGGCGTCATCGAGGTTCACCGCGCCGTGGGCCCGGCCCTGCCCGCCATGGGCCTGCAGCGGCCCGAGCTCCTGCCGTACACCCTGGACGGCCGGGCCGTGCTGCAGGCTGACGACCGCGGGGCGGTCGTCAGGGACCTGCGCACCGACGCCGTCCTAGCGTCAGACACGGCAGGTCCGCCGCTGGTCACCGCACGTCTCGGCGACGACGGCAGGAGCCTGGTGGTCATCCGCGGGACCAGCGAGCGCGGCACCCACTCCGACGTGACCGTCCGGGGCGCCACGGTGCGCGTGCTCGATCTGGGCACCGGCTCCGTACGCCACGAGACCCTGATCGACGCCCTCGGCGGCTCCATCGCCTTCAGCGCCGACTGCACGCTGCTGGCCGCCACCAGCGAGTGGTACGACGACGACAGCCACTACAAGTGGATGTCGATGACGACCGTTCACGACCTGCGGGGCGAGCGCGATCCGGTGGTGATCGAGCACGACGGATCCGCCTCGATGCACCGGGCGTTCAGCCCGGACGGCGCGCTGCTTGCCGCCGGTGCCAACAGCGTCGACAGCTGCGGCGACGCGCACACCGGCCATGTCGAGGTCTTCGACCTCCGGGACGGTGGCACGCTGCTCTACCGCCACTACCACTACCTGCCCATCGAGGACCTGGCGTTCGACCCGGAAGGCGGGCTGCTGGCCGTGGCGGTCGGCGACTCCCGGCACCGGCAGACGCCGGGCGCGGGCCAGTTGATCGAGGCCCGCAGCGGCCGGGAGAGGCGCCGGCTGCACCACGACTTCGCCGTCAAGTCCGTCACCTTCAACGCGGACGGCAGCCGCGTCGCGTTCGCCGGCGCGTACACGGCGCGGGTGTTCGCGGTGGACCAGGGCGACGAGCTCTACGTGGTCGACCACGAGAAGGAGCTGTGCGACATCGCCTTCCACCGGGACGGCCGCCGCCTGCTCACCCTGACCGAGGCATCGTCCGCCTCCGACCCGCCGCAGCTCTTCGAGTCCCGGGGCGCCGAAGTCGCACGCGTCGACTATCCCCGATTCAACAACGGCGCGCTGCTCAGCGGCGACGGCAGCACACTGTATCTCTCGACTGAGCACGGCCGGTGGACGAGCGACCACCGGGCGCGGGAGTCCCTCGACCGGGTCGTGGACGTCCTCACGCAGGACGAGCTGCACGTCTTCCACCGCCGGGGCCGACGCGAGCGGCTGAAGTTCGACGTGGCCGGCGACCGCATGCTGGTCACTGACGGCGACCGGTGCGAGGTGCACGACCTACGCGGGGAGACCCCGTCGCAGGGCTTCGACCACCCGAAGGATTCCACCACGCTGCTAGCCGGCTTCGCGGCTGACGGCCAGCGGCTGGTCGTCACCACCGTCCACGGCTCTGGCGCTCTCCTCCGCGTCGTCGACCTGGCCCGCAACGAAACGGTCGGCACGCTGCGGCTGCCGGGCGCGGTGCTGGCCGTGAGCGCCGACGGCGGGCTCGCGGCCGTCGTCGAGCACGACGAGGACGGGCACCTGTCGTACACGGACACGGCCACCGAGCGCACCGGCCACTGCCGGGTGGCCGTGCTGCGTACCTCAGACGGCTCCCGGCTGACTGCGTTCCGCGCCCGCCACGGCGATCGGTCCGTGGCCTTCGGCCCAGCCGGCGAGTGGGTCGCCGCCCTGTGCGAGGAGGCCCTGACCGTACACGACACGGCCGACGGCACGCTGCGGTGGACCGCGGAGACCGGGGGGCCGGACTTCGACACCGTCGCAGTCTCGCCGGCCGGCACCCACCTCGCCGCCACCGGCCGCCCGGCGCGCTACCCGTACTCCTCGCACCCGCTTCTTCTCCTCGACGCCGGTGGTGGAGGTGTCCTCGCACGGTACGAAGCGGGCGCCACGGCCTGCGCCTTCAGCGCGGACGGCCGCCGTTTCGCCTTCTGCCGGGACGGCGCCGCCCAGGTCGTCGATCTGGGCACCCTGAGCCCGCTGTGCAGCGTCGAGCACGAGCGTGACCCGGTGCACGACGTGCGGTTCCTCGGCAGCACCGGCGCGCGTCTGGTCACCCAGGACAAGCGCAGCATCCGCGTCTCCGAGGTCGACGCCGTGGACGTGCTAGCCGCCGCCAGGGCCCGGACGACGCGCGAGCTGACCGAGTCGGAGCGCCGTCGGCATCTCGACGATCACGCCGGGCAGGCTGGGCCGGGCTACTTCCACCAGTAGCTGTAGGCCCGGCCGAAGGGCGTCGATCGCTTCGTCGTCGAGCCCGGGGTGCCGCCCCGACCTTGGCAACATGCGCGGCGGCGGACTCGTTGCAGCCTCCAGCTTCGGGACAACGGCCCTGGCCAGCGGCGGCCTCCTCATGCGTCGCCGCCGTCCACCGTAATCGGCGCCGGAACACCCGCACTGCGCCGCCCACCAACAGCCTCACCAGCACCCCAACACCCACCCGCCTGACGAACCCCCGACGGCCGACAGCTGCCCTGCCCGCCAACTATCGCGCTCAGCTCCGCCAACTACATCGCTCATCCGCCACCTATAGCGCTCAGTCACACGCGCGCAGAAGGCCGACACAGGCCTGGAAAGTTAGCTCCAGTCCATCACCAGTTGAGTGCGGCGCTTGAGAAAAATTCGGCCTATGACGGGAGCTGACACCACCACGTCCGCCGGGTAGAGGGTGAACTGCGGGCCTGGGTGTTGCCGCCACTCGCGGTCCCATGCCGCCAGGTGAGCGGCAAGTCGCTCGGCGAGCTCGACGCCGTGGCGGCCATGGCCGTGGATACCGAACTCGAGGTGGCGCCCTTCGGTCTCATGGTCCCGGTGTGCTTCTCGATACGTAAGGTAGGCGAAGCTGTCGGAAGTCACGAGGGCGGGGCAGAACCAACGCAGAACAGGTTCGATGAGGTCCCCGTCGTGGTCGGGGTTCGGCCAGATCACGCCGAAGGTGTCGTCGTGAGCCGCGAGCCACAGGTGCAACGTGTCGAAGGGGTCGTTGGAACGGACGACAATGCCGGTCCACAGTTCGCACGCGTCGCCGGTCAGCGCTTGGTCGAGTGCGGCTGTGTCCAGCACCGGCCCGCCATCGAGCGTCAGCGTCACCGCTCCGCCAGCCAGGGTGGCGACCTGCTCGTGGTGCGCTCCGGCGGGCCACCTTCCGCGTGATCCGAAGGCGGCGGCGGTCCTGACGCACGGCACGGGCAGCGAGCGTCACCTGTCGCGATCCCTGCTTCTGCGGGCAGCGCGGTCGCTGGGAACCAAGCTGGGCGAACAGGTGCCGGCATCGTGAGCTTCGACGTGCAGCGAGCGGTACGGGAGCTCGTGCCGCAGGTGACCGAGGCGCTCGACAACGCGGCGGTCACCGGGGACGAAGCTGTCCGGGAGTACGCGCGGGCGGTCGTCATCGACCTGGTCCGCGAGTACACCGACGGCCGGACCCTCGCAGGCAGGAGCGCGCCCACCCTGCCGGAGGAACGGCTGCTGGCCGAGGCCGTACACAACGAGATCTTCGCGTTGGGACGGCTGCAACCGTTCGTCGACGACCCCGACGTGGAGAACATCGACGTCAACGGCTGCGACCAGGTGTGGATCACCTACTCCG
>NZ_JBDPLS010000024.1:0-76501 GCF_039871515.1 Nonomuraea sp. B1E8 | reverse complement strand
TGGCGGGGCGGGTGGTGGGGCCGGGCGGGTGGTGGAGGACGTGGTGCTGGGCAACTGCATGGGTCCCGGCGGGAACGTGGCGCGGGTGTCCGCGCTGGCCGCCGGCCTCGGGCACGCGGTGCCGGGGGTCACGGTCGACCGGCAGTGCGGCAGCGGCCTGGCCGCGATCCTGCTCGCCGCGCAGGCGGTGCGCGCCGGCGACGTGGACCTGGTGATCGCGGGAGGCGTCGAGAGCGCGTCGACCGCGCCGCTGCGCACCCGCCGGGGGGAGGCGGAGCCGTACGCCAGGGCGCCTTTCACCCCCGCCGGGCACCCCGACCCGGACATGGGTCCGGCCGCGGAGGCGCTGGCGGCCTCGTGCGGCGTCGGCAGGGAGCGCCAGGACGCCTACGCCTGCCGTAGCCACGCGGCGGCGCTGGCCGCCCGCGCGGCGGGGCGGTTCGAGGAGGAGATCGTGCCGGTCGGCGGGCGGGCCGACGATCAGCGGCCGCGGCCGCTGCGGGCGTCGTCGCTGGCCCGGCTGCCCGCGGCGTTCGTGGCCGGGGGTACAGTGACGCCCGGCAACGCGTCCCCGGTCAGCGACGGCGCGGCGGCCGTGGCCATCGTGCCCGACCACCTGCGCGCGGGCCTTCCGGGGATGCGGCTGGTGGCCGGGTCCGTCGTCGGATGCGACCCCGGGCTGCCGGGGTGGGGGCCGGTGCCCGCCGTGCGGCGGGTGCTCGCGCGTGCGGGGGTCGAGATGGAACGGGTGGCGGCGGTGGAGATCGTGGAGGCGTTCGCGGCGCAGGTGCTGGCCGTCACCGACGCGCTCGGGCTCGACCCGCTCGGCGCCGACGGGGAGCGCGTGTGCCCCGACGGGGGCGCGCTGGCGCTGGGTCATCCGTGGGGCGCCTCCGGGGCGGTCGTGGTGGCCAGGCTGTTCACCAGGCTCGTCCGTGCCGGCGCCCCGCCGGGCACGCTCGGCCTGGCGACGGCCGCGGTGGGCGGCGGCCTGGGCGTGGCCGCGCTGTTCGAGGTGGTGTGAGGTGATCGAGTTCGCGGACGTGCACGTCCGGCTGGGCGGACGTGACGTGCTGCGCGGCGTCACCGCCCGCCTTCCCGAGCGGCGCGTCGGCGTGGTCGGCGCCAACGGCTCGGGCAAGAGCACGCTGGCCAGGCTGATCAACGGCCTGGCCGTGCCCACCTCGGGCAGCGTCACCGTGCTCGGCCTCGACACCCGACGGCAGGCGGCGAGGATCCGGCGCGGGGTCGGGTTCCTGTTCACCGATCCCGACGCGCAGATCGTGATGCCGACGGTGGCCGAGGACGTCGCCTTCTCCCTGCGCCGCAAGGGCCTGGAGCGGGAGGAGGTGGCGCGGCGGGTGCACGAGGCGCTGGCCGCGTACGGGCTGGCCGGGCACGCCGACCATCCCGCGCACCACCTGTCGGGCGGCCAGAAGCAGTTGCTCGCCCTGTGCTCGGTGATGGTGCTGCAGCCGGACATCCTGGTGATGGACGAGCCGACCACGCTGCTGGACCTGCGCCATTCCCGTCAGGTCGCCGAGGTGCTGCGCGAGTTGCCGCAGCAGGTGGTGGCGGTCAGCCACGACCTGCCGCTGCTGGCGGACTTCGACCGGGTGCTGGTGCTCGACCAGGGCCGGATCGTGGCCGACGGCAGCCCGCGGGAGGCCATCGGCCACTACAGGAAGTTGATGGCTTGACATCCTCCCCGCATTGAAGCACGGGGATTCCAACGGCAACTACCCCACGAGGAGGAGGCCGCGTTGAGGTTCGCGGTGCACCGGCCCGGCAACCCGTGGCCCTTCCCGCGCAGACACGGCATGCCCTGCCGCGTGTTTGATGTTCCTGGCCGCGTTCACGTCAGCGTTGCAGGCGTATCCGCAGGATCGGCACCGGTAGCGCGCTTGGCTCTCGCGCGCTACCCGGTCCACGATCCCGCACGCCGAGCACCGCTGGCTCGTGTACGCGGGGTTGACCTTCACCACCCGCCCGTGTGCCTTGTGTTCCAGTCGTCGGACGAGATGGCCCCATGCGGCGGCCATGATCGACCGGTTCAGCCCAGCCTTGGCCCGAACCTTCCGCCCGGGCGCTTCGACAGTGCCGCGCACCGACCGGGTCATGTTGCGGATCTTCAGGTCTTCGACGGCGATCACGTCGAACCGGCATGCCAAATCGGTGCTGGTCTTCTCCACCCAGTCCTTGCGCCGGTCGCTCTCCCGCACCTTAACGCGGGCGATGGCGGCCTTGACCTGGGCGCGCCGGTTCGATCCGCGCTCGGCCCTGGCAAGCTTGCGCAGCAGCCGCAGCAGCCGCGCCTTCTCCATGTCGCGCAGCCCGGGAGCGTTCAGCATCTCCCCAGTGGACAGGGCCGCCGACACGGCCACACCCCGGTCCACGCCGACGACCTCGCCCGTACCCGGCGCAGGGATGGGGTCGGGGATGGCGGCGAATGCCACATGCCAGCGGCCCGCGCGGTCGCGGGTGACCCTGTAGGACCTCACTCCGTCAGGGACGGCGCGGGACCAGCGGAAGCGGATCCATCCCACCTTCGGGACCTTCACCTCGCCCACGTGGCGGGACAAGCGGCGCACCTCACCCGCTTTGACCGCGACGATCCGGAACCCTTCGCCGCACCCGCGCCTGCGCCACGTCGGACGCCTATGGGTTCCGCCGAAGTAGTTCGCCATGGCTTGCGCGAAGTCCTTCAGAGCCTGCTGCTGGACGATGATCGATCCGGTGCGCAGCCACCCGAACTCTGCCCGCGCCTCCGTCAACTGGCGGCACTGCTCGGCGAACCCTGGCGCGCTCTTGCGTCCCGGCTTCCAGTGCGCGTGCTGCTCAACCGCGAGATTCCACACGTACCGGGCGTGCCCGCAATGCTCCAGCAGTGCTGCCTCCTGGGCAGGCGAGGGCTGGAGCCGGTAGCGGGACATGCCGATCAATCTACCGACCGCCACCGACAAAACCGGGAGACCACAGTGTCCGGCCGTTCCGGCTTTCCTCCCCGCCCTGAAGGACGGGGCCTCCAATCTGTAGGTATCCGGTGAACGGCCTGACCGGCGCCTACGTGCCGGGTTCCTCGCCGCTGCACCGCCTGCCGGCCGGGGCGAAGCTGGCCGGGCTGGCCGTGGCCTGCACGGTGCTGGTGCTGCTGTCCTCGCCGGCGGCGCTGGGCGGCGCGGCGGCCGTCGTGGCCGGGCTCTACGCGGTGTCGCGGGTGGGGCCGGCGGCGGCGTGGGCGCAGGTGCGGCCGGTGCGTTATTTCGTGGTGGCGCTGTTCGGGCTGCAGTGGGTGTTCGTCGGTCTGGAGGGGGCGGCGGTCACGACGCTGCGGGTGCTGCTGGCCGTCGCGCTGGCGGGGCTGGTCACGCTGACCACCCGCACCTCGGCCATGATGGCGGCGCTGGAGCGGTGTCTGGGGCCGGCGCGGCTGGTCGGGCTCGACCCGTTCCGGCTGTCGTTGCTGCTGTCGCTGACCGTACGCAGTGTGCCCGTCATCGCGGCGCTGGCCGTGCGTGTCCGGGAGGCGCAGCGGGCCAGAGGGGTCGAGCGCAGCCTGCGCGCCTTCGCCGTGCCGCTGGTGGTGAGCTCGCTGCGGCACGCCGACGCGCTGGGGGAGGCGCTCAGCGCGCGCGGGCTGGACGACTGACTATCCCCATGTTGACTTATATAAGCACGACCTGAAATAGTGGGCGGCGTGCACGCATTCGACGTCCTCGGAGATCCGGTGCGACGCCGGATCCTGGAGCTGCTCGCCGAGGGCGAGCGCAGCTCCGGCGAGGTGACCGCGGTCATCCAGCAGGAGTTCGGCATCTCCCAGCCGGCCGTCTCCCAGCACCTGCGGGTGCTGCGCGACAACGGGTTCGCCAGCGTGCGCGCCCAGGGCACCCGGCGGCTCTACGCCGTCGAGGCGGGGCCGCTGCGGGAGGTCGACCTCTGGCTGGAACGATTTCGCGGTTTCTGGAACCAGCGGCTCGACGCGCTGGCCACCGAGCTGGCACGGGGCAAGCGCGAACGCCGCGCCAAAGACGACAAGAAGGACGCTTGATGACCTTTATCGACGAGCTCAACCGAGCCCACCGCGAGGTGGTCAACGGCGAGCGCAAGACCGTCGCGCTGCGGCGCCACTACGACGCGGACGTGGAGGACGTCTGGGAGGCCTGCACCGACGCCGAGCGGCTGAGCCGCTGGTTCCTGCCGGTCACCGGAGACCTCCGGGTGGGGGGCACGTACCAGCTCAAGGGCAACGCGGGCGGCGAGATCCTGCGCTGCGAGCCGCCGCGCCTGCTCAGAGTCACCTGGCTGTTCGGCCCCGATCCCGGCTTCTCCGAGGTCGAGGTGCGCCTGTCGGCCGAGGACGGCGGCACCCTGTTCGAGCTCGAGCACACCGCCGAGGTGCCGGCCGAGATGTGGTCGCAGTACGGGCCCGGCGCGACCGGCGTGGGCTGGGACCTGGCTCTGCTGGGCCTGGGCCTGCACCTGTCGGGCGGCGTGCAGGTGGACGAGCAGACCTTCCACCTGACCGCCGAGGGCCGCAGCTTCATCATCGCGACCAGCCAGGCGTGGGGTGAGGCGTTCCAGGCCGCGGGCGCCCCGGCCGACCAGGCCGCCGCCGCCGTGGCCGCCACCACCGCCTTCTACGCTCCCGAGGAGGAGTCCCGCATGACCCAGAAGATCCACACGTTCCTCATGTTCCAGAAGGGCGAGGCCGAGGAGGCGATGAGGTTCTACCTGTCGCTGTTCGACGACGCCAAGGTCACCCACCTGGAGCGCTTCGGCCCGGGCGAGCCCGGCGCGGAGGGCACGATCAAGCGCGCCACGTTCACGCTGGCCGGCCAGGAGTACATGTGCCTGGACAGCCCCACGCCGCACGGCTTCGACTTCACGCCCTCGATGTCGCTGTTCGTCGAGTGCGACACCGAGGAGGAGCTCGACCGCCTGTACGCGGCGCTGGCCGAGGGCGGGGGTGAGCTGATGCCGCTCGGCTCGTACGGGTTCAGCACGAAGTTCGGCTGGGTCAACGACCGTTACGGCGTCTCGTGGCAGCTCAACCTGGCCTGAACGTCATCGGTCCTGACACCGCTGATCGTGGCCGGCCGCGGCCGACGGGTCGTGTTCGGGCGGGCCGGCCGGCCACCAGCCGCCGTCGCGTTCGGTGAAGGGATACCACCGCCCGTCGCGCCCGTAACGTAGCTGCAGCGAGCCGAGCGTCCAGCGGTTGCGCCACGCCTCGACGGGCGGCGCGACCGTGCCCTCCCAGCCGGCCTCCAGCCGGGCCCGTGCCCTGGCCAGGTCCTGGCGGGGCGGCGTCCAGGGGGTTTCGAGCACGTCGAGGCCGTCGGCGCCGCCGTACCTCCAGGCCTGGACGGCGGCCTCCAGCCCGCGGTCGAGCCCGAGGCCGTGCTCGGCGGCCAGCCGTACGCGGTCCTGGTGTTCGGTGAGGCGGGGCAGCCGCCCGCGCAGCAGCAGCTCGCGCGCCCGGGAGGCGGCGGAGGCGGCCAGCACCCCCAGCGCGGCGACATCGATGCCGACGTCGATGCCGGGGCCGGGCTCAAGCGGGGGCGGGGTGAAGGCGACGTCGTCCGGCGGCGGGCCGGGCAGCGGCGGTGTCCCCAGCGCGAACGCCTCGGCGGCCGGCACGCCCTCGGGCCCACGGACGGGGGTGTCGCGCTCCTGGAGCGCCTCGATCAGCTCCTCCCGGCCGCGCCCGCGCATGAGCAGCAGCACGAACGGGTCGGCGTCCAGCAGCCACGAGGCCTGGTAGCACAGGGCGGCGGCGTGCTTGCACGGGTGGCCCCAGTCGGGGCAGGAACATTCGGGCTCCAGGTCGCCGACGGCGGGCAGCAGCGGCACGGCGGCGTCCTGGGCGGCCTCGACCAGGTCGTGCGGCATGTCGCCGTCGAGGAGCGCGGCGATGTGCCCGGCCTTGGCGGCCACCTGGCCGAGGAAACGTTCCCATGCGGCGCCGGTGAGCTGCTCGACGCGTACGACGGTGTCGTAGTCGTTCTCGGCGACGGCGGCGATCCGGCCAGGGCTGACGGTGATGGGGCCGAGCTGCCCGGTCTTGGCGTACGCGCGGCCCTTGCGCAGCAGGACGTGATCGAGGGAGGTGTCCTCCATGGCCTTGACCCAGGCACGCCCCCACCAGGAGGTGGCGAAGCGGGCGCCGGCACGCTGGGGGTCGAAGGCGGGGAACCCGCGGGCGGCGGTCACCTCAGCTCCACGAGGGCGGCGAGGTCGGCGTCGGTCAGTTCGGTGAAGGCGGCCTCGCCGGAGGCGAGCACCGCGTCGGCGAGCGAACGTTTGGCGGCGAGCATGCCGGCGATGCGGTCCTCGATCGTGCCCTCGGCGATCAGGCGGTGCACCTGGACGGGACGGGTCTGGCCGATGCGGTAGGCGCGGTCGGTGGCCTGGTCCTCGACGGCGGGGTTCCACCAGCGGTCGTAGTGGATGACATGGTCGGCGCGGGTGAGGTTGAGGCCGGTGCCGGCCGCCTTGAGCGACAGCAGGAACACCGGCGCCCGGCCGTCCTGGAAGCGGCGGACCATCTCCTCGCGGCGGGCGACGGGGGTGCCGCCGTGCAGCAGCTGGGTGCCCACGCCCCGGGCGGTGAGGTGGCGTTCCAGGAGGCGGGCCATGGCGACGTACTGGGTGAAGACCAGCGCCGCGCCGTCCTCGGCGGTGATGGTGTCGATGAGCTCGTCCAGCAGTTCGAGCTTGCCGGAGCGGCCGGGCAGGCGCGGATCTGCCTCGTGCAGGTAATGGGCGGGGTGGTTGCAGATCTGCTTGAGCCCGGTGAGCAGCTTGACGATGAGGCCGCGCCTGGCCATGCCCTGGGCGTCCCTGATCTGGGCCATGATCTCGCGTACGGCGGCTTCGTACAGGCCGGCCTGCTCCGTGGTGAGCGCGACGGGACGGTCGGTCTCGGTCTTGGGCGGCAGCTCGGGCGCGATGCCGGGGTCGCTCTTGCGGCGGCGCAGCAGGAACGGGCCGACCAGCCGCGCCAGTCGTTCGGCCGCCTGGCGGTCGCCGGACTCGACGGGTTTGGCCCATCGCGCCCTGAACCTGCTGAGCGGGCCGAGCAGTCCGGGCGTGGTCCAGTCGAGGATGGCCCACAGCTCCGACAGGTTGTTCTCCACGGGCGTGCCGGTCAGCGCGACGCGGGCGGCGGCGGGGATCTCGCGCAGGGCCTTGGCGGTCCCGGACGCGGGGTTCTTGACGTGCTGGGCCTCGTCGGCCACGAGCAGGCCCCACGGGTGGTCGGCCAGGCGGTCCGCGTCGAGGCGCATGGTGCCGTACGTGGTCAGCACGAACCCCTCCTCGGCGAGCGTGCGGGCGGGGCCGTGGTAGCGGCGCACGGGCACGCCTGGCGCGAACCTGGTGATCTCCCGCTCCCAGTTGCCCAGCAGCGAGGCCGGGCACACCACGAGCGTGGGGCCGGTGCCTGTGCGGTGCAGGTGGAGGGCGATCACGGTGATCGTCTTGCCGAGGCCCATGTCGTCGGCCAGGCATCCGCCGAGCCCGAGGGAGGTCATCCTGGCCAGCCAGCGCAGCCCGGCCAGCTGGTAGTCGCGCAGGGTGGCGGCCAGCCCGAGCGGCGGGCCGGCGTCGGCGGGCTCGGCGAGGCGTTCGCGCAGCTCGCGCAGCCAGGCGGTGGGCTCGGCCTCGATCTGCTCGCCGTCGACCTCGACCGTCCCGGTCAGGGCGGCGCCGAGCGCTTCGAGCCCGGTCAAGGGCTTGAGCTCCCGCCGGCGGGCCTTGCGGGCCAGTTCGGGGTCGATGAGCACCCACTGCTCGCGCAGCCGTACGACAGGGCGGTGGGCCTCGGCGAGCAGGTCCATCTCCGCGGAGGTCAGGCGTTCGCCGCCGAGGGCGAGTTGCCAGTCGAAGCTGGTCAGCTGGTGGCCGCCGAGGAACGAGGGCATGTCGGAGGGCGCGCTGTCGCGCTCGCCGATGACGGCGCGGGCGCTCAGGCCGCGTACGAGGGACTTGGGCCAGTGCACCTCGACGCCGATGGCGGCCAGACGATCCGCGGCGGCGGCGAGGAGGTCGTTGACGTCGCCGTCGGAAAGGGTGAGCTCGTCGGGGACGGCGCTGTCGAGCAGCCGTTCGAGGCAGGGCCAGGCGCGGGCGGCGCGGCGGACGGCCAGGGTGGTCTCGATCCTGGCACGGGCGCCGAGCCCGTGCCCGCCACTGTGCCCGCCGCTGTGCCCGCCGTCCTGCCACAGGGCGGCGGCGTCGACGACGAGCGAGGGGTCGGCCAGGCTGTGCACCTGGACGACGGCGCGGAACTCACCGGCCGGCTCACCGGCGAGGTCACCGGCAGGGTCGCCGGGCAGGTCGCCGGTTTCCAGTCGCAGCGACAGGCGCACGCCGGCGTCGAGCCCGGCTGACACCTCCTCGGCCCATCCGCGCAGGTGCGGCACCTTGACCGGCTTCATGGCGGCGTAGGCGGCGGTGCCGGTGGCCCTGACGGCGCCGGGGGAGCGCGGCATGGTGTCGGCGACCGCGTCCAGGAAGGCGCGTACGAGCGGCTCGGCGTCGGGCAGCCTGATCCCGGCGTCCCGCGGGTTTCCCAGGGGCACGGCGCGGGCAGTGGCGGGCATGGCATCGGCCAGGTCGCGTACGCGCCGGACGTCGGCGGCGTCCAGCGGCCCCGCCTGCCAGGAGTCGTGCTCGCCCGCCGTCACCCCGGGCAGCACGCGGCCCCGCGTGACGAGTTGGAGCGCCACGAGGGCCACCGCGCCCCAGAATCGTGTGGCAGGGTGGACGTCGGGGCCGGTGCGGGCCCGGGCCAGCGTGGCCACCGCTTCGTGCACCGGCACGACGGTCGCCGCGACCTGCCGGGTGCACACCTCGCCACCGTTCTGCTCGGCCACCGTCATGGTGGACTCACCGTCCGGATCGAGAAAGGCGACCACCCCCGACCTGGGGGGATCGCCGGGTTGGAAGACTGCCGCGTGTCGTACCAGATCCGTCAAGGAGCTCACGGCCGTACAGTGTACGGTACGTCGGGGCTGTGGTTTACCACAGTCCTGGACGGCCACCTGCCGCATTACCGTCATGTCCGATCTTGCCTAGCGTTGGTGCCATGACTGACTGGTTGGTTGGACTGATGGAGAGCCTCGGGGCACCCGGGGCGGGCCTCGCGATCGCGCTGGAGAACCTCTTCCCGCCCCTGCCGAGCGAGGTGATCTTGCCGCTGTCGGGCTTCACCGCCAGCAGGGGGGAGCTGGGGCTGATCGAGGTGCTGGTGTTCACGACGCTCGGCTCGGTGCTGGGGGCCCTGGCACTCTACGGGGTGGGCGCGGCGCTGGGCCGCGACCGCACCCTGGCGCTGGCCGCCAAGCTGCCCCTGGTGAAGACGTCCGACATCGAGAAGACCGAGGCCTGGTTCGGGCGCCACGGACGCAAGACCGTCTTCTTCGGCCGGATGATCCCCGTCTTCCGCAGCCTGATCTCCATCCCCGCGGGCGTGGAGCGCATGCCCCTGCCGACGTTCACGGCGCTGACCACGGCCGGCAGCCTCATCTGGAACACGATCTTCGTGATGGCCGGCTATTTCCTGGGCGAGCAGTGGTCGGTCGTCGAGACGTACGTCGGGGCCGGCACCTACGTGGTGGTCGGCCTGGTCCTGCTGGCGATCGTGGTGTTCATCGGGGTCCGGCTGGCCGAGCGGCGTAAGGGCAGGCATGCGTCTGGCCGCTGAGGGCCTGCGGTTGCTCGGCGCCGTGACGCTCGGCGCCCTGACCGCGCTGTGCGAGCTGGTGTTCCTGCTGGTGGCGCTGCCGTTCCTGGCCAACCCGAACGTCGTCGCCGCCTCCCGGCGCCTGGCCCGGTTCGAAGCGCGGCGCCTGCGCCTGGACGCCGCCGGCCTGACCGCGCTCACGGAGAGCGACTTGCGCGTGTCGCGCTACCTCGCCGCGCGCGTCCCCCTCGGGCTGCTGGGCGGGATGGTGATCGCGCTGCTCGTCTACGGCACGGGCGCCGCGCTGTTCATCGTCGTGCTGTGGGGGCAGGGCAAGCCGTTCGACGGCATGCTGCCGTCGGTGCCCCTGCTGGTCTACACCGCCGTGGCCGGCAGCGTGCTGCTGTTCCTCGACCTGTCGGGCATCGTGGGGGTGCACGCGCTGGAGCGCATGCTGATCGTGCGGATGCTGGGCCCCCACCGTACCGAAGCGCTGGAGCGCAGGATCGCCGAGCTGGCCGAGAGCCGGGCCGGCATCGTGGCCGCGGTCGACTCCGAGCGGCGCAGGATCGAGCGTGACCTGCACGACGGGCTGCAGCAGCGGCTGGTGGCGCTGTCGATGCTGATCGGGCGCTCGAAGCGGGGCCGCGCGGAGCTGCTGGAGCAGGCGCACCAGGAGGCGCAGGAGGCGCTCGCGGAGCTGCGCGAGGTGGCCTGGCGGGCCTATCCGAGCGGCCTGGACTCCCTCGGCCTGGGCGAGGCGCTGGCCGGCGTGGCCGAGCGGTCCGACGTTCCCGTCAAGGTAGCCTGCGAGCTGCGGCGACGGCCGCCGATGGCGGTGGAGACCGCGGCCTACTTCGTGGTCAGCGAGGCGGTGACCAACGCCGCCAAGCACGCCGCCGCCACGCTCATCACGGTCGAGGTGCACGAGGAGGACTCCCAGGTGGTCGTGCGGGTGCGCGACGACGGCCGCGGCGGCGCCAGCCCGACGGGCGGCGGCCTGTCCGGGCTGGCCAGGCGGGTGGCGGCGCTGGACGGCACGTTCGAGCTGACCAGCCCGCCGGGCGGGCCGACGTCGATCACAGCGGTGCTGCCGTGCGGGTGATCCTGGCCGAGGACTCCACGCTGCTGCGCGAGGGCCTGGCCCGGCTGCTGGTGGAGGAGGGCCACGAGGTCGCCGCGGCGGTGGCCGACGCCGAGTCGCTGGTGGCGGCGGTGGCGGCGTACGAGCCGGACATCGCGGTGGTGGACGTGCGCATGCCGCCGACCCACACCGACGAGGGGCTGCGGGCCGCCCTGGAGATCAGGACGCGCTGGCCGGCGGTGAAGGTGCTGGTGTTGTCGCAGTACGTCGAGAAAAGGTACGCCGCCGAGCTCATGAGCGCGGACGTCGAAGGGGTCGGCTACCTGCTGAAGGACCGGGTGGCGCAGGTCGGCGACTTCCTGGACGCGCTGGAGCGGGTGGGGGCCGGGGGAGCGGCGTTCGACCCCGAGGTGGTGCGCCAGCTGCTGGCCCGCACCACCCAGGTCGATCCCCTGGCCCGGCTCACCGCGCGCGAGCGCGAGGTGCTGGAGCGGATGGCGCAGGGGCTGACCAACGCCTCGATCGCACAGGCGCTGCACGTGTCGCAGAGCGCGGTGGAGAAGCACGTCAACTCGCTGTTCGACAAGCTCGGCCTGTCGCACACCACCGGCTACAGCCGCCGGGTGCTGGCCGTGCTGCACTTCCTGGAGTCCTGACCCGCCCGGCCACCGCTTCAGCGTGATCTGGCGTGGAACCCCGGGCGTTGACAGTTCACGGCCGAGAAGCTGACCAGTCCCCTGGCTGTCCCTTCGGCGGCCGGTCAGGGGCGGAGCAGGGTCTTGACGGCGCGGCGTTCGTCCATCGCCCGGTAGCCCTCGGCGGCTTCCTCCAGCGGGAGGTCGAGGTCGAAGACCCTGCCGGGATCGATCTTCCGGTCCCAGATCAGGTCGATGAGCTCGGGCAGGAAGCGCCGGACAGGAGCCGGGCCCCCGTGCAGGTGCACGGCGGAGAAGAACAGTTCCTCGCCCGGCAGCGCGACGTCGTGGCTGACACCGACGTAGCCGACGTGGCCGCCGGGCCTGGTGGAGCGGATGGCCTGCATCATCGACTCCTGCGTGCCGACGGCCTCGATGACCGAGTGCGCGCCCAGACCTCCGGTGAGCTCCTTGAGCCTGGCGACACCCTGGTCGCCGCGTTCGGTGATGACGTCGGTGGCGCCGAACTCGACGGCGAGCTTCTGCCGGTCGGCGTGGCGGCTGAAGACGGCGATGCGTTCGGCGCCGAGCTGCCTGGCGGCCAGGACGCCGAGCAGCCCGACCGCTCCGTCGCCCACGACGGCGACCGTCCTGGCGGGCCCTGCTTCCGCGGCGACGGCGGCGAACCAGCCGGTGCCGAGCACGTCGGAGGCGGTCAGCAGGCTGGGGACGAGGCCGGCGTCCGGCTGGCCCGGAGTGGCGACGAGGGTTCCGTCGGCCAGCGGGATCCGGGCGTACTCGGCCTGCGTTCCGATCGCGCCGATCAGCTCGGCGTGCACGCACCGGGACTGGTAGCCCGCCCGGCAGATCTCGCAGGTGTTGTCGGAGGCGAAGAACGAGCCGACGACGAAGTCCCCGACCTTGATCGTTTCAACCTGGTCGCCGGTCCGCTCGACGACGCCCACGTACTCGTGCCCCATCGGTGCCGGGCCGTCGCCCTGGTCGATGCCGCGGTAGGGCCACAGGTCCGAGCCGCAGACGCACGCCGCGGTGACGCGGATGATCGCGTCGGTGGGCTGGACGATCCGCGGGTCGGCGCGGTCCTCGACGCGTACGTCGCCTGGGCCGTGCAGAACTACTCCACGCATGACAGGTGTCTCCTTCGACCTGCTTCCTGCGGGTGCAGGGTGGCCGTTGCATCAGGTGCCCGTCGGTGAGGGCTCCGTGGGTGTCGGCCGGCCAGGTGTTCCCGAATATGGCCCTGGCGTCATGCCGGGCATGCCGGGCATGCCGGGCATGCCGGGCATGCCGGGCATGTGCGGGATGCAGGGCATGCTCTGCTGTCCGAACCACTGGACCAGGTACTGCCGCATTGTGCGGACCTCCGCCCACTGGTCGTCGCGCACCTTGCGGGCGAAGTCGGAGACCTCGGCGTGCTGCGCCTCACCGTGCATGAGGAGCTGCTGCGACATCATGATCGCCATCATGTGGTGCGGGATCATGTGCTGCAGGAACGTCTTGTCGAGCTGATCTCCCGACAGCCCCGACAAGTCGGGCATCGTGGTCCCGCTCGGGCTCGGCGCCGGGCTCTGCCCGTACCACTGCTCCAGCCAGCCCTTCATCCTGCCGACCTCGGCGGTCTGCGTCGTGACGATGGACTGCCCGAGCTGCCGCATCTCGGGCCTGTCGGACCGCTGCAGCTGCCGGGCCGCGGTGATGGCGTCCTCGTGGTGCGGCACCATCTGCGACAGGTAGTCGTACTCACTGGTGATGGGATGCATCTGCCCCATGCCCGGGCATGTTGGCTGCGGGCTCGTGGGAGAAGGACTCGGGGGCGGCGTCGGTGGAGATCCCATGGCCGCCGCGGTGGCCCCCGAACCCGTGGTGATCGCGGCCAGGAATGCCCCAGCGGCGATCGCGGTCTTCACAGAACGTCGCTTCATGCGTCGTCCCCCTTAGCCCATTCGGCACCTACTCCTACGGTATTCCCGCTGTTCAGACCGGCCGACGTCAGGTCCGCCTGCCCTTGATCGGAGTGCCCGTCCGGAGCCGCGCACGCTCCATGCGGGCGCCCGGCGCAGGCCGCGCGGACGTTCGGCCATATACCCCTTGTGGGAGGGGTGCTGGTGATTGTGCTGGTCGGGGGTAGTGGACCCTTTGCGGGGGGCCGAGGCGTCCCGGGCATGGCTTGGTGGCCTCCTCGCCGCGACGGTCGCCTCAAGGAGGAGCCATGACCGCGATCGACTGGGGCGTCGTACTGCTGTCCGGCGCGCTGCTGGTCTTCCTGGCCTGGTACTTCTTCGGGCCGCGTACCAGCCGTCTGGCGGACCTGCGTGAGGGGGCGCAAGAAGCCGAGATCGTGGTGCGTGGCGGCTACCGTCCGGAGGTGGTCCGGGTGCGGCAGGGTATCCCCCTGCGGCTGGTCTTCGACCGGCGCGAGAGCGGCGAATGCACCTCCCGGGTGATCTTCCCTGACTTCGGCGTCAGCCGGTCGCTGCCCGCCTTCGCCAGGAGCGTTGTGGAGCTGGATCCCCGGCAGGCCGGGGAGTACCGCTTCGCCTGCGGCGAGAACATGGTGCACGGCCGGTTGATCGTCGAACCGGACGACAACCGCCGCTCGGCCACGCCACCCCAGCCGTCCCGGGCGCCCGAGCCGGGCCCACCGCCTGCCTCGGCGGTTTCCCCGCCAGGGCACAGGCCGCAGGACAGCGAGGCGGCCGAACGGCGTGCCGAGATCCGCGACCTGTCCAGGCGCGTGCTGGTCGGCGCGGTGCTCACCCTTCCGGTGGCCTTCGCCGTCATGGCGCACGAGTTCTTCGGCGCGACCTGGCTGCCGGAGCTGCTGCTGAACCGATGGACGCAGCTCGCCCTGATCACGCCGGTGATGTTCTACACCGGCTGGCCGATCCATACGGTGGGTTGGCTGGCCCTGCGTCACCGCTCGGCGGAGATGAACAGTCTGATCACGCTCGGCACGAGCGCCGCCTACGGCTACAGCCTGCTGGTCACCCTCGCCCCGGACGTGCTGCCCGAACAGGCGCGGGAGGTCTACTTCGAGGCGGTCGGCGTCATCCTTACCCTGATCCTGCTCGGTCGGCTGCTGGAGACGCGGGCCAAGGCGGGCACCGGCGAAGCGATCCGTAAGCTGATCGGGCTGCAGGCCCGCACCGCCCGGGTCCGCCGCGACGGCAGCGAGGCTGAGATCGGCGTCGACCAGGTGCTGCCCGGGGACGTGGTCGTCGTGCGGCCAGGCGAGAAGGTCCCGGTCGACGGGGTGATCCTGACCGGCCGTTCGACGCTGGACGAGTCGATGGTCACCGGCGAGTCCATCCCGGTCGACAAGGGGCCCGGGGATGAGGTGGTGGGCGCCACCGTGAATCAGACCGGCGCCTTCTCCTTCCGCGCCGAGAAGGTCGGCGCCGCCACGATGCTGGCGCAGATCGTCCGGCTGGTGCAGGCCGCCCAGGCCTCTCGCGCGCCGATCCAGCGCCTGGCGGATCTGGTGTCGGGTTACTTCGTCCCGGCGGTCATCGCCATCGCCGTGGTGACGTTCGCCGTATGGTTCGTGGCCGGTCCTCAGCCTGCGCTGACGTTGGCGCTGGTGGCGGCGGTAGCCGTGCTGATCATCGCCTGCCCGTGCGCGCTCGGCCTGGCCACCCCGCTGTCGATCATGGTCGGTACCGGCAAGGGCGCCGAGGCCGGCATCCTCATCCGGGACGCCGCAGCACTTGAGAGCGCCTGCACGCTGGACACGATCGTGCTGGACAAGACCGGCACCATCACCCGCGGGCAGCCCGCCCTCACCGACGTCGAACCGCACGCCGACCTGCACGCCCACCTGCACGCCGACCTGGACGGCGCCTGGACGGCGCAGGAGGTGCTGCGCCTGGCCGCGGCTGCCGAGCGCGTCTCGGAACACCCCCTCGCACGGGCGATCGTGGACGGGGCCACCGAACGCGGCCTGCGGATCGGTGACCCCGCCGATTTCGAATCGGTCACCGGACAGGGCGTCCACGCCACCGTGGACGGCCGTCGCGTGCTGGTCGGCGGCTCCCGCCTGCTGGCCGGACAGGGCATCGACGCCAGCGTGCTCGCCTCCGCCGCCGAGCGGCTGGCCCGCACCGGTCGCACGCCGATCCTGGTCGCCGTGGACGGCCGGCCCGCCGGCGTGCTGGGCGTGGCCGACACCGTCAAGGACGACTCGGCGGCCGCCGTCGCCGCGCTTCAGCATCTCGGCTTGAACGTCGTGATGGTCACCGGCGACAACCGGCGCACCGCCGAGGCCATCGCCCGCCAGGTCGGCATCACCGCCGTGCTCGCCGAGGTGCTGCCCGACCGTAAGGCCGCCGAGATCGCCCGCCTCCAGGAGCAGGGCAAGAAGGTGGGCATGGTCGGCGACGGCGTCAACGACGCTCCGGCGCTGGCGCAGGCCGACATCGGGCTCGCCATCGGCACCGGGACCGATGTGGCCATCGAGGCCTCCGACATCACGCTCATCTCCGGCGCGCTGTCCGGGGTGGTGACCGCGGTACGGCTGTCGCGGGCCACCATGCGCAACATCCGGCAGAACCTGTTCCTGGCCTTCGTCTACAACGCGGTCGGCATTCCCATCGCGGCCGGCGTCCTGTACCCGTTCCTGGGACTGCGGCTCTCGCCCGTCCTCGCGGCCGCCGCGATGGCCGCCTCCTCGCTGTCGGTCGTCGGCAACGCCAACCGGCTGCGCCGTTTCACCTCGCAGGCCCCGCACCCCGCGCCGCCGATCCCGGCCGATCCAGCCGTCCCTGTCGAGAACCGGCAGTGAGCCGGGGCAGGGGCGTCGCCAGTTCGGTCTCGGCGTTCGGCGCCTCCAGCGGATCAGCAAGAGGCACCCCGGGTAGCGAACGGTCACGAGTTGCGCACCCCGATGTGCCGGCCCTGCGCGCCCGTACGGCGGCGATCGAGCCGATCTTCGCGGACCGTCGGCGGGATCAGCGGCGCAGCAGCACGCCCAGCTTGCGCAGGGAGTGGCGGGCGAGGGCGCGGACGAGCGGGCGGGCCAGCGGCCACAGGGCCCGTCCGAGCGGCCCGAACGGCAGGCGCAGCTCCTCGGCCCAGACGACCCGGCTGCCGCCGTCGTGCGGCCGCACCCGGATCGCGCCGCGGCCGCGCACCACGCGCCCGGTGTGGTTCATGATCACCAGCGTGGGAGGCTCCCAGCGGGTGATCGTCATCGTGTCGAGGAAGCCGAACGGCCGCACGCCGGTGTAGGCCTCGACGGCGTGCTCGCCCACCTGGCGGGCGGTGGTCATGAACATCCACTCCTGGTGCCTGTGCCAGTCGGTGATCAGCGCGAACACGCGTTCCGGCGGCGCGGGCACGTGGACGGCGACGGCCGTGTACACGGGTTTCATCCGGCTCCCTCGGCGCGTGACCACGTGGTCTCCTCCTGCTCGGACCCTACCCGCGCCGGGCCGTCCGGCACGACGCCGCGGCGCGCGGCGGCGGCTCCCTCCCCGACCCGCGCGGGTCAGTCGCGCGGGTCGGGGAGGGAGTCGAGCCAGTCGGTCAGCCGCCGGCCTTCGCGGGTCATGACGCCGGGCTCGCGCAGCGCGTTGGCCAGCAGAGACATGCCCTGGTAGGCGCTGACCAGCGTCAGGGCGAGCCCGTCGGGGTCGGGCAGTGCGAGCTGGCGGAACTGGCGTCCGGCCCAGTCGAGCAGCAGCCGGATGACCTTGCCGGCCTCCTCGTGGAGGCCGTCCTCCTCGCGTTTGCCCAGCTCGGCGGCGAGGGTGCCGGTGGGGCAGCCGTAGCGGGCGGCGAGTTCGCGCTCGCCGACCCAGGCCTCGACGAGGCCTTTGAGTCGCTGCCTGGGGTCGGGGAGCCGGTCGAGGCGGGTGGTGAGGGTCTGCAGCCCGTGGGCGTGCTCGGTGAGTGCGGCCGCGACGAGGTCGTCTTTGGTCTTGAAGTAGTAGTAGACGTTGCCCACGGGAACGTCGGCGGCCCGGGCGATGTCGGCGATGGTGGTGCGCTCGACGCCCTGCTGGTGCACGACCTGGGCGGCGGCGGCCGTCAGCCGCTGCCGTTTGGCGGTCGCCGTCCTGGCCCGCGAGCCCTTCGAGTCAGCCATCTGACTCACTATAGGCGGCGGCCGAGGGGATCAGCCCGCCGAGAGCGAGCCCAAGCAGCCGCGCCGCGCGGCCGGCCGGCGCGGCCGTCGAGATGCCGGTGACGAGCTGGAACAGGTCGTCGACCTCGACGCCGGCCGCGGCCTGCCCGGCTCGTTGTGCCCGCGCCAGCAGGTCGGCCGCGGCCGAGCGCATCATGGCGTGGCAGTCGATGCCGAGCTCTGGCTCCGACACCATCGCGGCGGACAGTCCGCCGTCGGTCTGCGCGTGCACGAGCACGGCCTGCAGCCAACGCACCAGCGCCCGCCCGGGGCAGGGGTGCGCGGCCAGGTCCACGGCCTGGTCGCACAGCCTCTCGACCCGGTCCCTGAAAACGGCCTGCAGCAGCGCCTGCCGGGTCGGGAAGTGGCGGTAGAGCGTGCCGGGCCCCACTCCTGCCCTGCGGGCGACCTCGTTGAGGGACGCGTCGGGCCCCGACTCGGCGAACACGGCCCTGGCGGTCGCCACGAGATGCTCGCGGTTGCGGCGCGCGTCGGCCCGCATCGCACCCCCCTGTTGCTCATCCGGAGAACCTCTCCGTATTCTAGCCACAACCATCCGGAGAACCTCTCCGGTTATTGTTCGTTCTGGAGTGCTCCATGCGCAATCTGGGAGAAGTCGGTGTCTGGACGTTCGCTCTCGACAGGCAGCCGACGGCGAAAGTCCGCGAGACGGCGGCGGAGATCGAAGAGCTCGGCTACGGTGCCCTGTGGTTCGGCGAGGCCTTCGGGCGCGACACGGTGAGCCAGGCCTGGATCACCCTGTCGGCCACCACGCGGCTCGTCGTCGCCGCCGGCATCGCCAACATCGCCTTTCGCGACCCGATCTCCATGGCCGCGGCCGAGCGGGCCGTCAACGAGGCCTTCCCCGACCGTTACGTGCTCGGCCTGGGCGGCCACCGGGTGAGTGACGAGCCCATCGTCATGGAGGGGTACGTTGTTCCCAGCCGCGGCAGGGCGGTGCGGACGATGGGCGCCTACCTCGGCGCGATGGACGCGGTGCCGCTGGAGTCGCCCCCACCCGCCGCGCCCCCGCGGCGCGTCCTGGCCGCCCTCGGCCCGAAGATGCTGGCGCTGGCCGCCGAACGCACGATGGGCGCCCATCCGTACTTCGTGCCCGTCGAGCACACGCGCATGGCCCGGCAAATCATGGGACCCGAGGCGTTCCTGGCGGTCGAGCAGGCCGTGGTGCTCGACACCGACGTGGCCAGGGCACGCGCGCTGGCCACCGAGCATGTCGGCTTCTACAGTGCGGCAGCGCCCCACCAGATCGCCAACCTGCGCCGGCTCGGCTTCGGCGACGCGGACCTGACGGGCCCGAGCCGGCGCCTGGTGGACGCGATCGTCGCCTACGGCGACGCCGAGGTGATCGGGAAACGGGTACGGGAACACCTCGACGCGGGCGCCGACCACGTCTGCCTGCAGGTGCTCACCGCCGACCCGGCCACGCCGCCCTTGCGGGAGTGGCGCGAGCTGGCCCACCTGGCCCGGCCCTGAATCCCGCGGGGCCGGGCGGCGCGGCTCATGCGGCCATCGCGGCGAGCTTCGACGGGTTCGTCATCCACAACACCCGGTCGATGCCGTCGGAGGTGACGCTCACGGTGACGACGGCGACCACCCGCCCCTCGTGGGACAGCCGGGCCGAGGCGTGCCCGTCGGCCTCGACGGGCTCGACCGTCACGCCGTGCCAGAACGTGCCGGCGAACGCGTGCACGTACCTGGCCACGCGCCGGCGGCCGACGACCGGGAACGTCGACGCGCGCACGGCGCCGCCGTCGGAGTAGGAGACGACGTCCTCGGCGAGGAGTGCCTCGAGCCCGGCGATCTCCCCCGACCGGGCGGCCGCCACGAACGCGGTCAGCAGCCGCCGCTGCTCGGAGGCGGCGACGCTGGCGCGTCGCCCCGCGGCCAGGTGTTTGCGCGCGCGGCTGACCAGCTGGCGCACGTTCGCCGGGGTGTGCCCGATGATCTCGGCGATCCGCTCGTAGGAGTGGTCGAAGGCCTCGCGCAGCACGTACGACGCGCGTTCGGTGGGCGTGAGCCGCTCCAGGAGCATCAGCACCGCGACTTCCAGGGCCTCGGCGCGTTCGGCGCCCAGCGCCGGGTCGGCGGTGGTGTCGACGGGCTCGGGTAGCCACGGGCCGACGTAGGTCTCGCGGCGTGCCCGCGCCGATCGCAGCATGTTGATCGCCAGCCGGGTGGTCGTGGTGGCGAGGAACGCCTCGGCGTTGCGCACGTTGCGCCGGTCGCTGGTCTGCCATCGGATCCACACCTCCTGGAGCAGGTCGTCGGCCTCGCTGACGCTGCCCAGCAGGCGGTACGCGATCCCGAACAGGCGTCCGCGTACCGCTTGGAACGCCTGCTCGGCCTCTCGCAGGCTGCCGGAGCCTGCCACCAGGTCTTCGTTCGACTGCATCGTTGCCGGTCCTCGCTACTCGACGCGCTCTTCCTGCCGGGGAGACCTCCCGCATCAGCGCGGCGATCTCCCCGGGAACCGGGGGGATGGTTCCGCTCCACCTGCCCAGGACCGGGCCGAACATGGTTGACCCGCCGCCGCGGTGCCGGGTGGCCGCCAGGGGAGGCGGTCACCCGGCGGTCACCCGGCTGTGGTCAGGCGTGCCAGCCGGTCACGCCGCCCGGCACCGGCGCGCGGGGGTCGTAGGGATCGCGGGTGAAGATGAAGGTGTTGAGGTCGAGGTGGTCGGGCGCCACCCGCAGCGTCTCCCCGGCGTAGTAGCCGTCCAGGCCCAGCCACGTGCCGTCGTCCTGCGGCACGAACCGGGAGGCCCGCCCGCCGCCGCCGACCGGTTCGAGCGACAGCCCGCGCTCGGGCAGCAGCCGCAGCGCGTACGGTTTCGGCCCCCAGTGCCACAGCCCGGTCAGCTCCAGCAGGTGCGGGTCGGCGGCGGCCGGCTGCCATTCGTCGGGCAGCCGTGGTTCGTACTCCTCCAGGATGTCCAGCAGGTCGGTCGCCAGCCTGCCGCTGAGCCCGGAGGTGGTGTTGGCCATGAACAGCACCCCCACGCCGGCCGCGGGGTCGGCCCACACGGTGGCCAGGAAGCCGGGCATCGACCCGGTGTGGCCGGCCAGGCGGCGGCCGCCGGGCCTGGCCAGCTGCAGGCCGAGCCCGAACCCGCCGGTCCAGGTGTCGCCGTCGTCGACGCCGGCCGGCTCGCGCATCTCGGCGAGGGTGCCGGGGCACAGCACGCCCGCGGTGTCGCCGCCGAGGAAGGCCGCCCAGCGGGCCAGGTCGTGCGGGGTGGACCACAGTTGTCCCGCGGGGCCCATGGCGTCGGCGTCGTGTTCGGGCTCGGCCAGCACCACGTCGGCCCACGGGTGCACGGCGTAGCCGGTGGCGTGGGGGGCGCGGGGCCGGGCGGTGGTGTCGTGCATGCCGAGCGGATCGAGCACCTCGGCGCGTACGGCCTTGAGCCACGTGGTGCCGCGCAGGCGGGCGACGAGCTCGCCGAGCAGCGCGAAGCCGACGTTGGAGTAGTGGAAACGCCGGCCCGGCCGGTGTTTGAGCTCGCCGGGCCCGAGACGGGCCAGCAGCTCCGCGGCGGGCACCCCGGGGGTGCGCTCCCACCAGTCGGTGGGCGGCTCCGCGGTCAGGCCGGCGGTGTGCGACAGCAGCTGGGCGATCGTCAGGTGCCCCAGTGGCGCGCCGGGCAGGTGTTCCTCCAGCGGGTCGGTCAGCCGTAGGGCGCCTTCGTCGCGCAGCCGCATGACGACGACGGCGACCATGCTCTTGGTGATCGATCCGAGCCGGTACTGGGTGGCGGCGGTCGGTGCGGCGCCGTCGACGCGGCCTCGCCCGCCGAACCACGCCGTCGCGCCGTCGCGCACGATCGCGGCCGTCAGCGACGGCACCCTGCATTCGGCCTGTTCGACGGCGAGCCTGCGCAGCAGCGCACGTGCCGTCCTGTGTCCCACCTGCGTCATGGGCGACAAGATTAGCCGCCGTGCGGGGGCCGGGTCGGGCCCTTTCCCCCTGACCGTCCGTCCGAACCCGCCACGCGGGAGCGCGCCGGGGCCTCCGGGCGGCGGAGGGCGCCGGCGTTGCCGAAATTTCGTGACGGCACCGACGATTTTCTACCGGTTCGGTGCTATCGCCGCAGGTAGGGTGTGCAGCAGACCGATGGTCTGGTCCCCCACGGATGAGTCTGATCCCGCACAGTGAAGGGGACCGGAGATGGCGGACAGCGGCCCGCGTGCCGTCTTTCTCATGCTCCTCGGTGGTTTCCGGCTGACGGCCGGTGAGGAGCAGATCGTGCTGTCCAGCGGATCGGAGCGCCTGCTGGCGTACCTGGCGCTCAGCAGGAACACGGTGACCCGATCGGTGATGGCGGCGGCCCTGTGGCCGGGGGCGCCGGAGCGGCGGGCGCAGGCCAGCCTGCGTTCCGCCCTGGCCCGCCTGGACGGGGACGGCCGGCGGCTGCTGCGCGTCGACTCGAGCGGCCTCGGGCTGTGCCCGGAGGTCGGAGTGGACCTCGATGAGGCCAGGGCGCTGGCGCGGCGCCTGCTGGACCCGCTGGAGCCTCCGCAGGACGGCGACGTGTCCGCCGGCTCGATCGAGGTGCTGTCGGACGGCCTGCTGCCCGGCTGGTACGACGAGTGGGTGCTGGCCGCCTCGGACGAATGGCACCAGTTGCGCCTGCACGCGCTGGAGGCGTTGTCGGGGTGGTTCCTGCAGGCGGGGCGCTTCGCCGAGGCGGTGGCGGCCGCGGGCGTGGCCGTCCACGCCGAACCCCTGCGGGAAAGCGCTTGCGCCGCCTTGATGGACGCACATCTGGCCGAAGGTAACCAGGCAGATGCGCTCCGCCACTTCCAGGCGTTCGAGCGAAATCTGCGCGACGAACTCGGCATCACGCCGACGCCCCGCTTGCGCGAGCGGGTCGCGGGTCTGCTCACGGAGCGCACTGCTCTCCTGCGGGCGCCGTCACGGCCCGGTCACGCCCGCATGACGGGCCGGTGACAAGGCATTCGCCAGGCTGTCGGAAGACGCCGGGCCACGGCGACGGCATCGCCCGTCACACCGGGCCCGGCGACCGCAGAAAAAGGGGGAAGCATGAAGCGCTCCAAAGCAGGCGTGCTGCTGCTCAGTCCAGCGCTCATCGCCGCACTGGCCGTCGAACCGGCCGTTGCCTCGGACGCCTCTGCCGTGTCCATCGCCCAGAACCTCACCGCGACGACCTCCACCACCATGCACAGCGCCACTGAAGAACTCGCCCAGCCGCCGCGGCGCAGGGCCAAGAGGCGGCGCTACAACGCGGGCCGCAGGGACGGCTTCGTCGACGGCCGCGCGGACTGCCGCGCCGGCCGGGACCACGACCTGCAGATGTCCGGCAGCGGCGCCTACCGGCGCGGCTTCCGGGACGGCTACAACGAGGGCTTCACCAGTTGCACCCGGCCGAAGCCCACGCCCACCCCGACCACTCCCGCCCCCGGCGGCGGCGGTGGCGGCGGCGGAGGGTGATCTCCTCCGTGACAGGGTGACCGAGCGGCCCCGCCCCGCGCGCGAGGGGTGAGGCGCCTCGGCACGGACGTCACCAGGGCTCCGTCCCGGCAGCGGGACGGAGCCTCCTTCGTGCCGTGCCCGTGTTCGTCCCCGGTGGCGGGTTCCCCGCGGGCGGCCGATCTTCCCTGTCGGCCCGGTGATCCATCGGGCCGAGCAGTGTGCGCGGTCGGCCGGGATCGTAGTTCGGGTCGTGCCCGATCGCGGTGCGTAGCCTGGGCGCCTGATCGATCTTGACGTCCCAGACCCCGCAGCTTCACCCGCTGCGGCTCCTGGCCGTCGGCACGGAGGACGAGGTCGACCTGGTGGACTCCGGGCCTGGTGTCCTGGGTGGTGTGCACGGTCACCCAGAATGTCTGGACGTCACCCGCCGCCACGTCGACCTTCGGGTCGTTGGCCTGGATCGGGTCGGGGGTCCAGCTCTCATAGATCGCCGGTTGATCTCGGCACCTCGCCACGGGCGGCGGGTTGACGTCGATCTCTCCATCCTAGTCAGGCCACGCGTAAACCCCTCTTGGAGCCCTGAAGCCGTGGTAGCCGTCGTAGCCGTACGTTCCTGTCCCGACCTGGATGTAAGACGCGCTGGTCGTGTCGATCGAGCACTTGACCCATTTTCCGTAGCCGGCGCCGTTGCGGCACACAACCCTATGGGTGGAGCCGTGGACGTGTACGACCATCTCGCCCACCGCGGACCGACTGTCCGGCGCACCGTCGCCGACGTAGACGGCAGACTTCGTGGCGCAGGCTCGGGCGGCACGATTCGTCAGATCCCATGTGCAGTGCCGCGTGTCGTTGAAGTTGGGCGTGGTCGCAACGTACGTCCCCCACTCCCCGCGGATCCAGGGCTCATAGGCGGCCCCGGCAGGCGTGGCCATGCTGGCAGTGCCCGCGGCAACAAGCACAGCCGTGGCCGCCAGCCTTAGTAGCGATCTCATATGTGCCTTTCCCTACGTCCTCAGATGTGTTGCGCCTGGGGCTCCCTCGTCTTGACAAGGCGACCATGGGGCCGTCATAACCCCGTCATAACCGCCGCCCCCACTTCTGATTGGGATGGGCGGACAGACGCCATCTGACATAGGCGTAGCCCGTCGGCCCCACCGCTCGGTCCGTGTCATGAGCCCCAGAAACGGAGCGGAGCCACAGGCCGCAGCGGGTGACGGTGCGCCACTGCGCACTGCGACCGAGGTCGACACCCACCGCCGTCTCACCCGCGTCACCCTCACGGCGATGCGCGCCCGCGCGCTGCGCGAGGCCCGCGCCTGCGAGCGGAAGCAGCGCCGCGCGTTCGCCCAGCTCGACATAGTTCGGGGGCTCAGCGGCTCGGGACAGGTGCCGCGGGGATGTTGATCTGCCCTAATCTCGTCGGTGTGGGAAGGCCGGACTCGGGTTCAGAAAATAACGTCACCGAATTGTGTGCGGTGCTCGAACGCATCACCTATGCCGATGAGACCAGCGGCTACACGATCGCCCGGGTGGCGACCGAGCGTTCCGGCTCCGATCTGCTGACCGTCGTCGGCCCGCTGCTGGGCGCGCAGGTGGGCGAGTCGCTGCGGCTGCGGGGCCGCTGGACCTCCCATCCCCGCTACGGCCGCCAGTTCGAGGTGTGGTCCTACACCACGGTGCTGCCGGCCACCGTGCAGGGCATCCGCCGCTATCTCGGCTCGGGGCTGATCAAGGGCATCGGCCCGAAGATGGCCGAGCGGATCGTCGACCATTTCGGCGTCGACACGCTGGAGGTCATCGAGCGGGAGCCGCGGCGCCTGGCCGAGGTGCCGGGGCTGGGCCCCAAACGGACGAAGATGATCGCCGCCGCCTGGGAGGAACAGAAGATCATCAAAGAGGTGATGATCTTCCTGCAGGGTGTCGGCGTGTCCACCTCGATCGCGGTGCGCATCTTCAAGCAGTACGGCGAGTCGTCCATCTCCGTCGTCAGGACCCAGCCGTACAAACTGGCCGACGACGTGTGGGGGATCGGGTTCAAGACGGCCGACACCATCGCCCAGGCGGTCGGCATCCCGCACGACAGCCCCGAGCGGGTGATGGCCGGGCTGCGCTACACGCTGTCGCAGGCCGCCGACGACGGCCACTGCTACCTGCCGGCCCCCAATCTGGTGGGCGACGCGGTCAAGATCCTGGAGGTGCCCGCGGACCTGGTGTCCGCCTGCCTGGAGGAGCTGGTGGCGGCCGAGGGCGTGGTGCGCGAGCCGATTCCCGCAGGCGACAACGTGGTGCCGGCCGTCTACCTGCCGCCCTTCCAGCGGGCCGAATTGTCGCTGGCCTCCGGCCTGCGGGGGCTGCTGGGCAACGGCCACGACCGGCTCAAGGCGTTCGCCGACGTCGACTGGGAGCGGGCCGAGCAGTGGCTGCGCGGCCAGACGGGCGCCGAGCTGGCGGCCGAGCAGCGCCAGGCGGTGCGCCTGGCGCTGACGGAGAAGGTCGCGGTGCTGACCGGCGGGCCGGGCTGCGGCAAGAGCTTCACCGTGCGCTCGATCGTGCTGCTGGCCAGGGCCAAGCGGGCCCGGGTGATCCTGGCCGCGCCGACGGGCCGGGCGGCCAAGCGCCTGGCGGAGCTGACCGGCCACGAGGCCACCACGGTGCACCGGCTGCTGCAGCTGCGGCCGGGCGGTGAGGCCACCTTCGACCGCGACAACCCGCTGGACGCCGATCTCGTCGTGGTCGACGAGGCGTCGATGCTGGATCTGCTGCTGGCCAACAAGCTCGTCAAGGCGGTCGCCCCGGGCGCGCACCTGCTGTTCGTCGGCGACGTCGACCAGCTGCCCTCGGTCGGCGCCGGAGAGGTGCTCAAGGACCTGCTGGCCGCCGAGGACGTGCCGCGCGTACGGCTGACGCAGATCTTCCGCCAGGCTCAGGAGTCCGGCGTCGTGGTCAACGCCCACCGGGTCAACACCGGCCGCCATCCGGTCCTGGAGGGCATGGGGGACTTCTTCCTGTTCCCGTGCGAGGAGCCGGAGGAGATCGCGGCGCTGACGGTCGACGTGGTCGCCCGCCGCATCCCGCGCCGTTTCCGGCTCGATCCGCGCCGCGACGTGCAGGTGCTGGCGCCGATGCACCGCGGCGCGGCCGGGGCGGGCGCGCTCAACACCGCCTTGCAGGAGGCGCTGACGCCGGCCCGGGAGGGCATGCCGGAGCGTCGCTACGGCGGCCGTGTCTTCCGCGTCGGCGACAAGGTCACCCAGCTGCGCAACAACTACGACAAGGGCGCGGCCGGGGTGTTCAACGGCACGGTCGGCATCGTCACCGACATCCGTCCCGACGAGCACAAGCTGACCGTCCTGACCGATGAGGACGAGGCGGTCGACTACGCCTTCGACGAGCTGGACGAGCTGGCCCACGCCTACGCGGTCTCCATCCACCGCTCGCAGGGCAGCGAATATCCCGCGGTCGTCATCCCGCTGGCCACCAGCGCCTGGATGATGTTGCAGCGCAATCTGCTCTACACCGCCATCACGCGCGCCAAGAAGCTCGTCGTGATCGTCGGCTCGCGCCGGGCTCTGGCGCAGGCCGTGCGCACCAAGGGAGCGGGACGCCGGCACACCGGCCTCACCCACCGCCTCGCAACGCGCTGACCTGCGGCAGATCACCCCGCAGAAGTGATTGAAATGTGACCGAACTCTCCTAAATCATTCGTCGTCTTACATGCAGGAGCATTATGGTTTTTGGGGTGCCTTTGGTGCCCTTATGGGAAAGGACTGTCTTGAACGCTGCGCCTGCCTGGAGGAAGCCCGCCACCGCGTTCGCGCTGCTCACTGCGGCGGCGCTGACGGCCTCATGCTCCGGTGGCGCCCCCTCAGGAACACCCGACGCGCCCGAGGCCACCACCTCGGCCACCCCGCAGGCGCCCACCATCAAGATCACTCCCGCTGAGGGCAGCGCCAAGGTCAGCCCGGAGAAAAGGATCATCGTCATGGCCTCCGGCGGCGCTCTGGAGGACGTGACCGTCGAGGGTGACGACGAGCCGGTCGAGGGCCGTTTCAACGCCGACAGGACCAGGTGGATCTCCAAGACGCCGCTCAAGCCGTCCACCGACTACACGGTCACCGCCAAAGCCGGCGCCACCTCCTCCACCAGCGGCTTCACCACCGCCAAGCCCGAGCGCGCGCTGCAGGTCGTCGACGTCACCCCCAACGCCAAGGGCGAGACCCTCGGCGTCGGCGCGCCCATCATCGTGACGTTCAACCAGCCCGTCACCAGCAAGGCCGCCATCGAGCGCGCCCTTGAGGTGGAGGCGGAAAAGCCCGTCGACGGCGCCTGGCGCTGGGTCGCCGACAACAAGGTCATCTACCGCACCGCCACATACTGGCCGGCCCACCAGAAGGTGAAGTTCCACGCCGACATCACCGGCGTCAAGGGCGGCAAGGGCCTCTACGGCGTCAAGGACTACACCGCGAACCTCGAGATCGGCGCCAAGCAGATCAGCAAGGTCGACGTCGCCAAGCACATGATGTACGTCTACAAGGACGGCAAGCGCGTCAAGACCATGCGCATCAGCGCCGGCAAGGCCACCACCCGCGAGTACACCACCACCTCCGGCGTGCACCTGACCATGGAACGCGCGCACCCCGTCCGCATGATCTCCCCGGGCCGCAAGAAGGGCGACCCCGAGTACTACGACGTCATGATCGACCACGCGGTGCGGATCTCCAACTCCGGCGAGTACGTCCACGCCAAGAACAACGTCTGGGCCCAGGGCAGGCAGAACGTCAGCCACGGCTGCATCAACGCCCGCCCCGACCAGGCCAAATGGTACTTCGACAACGTCCAGCGCGGAGACGTCGTCGAGGTCAAGGGCACCGACCGCGATCTCGAATGGAACAACGGCTGGGGCTACTGGCAGCTGTCGTTCTCCAAGTGGAAGAAGGGCAGCGCCCTGAAGGAGAAGACCTGACCCCCATGCACATCCGCAAAGGCGACAGCGGTGACGTCCCCGCCGTGCTGGCCATGTTCGACAGCGCCGTGGCCTGGCTGGTCTCGCAGGGCCGCACCGGCCAGTGGGGCAGCCGCCCGTTCACCGGCGACGACAAACGCACCCGGCAGATCGCCGGCTGGGCCGAGGGCGGCGGCATGCACATCGCCGAGGTCGCCGGCCGTCCCGCCGGCTGCCTGGTCGTCGGCGCCCCCCACGACTACGTCACCCCCGCCGCCGAGAGCGAGCTGTACGTCCAGTGCCTGGTCATCGACCAGGCCTTCGCCGGGCAGGGCGTCGGCCGGGCCCTGCTCGACCACGCCTACGAGCGGGCCCGCGAGCTCGCCGTGAACCTGCTGCGCGTCGACTGCTACGCCGGCGACGACGGCCGCCTGGTCGCCTACTACGAAAGTTGCGGCTTCACCCGTACGGAGCCCTTCACCGTGGGGGAGTGGCCGGGCATGCTCCTGCAGCGCCGCGTCGCCTGAACCCGCCGATGCCGCTCGCTGCCTCGGCCCGCCCGCTGTTGGGATCACACGTGCAGATCGGCCGGTCCCGCCCTGCCGCCCCGCCCTGCCGCCCCGGCCGGCCGGGGCGGCAGGGCGGAGCAGGGCACAGTGGCGGCGGATCGTCCAGGTCAGAGCCGGTTGAAGACGATGCGCCTGCTGCTGTCGGCCGGGAGCGACCACGCGCGCTCGACGTCGTGCAGCGGGACGGGGCCGGGCTCCACCGTGTCGGCGCCGTCGGCGATCGCGGCGGCCACGGCGGGAATCTCGGCCGCCATGGTGGCACCGGTCAGCGACCCCTGGCCGCTCCCCGAGGTCTTGGCCCCTGGGCTCACACGAGGGCCAGCTGCGCCGCCCGAGGCTCGAGCGGCCGCGGCGGCGGCGCCCCGCACGCCATCCCGTACACCTGGCACAGCCCGGCGATCTGCCCCGTGATGCGCTGCTCGTAGCCGGGGGAGGGCAGGCCCGCACGATCGTAGAGCTCCTCATAGCGCTCCACCAGGTGCGGATGCGCCCGCGCCAGCCACTGCGCGTACCACGCCCGGGTGCCGGGCGGCAGCCGCAGCACCACCGGCTCCACGGCCCGCGCGCCCGCCCCCGCGATGCGCCGCACCGTGGCCGTCAGCTGGTCGGCGGCGTCGCTGAGCAGCGGCAGCACCGGAGCCATCAGCACCCGGCAGTCCACGCCCGCCTCCACCAGCGCCGACACCAGCTCCAGCCGCGCCTGCGCCCCGGGCGCGCCGGGCTCGACCGCCCGCCGGATCCGCTCGTCGACGAACGCGATCGACACCGCCACCCGCGCCCCCGCCCGCGCCAGCAGCCGGGCGTCGCGCAGCACCAGCGCGCTCTTGGTGTAGACGGTGAACGGCACCCCCGCCCCGGCCAGCGCCGCGATCACGCCGGGCATCAGCCGGTAGGTCTCCTCGGCCGCCTGGTAGCAGTCGCCGCTGACCCCGACGGCCAGCTCCTGGCCGTCCCAGCGCGCCAGCTCCGCCCGCAACCGCGCCACCGCGTTGGGCTTGACCACGATGCGCGTGTCGAAATCGCCGCCCGCGTCCAGCCCCAGCCGCCGGTGCCCGCCACGGGCGCCGCACCCGAGACAGGCATGAGCACAACCACGGTAAGGGGACAGCGCCCACCTCTGGGCGATGCCCGCGGCCTGCGGCACCCGCTCGATCATCGTGCGGGCCTGCAGCTCGTAGAAGCCGCCGCGCACCACCGCGCGCCGCTCGATCAGCGTGCGATCGTCGGCGGCCTCAACCAGCGAAAGCGCGTCCCAAGCCACACCCCCAGTGGAACACGCATTCGACTGCGTTTTCAAGCGATTCCCGCACACCCGCCCGTTCCCCGCCGACCGGACGCACCGCCTATCGGCGCGCCCGGCCCGGCTCACGCGGGCCCGCGCCTCTACCCTGATCCGCGCCACAAGCTCCGGCCTACAGTGGTACGCCCGCACCGCTCACCATCTGGGGGACAACCGCCCATGGCCTGGCTCCTGCTCGCCCTCGCCATCGCCTCCGAGGTCCTGGCCACCTCCGCGCTCAAACTCAGCAACGGCTTCACCCACCTCGGCTGGAGCGTCGTCGTCGCCGCCGGCTACATCGTCTCCTTCGTCCTGCTCGCCCAGGCGCTCAAACTCCACCTCGAGGTCGGCACCGCCTACGCCGTCTGGTCCGGCGCCGGGACCGCCGCCATCGCCCTGATCGGCGCCGTCTTCCTGGGGGAGACCCTCACCCCTCTCAAGATCGGCGGCATCCTGCTCATCATCGGCGGCGTCGTCGTCCTCAACCTCGCGGGCGCCCACTGACCCCGCCACCACGACGGAAAACCTTTTGCCGCCCCCGCGACCGCTCCCTACACTGCCCCCGTGCTCAAACCCCACTACCCCCTCACCACCGACCGCCTCACCCTGCGGCCCTTCACCCCCGGCGACCTCGACGCCGTCCACGCCTACGAAAGCCTCCCCGAGGTCACCCGCCACCTCTACTGGGGGCCCCGCGACCGCGACGCCAGCCGCGTCGCCCTCGACAAGAGGATCGCCCGCACCGCCCTCCTCGACGAGGGCGACGCGCTCGACCTGGCCATCACCCTGAGCGACAGCGGCGAGCTCATCGGCAACTGCCTGCTCATCTGGACCAGCAAGCCCAACCGCCAGGGCGAGATCGGCTACGTCCTGCACCCCGGCCACCATGGCCACGGCTACGCCCCCGAAGCCGGCCGCGCCCTGCTCCGCCTCGCCTTCGACGGCCTCGGCCTGCACCGCGTCGTCGGCCGCCTCGACGCCGCCAACACCGCCTCCGCCCGCGTCCTGGAAAAACTCGGCATGCGCCACGAGGCCACCCTCATCGACAACGAGATCGTCAAGGGCGCATGGGCCAGCGAAGCGGTCTACGCCATCCTCGAGCGCGAATGGACCCCATGACGATCCACCATCTCGCCCTGCGCGCCGACTGGCACAGCGCCCGCCAGACGGGGGAGTACCGCGTCTCGACCCTGGGCCGCTCCCTCGACGACGTGGGGTTCATCCACTGCAGCCGCGACCTGGCCCAGCTGCGCGGCGTCCACTCCGCCTTCTACACCGACGTCACCGAGCCGCTGCTCGTCCTCGACATCGACCCGGCGGGCCTGGACGTGCGCCTCGAAAACGGCTTTCCCCACCTGTACGGCCCCCTGCCGGTCAGCGCGGTCACCGCCGTCCACCCCTTCACCCCCTGACCTCTCCCGTCCTCCGAGGCAGCCGCGGGTGGTACCTGATCTGCGTGATTCCGGACGCGCTGCCCGCGATCTGAGGCGTCCCAGCCGTGTGTGCCGCGAGAATGCAGGAATGATCATTGTTGCGCCGATCGCCACCTTTGACGCTGGAGGGCCAGTTTGCTGAGTAAGCTCACGCCGCATCTGGTCGTGGACAGTGCCCGGCCGTCGCACCCGGTGATCTCCCCGGACGGCCGCTGGGTCGCCTACGCGCTCGCCCCCGTCGGGCGGGCAGGGGACCATCCCAGCAGTGCGATCTGGATTGCCGCGACTGACGGAAGCTCTCCACCCAGGAAGCTGACCGCGGGAACGGCGCATGACGTCATCCCGCGCTGGGCGCCGGATTCAACCTCGCTCTTCTTCGGATCGGATCGGGCGCGGCGAGGCACCGTCCAGGTGCATCGGATATCCCTCGAGGGCGGCGAGGCGGAGACGTTGACCGCCTGGCAGGCAGGGATCTCCGACTACCTTCCGCTCGCCGACGGCCGGCGGATCGCGGTCGTGGCCGCGCAGCCGCCGACCGATGAGGACGCGCGCAGGACAGCCGAACGCGACGACGCCCAGGTGTGGGGAGAACAGGTGCCCTACGGCCGGCTGTGGTTGCTCGAGTTGGAATCCGGGCGGGCGCGCATGGTGGACGGACTCGGTGACAGGCATGTCGTCGAACTGGCGCAGCGGCCGGATGGCGGCCCTCTCGCACTACTCAGCTGGGCGACGCCGGAGCTCGACCCTGGCTGCTCGGCCTGCGAGTTGCATGCGGTCGACCTGGACACCGGCAAGGTCCAGGCGCTCGGCAAGGCCGCTTCGCAGGCCTCCTCGCCCACCTGGTGGAGCACGGACGGCACCTGGCACCTGTGCTACCTGGCGACGACCCTCCCCGGGCCGGTCGGAGGGCGGGCCGTCTTCGACCTCGCCCTGCCGGAGGTCGGCTCACCAGCAGAACACCGCAACCTGACCAGCGGCATGACCGTCTGCCCGTCCGGCCTGGCGCAGGTCGCGGCCGGACCGCCACTGGCACTGTTCGCCGACGGGCTCGACACCGCGATCTACCGGCTCGATCCCGGAACACGGCGGTTCCAGCCGGTGCGTTCGGCAGAGGGCTTGCTCGCCTGGCTCACCGCGAGCACGGCGGGCGAGGTGGTCGCCGCGGCGGCGAGCACGGCGTACCAGCCGCTGAACATCCACGCCGGGCGGCCTGCCGATCGACTCGCGCAGCTCAGCGACACCAGGCCGGAACTGCGCGAGATCGAATGGGGAAGGCAGGAACGCCTGTCCTACAGGGCGTCCGACGGGCTGGACCTTGACGGGCTGCTGATCCTGCCGGCCGGAAGGAGCCGTCGCAACGGCCCGTTCCCGCTCATCACGCTGGTGCACGGCGGACCGTACGACAGGTACGCCGACCGCTTCATGCTTGACGTGCTCCCGTCGGGACAGTGGCTTGCGACCGCCGGCTATGCCGTCTTCCTGCCCAACCCACGGGGAGGCGAGGGCCACGGCCACGAATTCGCGGCGGCCGTTGCCGGCGCGGTCGGCATGGACGAATGGACGGACATTCTCAGCGGCATCGACCTGCTGATCGCCGACGGCATCGCCGATCCGGACCGGCTCGGGATCGGCGGATGGAGCCATGGAGGGTTCATGGCCGCGTGGGCCGTCGGGCAGACAGGCCGGTTCAAGGCCGCGGTCATGGGTGCCGGCATCAGCGACTGGGGCATGCTCGTCGCCACCGGCGACTGGGGGACCCTGGAGGCAGGCCTCAGCGGAAGCTGCGGCTGGGAAGGAACCGGTCCACACGGCCACGACCGGCTCAGCCCTATCTCCCACGCCTCGAAAATCCGCACGCCGGTGCTGATCCTGCATGGTGAGGCCGACACGAACGTGCCGGTCGGTCAGGCCACGTACTTCCATCGCGCCCTGCGACGCTTCGGCATCGAGCACGAGTTCGTCGTCTATCCGCGCGAAGGCCACTCGATCCAGGAACGCGGCCACCAGATCGACGTGCTGCGGCGCACCCGCGCGTGGTTCGACCGATGGCTCGCCGGCCCCACGTCACATCCCGGCTGACGCTCGGAGCGGCAGGTTCGGCGGGCGGGTCAGGGAAACGGACTGATCGCACGACCAGCACCGCGCCCTGGCCTGGCCCGACCGAGCCCCCTTGGCCGGTCTCGCCGCCGTGTGGAACGATCTCAACGCGTGGCACTGAGCTGGTCGAGCAGCAATGTCAGGCGGGCCTCGCGGCCTGAGGCGGGGAGTCGGCCGCCGCGGGACAGGACGATCAGCCCGTGCAGGGCGCTCCAGACGACCTCCGTCAGGATCGCCGGGTCGCGGCCGTCGGCGAACTGCGCGACCCCGGACAAGAGCGCCTGGAAGCCGTCCCGGAGCGGCTCCGGGGTGTCGTCCTGGCCGAACGGGAGGTCCACGGCCATCGTGAACATGGCGTCGTACAGCGCGGGGTTCTCCTCGGCGAACGCCATGTAGGCCCTGGCCAGCCCCTCCAGCGCGGCCCGCGGCTCGCCCGTCCGGCTCGCGGCGCGCAGGCGTACGGCCAGTTCCGTGAAGCCCTCCAGTGCCACCGCCGCGACGATGGCGTCCTTGCCGGCGAAGTGGCTGTACAGGACCGGCTGGCTGTACTCGATCTCGTCGGCCAGTCGGCGGGTGGTCACGGCGTCCCAGCCCTCGGACTCGGCCAGTTTGCGGGCGGTCTTGATGATCAGATCGTGGCGCTGGGCGCGTTCGCGTTCTCTGCGCTGCTGTGTGGACACCCCCCGGATTCTAGCGCCGCTAGACAGATGAGCGCCGACAGTCTAGCTTTGCTAACACTTCTAGCAACGATCCAAGGAGACGGCATGGTCACCATCGCCACCTGGCTCGCCGGACTGATCGCCATCGGAATCATCCTCATCGGCATCCGCTTCCTGCTCCAGCCGGTCGCGTCGGCGGCGGGCTACGGGGTCCCCGTGTCCATGAACGCGTACCTGACCGTCAAGGGCGTACGGGACATCACGGCCGGACTCGTCGTGCTCCCGGCCCTCGTGACGGGAAACCAGCACCTGCTCGGCCGGCTGATTCTCGCCAGTGTGTTCGCCCCGCTGGGCGACATGGTCGTCGTGCTCAGGCACGGGGGTCCGCGGGCGGTGGCGTTCGGCGTCCACGGTCTCACCGCCGCGGTGATGGCGGTGGTCGCGGCCATTCTCATCCTGGTGTGATCGAAGTTCCGGGCGTGATCCCTGGCCGGGCCGGTCAGGGCGCCGTCCGTGCCGAAGTGCGGCAGGTATTTCCTCGCATCTCCGAGAACTCGAAAGGGAGACGACGATGACGATCAACGATCTGCGCGGTGTCCTCAAGGGGCGCGTGCTCCTGCCCGATGACGACGGCTTTGAACAGGCGGCCACCGCGTGGAATCTGACCGTCAGGCAGCCGGTTGCGGCCGTGACGGAGGCCGCGGATGCCGAAGACGTGGCGGCGCTCGTGCGTTACGCGCGGCGGGCGGGTATGACGGTGACCGCGCAGCCGAGCGGCCACGGCGCATCCGGTGATGTGGAAGGCCTGATCCTGTTGCGTACCGGCCTGCTGAACGAGGTGGAGGTACGCGCGCAGGAGCGCGTGGTCAGGGTGGGCGCGGGTGCGAAGTGGGGGCAAGTGCTGGCGGCGGCCGGTCCGCTGGGCCTGACCGGCCTGTCCGGCAGCGCGCCGGGGGTCAGCGTGACCGGCTACACCCTGGGCGGCGGGGTCGGCTGGTTCAGCCGCACGTACGGATTCGCCTCCGACAGCGTGCGTGCCATCGACATCGTGGACGCCGATGGCGAGCCGGGCCGGGTGACCGCCGAGTCCGACCCCGAGCTGTTCTGGGCACTGCGCGGCGGAGGCGGGGACTTCGCGGTGGTGACCGCCCTCGAACTCGAACTGTATCCCGCGCCAGTCCTGTACGGCGGGCGCGTGATCTGGCCGGAGCACCGGACCAGGCAGGTGTACGACGCGTTCCTGGAGATCACCGCCGAGGCGCCACGTGAACTCAGTGTCTGGATCAACCGGCTCCAGCCCCCCGGCGCGCCGCCGATGGTGACGCTGGATCTGGCCTACCTGGGTGAGGCGGCTCAGGGGGAGGAACTGCTGGCGCGCATCGACAAGATCGAGGGCGCGATCGCCGACAGCCGCGGCGTCGTCCCGGTCGCCGACCTCGGTGACATCACCGCCGAGCCCACCGATCCGGCCCCATCCATCACTCGTGCGGAACTGCTCACCGGCCTGGACGCGGACGCGGTGGACCTCCTGCTGGCCAAGCCGGTCGAACCGCTTGTCAACGTACAGATCAGGCACCTGGGCGGGGCGCTCTCCGAGCCGGGCGCCGGGGCCGGTGCGAGCGGCGCGGTGGCCGAGCCGTACCTGCTCGGGCTGCTGGGTCTCGGCCTGCCGCACGCGGCCGAGGCGACGCGCGCCAAGCAGGCCGAGATCGTGGCCGGCATGAAGCCCTACATCAGCGGCCGCAAGCCGTACACCGTACTGTCCCCCGGCGACACGGCGGCGAAGTCCTTCTCCGGCAGCGCACTCGCACGGCTGCGGGAGATCAAGCGGGCCCGTGACCCGCACAACGTGTTCCGCGCGAACTACCCGGTGCTCGGATAGATCGGTTCCCAGCAGGTCACGGCCCCTCCACGCACCAGGAAGGGGGCCGCACCGAACCCTCGTGACAGATGTCGCCGCGAGACCGCGAAGGGCACACCCTGCCCGGAGCCATCGCCCCCTGGGGCGCAACGACTTCGCCGCACCGGAGATCAACCGCGACGGCGCCCTGCGCGGCCGGCCGGGACGGGATCAGGTGGGGGCGGGGGTGGAGCGGACGGCCAGGTGGTCGAGGGAGATGCCGAGCACGTCGGCCAGGGCGGCGATGGTGAAGAAGGCAGGGGTGGCGATGCGGCCGGTCTCGATCTTGCGGAGCGTTTCCGCGGACATGCCCGCGGCCGCCGCGACCTCGACGATGCTGCGCTCGCCGCGGGCCTGCCGAAGGGTCGAGCCGAGCTGCTCACCACGGAGCCGCTCTTCAGGGGTCAGCGGAGGTCGCACCATGACCACCACTCTATACCCGGATACTAATACCGGTATATTTATCGTGATCAGGCGCCGACCGGATCCCACCGCATGATCACCGGTCCATACGGCAGGGGCAGGCCCTCAGTTCGGCCATGATCGCTCAGCGCGCGACACGCGCGATAACAGACCGTTATCGCGCGTGTCGCGCATGCTTGACACACGTCTTTTGTGTCGTGAATAATTGTTCATAGTTCGAGGGGGAGTATCCAGCGCTCGACGCATCGCCGTCAGGACGGGCCCGGCCGACCCGGGCTCCGGTGATGCGGCCGCCCTGTCATGGTGGCCTGGGGAGACCCTCGACCAGCCAGCGCCGCCCGCGTGTTGTCCGGGCGGCCCGGTCGAGGAGGTTCCCCGTGTCTGTCGCCTGGTGGGCGTGGGCCGCGGTGATGCTGGTGGTCGCGCTGATGCTGGCCATCGATCTGTTCCTGCACCGCGACAACCATGTCATCGGCTTTCGCGAAGCCGCCGTGTGGTCTGGCGTCTGGATCGCCGCCGGACTGGCCTTCGGCGCGATCCTGTGGTGGTGGCAGGGCGGGCAGGTGGCCGGCACCTACTTCGCCGGCTACCTGATCGAGAAGGCGTTGTCGATCGACAACGTGTTCGTCTTCGCGCTGATCTTCACCGCCTTCGCGGTGCCCGCCGCGCTCCAGCACAAAGTGCTGTTCTGGGGCGTCATCGGGGCCCTGGTCTTCCGGCTGGCGTTCATCTTCATTGGCGTGGAACTGCTGGAGACGTTCTTTTGGACCGCGTACCTGTTCGGTGCGTTTCTCATCTACACCGGCTACACGATGGCCTTCCGGCACGGCCAGCAGACCCCGCCTGAGCGCAACCCGGTGGTCCGCCTGGTCCGCCGAGTGATCCCCACCGACCCCCGCTACCACGGCGACCGGTTCTTCACCCGCACCGGCGGCCGGCGGGTGGCCACGCTGCTGTTCGTGGTACTCATCGCCGTCGAGGCGACCGACCTGATCTTCGCGATCGACTCGGTCGCCGCGATCCTGGCGATCACCACCAGCACCTTCATCGTCTGGACCGCCAACGCCTTTGCCGTCCTCGGGCTGCGCAGTCTGTACTTCTGCCTGGCCGGGCTGCTGCGCCGGTTCGTGCACCTGCACTACGGCCTGGCCGTCCTGCTGGCCTTCGCCGGCGTCAAGCTGATCGCCTCGGAGACGCCGGTCGGCAAGCTGCCGGTCCCGCTGACGCTGGGCGTCATCGTGGTCACCATCGGTGTATCGATCACCTGGAGCCTGATCGCCACCCGCACCTCCGACGCCGTCGTCACCTCCGACGCCGTCGTCACCGCCGTCGCCCCGGACGGTGTCACGGCCGAGGATGACGACGACAGCGACGCCGCGACCGATCAGGACACACCAGACCAGGATGTCCAGGACCCCGCGCGGCACGGGTGACTCGCCCTCGCTCACTCAGGCACGCCCGGGCCTGACCGCCCGGGCGGGAAGGAGTGAACCCCGATGCGCCGCTTGTCCGACTCCGCCATCTGCTATCAGGTCGTCGCCCGCAACAGTTCGCTACTTTCTATTCGTGATACGCATATCACCCTTTGAAGGATGGTAACCGTGCCGGAATGGACTTTCCTCACCAACCATGCGCACGTACTGCTGTGCATCGCCAGCGACCCCAGCACGCGCATCCGTGAGGTGGCCGCCCGCGTCCAGATCACCGAGCGTGCCGCCCAGCGCATCCTGGCCGACCTGACGGCCGAGGGATACCTCACCGCCACCCGGGAAGGCCGGCGCAACCGCTATCAGGTCAATCCCGCCCTGCCGCTGCGCCATCCCCTCGAACGGGACCACCAGATCGGCGAGATCCTCGCGGTGTTCCAGCCGGCGCTCACCCGAAACGTCGCCCCCTGAACCCGCCGGACGGTAACGAGCAGCCCGCCCCGCAGGGGCCACAGCAGCCTAAACCCCAGGCGGGTCGCTTCCGTCGTGCTTCCCACGAGGAACCGCAATCGCGATCACTCACTCAGCTACCCGGCGGCTGGGGACACCTTCAGGAGGGGAGGGCGGAATCGCGCGGGCCGCCCGGCTCGCCCCGCAGCAGCGGATGCGCCCGCATCGCCACCTCCAGCTCACCCGGCAGCTCATCGCGGTAACGCCCCAACGTCGACAGGTCACTGTGCCCCAGCACCCGCCGCACCGCGTCCATGTCGACCGCGTCGGCCAGCAGATGCGTCGCCGTCGTGTGCCGCAGCCCATGCGGCGTCACCGACCGCCGCTGATCCGGGTCGACCCGCGCCTGCACCCGGTCGATGACCGCCTGCACATCCCCCCGCGCCAGCCGCCGCCCCCGCCACGACAACAACAACGCCTTGTCCTGCACCGCCGGCCGCCCCCGCGCCAGATACTCCTGCAGCACCCGCGCCACATCCTCCGGCAACGGCACATCCCGCGTCCGCCCGCCCTTGCCGAAGATCCGCCAGTAGCGCACCCCGTCGTTGGTGAAGAAATCCTCCACATTGGCGCGCACCAGCTCCGACACCCGCGGCCCCACCGTCGCCAGCAGCAACACGATCACCGCATCCCGCAACTCCGTACGCTGATCACGCCGCCTGCCCGCCGGCGCCGCGTCCGGCACCGCCCGCGCCGCCCCGATCAGCCCCTGCGCCTGCTCCCGCGTCAACGCCCGCCGCTGCGGCCGCAGCCCGCCCCGCTCCTTGGCCGTCACCGCCGACCCCGTCATCGGATTGAGCTGCACCCACCCGGCCAGCGCCGCGTGCTTGAACAGCGCCGAGATCGACCGCCGAAACCGCGCCTGCGACGCCGGCGACTGCCCGCCACCCCGCTCACCCGAGCCCGAGCCCGCCGCGCGCCTGCCGTCCGGGCGGCGCGCGAACGCCAGCAGGATCGCATCGACGTCCGCGCCCGTCAGATCATCCAGCACCGTGGCCTCGCCCGCCAGCTCCACCAGCGTCGCCACATCCCGCGCGTAAACCTCCGCCGTCGACGGCGACAACGCCCCCGTCACCGTCCTGGCCCGCACCAACTCCACATAACGGTCAGCCGCCTCCGCCACCGTCACCCGGTCGAGCTCCGCAGGCCGCACCGGCCACCACCCTCTCGCTGGACACGACAAGATCCCAGCAAGACCGTAGCGGCCGGCACCGACACAAACGCTAGATGTCGCGGAACGTCTCGATCCGCGCCCCCAGCGCGTTCAGCCGCTCCGCCAGATCCTCATAACCCCGATTGATCACATACACGTTCCGCAACACCGACGTGCCCTCCGCCGCCATCATCGCCAGCAGCACCACCACCGCGGGACGCAACGCCGGCGGGCACATCATCTCCGCGCTACGCCACCGCGTCGGCCCCTCCACCAGCACCCGATGCGGATCCAGCAACTTCACCGACGCCCCCAGCCGCGTCAGCTCCGTCAGATAGATCGCCCGGTTGTCATAGACCCAGTCATGGATCAGCGTCGACCCCTGCGCCGAAGCCGCGATCGCCGCGAAGAACGGCACATTGTCGATGTTCAGCCCCGGAAACGGCATCGGATGGATCTTGTCGATGGGGGAGACCAGCTTCGACGGCCGCACCGTCAGATCCACCAGCCGCGTCCGCCCGTTGGCCGCGGCGTACTCGCGCCCCCGATCGCAATCGAGCCCCATCTCCTCCAGCACCGCCAGCTCGATCTCCAGGAACTCCACCGGCACCCGGCAGATCGTCAGCTCCGACGACGTCACCACCGCCGCCGCCAGCAGGCTCATCGCCTCCACCGGATCCTCGGAAGGGGAGTAGTCGACGTCCCGCTCGATCGAGGCCAGCCCGTGCACCGTCAGCGTCGTCGTCCCCACCCCCTCCACCCGCACCCCGAGCTGCTCCAGGAAGAAGCACAGATCCTGCACCATGTAGTTCGACGAGGCGTTGCGGATCACCGTCACCCCGTCATGCCGCGCCGCCGCCAGCAGCGCGTTCTCCGTCACCGTGTCACCCCGCTCGGTCAGCACGATCGGCCGCGACGGCGACACCCCCCGATCCACCCGCGCGTGGTAGAACCCGCCCGTCGCCGTGATGTCCAGCCCGAACGGCCGCAACGCCGACATATGCGGCTGCACCGTGCGTGTCCCCAGATCACACCCACCCGCATACGGAATCTGGAACTGCTCCGTCCGATGCATCAACGGCCCCAGGAACATGATCACACTCCTGGTGCGCCGGGCAGCCTCCGTATCCATCGCCTCCAGCTCCAACCTCGCCGGAGGAACGATCTCCAGATCACTGCCCTCATTGATCCACCGCGCCCGCACCCCGATCGACGCGAGCACCTCCAGAATCCGGTAAACCTCCTCGATCCGCGCCACCTTACGCAGAATCGTCCGCCCCGAGTTCAGCAACGACGCGCACAACAACGCCACACACGCGTTCTTCGACGTCTTCACATCGATCGAACCCGACAGCCGCCGCCCGCCCACCACCCGCAGATGCATCGGCCCGGCATAACCCAGCGACACGATCTCACTGTCGAGCGCCTCACCGATCCGAGCGATCATCTCAAGACTGATGTTCTGGTTGCCGCGCTCGATCCGGTTGACCGCACTCTGACTCGTCGCCAGCGCATCCGCCAACTGCAGCTGCGTCCACCCACGATGCTGACGCGCATCCCGGATCAACCGACCGATCCGCACAAGATAATCATCTGTCACACCGGAACCATATCTCACATATGAGATGCCTCCGCGCCCGACACCGACGACGCGCCGGACAACCCCCGATGAACCGCCAGATGCTCCGGCGTCGCCTCAGCCTTCACCTTGTGCACAAACGCCCGCCGAGCCGCCCGGAACCCATTCTGATCATCGAACATGTCCCGGCTCATCTCCGCCAGCTCCTCAGCCCGGAACGCATCCAACGGCTTACGCCGCTCATCCGCCTCCCGCGCCGCCCGACGCCCCGCCAGCAGCCGATCGTAACCCGGATCCACCGCCAACCGCTCCGCGTACTCCAGCACCCGCCGCTCGAAATCCAACCGCGACCCCGCCAGCATCCTGTCCGCCAGCCCCAGCTCCACCGCCTCGGCCGCCCCGATCGGCAACGCCTCCTGCGTCAACCGCAACGCCTGCTCCGCACCCACCCGACGCGGCAACACATACGTCCAGAACTCACTACCGAACAACCCCATCGTCCGATAATGCGGATTCAACACCACCCCCTCACGCACGATCACCCGATCCGCACCCAACCCCATCATCACCCCACCGGCACCCGCATTGCCGCCCATCGACGTCACCACCAGCTGCCCCGTACACCCGATCACCTCACGACACACCGCATTGATCGCGTTGATGTTCATCCACGACTCCAGCTCCGGATGCCGCGCCGCCTCGATCACATTCAGATGAATGCCATTGGAGAACACCTCCCCACCCCGCACCACCAGCACCCGCGTATCCTGCGCCGCCGCATACCGCAACGCCGCCGCCAACCGCCGGCACTGCTCCGTCGACATCGCCCCGTTGTAGAAGTCGAAACTCACCACCCCCACACCATCACTACGGTCATACGTGATCTCGCTGTACCCCGACCGCTCCGGCGCCGACGCCACCAGCTCACCCAACGCCATCGCCGCCGGCAACTTCACCGCCCCCTCACGCTCCAACCGCAGATGCCCCACCCACACCGAACCGTCCCCCGTACGCACCAGCACGGCCCCCTCACGCCGCGCCACCACCTCACCCGGCACCCCACCCGGCAACTCCGGACCCCGATACACGTCGAACACCCGCACCGGAAGATCACACAACACCGACCGCCCACCCGGCGACCCATCCGCCGCCCGCACCCGGCGCACGATCGCCTCACTCGGCTCCGACCAGGAAAACTCCCGATCCGCATGCCGCATCGCCCGCCGCAACCGCCCCCGCACCTCAGGCGAACGATAATCCAGCGGCACCGGCACGAACGACGCGTCCGCCGCCTTCCCCGCCACCTCCACCACCAGCTCCACCGCCGCATCCGCCACCGGCCCGTTGTACAACGCCGACTTACGCGGCGGCTCCGCCGGCATCGCGAACATCCGATACCCCCAGATCGGACCCGCGTCCATCTCCTCCACCGCCTGCAACGCCGTCACCCCCCACTCAGGCTCGGCGTCCACGATCGCCCAGTCCAGCGACGACGGCCCACGATCCCCAGGAGGACCAGGATGAATGATCACCGTACGGTGCCCCTGCCACAACGCCGCCGGCACCCGCTCCTTCAAGAACGGGCAGATCACCAGATCCGGCTTCGCCAGTTCGGCCGCCTCCACCATGGCCTGCTCAGAGACGGCCAGCTCGACACTCACCTCATGACCCTCACGCCGCAGAGCCAGCCAGGAACGCTGGGTCAGGCCATTGAACGCGGAGCAGAGCAGCAAGATACGCAACGCGGTACTTCTTTCAGGACAAGGGGAGACGACACGACACGCGGGCACGGGGGACCGGTCAGCCGGACGGGTGAACCCACCGGTCTCGGACATTACAGTCCGTCCCATATGACCCATACATGCCATCGATGCTGACACGAAACTCACATCACCGCTGACACTTCACCGCAAAAACCCCGGCTGACCAGCGCCGATAAGTCCCATTTGCCCACAAACATCACGCTCTGCGACGTGAAAACACCCCTCGGCGATCACACGGGGGAGCGGCCCGCATCCCACCGCGAACAGGGGAGCGGGGCGGAGTTCCCTCGCGGCGGGACCCGGCCGCGCCGACAACGATCGCACACCGTACGAGCCTCCCGGACGTGGACCGGCCGGGGCAACAGGGGAACCCCGGCGCGCGCGGCCGGACCCGTTGGCCTACAAGCACCACAAACCAGGACATAACATTCGATACCAGACAGAATCCCTGTTCTGTCTGGTATCAGAAACGGTTCCGCAGGGGCGCCCGGAAGGGCACCGGGCCTACAGCCGGTTGACGAAACGCGAGGCGGCCCGCTGGCTCATGCCGGTTTCACCGCGTACGAGAAAGACGGCCTCGCGGATCTGGCCGAGCGCCTTGAGCTCCCGCGCCTGATCCACAAGATCCATGCTGGGGTTCGGCCGGTTGCGCGGGCGTCTGGTGAGCAGAACGGCCCAGATGATCAACCAGATGGCCGCGGCGGCGAGGACGGCCGACAGTGCGACGAGGCTCGGGGTGGTGACCTCCAGGGGTGACATGGGAAGCGTCTTCCCGGAAGGAAACGGTTTAGTCGGCCCGCTCTCGTAGTTGCTCGATAATGTACATTATGTCAAGTAGGGTGAGGATCCATGGGACCGGAGGGACTTCCCCGCGGGGTTGACATGCTTGCTTGACGGCCTGTCGATTCGCTTCCTCGGTTCGGGTCGGCGCGCTTAATGTGGGGATTCTGCTATTCGCGCCGCGAGAGGAGCAGCACGTGGGGAGCCAGTCGGTGTTATGCCAGGTGTGTCAGGGGGTTCTGCCCGCTTCGGGTAAGGAGGCGTACACGGCGTTGCGGGGGCGGCTGATCGTGTCGAACGGCTACTGCGGGGGTGGGTGCGCCGAGCGGCGTGCCGAGGAGGCGGCGCAGCGGGTGGCGCGTCCTCAGCCGCAGGCGGCGCCGGTGCCGCCGCGGCCGGTCCCGGCGGGTGCGGGGCCGGTTCGGGTGGCGCGCTAGCTCGCTGGGTTTTCCGGACTGTTTTCTGGGCTGTTCTCTGGGCCGGGGTGCCGGTCGGTGGTGTGCCAGTAGTCGCGGGTGCGTAGAGCAAGTCCGTCGGGGTCGAAGTGGACGAGGACGCAGCCTGCGAGGGTGGTGGGGCGGCCGTTGTCGAGGGCGTGGACCTGGAATTCGATGGCGGCCTGGTCGCCGTCGACGAGGGGTGTGGCGAAGGTGACGTGGGGGTCGGTTTCGCTGCTGAATGACCAGGTGATGTAGTCGGCGATGGCTTGTTTGCCCTGGTGGGGTGGGCGGAAGGGCATGCTGGTGTGGACGGCTTCGTCGTGGTAGAGGGCGATGATGGCGTCGGTGTCGTGGTGGGTCCAGCCGTGTTGCCAGGTGTCGGCGAAGCGTTGGGCGGCGGCGCGGGTGTTCATGGTGTTCATTGTGGTGGGTGGGCTTGCCGCCTACGTAGCACCCAATAGGTACCCATATAGGTATTTCTCCCGTCTTGTGGTTGAGGGTGCGGCGGCAAGCTACGTGAGGACCGCTCACCAGCCCCCCAGGGAGAGGAACCGACGTGCGTGCCATGGACCGGCGAGGAAGCGACCCGAGGACGCCCGTCGTACGGCTCCCCTCCCGTAACGCGCTTCTGGCCATGGCCGACGCGCTGGCCGTGCGCACCGGATGGGCGGGGCGGGATCGCGAGGTGTCGTGGTTGTTGTCGGCGCGGCCGTCGGCGGTGCCCGCCGCCCGGCGTCTGGCCACGGCGCGGTTGTCGGCGTGGGGTCTGCAGCGGCAGGCGGAGGCGGCCGAGTTGCTCGTGGGTGAGCTCGTCGCCGACGCGTTGCGCCGCTGCGGCGGCCGGATCAGGCTGGCGCTGCGGGTGGACGACGGGTTGCTGCGTTGCGAGGTGACGTGTGTCTTCGCCGGTCCTGGGGCGCGGCCGGGTCCTGCGCCGCACCAGTCGCTGCTGGCCCGGCTGGCCTGTTGCTGGGGTGTTTCCGGGCAGGTGGCGTGGTTCGAGTTGCCTTCCGGCGGCGGTCACGTGCATTGACGGGTTGGGCGCGGGTGGCGGTTCACTCCCCCGGTGGGTTGTTGTCGCCGGTTCTGGTGCGTTCTCCCACCCATACGGCGATCTGGGAGCGGGAGCTGAAGCCCAGTTTGGTCAGGATGTGCTCGATGTGGCCTTCGGCGGTGCGCTGTGAGATGACGAGCGAGGCGGCTATCTCCTTGTTGGTCAGGCCGCGGGCGACGAGCTGGGCGATCTCGCTTTCGCGGCGGGTCAGCCGGGTCCGCCGCTCGCTGCCGTCGCCGCGGCCGCTGGGCGGCTCCTCTTGCAGGACGTAGGCCAGCGCCTCGTCGAGCGGCATGCGGGCGCCGCGCCGTACGGCCGTGTCGAACGCCGTCTCCCCCAGTGCCTTGCGGGTCTCTTCCTCGCAGGCGTCGTGGTAGCCGGCCAGGTGCCCGTATCCGGACAGGGGCGCCCCGACGGACGCCCACACCGTCTGCAGGATGCCGAGCAGGCGTGCGGCGCGCTGGTGGCGGCGTTGTGAGGCGGCGATCCAGGCCAGCGCTTCGAGGGTGATGCCGATGCCCAGGGAGTCGCCCAGGCTGCGGGTGACCATCAGCGCCTGTTGTTCGAGGTCGGTGGCGCGCCGTAGGTCTCCTTGGCGCCACACCTCGACGCCCAGCGCCATCATGGCGTACGCGCGGTGCCAGCTTTCGTGGTGGTTTTCGCACAGGGCCAGGCACTCCTCCCCTGCGGCCATGGCGGAGGCGGTGTCGCCGGTGTAGGAGCGGGCCAGTGTCAGCCGGATGAGTGACAGTGCCGTGCCGGCGGGGTCGCCGCAGGCTCGGTGCTTGGCCAGGGCCTGCTCGTACAGGGTGACGGCGTCGGCGGTGCGGTTCTCCCACATGGCGATCATGCCGGAGAACAGGGCGACGTAGCCGAGGACGTGCTGGTTGTGCAGCCGCTCCCCCGCGTGGCGGCTGGCGTGCAGCATGGTGGTGGCGGCGGGTTTGTCGGCCTGGATGATGGCCAGCCAGCCGCCGGCCCACAGGGCGCAGGCGCGTACGTCGTCGGGGACGTCGTCGGCGGTGAGTCCGTGGTCCAGCCAGCGCCGGCCTTCAGCCAGGTAATAACTGGTGGTCCAGTGGTAGAGCAGGTCGGTGGCCATGGTGAGGCCGGTGGGCGCGCCGTCCGGTCCGTTGTAGGACTCTTGCAGGGCGGTGCGCAGGTTGGCGTGTTCGAGGTGCAGGCGGGTGAGCCAGTGCACCTGCCGGGGGCCGAACAGGTCCGCTCGGGCCCGTGCGGCCAGGTTGCGGTAATAACGTGCGTGCCGTTCGCGCAGCCAGTCGTCGTGGCCGGAGGCGGTCAGGCGTTCGCGGCCGTAGGCGCGCAGGGTTTCCAGCATCCGGTAGCGGACGCCGCATGGGTGGTCTTCGCGTATCAGCACGGACTTGTCGACCAGGCCGATCACCAGGTCGACGACGTCGTGGCGGCTGATTCCGCGGCCGGAGCAGATCGTTTCTGCTGCTTCCAGGTCCAGGCTGCCGGCGAAGGCCGAGGCCCGTTCCCACAGCAGTCGTTCTTTGTCCGAACACAGTGTGTAGCTCCAATCGATGAGGGCTCGTAGTGTCTGGTGGCGGGGTAGTTCTGCCGGTGATCCGGCGTTGAGCAGGCGGAACCGGTCGTCGAGCCGGTCGAGCAGTTGTTGTGCCGACAGGGCGCGCAGCCGGACGGCGGCGAGTTCGATGCCGAGGGGCAGGCCGTCGAGGCGGCGGACGATGCGGGTGATGACGTCGCGGTTGTCCTCGGTGACGGCGAAGGTGGGCAGGACGGCTCGGGCGCGTTCGGCGAACAGGCGGACGGCGTCGCCTTGTTGGAAGGTGTCGAGGGTGGGGCGGGGGGTGTGGCCGTCGGGCAGTGACAGGGGCGGCACGGGCACGGCCTGTTCGCTGGCGATGCCGAGCGCTTGCCGGCTGGTGGCGAGGATGCGCAGGTCGCCGGCGGCGCGCAGCAGGGTTTCTGCGAGGACGGCGCATTCGTGTACGAGGTGTTCGCAGTTGTCGAGGATGAGCAGGGCCTGCTTGTCGTGCAGGTGCTCGGTGAGGACCTGCATGGCGGGTGCGGCGGTGTGGCCGCGGATCTCGAGGGCTTCGACGACGCTTTCTGCGAGGATGGTGGGCTGGTGCAGGGAGGCGAGTTCGACGAGCCATACGCCGTCGCGGAAGGAGCGGCGCAGGTCCTGGCCGACGCGCAGGGCCAGGCGGGTCTTGCCGACGCCGCCGACGCCGGTGAGGGTGACGGCTCTGGATGCGGCCAGCAGTCGCTTGACGTCGGCCACTTCGTGCCGGCGTCCGATGAAGCTGGTCACCTCTGCCGGGAGCCTGTTCGTTCGTTGCTCCCTGGAGGTGGTGGTCGTCACCGCTGTCATGGTGTGTGGGTTGACCGGCCGGCGGGTTCGCGTGGCGCCGGAGCCGTGTCGTCGTAACCCACCGTATGTGCCGGGCGCTGGTGCCGGGTGCGTGGCCGGGAGCCCGTGGCCGGGTTTTGACCCTTTCATGGTGGTGGCGTGGTTCATGGGGTGGCGTGCCAGGGGCGCAGGGCGTCGAGGTGGTGTTGCCGTCCGATGCGGTTGGCGGCTCTGGCCGCTCGCATGACCGTGATGGCGACTTTCTTGCGGAGGTGTTTGCTGGAGGTCATGGTGTGAGTCTGGTGCAGTCGGCGCCCCGATGCGTGCCGATGCCTGGGATTGGTGGCGGCCGGGTGGGCGGTCAGCAGGCCTGCGCCTCGAGTGTCAGGGTGTCGTCGGCGGCGGGTTGCGGGAGCGGCAGGTCGAACCAGACGCGTTTGCCGCGCCGGGTGCGGGTGCTGCCCCAGCCGGAGGCGATGGCCTCCACCAGGTGCAGGCCGCGTGAGCTCTCGTCGTCGTGGCCGGCCGGGCGCAGGCGGGGCAGGTCCGGGCTGGTGTCCTCGACTTCGCAGCGCAGCAGGTCGCCGGTGAGCGACAGGCGCAGCCGGATGGGGCCGCGGGCGTGGCGTACGGCGTTGGTGACCAGTTCACTGACCAGCAGTTCGGCGGCTTCGCTGCCGTGCGGCAGGCCCCAGGCGAGCAGTTGCGCGCGGACGGCGTGGCGGGCGCGCGGCACGGACGCGTGGCGTGGCGGCAGGGTCCACGCCGCCGTCGCGTTCATGATGCCTGCCCGGCGCAGGTGGCGGCAGGGATGACGCTGCGGCCGTCGGGCAGCAGTTCGCCGGTGTCGTCGAAGAAGACGACCCCGTTGCACAGCAGACCCCATCCCTGCTCGGGGTGGTATGCCACGAGGCGCGCGGCCTCGCGGCCGGCGGTGTCCGCGGGGGGACATGGTGGCTGGTGCTGGCACATGACTTCGGTCCTCGCTTCCCGCTTCTCAGCGGATTGAGCTCATGGGGCCAGCCTGGTTCCCCCACCCGCCCAAGAAAGAGGTGAAAAATCCCCATATGGGTACCTGTTTCTGCGTAGGTAGGTACCCGAATCCCCCGTTCAGCCCCACCATGGCATCCCCCGGCGACACCCCGCAACACCGCCCCGACCCCGGGCAGGCGCTCATCTCCGCGCGGAGATCACCACCCGGCGGTTCTTGGCCCGGCCGGCCGGATTGTCCGAGCCGCCCGCCGTCATGTTCGGCGCGACGGGTTTCGACTCGCCGAAGCCCCGCGCCACGAGCCGCGCCCCCGACAGCCCTCCTTCGGAGGCCAGCCAGTCCGCCACCGCCCGGGCCCGCCGCTCCGACAGCGGCTGGTTGTGCGCGGCGTCTCCCTTGGCGTCGGTATGCCCGTCGACGTGAATGGTCACCCCGTCGCCGGCCTCCTCCGCCACCCGCCGCGCGATCCTTTTCAGCTCGGTGGCCGCGGACGGCTTGATGTCGGCGCTGTCGAAGTCGAACAGCACGTCGGCTTCGAGGGCGAACGCGATCGAGTCCTTCCCCTCCAGCACCTGGCTCTTCCCGACCTCGTACCCCTTCAGCTCCGCCCCCGGGATCTCCACGGCGGGCACCTCGACCGCGGGCACCTCCACGGCGGGCACCTCGACCGCGGGGATGCACTCCCGCTGCGCGTTGCAGCCCTCCGGCCGGATGACGTAGGGGCGGATCACGAACGGGCGGATGATGAAAGGCCGGATGATGAAGGGGCGGATCACGAACGGCACCACGCCGCCGTCCTTGGGCTCGGCCTGGCACACCTCGGGGGTCGACACGCCCTGCGCGCTTTCGGCCGGCGCCGAGACGCCCTCCGCGCGCACCGGGTCGAGTTTGATCCCGCCCGCGTCCACGCCGGGAATCTCGACCGGCGGGATCCGTACGGCGGGGATCGACACCGGCGGGATGGACGCGGCGCCCAGGCAGCCGCCGGGTGCCGGCGCCACCTCGGTGCACTGTGCGGAGATGTGCACGGCGGGGATGTCCATGCCCGGGATGGTGACGGCGGGGACGACCTCTCCCCCGACCTTCGCCTCCGGCACGACCACCGGGTCGGCGTGCACCGCCGGCACGTCCACGGCCGGGATCAGCTCGCCGTTCGGGCAGCTCGACGGTTCGGGGCCCGTGGGGGACGGCGTGGCCGGCGTGCCCGCCGGCGTCGTGGCGGCCGAGGCGGTGCTCTGCGACGCCGACACCGACACCGACGCCGACGCTGACGCCGGCGGCTGGCGCTCCTCCCCGCTGCCGCCGGTGTGGGAGAGACTGCAGGACGCCAGCGCGAGCGCGACCACCGGGAGGAGGAGCCGGCTGCTCGTACGGATCAACCGATCGGTCATAGCCCCCGACGGTAAAGGATCCACCTTCAGGATTGGCATAGCGTCGCGCGTCCCCGGCGCGCTTGACCCTCACCCGGCGTCACCGTGCAAGGTGGGACCATGAGCTTCTCCGTAGGGCAGGTCGCCGGACTCGCCGGCATCACCGTGCGCACCCTGCACCACTACGACGAGATCGGCCTGCTCACCCCCGGCGAGCGCACCCGCGCCGGCTACCGCCGCTACACCGACGCCGACATGGTCCGCCTGCAGCAGATCCTGCTCTACCGCGAGCTCGGCTTCGGCCTCGACGAGATCGCCGTCATCCTCGACGCGCCCCACGCCGACGAGCTCGCCCACCTGCGCCGCCAGCACGAGCTCCTCACCCGTAAGGTCGAACGCCTGCGCGAGGTCATCGCCGCCGTCGAACGCTCCATGCAGGCCCACACGCTCGACCTCGCCCTGACTCCCGAGGAACGCTTCGAGGTGTTCGGCGACCACCGGCCAGAAGACCACGAGCCGGAAGTCGTACGCCGCTGGGGCGACACGGCGGAGTACGTGGAAAGCCGCCGCCGCGTGGCCTCCTACACCAAAGCCGACTGGCTCGAGCTCAGGGCCGAGGCGGCCGCCATCACCGACGACCTCGTCGCCGCCTTCAAGGCCGGTCTGCCCGCCGACGGCGAACACGCCATGGACCTCGCCGAACGCCACCGCGGTCACATCAGCCGCTGGTTCTACACCTGCACGGCCGAGCTCCACCGGTGCCTCGGTGACCTGTACGTCGACGATCCTCGCTTCCGCGCCACCTTCGACGACCTGGTCCCCGGCCTGGCGGGCTATTTCCGGCAGGCCGTGCACGCCAACGTCCGCCGCGCCTGACCTCGTACATGCCCTTGCGGGTATATAGCCGTACGGGTATATTCGCCGCCATGCGCTTCGACGTGCTGGCCGACCCCGCACGACGCCAGATCCTCGACCTGCTCCTCCAACGCCCCCATCTCGTCGGCGAGCTCACCCACCACCTCGGCCTCACCCAGCCCGGCACCAGCAAACACCTGCGGGCCCTGCGCGAGGCCGGCCTCGTCGCCGTCCGCAAGGACGCCCAGCGCCGCTGGTACGAACTCCGCCCCCAGCCCCTCGCCGAGATCGACGCCTGGCTCACCCCCTACCGCAGGCTCTGGAACCACTCCCTCGACCGCCTCGAAGACCATCTCGACACCATGGACGACTCATGAACGAAACACTCACCCTGCACCCCGACGGCCGCACCACCCTGCGCCTGCAGCGCCGCCTCCCCCACCCTCCAGGCAAGGTCTGGCGCGCCATCACACGGCCCGAACACCTGGCCGCCTGGTTCCCCGCCGAGGTCACCATCGACGGCGACCGCATCGCCTACGGCTTCGGCCCCGACGGCCGCATCACCGAGAACGACCCGCCCCACGTCTTCGCCCACACCTGGGGCGAGGACGAACTGCGCTGGGAGCTCCACCCCGACGGCGACGCCACCCTGCTCACCTTCACCCACACCTTCACCGACCACCACGGCGCCGCCAGCTTCGCCACCGGATGGCACACCTGCATCATGGCCATGCTCGCCCACCTCGACGAGCGCCCCTTCACCCCGCCCGGCGACAGCGCCCCCCTGCACGAGCACTACGTCGCCATCCTCGGCCTGACCTGCGCCACCACCGACGGCGACACCGTACGCGTCGAACGCCAGCTCACCCGCCCCGCCGACCACCTGTGGCGGCGGCTCGACGGCGACCAGGCCACCGCGGGCGGCCCGCCCCCGGCCCCGTTCACCCCTCCCGCCCTCGCCACCGGCTCCGTCACGCGCGTCGAGAGCGGCAAGCTCCTCGAATACGACACCCCCGGCGGCCACGTGCGGTGGGAACTGGCGGCGGGCACCGGCCACGGCGCCCGCCTCATCATCACCCACACCGGCGACCCGTCCGCGCGCGACGCCTGGCGCGTCCACGTCGAAGGGCTGGCCGCGGCCCTGGTCGACTGAGAGGGTCAGGTCCCTCAGACCGTCACGTGCCCAGTCGCAGGGCCGCGGCCGCCGCGGCCCGCGCCCTGCCCGGCGCCACCAGCAGGTCCGTCGAATCCGACAGCTGATCCACGCACCCGACCACCGGCAATCCCTTGATCACCGGGTCGGTCACCGACGCCATCAGCGCATCGGCGAACCGGTCCCCGCCGATCACCTGGAACGGCCGGTCGTAGAACCCGCGCACCCCCTCATCCAGCCATCCGGCCAGCCGCGTGCGGTTCTGCAGCGCCGCCACCCGCGCGTACGCCGCCGCCAGCGCCGCGTCGCGCTCACGCCATGACCGGGCGGCCAGCGCCGCCCCCAGCGACTCCCCCAGCTCGGTCGAGCCCGGCATGCGCGCCAGCGCGCTGCCGAGCCACTTGGCGTACGGCGGGTAGCGCCGCCGCAGCAGCAGCGCCAGCCGCATCACCTCCCGCGCCAGCCGCGCTCCCACCACCGCCGACCCCAGTTCGTCGCCCACCTCGCCGCACCGGCCGGGAAACGGCTCCTCCTGCGCGATCCGCCGCCACTGGCACGCCAGGACGTAACGCCACACGTCATCGGGATACCAGCTCAGCGCCGCCCTGGCCGTCTCCAGCCCGCCCAGTTCCCCCAGCCCGTCGTGGAAGACCTCGCCGCACGTCACCTCCGCCAGGCTCTGCCACGGGGCCGACAGCCAGTCCAGCAGCGACACCCCCTGCCTCGGGTCGAACCCCAGCCGCCCGGCCAGCCACCGCCCCGCCTCCGTCACCGTCACCCCGGAGCGCACCTGCCCGTGATAGGCGAACACCGTCGGGAACCCGCCGAACCGGTCCGGAAGGCCCTCCTCCACCGCCGCCCGCACCTCGGCCACCTGCTCGCCCGGCACGAACAGCAGCACCCGCGGCCCCCAGTCATGGTCGGTGGAGCGGGCGGTGTCGAATGCCAGCACCTCCGAGCCCGGCCCGATCAACGCGGCGCTGTGCGTGACCCCGGGGATCAGCGGCGCCACCGCATCCCGGTAGAAGGCCCGCGACAACTCCATTCCAGGTACAAAATCGGACATCACGCCGTCCACTGTGCACCAGCGCCGCCGGAACCTCACCCCAATTTCCCGCCGCCGCCCCCAGCACGGGTCACCGGCGACGAGAGCCCTGCCGCAGCCCTGCCGCAGCCCTGCCGCAGCCCTGCCGCAGCCCTGCCGCTCACGCGCCGGAACCCGTCTCGGCCGGCTGCGGTGAGACGCCCAGCGCGGACAGAAAGGCCGCGGCGGCGGGAGAGGGCTGGTGCCGGCTCCAGATGAGGTGCTCCACGCGGGCCGGAGCGTCGCTGAGCCGGACGACGGGCAGGTCGGGGAGCTGGGGAACGAAAGCCGCCGGCAACATCCCGATCCCCAGCCCCTGCCGGACCAGGCGAGCCATGAAGTCGGGGGTCGACACTTCGAAGGCGACCTCGCGCGGCACCCCCGCCGCCGCGAAGGCCTCGTCCGATTGGATCCGCCCGGCGGTGCCCGCGGGGAAGTCGACGAACTGTTCGTCCGCCAGCCTGCGCAGCTTCACCCGCTCCTCGCCGGCCAGCGGGTGGCCGGGCGCGACCACGGCGACGAGGTCGCCGCGTGCCAGCTCGCGGCCGCGGACCCCCATGGGCCGGACGCCCGAGGGAAGCCCCAGGAAAGCGACGTCCAGCGTGCCCTGCCGCACCCGTTCGACGAACTCCTCGCTCGCGCCGGAACGGAGGCTGATCCGCACCTCCCGGTGGCGCAGGTGGAACCGCCGCAGCGCGATCGGCAGGTCGACCGCCGTGACGGTGGGGATGGCGCCGATGGCGAGCCGGCCGCGGATCTCGCCCGCGGCGGCCGCCACCTCGGCCCGGGCCCGTTCGGCGGCGTCGAGAGCCTGGCGGGCGGCGGGAAGGAACGCCTCGCCCGCCGCGGTCAACCGGACGCGGCGGCTGGTGCGGTCGAACAGCCTGGCGCCCAGCTCACGCTCCAACCGCGCGATCTGATGGCTCAGCGCGGACTGGACGACCAGGCACTGCTCGGCCGCGCGGGTGAAGTTGCTCGTCTCCGCGACCGCGACGACGTAGCGCATCTGCTGAAGCTCCATACATCAATCTTGAACCACGATTGAACCGATGACGAACATGCATTGGACTCATCGATCGGGTATCCCCGAGGCTGGGGTGCATGACGACGACACCCCATCGTGATGGCGGCCTGTCGCCCTGGCTGCTCCTGCTCATGTCGGTGGCGACCGGGCTGGCGGTCGCGGGCAACTACTTCGCGCAGCCGCTGCTCGACCTGATCGGCCAGGAACTGGGCCTCGGACCCTCGCTGGCGGCGCTGACGGTGACGGCCGCGCAGGCCGGGTACGCGCTGGGGCTGATCCTGCTGGTGCCGCTCGGCGACCTGATGGAGCGGCGGCGGCTCGCCGTGGCCCTCTACGCGGCGACCGCGCTGTTCCTGCTGGTGTCGGCCACCGCGGCCGAAGGCACGGTGCTCCTGGTGAGCACGGCCCTGACCGGGCTGGCCTCGGTCGGAGCGCAGGTCGTGGTGCCGTTCGCGGCGACGCTTGCGGCCCCGGCCGAACGTGGCCGGGTGGTCGGCACCGTGATGACCGGGTTGATGCTCGGCCTGTTGCTGGCGCGCACCGCGTCCGGAACGCTGTCGGAGCTGGGCGGCTGGCGGACGGTCTACTGGGTGAACGCGGTCCTGATGGCGCTGACGGCGGTGTTGCTGCGGATCTTCCTGCCCCGGCTCGGCGGCGACGGCGGGCGCCTGACCTACCCCGAACTGCTGCGCTCGACGGTGGCGATGTTCCGGTACGAGCCGCTGCTGCGGTGGCGGGCGGGCATCGGCGCCCTGAGCCTGGCGTCGTTCAGCGTGCTGTGGACGGCGCTGACGTTCCTGCTGGTGGAATCGCCGTACGCGTGGACGGAGTCCGCCATCGGCCTCTTCGGCCTGGTCGGCGTCGCGGGTGCGCTGACCGCCACGGTGGCCGGGCGGCTGGCCGACCGCGGGCTCGTCCAGATCGTGACCGGCGCGGGAGCGGTCCTGCTGGCGGTGTCCTGGCTGGCCATCGCCGCCGGGGCGCGCTCCCTGGTGTGGCTGCTCGCCGGCGTGATCGTGCTGGATCTGGCGCACCAGGCGGTGCTCAACAGCAGCCAGAACGTTGTCTACGCGCTCCGGCCGCAGGCCCGTAACCGGATCAACTCCGCGTTCATGACCTCCTTCTTCGTCGGCGGCGCGGTGGGCTCCGCGCTGACCTCGGTGGTCTGGGTGCACGGAGGCTGGACCGGCGTGTGCGTCCTGGGCGCCGCCCTCTCGACGGGCACCGTCGTGCTCTGGGCCCTGGAGCGCATCACCACCAGCCGCGCCGGCGGGAAACCCCCGCGGCCCACGGCTCACCCGGCACCAGCCGGCTCTACCAAAGGAGAATGAACGTGTCACGCACCGTGTTGATCACCGGAGCGACCGGAACCGTGTCCACCGCGCTGATGAACGCGCTGGAAGGAGCCGAGATCGGCCTTCGCGCCCTCGTCCGCGACGAGTCCAGGGCGCACGGCCTGCGCGAGCGGGGAGCCGAGGTCGTCGCCGGCGACCTCGATGACGCCCGGTCGCTGCCGCCCGCCTTCGAGGGCGTGCACGACCTGTGGCTGCTCACTCCGAACAGCCCGCGCGCTCCGGAGAACAGCATGAACGCCGTGTGGGCCGCACGCCAGGCCGGAGTGGAGCGCATCGTACGGCTGTCCGTGGTCGGCGCCGCGCACGACGCACCCAACCGCAGTGGCAGGCTGCACGCGCTGTCCGACCAGGAGATCGAACGGTGCGGCCTGCGCTGGACGATCCTGCGCCCGCACTGGTTCATGCAGAACCTGCTGAACGAGGCGGGCACCATCGCCGCCACCGGCACGTTCTCGCTGAACATGGCCTCGGCCCGAATCGGCATGATCGACGTACGCGACATCGCCGAGTGCGCCGCCCGCGTGATCCTCGACGGCCCCGACCGCCACCACGGCCAGACCTACACCCTCACCGGCCCGCGCTCGCTGACGTTCGGCGAGGTGGCGCAGGCCTTGAGCCGCGCTCTGGGCAGGCCGATCGCCTACCTGCCGGTCAGCGACGACGCCAAGCGCGAGACGCTGCTCGGCCACGGTGTTCCGCGATGGATCGTCGACATGCTGCAGGAGTACGCGCAGGCGTACGTCTCCGGCTGGGGAGACGTCACCACCGATGCGGTGGCCACCGTTGCCGGCCGCCCCCCGCGCGACATCGCCGGCTTCGCCCGCGACCACGCCGCAGCGTTCGCCCGGACCGGATCCGCCACCGCGTACTGACCTGTCGGGGAGCGGCGGCCGTCCCGAGGCCGGAGCCGGAGTCTCCTCCGCCCGCGACCCCGGGGCGGAGGACATGACGGGCGGACCCCAAAGGATCGAACCGCCCGGTACCATCCGGGTATGCCGGTTCCCAAAGGCTCGACGCTCGACCCGGAGCGCACACGCGCCACCATCCTCCACGCGGCGACCGCGGTGCTGTACGAGCGCGGACTCGACGGCATCGGCGTCGCCGAGCTGTGCACCCGCATCGGCGTGTCCAAGGAGACGCTCTACCGGCACTTCGGCACCAAGGACGGCCTCGTGGAGGCCGTGCTCAAGGCCCGCAGCGAGCGGGTGACGCACTGGCTCGTCAAAGCTGTCTCGGACGCCGGGAACGACCCCCGCGACCAGCTCGCCGCAGTGTTCGACGCCCTGCAGCAGTGGTACGACCGCCCGCTCTTCCGCGGCTGCGCGATGCTGAACGCGGCCGCCCAGCACCATGTCGAGGCCGTTCGCGCCATCACCACACGCCACCTCGACCGCTACCTGGACCTCCTGACCGGTATCGCCGACCGCGCCGGAGCAGCCCAACCACACCTGCTGGGGCGTCAGCTGCTCATGCTGGTCGAGGGCGCCACCGTCGTCGCCGCACATCACGACGCGACCGGCGCGGGCGAGCACGCCCGCCAAGCCGCGCTCACCCTGCTGTCCGCCGCCTCCCAGACCAGCCCCAGCCGAAACGGCCGACCGTCCCCGCCGCGCCCACCCGCACCAGGCACGGACCGTGCGGAGCTCGGTCAGCCCGCCGCCCGGCAGGCCGCCACCCGCCGCCTGCGGTAGCCGAGCCGCTCGTACACCCGGATGGCCGCCGGATTGTCGTCGTCGACCATGAGCGCCGCCCGCCCGTAGGCCGCCACCAGCTCCCGCGACACCCACCGGCACACCCGGCCCGCCAGCCCCCTGCCGCGATGACGGGCCCGCGTCGCCACCCCCGCCAGCAACCCCACCGTGGGCGCCGACCAGGCGTCGGCCGCCACAGCCGCCAGTTCCCCACCGGCCCGCACACCCGCCCAGCGCCGCACCCCCGCCAGGCCGGGCACCGCGTACGACAAGGGCGCCTCGGCGGCCAGCAGCGCCGCGACCTGCTCGATGTCGTCGTCCTCCAGCCACCCGGCCCCGCCGATACCGCCGTCCGTGCCGTCCGTGCCGTCCGTGCCCGCAACGTCCGTGTCCAGGCTCATCCACGAGAACCGCCCGGCCACCTGCAGCCCGTCCAGCCTGGCCGTCACCTCCCGCATCAACGCCGCCTCACCCAGCGGCCGGTACGACGGGCCCAGCTCCGCCAGCGCATGGCGTACCAGCTCGGCGGCGTGCACGGCACCACCCCGCACCGCGAGCCGGTCCCGCCGCGACACCCGCGGGCAGGCCGCCACCACCGCCTCGCCCAGCACCCACGCCCGCGCGCCGCCGCGCAACCCCTGCGCCGCCCACACCACCAGATCGTCGTCCCCGCAGGCCGCCCGCACCTCGGCCACGGAGCGGAGCTCACGGATCACAGAATGGCGCCGGGCCGGTACGCGGCCGCCTCCGGATGCTCCGCCACAACCTCGTCCACCTGCCGCACGACCGCCGCCACCTGGTCGCCGGCCGCGCCCGTGAACGACACCCGGTCGGCCAGCAACTCCTCCAGCGCCGGGCGGCCGAGAGGGAACCGTTCGTCGCCGGCCAGCCGATCGAGCAGGTCGTTGGCGGCTCCGCGCGAACGCATCGCCAGCGCCGCCGCCACGGCGTGCTCCTTGACCAGCTCGTGCGCCTGCTCACGCCCCACCCCGGCACGCACCGCCGCCATCAGCATCTTCGTCGTCGCCAGGAACGGCAGGTAACGGTCAAGCTCCGACGCGATCACCGCGGGGAACGCGCCGAACTCGTCCAGCACCGTCAGCGTCGTCTCCACCAGCCCATCGAAGGCGAAGAACGCGTCCGGCAGCGCCACCCGGCGCACCACCGAGCAGGACACGTCGCCCTCGTTCCACTGGTCACCCGCCAGCTCCCCCACCATGGACGCGTAGCCGCGCAGCACGACCGCCAGGCCATTGACCCGCTCGCAGGAGCGGGTGTTCATCTTGTGCGGCATCGCCGACGAGCCGACCTGCCCCTCCTTGAACCCCTCGGTGACCAGCTCGTGCCCGGCCATCAGCCGGATCGTCCTGGCCAGCGAGGACGGCGACGCCGCCAGCTGCACCAGCGCGGTGACCACCTCGTAGTCGAGCGAGCGCGGATAGACCTGCCCCACGCTGGTGAACCGGCGCGCGAACCCCAGATGGGCGGCGACCCGCTCCTCCAGCCCGGCCAGCTTCCCGCGATCACCGCCCAGCAGGTCGAGCATGTCCTGGGCGGTACCCACCGGACCCTTGACCCCGCGCAGCGGATAGCGGCCGATCAACTCCTCCAGCCGCCGGTAGGCCACCAGCAACTCCTCGGCCGCCGTCGCGAAACGCTTGCCCACAGTAGTGGCCTGCGCCGCCACGTTGTGCGAGCGGCCGGCGACCACCGTGGCCTCATGCTCCACGGCCAGACGGGCCAGACGGGCCAGCAGCGCCACCGTCCGGTCGCGCACCAGCATAAGACTGTCACGCACCTGCAACTGCTCGACGTTCTCCGTCAGGTCGCGCGAGGTCATGCCCTTGTGCACCTGCTCGTGCCCGGCCAGCGCGTTGAACTCCTCGATGCGCGCCTTGACGTCATGCCGGGTCACCCGCTCGCGCGCCGCGATCGAGCCCAGATCGACCTGCTCGACCACCTTGTCATAATCGGCGATGGCCCCCTCGGGCACCGTCACCCCCAGCTCGGCCTGGGCGCGCAACACCGCCAGCCACAACCGCCGCTCAGCGACGATCTTGTATTCGGCGGACCACAGGCGAGCCAGCTCAGGCGAGGCATAACGAGCGGCCAGGACATCGGGGATACGCGGCTTGGCAGTCACGTTCGACAAGTCTATTCACACGCCCGCCCCCGCCGGGCGCGCAGGGGCCCCGCTCCCGGCGGGGGCGGCACCAACACCCGAAGCACCGGCCCGGTCGTAGAACATCAGGGCGCGCCGCCCGTCGTCGAAGACCATAACGCCGACGTGATCTCCTCGCCCCACGTCGTAGAGGTGGACGACGCCGCTTCCGCGCCCGCCCGCGTGAGTGATGTCCACGTAGCCGCGAGCGAGCCCGGCCCGATGTCAGACCCGGCCGGGCACCTCAACCCCGGCGACCTTCCGCCGCCGGGACACCCTCACGCCGGATGACCGGCCAGATCCTGCGCCCCCGCGCCGTCGGCGTCCTGCCGCACCCGCGGACCCACCGGCCCCCGCCCCTGGCCGCCCTCGCGCGTCACCACGACGTACAACGTCGGCACCAGAACCAGCGTCAACAACGTCGACGAGATCAGACCACCGATCACCACGATCGCCAGCGGCTGCGAGATGAAACCACCCGAACCCGTCACCCCCAGCGCCATCGGCGTCAACGCGCAGATCGTGGCCACCGCCGTCATCAGAATGGGCCGCAACCTGCGCCGGCCACCCTCGATCACCGCCTCCACCACACCCATCCCCTGATCCCTGTACTGGTTGATCAGATCGATCAGCACGATCGCGTTCGTCACCACGATGCCGATCAGCATCAACATGCCGATCAACGCCGGCACCCCCAGCGCCGTGTCCGTGGCCACCAGCAACCCGACCGCGCCCGTCGCCGCGAACGGGACCGACACCAGCAGGATCACCGGCTGGACGAAACTGCGGAACGCCGCCACCATGATCAGGAAAACGATCGCGATCGCCGCCAGCATCGCCAAGCCCAGATCGGCGAACGCGTCAGCCTGATCAGCCGACACACCACCGATCTCGTACGACACCCCCGCGGCCAGCGACAACCCCTCCAGCTTCGTCGTCAACGCCTGCGTCACACTCCCCAGATCCGCCGCGTCCGCCTTGGCCGACACCGTCGCCGACCGCTCACCGTCGATCCTCGTCACCTGCGTCGGCCCCGCCACCTGCCGCACATCCGCCACCGACGACAACGTCACCATCCCGGCAGGCGTCGGCAGCTTCAAACCCTCGATCGCCTCGACGTCGTCCGGCGCGTCAGCCCCCCGCAGCACCAGATCGCTCGCCCGCCCGTCCAGCACGATCTGCCCCAGCGGCGCGCCACGGAACGCCTGCGCCACCGCCTGCCCCACCTGCGCCTCCGACAGGCCCCGCTCGGCGGCCTCCTCACGATCGACCACCACCTCGACCCGCGGCGCACTCGACTCCAGGTCCGACGACACATCCTTCAACCCGGAAACCTCACCCATCGCCGCCGCCACCGTGCCGCTCGCCGCACGCAACGCCTCAGCGTCGGACGCCTGCACGATCACGTCGATCGTGTCGGAGGAGAACCCGGCCCCCTGCGCCCCCACCGTGACCTCGCCGACCCCCGACAGGCCCGCCACCCCATCGCGCAGCACCCGCTCGACCTTCACGGTGTCGGCACCCTCCTCAAGAGTCACCGAGTACGAGGCCCGATCCGCGCCACCGCCGACCGCCCCGCCCGACATCGCGTTCCCGCCGCCCACGTTCACCTGGTACGTCTCCACGCCGTCCAGGCCCGCCAGCACCTCCTCGACCTTCCGCGCCGCCTCGTCGGTGGTCTTCAGGTCGGTGCCCACCGGCATCCGCTGCGACACAGAGATCGTGTTCTGCCCCGAGGCGTCCAGGAAGTTCGTCTGCAACCCGCCCGCCAGCCCCATCGTGCCGACGAACACCGCCACCCCGATCAGCACCGTCACCAGCTTGAACCGGGTCGCGAACCGCAGCACGGGAAGGTAGGACCGCTGCAACGGCGAGCGCAACTCCTTCGCCTCGGCCTCCTCACGCTGCTTGCGCGCCTGCTCCGGCGTCAGCGCGGGCGCCTTCAAAAACCAGTACGCCAGCACCGGCACCACCGTCAGCGACACCACCAGCGAAGCCAGCAACGCCACCGCCACCGTGATCGCGAACGGGCTGAACAACTCGCCCACCATGCCGCCCACGACCGCGATCGGCGCGAACACCGCAACCGTGGTCAGCGTCGAAGCCGTCACCGCCCCCGACACCTCGCGCACCGCCGTCAAGATCGCCTGAAGCTTCGCCTCGCCATAACCCAGATGCCGCTTGATGTTCTCCAGCACCACGATCGAGTCGTCGACCACGCGGCCCACCGCGATCGTCAGCGCCCCCAGCGTCAGCATGTTCAGCGAATAGTCGCCCGCCCACAACACCAGCAGCGCGATCACCACCGACAGCGGAATCGACACCGCCGTCACCAGCGTCGACCGCACCGACAACAGGAACACCAGGATCACCAGAACCGCGAACACCAGACCCAGCAGACCCTCAGTGGTCAGGCTCTCGATCGACTCCTCCACATACGGCGCCTGGTCGAACACCACCGACACCGCCGTGTCCGACGAGTCGCCCAGCGCCCTGGTCAGCTCCGGCAGCTTCTCCCGGACCTCGTGCGAGATCGCCACCGCGTTGCCGTCGGGCGTCATCGTCACCGCCACGCCCAGGCTCGACCTGCCGTCCGTACGGGTGAGCGTCGTCGCCTCCGCCAGCCCACGCTTGATCTCCGCGACATCACCCAGCTTCACCGGCTTGAGCGGCTTCGGCCTGGCCGGCTGCTGCGCGACCGCCCCCTGACCCGGCCGGCCCGGCGCCTGCGCCTGCCCCTGCTGCGGGCTCTGCTGCTGAGACGGGGACCGGCCCTGCTGCTGAGACTGCTGAGGAGTCGCCGCCGGCTGCGCAGGCGTCAGATACAGGCTCTCCAACTTCGACACCGAGTCGACCCGCGAACCCACCTGGACCGTCAGCGCCTTACCGTCATCGATCAGCGTCCCCGCCGGGATCGGCGTGCCGTTCGCCTTCAGCACCTCGGGAATCTGCGCCGCCGACACCCCCGCCAGCGCCATCTTCCTGGCATCCGGCTCGATCGTCACGACCTCCTCGCGGGTGCCCGTGACCGACACCTCACGCACGCCCTCAACGCCCTGCACCTCCGGCACCAGGATCCGGCGCAGCTTGTCGGCCATCGACCGCTCGTCACCGCCGTCGCCCACCGCCAGCACCAGCACCGGGATGTCATCGGTGTTGCCCGCCACCACCTGAGGCTCAACGCCCTCCGGCAACGTCACCCGGCTGATGGCCTGCTGCATCTTGTTCACCGACGACTCCACGTCGGTGCCGTACTCGAAGGCCACCTGGATCTGCGCCAGGCCCTCCTTCGAGGTCGAGGTCATCTGCTCCATCCCGGCGAGCCCCTGGAAGGAATCCTCGATCGGCTTGGTGACCTGGTCCTCGACGATCTCCGGCGAGGCCCCGGCGAACGGCGCCACCACGAACGCGCCGGGGAACGACAAGGACGGCAGCAACTGCTGTTTCAACTGAGGGATGGCGAACACGCCGAACGCGCTGAGCACCACCGCGATCAGGATCACAAGGCTGCGGTTGACCAGGCTCAACCGGGCGAAAGCGGTCATGAGGTCCCCTCCAAGAGTTCGCCACAGACTAACACTTCGCCTGATACGAATATTTAGACAAACCGAGCCTTCCTGATAACCTTCTCAGGAAGGCGAGAGGTGAGTGTGAGCAGCGAACGCGAAGACCTGATCCACCGGATCACCGAAACCCAGCGTGGCCTCGGGCGACTGTTCGCCCAGCACCACTCCCCCCTGTTCACCTCCAACCTCACCATGCGACAGCTCAAGGTCGTCATGCTCCTGGCGATCAACGGCTCCTCCTCCGGCCAGGAGCTCGCCCACGCGCTCGGCGTCGGCCTCGGCACCGTCACCGGCATCGTCGACCGCCTCGTCGCCCAGGGCCTTGCCGACCGGCACGAAGACCCCCACGACCGGCGCGTACGCCGCGTCCAGCTCACCCCCGAGGGCACCGCCCTCATCGAAGAGATCAACAACGCCGGCCACGAACACTACCGCCGCATCATGGACCACCTCGACCTGGAGACGCTGCGCGCCCTCGACCACGTCACCCGCACCATCCGCGACGTCGCCACCGACCTCACCCCGGACCACGACACCTGCCGGCAGTAGCGTCCGCGGGCGTCGCCGAGGGGTGTGTGATGTGGACCATGATCGTTCAGATCCGGGCCATCGCCTTTACAAAGTAAATTCCTGGGTCAGCCGGGACAACACCTCCGGCAGATCACCCTCGTGCACCACCGTCAGCCGCCGCGTCGCCCGCGTCACCGCGACGTAGAGGTCCTGCCCGCCCATCGGCGACTGGTCCAGGATGCCCTGCGGATCCACCACCACGACCGCGTCGAACTCCAGCCCCTTGGCCTGCCCCACCGTCAGCACCACCACCGGCGCCTCCAGATCCCCCTCCGGAAACAACCGCGCCACCTCGGCGTGCCGCGCGTCGGGCGTCACCACGCCCACCCGGCCCGCACCCGCCTCGGCGCCGGTCTCCGGGCCCACCTCGGCGCCGACCTTTGCCAGCTCCGCCGCCACGAGCACCGGCAGATCCGCCGCTGCGAGGCGCACCGCCCGCGGCTCCGCCCCGCCCGACCGCACCGACTCGGGCGGCTCCTGCTCGGGCGCGAACGCCCGCAGTACGTCAGCCGCCACCCGCATGATCTCCACCGGCGTGCGGTAGTTCACCAGCAGCCGCTCCACCCGCCAGCGGCCCTCCAGATAGGGGTCGAGCACCTCACCCCACGAACGCGCCCCCGCCGCCGACCCCGTCTGCGCCAGATCGCCCACCACGGTCAGCGACTTCGCCGGCACCCGCCGCATGACCATCCGCCAGGCCATCGGCGACAACTCCTGCGCCTCGTCCACGATCACGTGCCCGTAGGCCCACGAGCGGTCGGCCGCCGCCCGGTCGGCCGTGGTCAGGCCCGAGCCGTCGTCGGCGTGCCGCTCGGCCAGCACGTCGGCCCGCTCGAAGATGCCCTGCTCGGCCACGCCCGTCGACTCCAGCACCTCCCGGGCGTAGCGCTCCTGCTCGGCCCACTCCTGGCCGGCCTCCCTGGCCGCGACCCTCCGGGCCGAGTCGTCCTCGCCCAGCAGCTCGGCCGCCTCGTCCAGCAGCGGCACGTCGCCCGGCGTCCAGGCGGAGCCGGGCGGGCGTACCAGCCCCTGCCAGGCCAGGCCCGCCGGAGCGACCGACCGCAACGTCTCCGCCGACGACAGCAGATCGCCGATCAGACGCTGCGGCGTCAGCTCCGGCCACAGGCCGTCCACCGCGCGCCGGATCTCCGGTTCGCCCCACAACCGCCGCGAGGCCAGCTCCAGGTCGATCTCGTCGAGGTCGGCCTCCAGATCGAGCGGCTCGACCAGCTCCGGATCGTCCACCTCCAGCTCCTCGATGTGCAGCGACTCCTCCAGCGCCCGGGCCTCCGCCCTGGCCAGCTCCTTCAGCAGCTCGCTCACGTACAGCTTGCGCGCCATGTTGTGCGGCAGCCGCACCGCCCGCGCCCGCGCCCGCAACCGCGCGCACACCTCATACGGCACCCGCAGCCGCAGCCCGTCCAGCTCCACGACCAGCTCGCCGTCCGGCACCGCCTGGCGCAGCTCCAGCGCCCTGGCCACCACCCCGGCCATGCGCGGATCACCCTTGGCCACCGCCGCGGCCGGGGAGTCGGCCGCGCGCGCCCGCACGCCCGGGAACATCTCCCCCACCGTGGCCATCACCACCTGCGTCTCCCCCAGCGCCGGCAGCACCTGGCTGATGTAGCGCAGGAACATCGGGTTGGGGCCCACCACCAGCACCCCGCGCCGCTCCAGCGTGTCGCGGTGCGTGTAGAGCAGATACGCCGCCCGGTGCAGCGCCGCCACCGTCTTGCCGGTGCCGGGACCGCCCTGCACCACCAGCGCCCCCTGCAGCGAGGAACGGATCACCCGGTCCTGCTCGGTCTGGATGGTGGCCACCACGTCGCCCATCCGGCCCGTCCGCCCCCGGCGCAACGCCGCCAGCAGCGCCGCCTCGCCCACCAGCGTGCGCCGGTCGCCGTCGCTCATGCCGTCCAGGTCGAACACCTCGTCGTCGATGCCGGCCACCGTACGGTCCTTCAGGTGCAGGTGCCGGCGGCGCACCAGCCCACCCGGATCGGTGGCCGTGGCCACGTAGAACGGCCGCGCCGCCGGCGCCCGCCAGTCGATCAGCACCGACTCGTGCTCCTCGTCACGCAGGCCGATCCTGCCGATGTACGTGCTCCGCCCGGAGCCGTCGTCGATGCGGCCGAAGCACAGGCCCCGCTCGACCGCGTTCAGCTGGGCCAGCCGCCGCGCCTGCTCCGAGGCCATCGCCTCGCGCTCGACCATCGCCTGGCGGGTGCCGGTCGCCCTGCCGTACGCCGTGCGCAGCGCCTCCTCCGCCCGCCGCCGGGCGGCGTCGAGCCGGCCGTACAGCCACGACACGACACGCTGCTCACTGTCAAGGGCTTGCGCGAAACCATCTTGACGATTAGTCATTCGGTGGTATGCTCCTGACGGGAGGGCTGTAAACGCTGATGCCGGGTAAGGCAGCATTCGAGCTTAACCCTCCGCGCGTCCGCGCGCAATCCCCCGGCTGATCGGCCGGCCGCAGAGACATCGGCCCTGTTCTTCTCGTAGGCAGGGGCCCGACGCTCCTCCAGTATCCCCTCTCGTGTCCCGACGATCATGGGTGCTCTGGGCCGCGGGTGCACCTGCGCGGGCGCAAGCTCGTCCACCAGTCGCCGGACCAGCCCGACGGCGCCGTGGAACTGTTCGTCATGGTGTTCCCCGGTGAGCGGAAGAATCCGGCCGTCTGCCGATGAAGGGGCGGCTGCTCGTCGTCGCCCGGTGGCAGCCTCGTATCGTCGTGAGTGAGGAGGCGACGACGATGGCTGAGACGACCACGATCCACGTGCGCCGCGTCTACGACGAGCCCACCGGCGATGACGGCACCCGGGTGCTGGTCGACCGGGTCTGGCCGCGCGGAATGGCCAAAGACCGGGCCCACCTCGACGAATGGTGCAAACAAGTCGCGCCCTCGGCGGAGCTGCGCACCTGGTACGCGCACGACCCCGAGCGCTTCGAGGAGTTCGCCCGCCGCTACCGCAGCGAGCTCAACGACCCCGAACGCGCCCAGGCTCTCGCCCACCTGCGCGAACTCGCCGCCAACCGGCCGCTCACCCTGCTCACCTCGACCAGACGACCCGAGATCAGCCAGGCGGCCGTGCTCGCCGACGTGCTCAGCACGTAGGCCCGACGGTCGGCCCGTGCCTCGGTCCCGCTGAGGCGGGATGCTAGTTTGACGCTCCATGTCGGACTATCTGCGCGACCTCTTCTCCCTGCACGGCCGGCGCGCTTTGGTCACCGGCGGCAGCTCCGGGATCGGGTACGTCATCGCCGAGGCCGTCGGCCGTGCCGGAGCCGAGGTCGTGGTGGTCGCCCGCAGGCAGGGCGCCTTGGACGAGGCCGTCACCCGCCTGCGCGAGCACGGCGTCACCGCCTCCTCGATCAGCGCCGACCTCGGCGAGCGTGGCGACGTCGAGCGGGTCTGCGCCACCGCGGGCGCCATCGACATCCTGGTCAACGACGCAGGCAACAACATCCGCAAACCCATGGCCGACCTCACGGCCGACGACTACGAACGCACCCTGGCCGTGCACCTCACCGCGCCGTACCTGCTCGGCCAGCACTTCGGCCCCCAGATGGCAGGCCGCGGCTGGGGACGCATCATCAACATCGGCTCCCAGCAGTCGATCAGCGCCTTCGGCGACAGCGGGGTCTACGGCGCGGCCAAAGCCGCCCTCGCCGGGCTGACCCGCTCCCAGGCCGAGGCGTGGTCGGCCAGCGGCGTGTGCGTCAACACGATCATCCCCGGATTCGTGCTGACGCCGCTGACCGAACCGGCCCAGGCCGTGCCGGGCCGTGTCGAGGCACTCGCCGCCCGCCACATGACGGGCCGCAACGGCGTGCCCGAGGACTTCGCCGGGGCTGCGGTGTTTCTGGCCGGTGACGCCTCCGCATGTGTCACCGGCCAGATGCTCTTCGTCGACGGCGGATTTTCGGTGCACTGAGCCGGTGTGACGCCCCAGGCCCGCGCCTTTACTTTGTAGATTACTTACGGCGGATCTGGCGCACCCCATTTGCCAGGCGTCCATGACCAGCTCGTCGCCCTCGACCCTCGTCGACACCACTTCCGTCAGCTCGATCCGGAACAGGTGAGAGTCAGCCGCCGGCATCTCGAACGCCTCCAGCACCTGCGCGCCGCCAACCCGGGTGCCTGCCGCTCGAACTCCTGCCACGAAGCCATGGACCCCATCATGGACGACCGCACCGACAGAATCGGCCGGCGGCCACGGCCCCGGCACACGTCACCTGGCCAGCTCGTAAAGCTGCGACACCCGGCTGCCTTTCCTGGCATACACCCACACCCGGGTGGTGCCGGGCACCGGCGCCATATCCATGACCTCGGTCGGCCCCTCGGGCAGCGGATGCTCGGTCCACTGCCCGTCCTTGACGTGCAGCAGGTACGGCCGGCGACCCTGGACGGGGTTGGCCGCAATCCACACCCCTCCCTCTGTGTCCGCCCGCGCAACGGTCAGCGCGGTCCCGGGCATCGGGCGCTCCACCCGTCTCCACTGGCCGCCCTCCCAGTGCAGGACCACGCCCTCCTTCGCCACGGAGTGCATGCAGGCCCCGGGCTTCTCCACCAGGACCGAACCCACGGCCCAGGCGTCATCACGAGCAGGTAGGGCCAGGGCCCGGATCGCGAACCTCGGCCACCCCGTACTGACGCAGCCCGCGGTGGTGGACCTGGGGGACGGAGCGGGGACCTGGGGCAAAGGGTGAACGCTCCACCGCGAACCCTCCCACCGGATGGCCTGGGTCGCGCCGTCCGCCTGTTGGATCGCCCAGACCTGTCCCGGCCCGGAGGCGGCGACCCGCTCCAGCCACGCCGACCCCGCCTCGCCTTCGGGTTTCCGTACCGGCTTCCACTTGCCACCATCCCAGCGGTGCAGGTACCACCCTCCGTATTCGCCGACCTCGGCGAGCCACGCCTCCCCCTTGGCGGTGACCGCCATGTCCTTGCTGTCGAGGTCGCCGTAGGAAGATGACCGGGGACGTCTCACCCACTCACCCCGCGCCCACTGCCACACGCTGCCGGCCACCAGCCAGAGATCATCACCCGCCGGCGATGTCTCGAACCCGAAGCCGTACCCCGTCGTGCTGAAATCATCGGGCGGCTCCACGGCCCGCCAGGCACGCCCGTCCCACCGCATCATCAGCGACCTGCCGCCCGCGACGAACGCCCACGCTTCCCCCGAACTCATGGCAGCGATCGAGTGCCACCTATGTTCTCCGGCCCCGTTCCACGTGTGCGTCAGCCGCCACGACCCATCCGACGCCTCTGGCGTCTGAGCAGGTGATCCGGCGCTGGGAGCACACCCCACGAGCAGCAGAAGCAGTACCCAGGCCAGCCGCATACCGGCCAATCTTAGGACGCTTCGGATCGATCGCTTCCCGGGGCGGATCGAGCCGCCGACGCCGGGGCGCGGGCGGCGGTGGAGGCAGCCGCCACCTCGCCAACGCGGATTCGTGCGGCCGGTGACGCCGCGGGCAGGTCACCAGGGGGTCTCCGGCGAGCATGACCTGGCCAGGCGCACAGTTTGGCGTACCTCGCCCTTCTCCGTACATTAGTAAATGAATATCCGTTTACTAATGGGAGACCCTCCATGACCACCCGCCGCCCGTTCACCTGCTCGGTCTTCATCGGCATCAGCCTCGACGGGTTCATCGCCCGCGAGGACGGCGACCTTCACTGGCTCACCAGCCGGGGCGAGGCCGCCGGCGACGACCTCGGCTACAACGCGTTCATCAAGGACATCGACACCGTCGTCATGGGGCGCGGCACGTACGAACCCGGCCTGACCTACGATCCGTGGCCGCACGAGGACAAGCACGTAGCCGTGCTCAGCAGCACCCTGCCCGAGGACGCCGACCCCCGCGTCACCGTCCACCGCGACCTCGACGCGCTCCTGCGGCACCTGACCGAGCGCGGCGCCAAGGGCGTCTACGTCGACGGCGGCCAAGTGATCCGCACGTTCCTCCGTGCCGGGCTGATCGACGAGATGACCCTCACGACGGTCCCGGTGCTGCTGGGCACAGGGCTGCCCCTCTTCGGCCCGGTCGGCGGTGACATCCCGCTCGCCCACGTGTCGACGCAGGTGTTCGGCGCGGGCGTCGTCCAGTCCACCTACCGGGTCCACCACCCCTCCGCCTGAAACCCCCGCATTATGGCGTTCGCCCAGGTCAAGCGGCTTGTGACGGCATGTCGCCGGTGTAAGACTGGACCTGACGGGAGGGGGGAACGTCATGATCGAAGTCAAGAGCATCGACAAGCCCGACGAACGCCGCGACTTCCCGATGGGTCACCTGGAGGTGTGCAACCTCAGCGGGCTCACCTTCGGCGTCGCCACGTTCGAGCCGGGCTGGCGCTGGTCGGCCTCCGTCAAGCCGATCGCGGGGACGGACCTGTGCGAGGTCCACCACAACGGGTTCGTCGCCGAAGGGCGCCTGCGCATCCGCATGAACGACGGCACCGAGGCCGAGGTGGGCCCGGGCGAGGTCTTCGTCTGCCCGCCGGGACACGACGCCTGGGTCGTCGGCGACCAGCCGGCCGTCGTCTACGACTTCGCGGGCGGCGCCGCCGACTACGCCAAGGCCAGGAGCGGCTGATCGCACCGCTCACCGCCACATTCCGGCCCGCCCTCCCCCGGCGCCCACCCGGGGTCCGCCTGACATCTCACGGAGGACGGGCCGGGCCCACGGTACGGGGCCGCAACACGCCGTACGAGACGGGGGTTGAGGAACCCGGGAGCAGCCGTTGGCGCTTCGCCTGGGCGTAGCTGTCCAGATCGGGACGGTCCGGTACAAGGGGCTGTTTCTGGAGGATCCGCTGGCGCTGCCGTGGCCGGTGGTGGACTGTCTGGCCGAGCAGTTGGGGATTGGCGATCCCTCGCAGGTGTAGAGGTACGCCGAGCGGCCGAAGACGGCGTACGAGCACGCGTGGATGATCCGGGACGCCTACGGCTACCACGAGACTTCGACGACCGGGACTTGTGGGAGGGGCGGGTGCTGGCGAAGAGGTTCCGGACGTTCCCGCACGGATGGGCGTGGACGCATGCCGAGGGGCCGACGGCGCTGTTCGATCAGTCGGTGGCGTGGCTACGCCGGCATCGGGTGCTGCTACCCGGAGTGACGGTGCTGGAGCGCTTGGTGGCCAGTGTCCGCTTTCCTCGCATGCACGGTGTGCGGGCCGGCCTGGTGATGCGGTGACGCGGCCTGCGGTCACGGCGCGCGGGCGGCTAACGCGGCGTGACCAGGCGGGCCTCGTAGGCGGCGATGACGAGCTGGGCGCGGTCGCGGGCGTTGAGCTTGGCCAGCAGACGGCCGATATGCGTCTTCACGGTCCCCGGACTCACCTGGAGCTGCGCACTGAGCTCGGCGTTGGACAGTCCGTGGGCGACGAGGGTGAGCACCTCGCGCTCCCGGTCCGTCAACGTGTCGAGCCCGTGAAAGAGCTGCTGGGCCGGCCGCCGTACGAACTCCGCGATCAGCCTGGTGGTGACGGTCGGCGCGAGCAGCGTCTCACCCGACGCCACCACGCGGATCCCCTTCAACAGGTCGTCCGGAGGCGCGTCCTTGAGCAGGAACCCGCTGGCACCCGCCCGCAGCGCCGAATAGACATACTCATCGAGGTCGAACGTGGTCAGGATGAGCACCCGAGTGTCCCCGGCGATCTGCCCGGTCGCGGTGATGCCATCCATCTCGGGCATTCTGACGTCCATGAGCACCACGTCGGGTGACTCCGTACGTGCGAGCGCCACCGCCTCCCGCCCGTCGCCCGCCTCCCCGACCACGGTGAGATCGTCCTCCGAATCGATCAGCAAGCGGAAACTGCCGCGCAGGAGCGCCTGATCGTCGGCGATGAGCACCCGGATCACGAGCCTCCCCCTGCCGCACCCACCCCAACCAGGCCCGGCCCGGTCCGCGATCGTCCTCTCCGAACCCGCCGACTCCGCTTTTTCCAGCTCACGCTCAAGATTCTCGTCATCACGTCCATCATGGCCGATCCGCGCCTATCGCTCCCACCACGTCGATGCTGTTTCGGAACGCCGGCCATACGTACCTCCATGCGCCACTGCGGCACTGTGTCGAATGGCCCGCCGTTCGCGCACGCCCGCGCCCCGCCGGAACGCCCGGCGCTGCGCCCTTGTCCCTCCGCCGAAGTCCAGGCAGGTCAAGGGATCTCCCATGACGCGTGCACGCCGAACCCCGTTCCCGAGAGCGGGCCGGCCTCGAAGGTGCCGCCGTACAGCAGGGTCCGTTCGCGCATCCCCGCCAGCCCGTGCCCACCTGGCCGCCCCGGCAGCACCCGCTGCCCAGGCCCGTCGTCGACCACGGAGATCCGCAACCTTCCATCGGCGACCGACACGCTGGCCTGGCAGTGGGCGGGAGCGGCGTGCTTGACGACGTTGGTGATCGCCTCCTGGACGATGCGGTAAACGGCCGGCGCCATGCTGTCGGGCACGGTTCCGTCCACCGACAGGTCGACCTGCACGCCGGCCTCCGCCGCCTGGCGCGCCAGGGACGGCAGGTCGGCGAGCCGGGGGAGCGGCGCGCTGTCGGGCGCGCTGCCGGGTTCGCGCAGCACGCCGAGAAGATGGCGCATCTCCGCGAGCGAGCCGCGCCCGATCTCCTCGATGGCCCGCAACGCCTTGCGCCCTTCCTCCGGATGCTTGTCCAGGACCTTGGCCGCCACCCCCGCCTTGACGGTGATCACGCTCATCGAATGGGCGACGACGTCGTGCAGCTCGCGCGCGATCCGCAAGCGCTCGTCGGCCGCTGCCTGCTCGGCCTGCCTCCTGGCCTCGCGGGCGGCGAACTCGCGGCGGGTGCGCGCCGCCGTGCCGAGACTCCAGCTCGCCGCGAAGGCCAGCCAGGCCGCACCGAGGATGACGACGGGGTCGGGCCAGCCGTTCGCATATCGTGGTGAGCCCGAGATCGAGACCAGCAGCGAGCCTCCGTTGACGGTCGCGATCAGGTGAATGAGACGGCGTTTCGGCGAGGTGTTGAAGTCGAAGCCCTCGAAGGTGGCCTGCTGTTCGAAGCGGGCGCGGTGCAGGCGGCGCGCGAGCGCGTTGGTGTCGCGTCGGGTGATCTCGTCCTGGCAGAGGATCTGCAGGAAGTCCAGGTGCCCGAGGTCGCCGGCGTGGGCCTGGGCCAAGCGGGCGTCCAGGGTCTCCAGCATGCCGCTGAGCTTGAGAGCGCGCAGCACCGACTGCAGTGCGGTCAGGTCGACCAGGCTGGTGGCGTGCCCGGCCGGCGGCGCGCGGAAGCGCTCAAGCTGGAGGAGGCGGTGCACGATCGGCTGCCGCAGCGCGATCTGCTGGACATCCTCACCCGCACCGCCTACCAGCTGGGATGGCACCATCACTTCGGGCCTGCCTCCGGCTCAGACCCGAAGATCAAGGAAGCGCTCGGCCGGTATGTGCTCACGGTGTTCACCTACGGCACGCTGCTCGGTCCGGCCCAGGGCGCCGCGCACATGCGGGGCAAGGTCAGCGCCGCCGAGCTCGCTCTGGCCGCGAACAAGCACGCCACCAGCGAGAAGATCGCCAAAGCGTCCACCGCGGTGATCAACGCGTTCAACCAGCTCGACATCGCCTCGGTGTGGGGTGACGGCACGACCGTGGCCGCGGGGTGTGGGAGGCGGTCTACATCATCGAGGGGCTACTGAAGAACGCCTCGGAGATCCAGCCGGACACCATCCACGCGGACACGCAAGGCCAGTCATTGCCGGTCTTCGGCCTGGCCGCACTTCTGGGATTCGATCTGCTGCCCCTGTCACGCTGCTGCGCAGGCTCGGCAACCACTCCCGCAAGAACCGCCTCTACCGGGCCTTTCGGAAGCTCGGCCGCGCGGTGCCCACCATCACGCTGCTGCGCTATCTGTCGGATCCCGACCTGCGTGAGCAGATCACCCAGGTCACCAACCGCAACGGTAGACGTTTCTGGACACTGCCGGAGGCAGCCGGTGACCGTATGGGCGTACGCGCGCGTCTCGACGCGTGACCAGAACCCGCAGCTCCAGCTCGACGCCCTGGCGGCCAGCGGCTACGACAAGCTGGTCATGGAAAGGAGTCGGGCAAGCGCACCGTCGCGCGACCGGAGTGGGCGGCGCTCCTGCCGCTGCCCAAGGCGGGCGACACCCTGAAGTTCTGGAAGTCCGACCGATGGGGTCGGGTCGCTCGGCGGCACACGTGCTGACCACGGTCAATGAACTACGCGACCGCGGCATCACAGTGGTGTCGCTGACCGAGAACTTCGACCTGGGCACCAAGGGGGGCCGATTCATGTTCGCGGTCCTGGCCGCGGCCGCCGAGTACGAGCTGGAACTGCGCGCCGAGCGTCAAGCCGAGGGCATTGCCGCCGCCAGGCGCCGCGAAGCCACCGGCACCATGCTGCCCGGCAAGAAGAAGACCGGCCGCCCCCGCGCGGTCGGCCCGGCCGAGCTGGCCACGCTGCGCCACCTCGCCGACGACGGCGTCAGCGTCACCGAGGCCGCCCGCATCTTGCGGGTCTCCCGCAGCACGGCCTACGCCGCGCTCGCCGCCGGCCGGTAGGCTCAGGACTCCCGGAGCTCCGTCGGCAAGGCAGCAGGCCGTGCGGCTGGCATCGTCAAGTGCCGGACTTGGCCGGTTCTGCCTGCATCTCAGCTGGGCGACGCAGCAACCCTGTGGCGACGGCGATGATCCAGCAGAATCCGGCCAGCAGGGCGAGGTGCTCGAGAAAACCGGCCGGAGCGGGTCGCCAGATGCCGACCGTGTCGAGGCGGTAGGCGATGCCGGCGGCGAAGGCGAAGGCGATGACGAGAGAACCTGAAGTGCGCAGGTAGCGGGCCCAGCCGCGGCTGGGCCCGCCCAAGCGTCGGGCGAGGACGAAGGCAGCGCCGCTGGGGCCCGCGAACAAGGCGAGCCCGGCCGCCTGGTGAACGCCGCCGGCGGCGGTGAGGCCTTCCGGCTGTCCGGGCGGGTAACCGAGGGCAGGGTCAGTGGGCACCAGCCCAGCCACCGCCAGGCCAACGGCTGCGGTGGCGATGAGGACGGGCCCCCAAGTGGCGCCGCGGCCAGCATGCAGGGCCCGCCGCAAGCCCATGGCGAACAGGCCCAGAAGCAGAGCACCGAGCAGGAAGTTGGCGGTCTGTAGCCAGGCACGCTCGCCCGTGCCGAGCTGGCTGGCACCGTGATGCCACAGGCTGTAGCCGGGACGAGTGGCGCCGTCAACCCACAGCACGACCGGAACCAGGACGCTGGCAGCCAGGCCGCAGCGCAGCAGCCATGTGGTGGACATAAAGGGGAAACCCTCCTTGTTCTCCGCGACGCGCGTCGCGGGCCGACCAGACTTCCCGGCTCACCGTCTTGCTGGATACACGGACTTTAGCTCATACTGAAACTCGCGAAAAAATGGGGGTTCGTATGGCCGACGACGAACAACTACTGGAATGGGCCGAGCAGGTCGCCATGCATCTGGCACGCGATGGCGTGCCACCGATCGCCGGGCGGATCCTGGGCTGGCTGATGGTCTGCGATCCGCCAGAGCAGTCGGCAGGCCAGATCAGCACCACCATCGGCGCCAGCCGCGCGTCTTTGACCATGAACCTGCGGCTGCTAACCGGCATGGGCTTCCTCACATGGAGGACCCGGCCGGGCGACCGCACCATGTACTACCGGATGGCCGACGACGCCTGGCAGGCGGTGGTGCGGCAGCAGGTGGCGGGGATCGCCTCGTTCCTCGACATCACCCGCCAGGGCCTCGATCTGGTCGGCCCCGACGACGAACGGGCCGCACGCGTCCACCAAGCGCACGCCACCTTCGCGTGGATGGCCAAGGTGTTCGAACAGGCCCCACCGCTGAACAAGGAGGACTCATGACTGGCCACGCGATCGTGATCGGGGGCGGCATCGGCGGTCTGGCCGCCGCAGTCGCCCTGCGCCGCATCGGCTGGCAGGTGGAGGTGCTGGAGCGCGTGCACGCCTTCGGCGAGGTGGGTGCCGGCTTGTCGCAATCGCCCAACGCGATGCGTGCCCTGGCCGAACTCGGCCTGGCCGAACAGGCCGAAGCGACGAGCATGCCGACCTGGGCCACCCACACCATGCGCCTGCCCTCAGGCCGCCACCTGATGCGCGCCCCCACCGGCCAGAACCCGCCGCTGCGCGCCTTCCGCCGCGCCGCCCTGCATCGGCTGCTCCGACAGGCGCTGCCCGAGGACGTGGTGCACACCGGCGTCAAGGTCACCGGCCTGGCCCAGGACTCCGAGAAGGTGACCGTCACCTACGCCGCCGGCCGGCAAGACGCCGACCTGGTCGTCGGCGCCGACGGAATCCACAGCCTCACCCGCCGACTGCTGTGGCCGCAGGCCCCCGGCCCGCGCTTCCTCGGCTACACCGCCTGGCTCGGCCTTGCCGACACCTCCATCCCGGTGAGCGGCAGCATGACCCTGGGCCGCGGCTGCTACTTCCTCATCCACCCCATCGCGCCGGGCCAGGTCTACTGGGCGCTGGGCACAAGCACCGACCAGCCCGGCGTCCGCTTCGACGACGAACTGGGGCAAGTGCGGCGGCACGTCGCCGGCTGGCACGACCCGATCCCCGCCCTCCTGCAGGCCACACCGCCCGAACAGGTCCGCCACATCGACATCCACGACCTACCCGATTTGCCTGCCTACACCAGCGGCCGGATCGCCCTTCTCGGCGACGCCGCCCACGCCATGAGCCCTGATCGCGGCCAAGGCGCCGGCCAATCGATCGAAGATGCCGTCGTCCTGGCCGCCGCCCTTGCCAGCAACGCTTCCGTACCCGCGGCGCTGGACGCCTATGATGCCCAACGCCGCCCCCGCACCCAGGCCACCGCCCGCAATGCTCACCAGGCCGGTCTTCAAGTGATCAACGCCGGGCCGATCACCCATGTCCTGACTGCTCTCGCCCTCCAGCTCACTCCCTCTACGCTGTGGGCGCACCTCGCACCCCGCACGCTCGGTCCCCTGTGGGACTGGACACCCCCGACCCTGCCAGCAACGCCTGACGCACTCCCACATGGCTGACCCGCCCGAGGCTCCCGAAGGCCGAGCTACCCGAACTCGGGAAACCGTCACCCACCAGCGTGAACGCCAAGATCCTAGTGACGGAGATCAAGCACGCGGCCCGTTTCCGCCGTATTCCGGTGGCACCCCTGCAGGGCACTCCGGACATCCGTGCAGACGACTTCGGAAACTGAGAGTGCGTTCCGCGAGCTTATGTCCGTGATGTCGCAGTGTGATCGTATGGATTTGTAGCGTTACCGCCGGTCGTCAGGGCAGGATGTGCTGGGATGGCCGCGTGACCGAGCGCAAGCCGTACCCCA
>NZ_JBDPLS010000023.1:0-83575 GCF_039871515.1 Nonomuraea sp. B1E8 | reverse complement strand
CCGCCGCCCGCCCGAGCGTCCCGGGCAGATTGCCGTGCCACCATCCGCAGCGAACGGGACGATCAGGCGGAAACCTCCATCAGCCGAAACTGATCAGGAGGGACGCCCACCCCGTGAGTCATCGAGGCTGACCATGGACAAAGGCAATCCGGTCCGCATGGTTTCACCCGGCCGCGACGAGGGCGAACCCGGCTTTTACGACATGATGATCGAGCATGCCGTACGCATTTCCGACACCGGCGAATACGTGCACGCCAAGGACAACCTCTGGGCACAGGGCCGGGAAAACGTCAGCCACGGTTGCGTCAATGCCCGGCCGGACCAGGCGGAGTGGTTCTACACCACCACCCTGCGCGGCGATCCGGTCGTCATCACGGGCACCGACCGCACCCTCGAATGGGACAACGGGTGGGGTTTCTGGCAACTCCCGTGGGAGAAATGGCGGCAAGGGAGCGCGCTTCAAAAGGCCGGGAGCGACGCACTCATGGGTGCCGCAAGGGTGAATCCAGGGCTACCTTAGAGCAAGGGAACAACCCGCCGGTGCAGGCCCGTTGTCCTAGTAGGAGGGCCGATATGGATGAATGGATCATCTGGGTAATCCTCGCTGTCGTTCTTGGCGTGGCCGAAATATTCACGCTCACGGCCTCTCTCGGGCTTCTGGGTGCGGCCGCTCTCCTGACCGCCGCCACCGCGGCGCTGGGCTTGCCCGTTCCTCTGCAGCTGATGTTCTTCGCCGCTTCGTCGGCCGCAGGCCTGCTGGTGCTCAGGCCCATCGCGATGCGCCACGTCAAGCAGCCGGCACTGCAACGGTTCGGGGTGGAAGCACTCGTCGGCAAGCCCGCCTATGTGATCTCGGAGGTGACGGGCCACAACGGTCGCGTGCGCGTCGGGGGTGAGGAGTGGTCCGCGCGCGCGTACGACGAAACCCTGGTGATCCCCACAGGGGCGACCGTCGACATCATCGAGATCGAAGGGGCGACAGCCCTCGTCTATCCCCGGGAGTGACTCATGGATCCGCTCTTGCTGGTCGGAATCTTCATCATCCTTTTCGCGGTGTTCACCGTGCTCAAAGCAGTGCGGATCATCCCGCAGGCGCGGGCGCGCAACGTGGAGCGGCTCGGACGTTACCACCGCACCCTCAAGCCCGGCCTCAACTTCGTCATCCCCTACATCGACCGCGTCTACCCCGTGATCGACCTCCGCGAGCAGGTCGTCTCCTTCCGCCCCCAGCCCGTCATCACCGAGGACAACCTGGTCGTCGAGATCGACACCGTCCTCTACTTCCAGGTCACCGACCCGCGCGCGGCGGCGTACGAGATCGCCAACTACATCCAGGCCGTCGAGCAGCTCACCGTCACGACGCTGCGTAACGTCGTCGGCTCCATGGACCTGGAGAAGACCCTGACCTCCCGCGACACGATCAACAGCCAGCTGCGCGGCGTCCTCGACGAGGCCACCGGCAAGTGGGGGCTGCGCGTCAACCGCGTCGAGATCAAGGCCATCGACCCGCCGAAGACCATCAAAGACGCGATGGAGAAGCAGATGCGGGCCGAGCGCGACAAGCGCGCCGCCATCCTCAACGCCGAAGGCCAGCGGCAGTCGCAGATCCTCACCGCCGAAGGCGAGAAGCAGAGCCGCGTCCTGCGCGCCGAGGGCCAGCGCACGGCCGCCATCCTGGAGGCCGAGGGCCAGTCGCGCGCCATCGACCAGGTCTTCCAGGCCGTCCACCGCAACGACCCCGACCCCAAGCTGCTCGCCTACCAGTACCTCCAGGTGCTGCCGCAGCTCGCGCAGGGCGACGGCAACACGTTCTGGGTGATCCCGAGCGAGGTCACGTCGGCGCTGCAGGGGGTGTCGAAGGCGTTCACGGAGGCCCTGCCGAAGTCGACGGCCACCCGCGAGGAGATGCCGGAGAGTTCGGCCGCGGAGGAGGAGGCCGCCAAGGCCGCGGAGGCCGCTGCCGAGGCCGTGGCCGACGCCCAGCAGGCCGAGAGCCCGAAGGGGCCGCGCCAGCTCACGCAGGGCGTCGAGGAGCCCGCCGCGTTCCCCGACCTGGACAAGAAGCCGACGGAGGCCGAGCGCTGAGCTTTTCGATCAGGGCGGCCGGCAGGTCAGTTGAGGGGTGGGAGGCCGGCCGCCACCGGATCAGGAGGCGATCTCGAAGATGGCGGCCACCTGGGTCTCCCGATGGGCGTCACGGGCCCGGCAGGCCAGTTTGACCGCCGCATCGGCGATCACGAGGTCGCGGTTCGCCGGGGCGATGTCATCGCCCATCTTGGTGCGCAGCCACTCCGAGATCTCGGCCCAGGAGTAGAGGCTGATGTTGTCGGCCTCCATCAGCGGCTTCGGGAAACCACCGGGGCCGCGCCGGCCCGTGGCGAGCTGCCGGAGGCTGGCCTGTGTGCGGCCCCCGTGCCGGCGCGCCGCGTCCCCCAGCGTCACCCCGTCGTCGTGGCCGACCCCGGTGGCCCACAGACCCGGGACCGTCCTGATCTGGGTGAGCACGGATGCGATCGCGTCCAGCAAGGTCTCCGCCTCGCGGTCGCACATGACGTAAGTTCTGCCGTCTTTGAGGCTCGAAACGGTGCAGTCATCGAGACCGGCCTCGAACAGAGCGTCCAGCTCCTCGTCTGTGACCGCTCGATTCAGTGTGACGCGGAAGTCCCACGTAATCATGACTTCTCCTCGTTCTTTGCGCACTCCGCGTGCTCGTCGACCCATCGGAGAATGCGCTTCGCGTGGTTGCCCGGGTTACGCGGCGTGCACCAGATTGACTGCGCAGGGGCACCGCAGGCGCATTCGATCCATCCCCAGCGGTGCCCGTTGTGGCTTTCCACCACGGTCAACCACTCGAACTTGCGGATCGCCCTGAAGACCGCATTGATCTCGTTGTGCTGATGTCTTCCTCTACCGACCATGTACCAACCTTGCAACAGTGTTGCACGTTTAGTACGGCGATTCCAACCCTGGCGTTCCAGCTGACACACGACGACGCCCGCCACACGAAAGCGTGTGGCGGGCGCCGGAGTGCTGGGATCAGTGCGACAGAGGTGCGTCCGTCGTGTCCACCAGTTCGCATCCGGCGATCGGGTCCTGGCCCACGCGGGCCCAGATCCCCGCGACGACCCCACCGTTGTTCTCAGAGACGCTGAACTCCAGCACCCCCGTCTGCCCCTCGCCGATCACCCGCGGGTCGATGGCGAAGCCCGGTCCGGTCTTACCTCCGGGCACCGGGAACGGCGCCAACGGCGCGTCCTCCTGGCTCAGGAAGTGGCTGCTGCGCGGCTGCGGGCTGCACTTCTTGCCGCGGGGGATGTAGGTCACCACCACGTTCGCTCCCATGGCCCGCAGGTCCTCCTGGAGCCGCTCGGGATTCTTGGCCTCGTTGATGGTGATGTCGATGAGGCCGTCGGGGCGCTTCTCCACCGCGTACGCGGGGGTGCCGCCGAAGAGCGCCGGCACGGCCACCGCGGCGGCAGCCGCCAGGCCCAGGACGGGCGCCAGCACGGCGAGGCGCGGGACCCGCCGCTTCGCGGGCCGCTTGTCGATCTCGGTCATCACGAACTCCTTGAGCAGTCGGTGACGGCCCTCGGGAAGTTCACGTTCGGTCGGCCAGTTCATCGGGTCTCCCACGTCTGACGAGGGCCACGGTCACCTGTTACCTGTCGGTCCGGCGGCGCGGGTTCCCCCGCGGCGGCGAGTTTCCGGCGCGCCCGTGACAACCTCGACTTCACCGTGCCGACCGGGACGCGCAGCGCCTCGGCCGCCTGGGCGTAGCCGAGGCCCGCCCAGACGCACAACGCGAACACGTCCTGCTCCTGGCGGCGCAGCCGGCCGTACGCGGCACGAACCGCGGCCAGCCGTTCCGCGTCCTCGATCCGGCCCACCACCTCGTCGGCGAAGTCGGGCACCGGCTCGCCTCTGGGCAGCCTGGCCAGGGCGCCGTCGTGCCTGCGGGCGGCCCTGCGCATGTTGCGGGTCACGTTGGTGGCGATGCCCAGGAGCCACGGCCGCAGGGAGCCGCCGCCGGGGTCGATGCGCCCGCGTAACCGCCAGGCTTCGAGGAACGTCAGCGCCGTCACGTCCTCGGCCGTGGACCAGTTGGCGGTCAGGCGGAAGGCATGGTTGTACACGGCCTTGGAGCACTCGTCGAAGAGCTCGCCGAAAGCCGCCCTGTCTCCATCCCGGATCCGGGTACGTATATCCACATATATCTACTGTCCGCCCGCCCGCTCCGGTTCCACCTGCCCCCGGTCGAAGTACGCGGCCAGCTCCGGGTCGAGGTCCGGCACGTCGTACGGCATGCCGCCGTTCCGCAACGACATCGTCGCCATGTAGCCGGCCGCCACGCTCATCCGCGCCGCCACCGGCGAGGTGTCCGTCACGCCGCCGTCCCTGACGAACCTGAGGAACTCCGTCACGATCTCGACGTCCGCGCCGCCGTGCGTGCCCAGCGCGGCAGGCACCTTGTACGTGATGTCGCCCTCTCCCCGGTAGCCCGTGGGCCCCGTGTTCCACACCTTGACCGTGTCGCCGGGACCGTCGCCGAAGTTCTCCAGGCGGCCCTCGGCGCCGATGACCGTGTAGTTGCGCACGTAGTCGGGCGTGAAGTGGCACTGCTGGTAGGCGGCGATGACGCCGTTGTCCAGGCGCATGTTCATGACGGAGACGTCCTCGACGTCCACGACGTGGTGCAGGTCGCGATGCCCGGACGGCGGCCAGGTGTAGTCCTGCAGCCAGCCGTCCGGCCGTGGCGTGCCGGGGTCTCGGCGCGGCAGGTCGCCGTAGAGCATCAGGTCGCCGAACGCGTTGACCCTGGTGGTGTAGCCGCCCGCGAGCCAGTGGATCACGTCGAGGTCGTGCGCCGCCTTCTGCAGCAGCAGCCCGGTGGTCCTGGTGCGGTCGGCGTGCCAGTCCTTGAAGTAGTAGTCGCCGCCGTAGGAGACGAAGTGGCGCACCCAGACGGTCTTCGGCTCGCCGATGACGCCCTTGCGGATGATGTCGCGCATCAGGCGGACCACGCCCATGTGGCGCATGTTGTGCCCGACGTACAGGCGGGTGCCGGTGCGCCGGGCGGCGCGCAGGATGCGGTCGGCGCTCTCCACGGTGATGGCCAGCGGCTTCTCCAGGTAGACGGCCTTGCCCGCCTTCAGGCAGTCGATGGCGATGCGCTCATGCGTGTCGTCGGGCGTCATCACGATGACCGCGTCGAGGTCGTCCCTGCCGAGCAGCTCGTGGTGGTGCTCGGTCAGCAGCTCCGCCTGGAAACGGCCGGCCTGTCTCTTGAGCACCGCCGGGTCGGAGTCGCACAGGGCGGCCACCACCGAGCCCTCGCCGGGGCGGTGGGCCGCCAGGGCGAGGCTCGTGCGCAGGCCGAGCCCGATGACGCCGATGCGCAGGTCGTTCACGAGTGTTCCTTCCGAAGGCGGTCGAAATAGTACAGGGCGCCTGCTACCGGGCGGCGGCGTGAAGCTGTGCTGTGGGGGCACTTAAGAAACCCTCGATGGACACGCTCGGCGGAGAACGGGCACAGTGCGTTACTGATGGTTCGACGTAGGGGGACGCGCATGAAGGCGCTGGTCAAGGAGCGGGACGAACCCGGCCTCGCGCTGGTGGACGTGCCGGAGCCGGAGGTGGGGCCCGGCGAGGTGAAGATCCGGGTCCTGCGGACCGGTATCTGCGGCACCGACCTGCATATCCGGAAATTTGACGATTGGGCGCGGCATACCATTAAACCTCCGTTGATCGTGGGTCATGAGTTCTCCGGCCACGTCGTCGAGGTGGCGCCGGACGTCGAGGACATCACCCCCGGCGACCTCGTCAGCGGCGAGGGGCACCTCGTCTGCGGCAAGTGCCGCAACTGCATGGCCGGCCGCAGGCACCTGTGCCGCAACACGATCGGGCTGGGTGTCCACAGGGACGGCGCGTTCGCCGAGTACGTCACCCTGCCCGCCACGAACGTCTGGGTGCACCGTGTCCCCGTCCATCCCGACGTGGCCGCCATCTTCGACCCGTTCGGCAACGCCGTACACACCGCGCTCTCCTTCCCCCTGGTCGGCGAGGACGTGCTGATCACCGGCGCGGGCCCGATCGGGCTCATGGCGGCGGCCGTGGCCACGCACGTCGGCGCGCGCCACGTGGTGATCACCGACATCAGCGACGAGCGGCTCGACCTGGCCCGCAAGCTCGGCGTCTCGCTCGCGCTCAACGTCTCCAGATCGTCGATCGCCGAGGGCATGCAACGGCTCCACCTGCGCGAGGGCTTCGACGTGGGGCTGGAGATGTCCGGCAGCCCGGCGGCGCTCCGCGACATGATCGCCAGCATGACCCACGGCGGCAAGATCGCCATGCTCGGGCTGCCCGCCGAGGAGTTCGCCGTCGACTGGTCCACCGTCGTGACGTCCATGATCACGATCAAGGGGGTCTACGGCCGCGAGATGTACGAGACCTGGTACAACATGTCCGTGCTGCTGGAGAAGGGCCTCGACCTCTCCCCCGTGATCACCGACCGTTTCCCCTACTACGCCTTCGACGCCGCCTTCGACACGGCCGCCAGCGGCCGTACGGGCAAGGTCATTCTGGACTGGAGCGCAACACCGGCCGAAGCGGCCACGACCACCGACAGGAGCGCCTGATGTTCACGAACGTGCGCGAGCAGCTGCGTACGACGCTCGACGAGATCACCGAGGCCGGGCTGCTCAAGCCCGAGCGCGTGATCAGCACCCCGCAGAGCTCCCAGGTGAGCGTGGCAGGGCGCGAGGTGCTGAACTTCTGCGCCAACAACTATCTGGGCCTGGCCGACGATCCCACGGTGGTCGAGGCCGCCAAGGAGGCGCTCGACCGGTGGGGGTTCGGGATGGCGTCCGTACGCTTCATCTGCGGCACCCAGGAGGTGCACAAGGAGCTCGAATCCCGCCTGTCCGACTTCCTCGGCATGGAGGACACCGTCCTCTACAGTTCCTGTTTCGACGCGAACGGCGGCGTCTTCGAGACGCTGCTCGACGCCCAGGACGCGGTGATCTCCGACGCGCTCAACCACGCCAGCATCATCGACGGCATCCGGCTCTCCAAGGCCAAGCGGTTCCGGTACGCCAACCGCGACATGGCCGAGCTGGAGGCCAGGTTGAAGGAGGCGTCGGAGGCGCGGCGGCGGCTGATCGTGACCGACGGCGTGTTCTCCATGGACGGATATCTCGCCCCGTTGCGTGACATCTGCGACCTGGCCGAGCGGTACGACGCCATGGTGATGGTCGACGACTCGCACGCCGTCGGCTTCGTCGGGCCCACCGGGCGCGGCACACCCGAACTGCACGGCGTCACCGACCGGATCGACATCATCACCGGCACGCTCGGCAAGGCGCTCGGCGGGGCCAGCGGCGGCTACGTCTCGGCCCGCAAGGAGATCTGCGAGCTGCTGCGCCAGCGTTCGCGCCCCTACCTGTTCTCCAACTCGCTCGCGCCCGTCATCGCCGCCGCGTCGCTGCGCATCCTCGACCTGCTGGAGACCTCGAACGACGCCCGCGAGCGGCTGCGCGCCAACACCGCCCGTTTCCGCGACCGGATGACCGAGGCCGGGTTCGACATCCTGCCCGGCGACCACCCGATCGTGCCCGTGATGATCGGCGACGCCGCCGAGGCGGGCGCCCTGGCCGAGCGCCTGCTCGACCTCGGCGTCTACGTGATCGGCTTCTCCTACCCCGTCGTGCCGCACGGCCAGGCGAGGATCCGCGTCCAGCTCTCGGCCGCGCACTCGCAGGCGGACGTCGACCGCGCGATCCAAGCCTTCATCCAGGCCCGCGGCTGAGTCGCTTTGTGCACCGCGTGGAACGTTCTTTGGGCAACGCGTTGGCCCAACGGCCCTGTCAAAGGAGTCGCCAAAGGCGACCCGCTTCAGTCCTGCGCACTGGACGCAAAGTGCTGGTCAACAGATGGATAGGCACTGAGATAGGTCGCAAGACGGACAGGTTCCCATAGCCCATCAGACTTGCCACGCCAGGGGAAGGGGCAGTCGAAACGCTGTCCTTTGGGGACCCTTTGGGGATACCGTTGGTCCAACGGAAATCTCAAAGGAGCCCCAAAGGTGACGTCTTCAATGCCGGTCCTCAAGAAGATCCTGTCGGGGACGACCGCCGCCAAGTGCGAAACGGACACCCTCGATTTCAAGCAGGCGAAGCCCAACCTCAATGAGGCGTTCCAAGACCTCGCGGAGGCGTGCGTCTGCTTCGCCAATGCCGGCGGGGGGACCGTGATCGTCGGTGTGGCGGACAACAAGTCGGGTGAAGATGCGTTCATCGGCTGCGACATGGACGCATCAATCCTGCGGAGCAAGGTTCACCAGCTCACCATGCCTTCCCTGCTCGTGGACGTGCGGGAGCTGAAGTTCGCCGGAAGGCGACTTCTGGAGATCATCATCCCGGAAGGCCTTGAGGTGTATTCCACGGCAAAGGGGTATACGTATCAGCGGATCAACACGGACTGTCTGCCGATGCGTCCTCTCGATGTGACCCGACTCTCGGAAGAACGTCGCGGATTCGACTGGTCTGCCACCGCGAGCGGCCGGTCGTTGGACGACGTGGATCCGCTGGCCCTGAGATATTGCAGAAGGCTTCTCGCCGGTTCGACCGATCCGGCTCGGCAGCGATACTCGCAGTTCGGGGACAGGGACTTGCTGAACGCACTACACGCGATCGCGGACGATGGAAGCTTGTCTCGCAGCGGGGAACTGATGCTCTGCCAGAACCCATCGAGCGTCGGGATCAACGCAGCGGTCTACCAACACAAGCGCACTCAGTCCGGTGAGGCCGATGCGGTGTTGCGCGTCGGCGCTCCTCTGGTGCTGGCTTTCGATGAGGTCCTCCAGGCCATCAGGGCCCGGCAAGGCATCACCCCCGTAACCCTTGCCGACGGACGCCAGTTGCAGATCGAGGACTATCCGTCGGCGGCGATACGTGAAGCCCTGGTCAACGCGTTCATCCACGGCGATTGGCGTTTGAAGGGCACCGTACAAGTAGAGCATTCACCGCAATACCTGCGTATTGAATCACCAGGCCCTCTGGTCTCCGGAGTGACCACGAACAACATTCTGACGAGAGGGTCGAGAGCACGCTTCCCCGCGCTGGCCTCCGGCTTTCGACTGCTAGGCCTGGCAGAGGAGGTCGGGCAGGGAGTCGATCGAATGTACCGGGAGATGATCAAGTCCGGGCGGGATGTGCCAGTGATCACCGAAGGGGCCGAACACGTAGTTGTGCTGTTTCGAGGGGAGCCGCCCAACACCCGGATCGCGAAATTCGTGGCCTCACTCCCCCAAGAAGAGCAGGACGACACGGATGCGATGCTCATCATTCGCATGCTGTGCGCGAAGCGTACGGTTCGCTCCTCCGAGGTCGCGCCCGTCATTCAACGGTCACAAGATGAGGCGCAGGCGGCACTCCATCGACTGGCAGCGGAACCTGCGGGCGTGTTGGAGCCCACTCGAGCCACCATGCAACATCACTACCCTGCATATCGGCTTCGAGCAGAGGTGGTTTCTCACCTCGGAAGCGCCGTCGCGTACCACAGCCGTGCGGCGGATGACATCGACAGGAAGATCATCGAGCACGTGCGCGACTATGGCGAGGTCAATAACCGGACCGTTCAGCGACTGTTCGACGTAGGTGTCTACCAAGCCCGGGACATCATCCGAGACCTGGTCGGGAGAGAACTGCTGACCCGGACGTCCGAGCAGAAGCGAGGGACGGCCGTCCGATACGGGCCTGGGCCGAAGTTTCCCAAGGCGAAGACCAGCCGCTCAAAAGTTCGTCGACCGGAGGCTGACTGAGACAGCGCCCAGCCAGGCCGCACCTACGTGGCCGGCTCTTCACACCCTGTCGTGCCTCATGGCCAGCCAGGATCCGCGTCCAACTGCCGGCCACGGACGGTGTTCCTCGACGTGTGACCGAGCTGGGCGAGTCAGTATTCTCGCTGCGTGATAGACACGCGGCGGCTGCGTACGTTGCGCGCGGTGGCCGACCACGGCACGGTCACCGCCGCGGCGGCGGCGCTGCACCTCACCCCTTCGGCCGTGTCCCAGCAACTCGCCGCCCTGGAACACGAGGTGGGCCACCGCCTGCTCACGCGTGACGGGCGCGGCGTGCACCTGACCGCGGTGGGCAAGATCATGCTCGTTCACGCCAACGAGGTCCTCGCCCAGCTCGAACGCGCCGAGGCCGAGGTGGCCGCGTACACCACAGGCGAGGCCGGCGAGGCGACCGTGGCCTGCTTCGCCACCGCGATCAGCGCCGTGCTCTCACCCACGATCGCCGCCCTGCGCTCCACCGCCCCCGGCCTGCGCGTACGCATACGAGACGCCGAGGGCGACCAGAGCCTGGCCATGCTGCTCGACGGAGAGGTGGACCTGGCGATCGCGGTGGAATACCGGGACGCGCCCGACGCCTCCGACCGCCGGTTGTCGCGCATGCCGCTGTACGCGGAGCCGTTCGACCTGGTCCTCCCCCGCGACCATCTCCTGGCGGGGTCGGCCACGCTGGAGTCGCTCGCCTCCGAGACGTGGATCGGCCCCTATCCGGGCAATCCGGTGCACGACGTGATCGCGTTCGCCTGCCGGCAGGCGGGCTTCACGCCGGACCTCGCCCACTGCTCCGACGACTTCCGCGCCGTGGTCGCCCTGGTGGGCGCGGGCGCGGGGGTGGCTCTCGTGCCGCGGCTGGCGCTGCGCGACATGGCGCTGCCCGGAGTCGTCGTACGCCACACGCCTGGGCCTGAGCGCCGCGTCTTCGCCGCCGTACGCCGCGGAGCCGACTCCCATCCCCTCCTGCGCCCGCTCCTGTCGGGGCTCCGTACGATTTCCGGTTCGCTCGACAAGCGAGACAGGACTGGGTGAAACCCATGCACGTCTCCTCCACTCCCGAGCCCGGGGACGTGGTCGCCAAGCGCTACCAGCTGAAACGGCGACGAAGTACGCCCGGGCTCTGCACCTGCCATCCAACCGCTTGCGTTTACTTCGAATATTGCGGATACTGCGATTGGAGGTGTCACGATGGCAGACGTGCAGGCCAAGCGGGTTCAGCCCGGGATGATGGACGCCGAGATAGCCGGTCGTGCCGTGCGGCGGATCAAGGACTATCTCATGCGCTGTCCCGAGCAATCGACCATTCGCGTCGCCGGCGAGCATGGTGGTGAGGATCCATTGATCCTGCCTCGCGAGGCCGTGAGCCTGCTCGCCTTCGTCCTCGCCCAGGCGGCCGAAGGGCGCGGAGTGACGGTCATACCGTCCCATGCCGAACTGACGACGCAACAAGCAGCGGACATGCTGAACGTCTCGCGTCCTTATCTGATCAAGCTGCTGGAGTCGGGCGAGATCCCCTTCCGTTTGATCGGCAAGCATCGGCGTATCACTTATGAGGATCTCCAGGAGTACAAGCGCCGTGACGACGCCAAGCGCCGTATGGCTGCTGACCAGCTTGCTGCGCTGGGGCAAGAGCTAGGCATCTGACCATGGCCTACGTGGTCGTCTATGACGCGAACGTACTGTATGGCAATACGCTGCGTGATCTGCTCATCCGTCTCGCCATGGCGGGACGTCTGCAGGCCAGATGGACCAACAGGATCCTCGACGAGATGCAGCGTAACCTTGCGACCAACCGTCCGGACATTCCGGAGGAGAAGCTTGGCAAACTCCGGCTCCTGATGAACGCGGCGGTTAGGGACTGCCTGGTAGAGGGCTATGAGCCGCTGATCGAAGGGCTTAAACTCCCCGACCCCGACGATCGGCATGTGCTGGCTGCGGCGATCAAAACCCGTGCGCAACTCATCGTTACGTCGAACCTCAGGGACTTTCCCGCAGAGACCTTGGATCCATGGAACATGGAAGCAAAGTCGCCCGATGACTTCGTTCTGGACCAAATCGACCTCGACGGAAGAGTCGTCTGGACATGCGTGCAGCAGATCGCGGACTCACGAATCAACCCGCCGGAAACCATCGACGATGTGCTCGATGCGTTGGAGGCAGCAGGCCTCGTGGAGTCGGTTGCTGCCCTCCGAGCCGGTTAGCACCTCTGTGGCAGCGGCGCTCTGTGCGACGGCAGGCTGGAGACCGTGCTGCTCAGAATGGGCCGCGCCTGGCCGGCGAGCTGGGCCCGGCTCAGGGTCGGGCGCGTTCGAGCGCCTCGGTGAAGCGGGCGTACCGGTCCAGTTCGGCCCTCACCGGGTCCAGCACAAGGTCCTCGCCGACCTGGCCGATGGCGGCGCGCAGGGCCCGGGACGTACGCCGGGCTCTGCGCCTGCCACCCGCCCAGGCGGCCAGCCTCGCCAGCAGCGCGATCAGCACGCCCGCGAGCGCCCCTCCCACCAGCAGCACCGTCGGCCACGGCACCACGCCGGCGGTCGGGAGCGGCGGCTGCGGCAGGCGCAGGTAGTCCATCCCGAACAGCACGCCCAGCCACAGCGCGCCGGCCACCATGGCCGCGAACACCAGCCACTGCAGCGCGTTCACCGCCCGCCACCACCGAGGTCGCCTGGTCGCGCCGGCGGAGGTCCTGGCGACCGCCCGGTCCACCGCGTCCGCCAGGTCATGGGAGCGCGAGCGTGCCGCGTGCCGTACGGCCGCCGCCCACGGGCCGGGCAGCCCGGACGCGGCCGCCTCGCCGACGTCCCTGACCGCCGTCTCGACCTGAGCCCGCTGTACGGCCGACGCCGCAGGGACCGAGGTACGGCCCACGATGCCGCTCCCGGGCTCCCCGGCCGGCCCTTCGACCTCCCTACCCGCCCCGCCGGACACCGCGCCCTGGAGGGCCGTGCCGTCGACGCGCAGCCTCCGGAGCGGGTCCGGCCGGAACCTCCTGAGCCACCTCGTGACCGGCCACCCGGTGGCGACGATCGCCCGGTGCCGGTGCCCCTTGGCCACGGCCTCGACGACCAGCGGCACCCCGGCCGCCTGCGACAGCGCCCCGGTGAGCGCCCTGCCCAGCCCTCCCGTCAGCTGCGCCGCCCCCTCCGTGCCCCGCCCGGCCGCCAGGACGCCGTCCGGCTCGTCCGCCGCACCCGGCAACCCCTCCGAGGCCGGGCCGGCGGGGGTGAGGTGGGTGGCGGCGGTCGTGACGTCGGCGGCCAGGCGGGCGGACCACGACTTACGTTCGGAGACCCGGTCCCGGAGGAGCGAACGGAGCTGGGGCAGCCCCGTCCCGGTCCTGGCGGAGACGGCGAGCACCGGAACGCCCTGCATCCCGTCGTCGTCCAGCAGCCGGCGCATGTCGCGCAGGCAGCGGTCGACGGCCTGCGCGGGCAGCCGGTCCACCTGGTTGAGGACCACCACCGTCACGTCCCGGTGCGCGGCCAGCGGGCGCAGGTAGCGCTCGTGCAGCGCCGCGTCGGCGTACTTCTGCGGATCCACCACCCACACCAGCAGGTCGACCAGCTCCACCAGGCGATCCACCTCCAGGCGGTGGGAGAGCCGGATGGAGTCGTGGTCGGGCAGGTCCAGGAGGATGAGCCCGGACAGGTCGCCGGCGGCGGTGGCGGAGTGGCGCTGCGGGACGTCGAGCCAGTCCAGCAGCGGGCCCGCGCCCTCGCCGTCCCACAGAGCCGCCTGCGCGGTCGAGGTCGTCGGCCTGGTGACGCCCACGGCCGCCAGCTCCGCACCGGCCAGGGCGTTGTAGAGCGACGACTTGCCGCTGCCGGTCGCCCCCGCCAGCGCGGCCACGGTGTGGTCGACCGACAGGTTGCGGCGTGCCCCGGCCCGCTCGGCGACCGAACGCGCGCCGGACACCGCCTGCTCGGGCAGCCGCCCCTCGGCCAGTGACGCCGCCTCAAGAAGGGCGGCGAGCCTGGAGTCGAGAGACGGGCCCTCCTTACGGCGCAGCAGCTTCACGGCCTCTCCTCCGGGTCGGGCGGCATCGGACCTTGCACGGGCCCGACGACCGGAAGCTCGGCGGTGGGCGGTCCTGGCGGTTCGGCGGGTCCAGCGGGTTCGACGGCCGGATGGTCGGCGGTGGGCGGTTCGAGGGCGGGCGCGGGGAGTTCGGTGCGGTGGGCCTGGATGCGGGCCAGCGCCGCGCGCAGCGCCCCCGCCGCGTCCGCGGGCGGCTCGACCGCCTCCAGCTGGGCGGTGAACCGGGCGGCCTCCTCGGCCAGCAACGTGCGTACCCGCTCGCGCAGATCCTCCCGCGCCCGCACCGTGAGCGTCCGCACCGCCTGGTCGCCGAAGACGGCCTCCAGCAGCTTCTGCGTCAGCACGCTCGTCCCGCCGGCGATCCCCACCTCGATCCCGGTCAGCCCTCCGGTGGAGGCGAACACGGCCAGCATGAGCAGCAGCCCGGCCCCGTTCACCCCGAACGACGCCACGCGGGCGGCCGTGCGCTTCTCGGCGCCCTCCTCGCGTACGAGGTCGAGCACGAACTCCTGCCACCCCCGCACCGCGGCCTCGGCCCGCTTGGCCAGGTCGGGCGAGGCGCGGCCGAGCCGGGCGGACTCGACGGCGCCGAGCTGTTCGAGCAGCCCGGAGCCGCCGGGCGCGGCGGACCACCCCTCCAGGGCGCGCTCGGCAGCGCCGTCGGCCGCGCCCCTGATCAGCGCCCCGACGCCGCTCTCCAGGGCGTCTCTGAGCTTGACCTCCGGCACCCGTCCCGTGAAGAAGCCGACCACGCGGTCGCGCAGCCGGCCCACCCGGCTCTCCAGCGAGCGCATGAGGTCGCCGGTGCCGATGAAGTCCTGCCAGCGGGCCAGCACCTCGCCCCGCAGCAGCGACCCGTCGCGCATGCCCTCGTCGAAGTCGGCCATGCCGCCCGCGTAGGCCGCCGTGACGATCGAGCGCAGGCCGTCGAAGGCGGCGCGCTGGCGGTCGACGGCCCCGGCCAGCGACGGCACCCGGGTGGCGAGGCTGTCGAGCGCCCCCGACAGCGTCTGGCGTACGACGCGGGACCTTTCCGCGGCGTCGGAGGCCAGCCCTGTGAGCCAGGCGGCGATGGGCCGCACCATTTCACGGGGCAGGCGGGCCCTCTCGTCGGGGAGCGGCGCCTCGGGGACGGTGAACAGCCGGGTGTCCGCCAGGCCGTTCTCGGCGAGGAGGCGGGACAGGTCGCGCGAGACGGGGTCGAGGGCGTCGGGCGGCACGCGGTCGAGGACGACGGCCAGCGCGGTGCTGCGTTCGCGGGCGGAACGCAGGAAGCCCCACGGCACCTCGTCGGCGTAGCGGGCCGCGGTCGTGACGAACAACCACAGGTCGGCCGCGGCCAGGAGCTGGGCGGCGAGTTCCCTGTTGGCGGTCACCACGGAGTCGATGTCGGGCGCGTCGAGCAGCGCGAGCCCGGCGCCGAGCGCGTCGGAGGCCACCACGCGCAGCGTGCCGGGGCCGGCGCCGGTGCCGCGGGACAGGCCGGGGAGCACGTTCTGGCCCATGAACCAGTCACGGTCGGCGGGGCTGACCACGAGCGTGGGCACCAGCGTCGTGGGCCGCAGCACGCCCGGCTCGGCGACGTCGGCCCCGACCAGCGAGTTGACCAGCGTGGACTTGCCCGCGCCGGTGGATCCGCCGACGACGGCGAGCAGCGGCGCGTCGAGGGAGCGCAGCCGGGGCAGCAGGTAGTCGTCGAGCTGGCCGGTCAGCTCGCGCAGCGCACGCCTGTCGGCCGCGGTCTCCCCGATCGCCAGCGGGAACAACTCGCGGTCGAGGGGACGGCGCAGTGTCTCCAACGCGCCCAGCAGGTCCATGAACCCCACGCTACCCACTGTGAATCACATTCACCGGCCGCGGCACCGGCGGTGTCGCGCGCTCAGCCCGCGGGCGGCTCCCTCAGCACGTAGCCGACGCTGCGGAGCGTGTGGATGAGCCGCGGCTCGACGTCGTCGACCTTGCGCCTGAGATAGGAGACGTACGACTCGACCACGCCGGCGTCGCCGCCGAAGTCGTAGTTCCAGACGTGGTCGAGGATCTGCGCCTTCGACAACACGCGCCCGGCGTTGACCATGAAGTAGTGCAGCAGCTTGAACTCGGTCGGCGACAGCCGTACCTGCCTGCCGCTCCGCCACACCTCGCGCGCGTCCTCGTCGAGCTCCAGGTCGGCCACCTTGAGCCTGCTGGCGGGGCCGCCCTCCCCGCGGGTGCGTCGCAGCACCGCCCGGATCCTGGCCTGCACTTCTTCGAGGCTGAACGGCTTGGTCACGTAGTCGTCACCGACCCGCAGTCCGGCGATCTTGTCCTCGGTGGCGTCACGGGCCGTCAGGAACAACACGGGCGCGCCGATCCGCTTGGCCACCTCGAACCCGTCGAGGTCGGGCAGCATGACGTCGAGCACGACCAGGTCGGGCGAGGCCCGTTCCGCCACCTCCACGGCCTCCTGGCCGTCGGCGGCGGTCAGCACCTCGAAACCGGAGAAGCGCAGGCTGGCGGAGAGGAGGTCCCTGATGCTGGGTTCGTCGTCCACCACCATGATCAGCGCCTCGGGTTTCGTCACCTACTCAGCGTGACAAAATCACCTGAAGGTTTGCTGAAGGCTCACTCCAAGGCGAGTGGGAGTTCCACCCGGAAGGTGGAGCCCTCCTCGGGCGAGCTCTCGACCGTCACCGTGCCGCCGTGCGCCTCCACCAGCGCCTGCACGATCGCCAGGCCGAGCCCGCTGCCCCGGTCCTCCCCCGACCGGCGCGACCGGGCGGAGTCGGCCCGGTAGAAGCGTTCGAAGACCCGTTCCAGCTGGTCGGGGGTGAGCCCGGGGCCGCTGTCGGCGACCTCGATGAAGAGCGTGCCGTCGCCGGCCCCGGTACGCACGGTGATCGGCGAGCCCGGCTCGGTGTGGATGATGGCGTTGGTGACGAGGTTGCTGACGATCTGCCGCAGGCGCACCTCGTCGCCGGCGACGATCAGGGCGGCGCCGCCGATCACGTCGAGCTTCACCGTACGGTCGGGCGCGAGGATCCCGGCATCGTGTACGGCGTCCGCGGCCAGCGCCAGCATGTCGACCGGGCGCATCTTCAACGGCCGCTGCTGGTCCACCCTGGCCAGCAGCAGCAGGTCGTCCACGAGCAGGCTCATCCGCCCCGCGGCCTTCTCCACGCGCTGCATCAGCTCGGCGGGGTCGGCGCCGGGGTTCTGCCTGGCGTACTCGGCGAAGCCGCGGATGGAGGTCAGCGGAGTGCGCAGTTCGTGGGAGGCGTCGCCGACGAACTCGCGCATGCGCACCTCGGAGCGCCGGGCCGCCGCCTCGGAGTCCGACCTGGCGGCGAACGCGGTCTCGATCTGCGCCAGCATGCCGTTGAGCGACCTGGCCAGGCGGCCCACCTCGGTACGCGGGTCGCCGTCCGGCACCCGCCGACCCAGTTCGCCGGCCGCGATGGCCTCGGCCGTGCGCTCGATCTGGGCGAGGGGACGCATGCTGCGCCGTACGATCGTGATGCCCACGACGGCCAGGATGAGCAGGATGCCACCGCCACCGAGCAGCTCGATGAGCACGAGCCGCCGGGTGATGGCGTCGACCTCCTCCAGGTCCACCGCGACGACCAGCGTGCGCCGGCGGACCATGCTCTCCAGCACCCGCCACTCGCCGTTGCCCCTGATCGCGGGCGCGTTGTAGGGCTCGGCTCCCGGCGCGGACTGCAGGACCGGCTTCGGCTTCAGGTCGACGTCACGGTCGATCAGCATCGGCTCGAACGCGCCGCCCGGCTCCTTGACCAGTACGATCGCGTCGGACTCGATGGCGATCGGCCGGTCGGAGGTATCCCTGTCCCTCTTCCAGTCGCTCAGGACCTTCTTGTGCATGCGCAGGCTGAGCAGGTGGAGCTGGCTGTCGACCCGGTCGATGAGGTAGCCGTGCAGCACCGAGACGCTCACCAGTCCGATGAAGGTCATGCCGAACCCCAGCAGGGCCAGCATCGACGCGATCAGCTTGATGCGCAGCGGCAGGCCGCGCATCAGGGGCTCGGCGGCAGGCGGAGGACGTAGCCGACGCCGCGCAGCGTGTGGATGAGCCGCGGGCTGCGGTTGTCGATCTTGCGGCGCAACACGGACACGTACGACTCGACGATGCCCACCTCGCCCCTGAAGTCGTAGTCCCACACGTGGTCGAGGATCTGCGGCTTGGACAGGACCCGGCCGGCGTTCGTCATGAAGTATCGCAGGAGCTTGAACTCGGTCGGCGACAGCGCCACGGCGTTGCCCCCGCGCCACACCTCGTGGCTCTCCTCGTCCAGTTCGATGTCGGCGAACGTCAGCCTCGGCGGCGGCGACTGCGGCTCCCCGCTCGTACGGCGCAGCACCGCGTGGATCCTGGCGATCACCTCCTCCAGGCTGAACGGCTTGGTCACGTAGTCGTCCCCGCCGATCGTGAGCCCGCGGATCTTGTCCTCGGTCTCGTCGCGGGCGGTCAGGAACACGACCGGCGTGTGCAGCCCGCCGCCGCGCAGCCGCCTGACGATCTCGAATCCGTCGAGATCGGGCAGCATGACGTCGAGCACCATGAGGTCGGGGCGGTGCCGCTGCACGGCGGCCACGGCGTCGAGGCCGCTCTTGGCCGTGGTCACGTCGAAACCCGCGAACCTCAGGCTCGCGGCGAGGAGCTCGAGGATGTTCGGATCGTCCTCGACGATCAGCAGGCGTGCTTCCATCACCTACAAGGATGCACTCATCGGGCGGGTGCCGGGACAATTCCGGCAATGTGTCGGGCAATGGCCAGGCTGGACGTGGCGGCGGGCGAGGGCGCGTTACGCACGAGCACGACCCGGCCGTGCACGTCCACGACGAAGTCGTCGACCATGCGGCCGTCCCGCGCCACGGCCTGGGCGCGTACGCCGCCTTCGGTTCTTTCCAGGTCGGAGGCGGTGAGCGCGGGGACGTAGCGGCGGGTGGCGCGGAGGAACTCGCGTTTGACGAGGGAGCCGTGGAGTTCCTTCAGCCCGGTACGCCAATGGGCACGGGCCAGACGTAGTGTCCCCGGCCAACCAAGAATTTGCCGAAAATTGCAGTAATTTCGCCATCGCACGGCAGAACCGTAGCCCTCATAGGCCAGGGCGAGCACCGCGTTCGGCCCCGCCAGCACCCGGCCGTCGGTCTGCCGTGTCAGATGAACCCCCAGGAACGGATAGCGCGGATCGGGCACCGGGTAGATCAGCCCCCGGACGAGGTCCTTCGCCGCGCCCTGGAGCGCGTAGAAGTCACCCCTGAACGGGACGATCCTGACGTCTCCCGGCGAGCCCGCCATCTTGGCCACCGCGTCGGTGTTCAGCCCGCCGCACACCACCAGGCGGTCGAAGACGAGCTTGCGCCGGCCGGCCAGCACCTCCACGGCTCCCGGGCGTTCCCTGATCGCCCTGACCGGGTGCGCGAGGCGTACGGACCCGCCCAGCTCCGCGACGTCCTGCGCGAGCCGGCGCGCGACCGCCGGGAAGTCGCAGATCGCGGTGTGCGGCGAGTGGATCGCGCCGACGCCGACCGCGTGCGGCTCGATCTCGCGCAGCGCCAGCCCGTCCAGCTCGGAGATGCCCGGCACCCCGTTGGCCCTGGCCCGCTCGGCCAGCGCGCCCAGCCGCGGCCGCTCGGCCGCGGTACTCGCCACGACCAGCTTCCCGACCTCGGCGTACGGCAGCGCGTGCGCGGCACAGTAGTCCTTGAGCAGCGCCACGCCCTCGCGGCACAGTTTCGCCTTCAGCGAGCCCGGCGGGTAGTAGATGCCCGCGTGGACGACGCCGCTGTTGTGCCCGGTCTGGTGGGCGCCGACGCGGCCCTCCTTGTCCAGCACGGTCACCTCGGCGCCCCTGGTCCTGGCCAGCTCCCGCGCCACCGCCAGGCCCACGATGCCCGCGCCCACGATCCCGATCTTCTCCGTCACACGACAATTTTCCGACTTACCACCCTCCCCCGCCATATCCGGACGAATCGAACATGAGTACGATGTCGCCATGTACGTTCCGCCGGAGTGGCCACCCGAGGTCCGGCCGCCGAGCGTGCCCGACTGGGAGACCTCCGCGGTGGCCTGGCTGCTCGACGCGGTGCCTCCCGACTACCGCGCCCACGAGGTGCTCAGGCGGCACCCGATCGCGCTCGCCAGCATCGCCAGGCACCACGTCGCCTCGGCCGTCGAGGCCGCCCGCGCGGGCTACCGGGCGGCGGCCGTCGACCTCAAAGGACACCTGCCGCCGCACACCATCGAGGCGGTGCTCGACGTCTACCGCGAGGAGGGCCCCCGGCTGGTCCGCCTGTCGCACTCCGTCGAGGTGGTGGAGCGGGCGCTGCGCGGCGACCTGTTCACCGCCACGATGCGTGGACGCGGCCGATGACCGGCGCTCAGCGGGTGCGGCGGGCGAGAAACGTGATCACGCCCACGGCGGTGGCGGCCGCGGCCAGCCAGATGAGCACGTCTTTGATCGTCAACCCGGACGCGCCGGCGTCGGCGGCCACCTCGTCAGGGCTCTCTTCCGGGGTCTCTTCCGGGGTCGGGGTCGGAGTGGGGGTGGCCCGCTCGGGCAGCGGGACACGGTAGACCGGGCTGCGCGGCCCTTCCGAGCCGACCAGCAGCGCCGTGCCGTCGGCGGTGTAGGTGATCGACTCGGCCTGTTCGAGCTCCGGCATCGTCACCCTGGCGATCGTCTCGCCCGAGGGCCGGTAGAGGGTCGCGGAGAAGTAGGTGCGGATGACGTACGACGAGCCGTCGGGGGCGTAGGCGGCGTCCGTGGCCATGAGGGGGGCGCCGGCGACCTTGCGCAGGATGTTCGTCCGGCCGGTGCGGAGCTTCTTCGGCGCCGCGTAGACCGAGCCGGCGAACTCCTTGGACACCACGTAGAGCCGGCCGGTCCTGGGGTTGATCATGAGCCCTTCGGCGTTGCGGGCTCCGTCGGCGTAGCGGAAGCGGTAGCGGGTGGCGGGCAGGATGGCGCTGCGCAGCGTCTGCGGCTCCATCACGCGATAGACGGAAATGTCGGGCCAGGCGCCGTCCAGGTTGTCGCCGATGTCGGCGAACCACAGCACCCCCCTGCCCGTCTCCGGGTCCTTGGTCGCCGCCATCGCCTCCCAGTCTCGCGCCTGGGCGCCCTGCACCTGGAAGGTCGCTTTCGTACGGCCCTTCCCGTCGACGGCGTAGAAGGTGGGGGCGGCGGCGCTGTCGTTGTGCGTGTAGTAGACGCCGTCGTGCCTCGGCGACACGGCCAGGCCGCTGGACTCCGTGATCGCGGCATCGCGGAAGGTGAAGAGCTTCTCCGTGCCGTCGTCCGCCGCGTAGGCGGGAACGGCGGACAGACAGCAGATCGCCGTGACGACCGCGAGCACCCTGATCACGACATCCCCCACGCCGCCATCATGCCCCACCCACCGGCCACCCGGTCCTTACGACAGGCCCCACGCCCGAGTGCAGGCAGCGCCAACAACCTCGCCGTCCACCGCTAAGGACATCGTCCCGGCCGCGACCTAGTCTGTCGGCAACCAAGGCAATCCCGTGCGTTTGGGACATCTCCGGCGCACGCACTCTCAAGAAAGGACTGGATCACGTGAAGACAGCGAAGACTCGCCTGACCTCGATCCTCGTGGCGGCGGTCATGTCCGCCGGAGCGATGGCATTTATGGCCGCGACCCCGGCTGCGGCGGACACCTGGCTCAAGAGCCCCAGCGCCGCCGCGGACATTTGGCCCGATTGCTGGCCGCGTATCTGCGCGGTTTAACCGCCATCTCGGCAAGGGGCCATCGTTGACGTCACCTCAGGCTCGTTGGCGAACGGGCGGATGAGGCTCAACCGGTCAGCCTTGCGCTGTGGCGGTGGAAGCCGGTGCCCTGGAGCACCACCAGCAGCACGTTGGCCACCGCCATGGCCGCCCACAGCCCGGTGATGCCCCAGATCCTGGCCACGGGCACGGCGGCCAGGACCAGCAGCCCGTACCCGATGGCGAAGTAGCCCAGGCTGGCCCCCGAACGCTTGAGCGCGGTGAGCCCCGTGCCCTGCACGGCCTGGGCCGCGTCGGCCATCGACGCCAGCACCATGAGCGGGAGCAGCGCGAGCACACGTTCACGCACCCCGGGATCGTCGCTGAACAGCATGACCAGCGACGGGCCGAACCCCAGCAGCAGACCCGCGCCGGCGAGCGAGGCCGCGAGGGCGAGCAGGGCCGCCGTCCTGTTGGCCCGCCGCGCCCCTGCCGGGTCGGCGGCGCGGGCGATCTCCGGCACCGAGACCTGGCCGATGGAGAGCGAGGCCATCATCAAGAGCGCGGTGAGCGTGGTCAGCACGGCGTGGGCGGCGGTGTCACGCGCGCCCGTGCCCCCCGCCGCGAGGGTGACCACCCCGAGCACCCCGAACTTGATCAGTACGGTGCCCGCCAGCGGGACGCTGACCCTCGCCAGCCTGACGATCTCACCGAACCTCGGCCTGGCCTGCCCGATGGGACCGCCGAGCGCGCGGCGCAGCAGGAGGCTCGCCACGACCGCGGCCGCGCCGCCCCCGGCCACCCACGCGATGCCCACCCCGGTCAGCCCGAGCGACGGCACCAGCGCCACGGTGAGGACGCTCAGCAGCAGCCCGAAGGTCAGGGTCGGCCAGAGCACGCTGCGGTTGCGCCCGAGCGCCACCAGGATGGTGCTCGCGCCGCCGGTGGAGGCGAAGATCAGAAGGTAGACCGCGACGAAGTACGGCAGCAGGCCCAGCTCGCGCACCACCTCGCCGGGCACCCCCGTGGCGCGCGCGAGCAGCGGCACGCAGACCACCGCGAGCGCACCCACCGCACCGGCGGCCATGCTGAGCCAGCGCGCGTCCCGCACGATCGGCACGGCCGCCGCGGGCTCGTCCCTGTGCTGGGCGACGAACGGTCCCAGCCCGCGCAGCGCGCCCTGCACGGTGGCGGAGGCCGGGTTGAGCACGGCGGTCATGACCGCGAAGGCGGCGAGGGCGACGGTGTCGTGCTTGCCGAGCACCGAGGTGACCACCAGCGAGCCGATCATGCCCGTGACCATGGCCAGGAAGAGCGGAACGGCCGCCCGGAGCAGGGCGATCACAGGGAGAGACGGCGCGGCAGGAAGTGCCCCATTTCTCTGTAGATCACGACTGGATCCTATGGCCTGGAGCACACTCCAGGTACTTAGGGTTGAAAACATGGATTACGTCAATCTCGGACGCAGCGGACTCCAGGTGAGCCCGCTCTGCCTCGGCACCATGAACTTCGGCCCGCTGACCACGGAGGAAGACTCCTTCGCGATCATGGACCGGGCTCATGAGCTGGGGATCAATTTCTTCGACACCGCCAACGTGTACGGCTGGAAACTCGGCGAGGGCATCACCGAGAACATCATCGGCCGGTGGTTCGCTCAGGGCGGCGGGCGCCGGGAGAAGACGGTCATCGCGACCAAGCTGTACGGCGGGATGAGCGACTGGCCCAACGACCAGAAATTGTCGGCGCTCAACATCCGCAAGGCCTGCGACGCCTCGCTGAAGCGGCTGCAGACCGACTACATCGACATCTACCAGGCCCACCACATCGACAGGAACACCCCGTTCGACGAGTTCTGGGAGGCCATGGAAGTCCTGCGCCAGCAGGGCAAGATCGTGTACGTGGGCTCCTCCAACTTCGCCGGCTGGCACATCGCCAAGGCCCAGGAGAGCGCCGCCAGGCGCACCTTCACCGGGCTGGTCAGCGAGCAGTCGCACTACAACCTGCTCACCCGCGCGGTCGAGCTGGAGGTGCTGCCCGCCTGCGAGGACTACGGCCTCGGCGTGATCCCGTGGAGCCCGCTGGCCGGCGGCCTGCTCGGCGGCGTGCTCCGCAAGATCGACAAGGGCCGGTCGGCCTCCGACAACACGGTCAAGCAGCTCGAGAAGCACCGCGACAAGATCGAGCAGTACGAGAAGTTCTGTGACGAGCTGAACGAGGACCCGGCGTACGTCGCCCTCGCCTGGCTGCTCAGGCAGCGGGCGGTCACCGCGCCGATCATCGGCCCGCGCACGCTGGAGCAGCTCGACGGCAGCATGCGCACCCTGGAGATCGAGCTGGACGAGGCCGCGCTGGCCCGGCTTGACGAGATCTTCCCCGGCCACCGCACCGCGCCGGAGGACTACGCCTGGTAGCGCTCAGGTCAGCAGGGCGCCGATCACGACGATCAGCAGCAGCAGGCCGAGCACGAGGGGCAACAACCAGGAACGAGGACGATCCACGCCCTGGAGCCTAGCCCCGCTCGGAGGGTGCGAGCGCCCATTCGGCGAGTGACTCGTACCTCACCTGCGGTCCGGTGTGGCTGCGGACGAGACGGACGTGCTCCGCCCGCCACGGCGAGCCGCTGAATCCCGACAGCGACTCGATCAGCGGGCGGAGGTCCGTCTCCGCCTTGGCCCTGGCCAGCGTGAGGTGGGGGTGGAACCGTTTGCCGTCCGTCTGCGCGGCCCCCGCCCGGCGGGCGCCGGCCTTGACGGAGTCGGCGAGCCGGGTCATGGAGTCGCCCGTGACGCCCACCCACAGGACCCTGGCCCGCCGGGCGGACGAGAACGCGCCGAAACCGGCGAAGGCCAGGTCGAGCACGCTGTAGCGGCGCACGGCACGGGCCAGGCGCAGCTCCAGCTCGGGCAGCGCCCGCTCGGGCACCTCACCGAAGAAGGCCAGCGTGATGTGCCAGGTGGCCCGGTCGGGCCAGCGCAGGCCCGGCACCTGCCCGACGTGCGGCGCTATCGCGCGGGACACCTCGTCCAGCGCCTCGTCGGGCGGCACCAGGGCCGCGAAGAGCCTCATGCCATCCGATTGTGCCCCGTGGCGGGGACGGGTCGCTCAGGCCGTGGCGAGCGCCGGTCTGCGTACCCGCGAGCTGATCAGCCGCGTCACGAGGACCGCCAGCCCCGTGCCCGCCAGGACGAGCACGCCCGACAACATGACGCCCACCCGCGGCCCGCCCAGCTCGGACAGCCAGCCGATGAGCGGCGCCCCGAGCGGCGCCCCGCCGGTGAAGACCAGCATGTAGATGCCCATGACCCGCCCTCGCATGTCGGGGGAGGTGGCGAGCTGGACGCTGGCGTTCGCGGCCGTGTTGATGGTGATCAGCGCGATGCCGGTGGGGACCAGCAGCAACAGGTAGACGGGGTAGAACGGGGCCAGCGCCGTCGCGATCTGGAACAGGCCGAAGCCGATCGCCCCGGCGAAGAGTACCTTGCGCGACAACCGCGCCCTGCGCGCCGCCAGCAGCGCCCCGCCGAGCGCGCCCACCGCGAACATGCTGGAGGCCAGGCCGAACGAGGACGCGCCGGCCTCGAACACCTCGCGGGCCATGAGCGCGATCGACATCGAGAACGACTGCGAGAACATCGACACGAACCCGATGAGCAGCACCGGCATGAGCAGTTCTTCGTGCCGCACCACGTAGCGCAGCCCCTCGCGGAGCTGGCCCTTGGCCCTGGGCACGCGCTCGGTGACGTTCAGCTCCGAGCTGCGCATGAAGACCAGGCTGGAGATCACGGCGCCGAACGTCAGCGCGTTGATCAGGAAGATCGGGCCCGTCCCGCCCAGCACGTAGATCAGCAGACCGGCGAGCGCCGGGCCGACCACGCGGGCCAGGTTGAAGATGGAGCTGTTCAGGGCGATCGCGTTGGACAGGTCGTCACGGCCGACCATCTCGACCACGAACGCCTGCCGCGTCGGCACCTCAACGCAGGAGATCATGCCGAGCAGGAACGCCATCGCGTACACGTGCCACACGTGGGCCGTGCCGGTCATCGTCAGCACGCCTATGGTCAGCGCGAGCGAGGCCATCAGCATCTGGGCGCCGACGAGGATGGGCCGCTTGGGGTAGCGGTCGGCCAGCACGCCGCCGAACATGCCGAACAGCAGCATGGGCAGGAACTGCAGCGCGGTGGCCGTGCCGAGCGCCGCCGCGCTGCCGTTGGTCAGGTCGAGCACCAGCCAGTCCTGGGCGGTGCGCTGCAGCCAGGTGCCGACGTTGGAGACGGCGCCCCCGGCCGCGAACATGCGATAGTTGCGAACCCTGAGCGACCGGAACATTCCGGTCCTGGGTTCTTCAGGCTCCTCTAGATCCGGCTGAGCTTCTCCAGGATGGGCGCCGCCTGCCGGAGAATCGCCCTCTCCTCGGGGGACAGCTCTTTCAGCCGCTGCGTCAGCCACGCCTCCTTGCGGCGCCGCTCCTCCTTCAGCAGCTTCTCGGCGGCCTCGGTCACGGTCACAGTCACCTGGCGCCGGTCGGTCGGGTGCGGATGGCGCGCGACCAGGCCGCGTTCCTCGAGCTTGGCGATCACGCGCGTCATCGAGGGCGGCTGCACCTTCTCGAGCTCGGCCAATTCGCCGGGGGTTATCCCGAAATGCTGTTCCGTCTGGCTGTCGAGGCCGCTTCGCCTCTCGTTGGCTCGTTCCTCGCTCACTCCTGGCGAGCTCCTGCGCTCGCTCTGATGGTCGCGCCCGCTTCGCCTCTCGTTGGCTCGTCCCTCGCTCACTCCTGGCGAGCTCCTGCGCTCGATGGCGGCGAGCGTCGCGAACTGGGTGGGCGTCAGCGAGTGCGCCGCTGCCTGTCGTCGTAGGCGCCTGGTCAGCCTTGCCAGAGAAACGCGCAAGGCCGAAGCCAGGCCTGCGTCGCTGCGCAGGTCCGTCTTGTGCTGGGGTTTGGTTAGCATGAGTCATTACCTTTGCTAACTATAGGCGAAGACAGGATATTTCCCTAACCTGTTTTTGCCCTCCTGGATACCAGGAAGCCGCCCCGCACGCGCGAGACGGCTTCCACCTGCTCAGACGCCGAAGAGCGCGCGGATCGGTCCGATCGCGAAGTAGAGCACGAAGAGGATCGTGACCGCCCACAACAGCGGATGGATCTCCCTCGCCTTGCCCCGCACCGCCTTGATCAGCACGTAGCTGACGAAGCCGGCGCCGATGCCGTTCGAGACCGAGTAGGTGAAGGGCATGACCACGACGGTGAGGAACGCCGGGATCGCGATCTCGTAGTCGTTCCAGTCGATGTCGCGGATCGAGGTCATCATCAGGAAGCCGACGACGACCAGCGCGGGGGCCGCGGCCTCGTACGGCACGACCGTGACGAGCGGCGCGAAGAAGATCGCCACCAGGAACAGCAGGCCGGTGACCACGCTCGCCAGCCCCGTGCGCGCGCCCTCGCCGACGCCGGCGGCCGACTCGATGTAGGTGGTGTTGGAGGAGACGGAGCCCGCACCGCCGGCCGCCGCGCCGATCGAGTCGACGAGCAGGATCTGCTTCGTACGCGGGAGCGTCCCGTCCTCCTGGATCAGGTTCGCCTGGCGGCCGACGCCCACCATCGTGCCCATGGTGTCGAAGAAGTCGGTGATGAGCAGGGTGAAGACGAACAGCACGGCCAGCAGCACCGAGATCCGGCTGAACGCCCCGAAGGGGTCGAACTCCGTGAACAACACCAGCGGGTTGTGGAAGCCGAGGATCTGCTCGGGCATCGTGGGCACGTTCAGCTGCCAGCCGCCGGGGTTCTCGGCCGAGAACGCGCCCGACTTGGTGAGCAACTCCACGATGATCGCCAGCACGGTCGTGCCCACGATGCCGAGGAGGATGGCGCCCTTGACCTTCCGCGCCACCATCGCCGCCGTGGCCAGCAGCCCGACCACGAACACGAAGATCGGCCACGAGGTGAGGTTGCCCCCGATGCCCATCTCCAGCGGCGGCCCCGCCGGCACCCGCCGTACGAATCCCGCGTCCACGAAGCCGATCAGCGCGATGAACAGGCCGATGCCGACGCTGATGGCGGTCTTGAGCTGGGCGGGAATGGCATGGAACACCGCCACCCTGAGCCCGGTCAGCACCAGGATGGCGATGATGACGCCTTCGAGGAAGACCAGGCCCATGGCCTCCTCCCACGTCATCACGCTGGCCAGGTTGAACGTGACGAAGGCGTTCAGGCCGAGCCCGGCCGCCATCGCGAAGGGCACCCGGCCGATGACTCCCATGAGGATCGTCAGCACTCCCGCCACGAAGGCGGTCCCGGCCGCGACCAGCGCCACGTTCGGCGTCGTGCCATCACCGATGACCTGCTTGTCCACGTCCGTGCCCGTGGCAATGATGATCGGGTTCAGCACCACGATGTAGGCCATGGTGAAGAACGTGGCCAGGCCACCCCGTACCTCGCGGGAGACGGTGGAACCGCGTGCGGAGATTGCGAAGAAATGATCTATTTTGCTACGTGTGTCGCTCACGACGCGAACAGTGGCAGGCGGGGTGAGCTGCGGAAAGAGCCAGTAATGATTTCGAGACCCGATTGCAAGCTAGGGTGGACACGTGAAGCAGCAGTGGCACCCCGACCCTGAGCCGATCAAGACCAACGACACCGCCGCCGTGGCCGTCGGCACCGCCGTGTGGGCCGTCGCCCTGATCGTCCTGCTGATCTCCAATCCCGCCCCGGAGAACACATGGTGGATCTGGACCTGCGTGACCGGGATCGCCTTCGGCCTGTTCGGCATCTGGTTCGTCCGCAGGCCCGGCCGGGAGTGACCGACGTAGTCCGTTCTGGCTGACATTCGTCATCTCCCACCGCTCCTCGAAGTCACCCCCAAGTGGTGTTTCCACCCACTACGTCAGCACATCTCCGGTGAACCATGCTTATAGGCATGAAGAAGCCCATAGCGACATTCCTCCTGGGCGCGACGGTTCTCACGGCCTGCGGCACCACCGGCGAGCCCGCCCCGGCCGCCAAGGACAAGGACACGGGAAGCGTGGCCTGGGCCCAGTGCACGGATCTGCTGGGCCCTGACGGCAAGCCGGTCCCCCCGCCCGCCGGCACCGAGTGCGGCACGATCGAGGCCCCTCTCGACCACGCCGACCCCGGCGGCGAGAAGATCGACCTCGCCCTGATCCGGATGAAGGCCACCGGCGACCGGCTCGGCTCGCTCGTGTTCAACTTCGGCGGCCCCGGCGCATCAGGACTGGACACGCTGGCGGTGGCCGGCCGGGCCTTCGCCGGCCTGAACCAGCGCTACGACCTGGTCAGCTTCGACCCGCGCGGCGTCGAGCGCAGCGCCGGTGTCAAGTGCGGGGGGCAGGTCGACAAGCTTCTGTCCGCCGAGGCGGAGGCCAACGCGGACCGGATGGCCAAGGAGTTCGCGCAGGCCTGTCAGAAGGACTCCGGCAAGATCCTGCCGCACGTCGGCACCGTGAACGCCGCCAAGGACCTCGATCTCATCAGAGCAGCGGTCGGCGACGAGCAGCTCAACTATTTCGGCTTCTCCTACGGCACCCACCTCGGCGCCGTCTACGCCACCCACTTCCCCAAGAACGTCGGCCGTTTCGTCCTCGACGGCGCCTTCGACCCGACGGTGACCTTCGATGAGCGCGCCGTCATCCAGGCCACCGGCTTCGACCAGGCCTTCGACGCCTTCGCCAAGGACTGCGTGGCACAGAGCTGCGAGCTCGGCACCGACCCCGCGACCGTCGAGAAGAGCGTCGAAAGCCTGCTCGACGAGCTCAAGGCCGAACCGCTCAAGGTCGGTGACCGCGAGCTGACCTACAGCATGGCCCAGCTCGCCGTCATCACCCCGCTGTACGCCAAGGCGAGCTGGCCGATGCTGGAACAGGCCGCCGCCGCGGCGATCAAGGGGAACGGCACAGCGCTGCTCGCCCTGGCCGACTCCTACACCGGCCGCAGGGCCGACGGGACGTACTCGACGATGATGACGAGCCTCCAGGCCATCAACTGCGCCGACAACGCGGACCGGCCCACGGCCGACGAGACGGCCAAGACCAACGCCAAGATCAAGAAGATCTTCCCCATCCTGTCGGTCGAGGGCTCGGGCGAGGCATGCGCCCACTGGCCGGTGCCCGGGAACGACGACGCCAAGCGCGTCGACGCGACAGGCTCCGCGCCCATCGTCGTGGTCGGCACCAGGGGCGACCCGGCCACCCCCTACCGGTGGGCCCCCGCGCTCACCGAGCAGCTCAAGACCGGGGTCCTGGTCACCTACGAGGGCGAGGGCCACGGCGCCTACCTGACCGGCAACGGGTGCGTCATGAAGACGGTGGACGCGTACCTGCTGGAGGGCAAGGTGCCCGGCGAGGGCGCCACCTGCGCCGCCTGACCGCCTCCGCGATCGCCGCACCCCCACGCGCCACCGGACGCGCGGGGGTGCCCGGCCGGGGTCAGGAGAGGTCGGCCTCGGCGAGCAGGAGAGGAACCGCCTGGGGATCACGCAGCAGGGCGGCCACCGCAAGCCGGTCGTTCCACTGCCCCGTGGCCCACGCCAGCCCTCTGGCCAGCCCGTCGACCCCCGTGCAGTGCACCGCCCCCTCGAAGAACCGCCACGAGCACTCGACCCCGTCGACGAGCAGTTTCTCGTGCTGGACGTACGTCTCCGGCGCCGTGGGCAGCAGGGAACGCACCTCGCGAGGCACCTGCAGGACCTCACCCTGGGAGGTGACCTCGCCGGAGGTGAGCTCTCCCGCCAGCGGCAGGTCGAGCAGCTCCGACAGCGCCTCGGCCAGGTCGTAGGGGGCCAGCACCAGCGGCCGGTCGGTGACGAGCTGCAGCAGGTCGGGGGCTTCGACCACCACGACGTCGTCGGCCGGGGCCACCACGATGGAGCCCTTCAGCACCGTGCGCACACGGGAGGGCGGCGCGACCCTGGAGGGGTCGACGGCGGCCAGGGCGACCCACAGGGCGCGCAGTTGCGCCCGGTCGACCTCGATCGACTCGTCGGCCATGAGGTCGAGCAGCTCTTCGGGACCGCCGTGGGAGTCGAGCAGCGCGGGCAGCGTGGTGCGTACGCCGAGCATGGACAGCGCGCCCTCGTCGAGGCCCGCGGGAGCGTCGGCGTAGAGGCCCTGCAACAGGGGGTCGGCGCCGGGGAGCCGCAGCTCCAGCGGCTTGCGCCCGCCGAGCACGGGATGGCGGGCCAGCCACCACGCGGTGTAGGAGGGCACCTCCACGCCCTCGACACGCAGCGGGTGGAGGGCGGCGCGCAGCGGCGGCCTGGTCAGCAGCTCGACCGCGGCCGGCCAGTCGGCCACGAGCTCCAGGTCGCGCACCGCCACGAACTCGGGCACCAGCGGCGGCACGTCGAGCTCGGGCAGCAGGTCGAGCACGTGGTCGAGCCAGTCGTCCTCGCCGTCGAGGTCGTGGTCGCACTCGTCCTGGTCGAGCAGCACGTCGGACTCGTGCACGAGCGCGAACCCGTCGAGCACCCCGGCGGCCGCGAGCACGCGCGAGCCGTAGGTCTCCGCCAGCTCGGAGGCTGCCACGCCGAGGTGGGTGCCGGGCTCGACCAGCCCGGCCAGCGCCCCGTCGGCCAGCATGAGCTCGCCCGCCGGATAGAGCTCGCCGTCGGTGCCACGCAGGGCCAGCTCGGCCAGCCACGGCGCCTCGCCGGGCGCCAGCCCGGACGCCTCCACCAGGGACAGCACGGCCCGCGCTACCGGCTCGGGGTCGGGGCTGTCGAGCGACTGCGCGACGGCGGCCCTGGTCAGCGGGTCGTCGAGAATCGTGCGGGGCGTGGCCTCGGCGGCGCCGAGCCGCAGGAGCGCGGGATGGGCGGCCTCCGGGTGCACGATGCGCAGCCCGAGCGGCGTCAGGTCGAGGTCGGCGCCGCCGTCGGTCAGGATGAGCGTGCCGCGCGGCCCTCGCACGAGCCGGCCGTCGGTGAGCGGCACCGGCAGCGCGCCCAGCGACTCGGGATCGTCGACGGGCAGCACGTCGTAGAGCGAGCGCCACCACGCCGGCTCGCGCGCCTCCACGGCCTCACCCGACAGCAGGTCGACGACGTCGGCCAGCTCGACCCTGCGCACGCCCAGCGACGTCATCGCCGGATGCCTGGCCGGCCATCCGGCGGGCAGCAGCCCGGGGACGAAGCCGGCGACCGTCTCGAGCAGCTCGGCGGAGGCGCCCGCCACGACGGCGGCCTCGCGGCCCGCGACCACCCATCCGTCGTCGCCCGGCTCGGCCGCCGGGTGCTCGACCCGCCACTCGGCGTCGGGCTCGTAGACCTCGGCCTCGGCGAACGAAGGTGTCTGGACGGCCGGCGCGGGCGCCGACAGCGCGGGCAGCAGCGGCGTCTCGGGCAGCCGGGCCAGCACGGCCCTGCGGATGCGGGCGTCGAGCTCGCCCTTGCCCATGAGGGACGGGACCAGGTCGAGCAACTCGGACGTGCGCGGCAGCTCCTGGAGCAGCCGGACGTAGGCGTCGGCCACCCGCTCGACCAGGAAGTCGGTGAGCGGGCCCTTGGCGACGTGGCGGCGGTCGGTGGCCATCGGGAACGACGCGATCAGCAGCGCGGGCAGGTCGAGCGGCTCGTCGCTGGGTGTGGGCGCGTGCACGACGGCCGGCACCGTGCCGGGCGGCGAGTCCGGCTCGCCGGTGCCGGTCACCGGGACCGCCCAGCGCAGTGACCAGTAGGGGCGGGCACGTTCCTCGGTGGGCCTGTCGGCGAAGAGCCTGCTCACCTCGTCGGGCGTGAACTCGCCCGACTCCGACACGACGTGCCAGCCGTCGGCGACAACCGTGCGGACCGACCCGTCGACGTCGATCTCGATGGACTCCAGCGCGGGCATGCCGAGCAGCAGCGCGGGGCTGGTCTCGGTGAGCATCCGCCGGACCGCGTCGACGGCGGCCTGGTCGCGGAGCGGAAGGCGGACGAGCGTCTCGAAACCGTCGGGTACGTCGAGCGGCGGCGCGTCGTACGGCAGCCGCAGCAGCGGGACGTGCCCCGAGCGGTCGGCCAGCTCGGAGGCGAGGTCGGGGATCTCCGCCACCGCGGCGGAGGTGTCGGCGCGCGACCAGCGCACGGAGCCGTGCCCGCGCGAGCCGATGGCCGGCTCGTCGCAGACCGAGACCACCGCCGCGAACCCGACGCCGAAGCGCCCCGCCGCGCCGGCGTCGTCGCGCTTGCCGGAGACGCGCAGCGTCGACAGGCCCTCGACGCCCGTGGCGTCAAGGGGCGCGCCGGTGTTGGCGGCCGTCAGCACGCTGCCCTGAAGGGTCAGCCGCAGCACCCCTGGCACGCCCGCCTGCAACGCCGCGTCGGCGGCGTTCTGCGCCAGCTCGACGATCAGCCGGTCGCGGTAGCCGCCGAGCGCGAAGTCCTCCTCCGCGTTGGCGTCTTCGCGGAACCGGGCAGGCGAGGCCGTCCAGGCGGAGAGCACGGCCGCTCGCATCCGGTCGGTGCCGTAGGTGTCGCTCATCTATCACGATCCTGGTGTGAGGGTAGGGGGCCACCGTAGGGTAGCGGCCTTCACCGACAGGTGAGGCGCATCCGCGCCCCACCTACCCTCACGGCGCCGCGCATGCGCCCTGAGGAGCAGCCGACCCCCTCAGCCGCGCAGGCGGGTCAGGAGTGGCCGAGCCACTCATGTCGCGCGGGCGGGTCAGGAGCGGCCGAGCCACTCATGTCGCGCGGGCGGGTCACGAGTGGCCGAGCTCCTCGGAGGCGGACGCGTCGACCGAGCCCGTCTCCTCCTCCATCAGGTCGTAGCCCAGATCGTCGAGGATGGGGATGGCCTGCTCCACGGGGGCCGGCAGCACGGCGGCCTCCGAGTGGGCGCCGCAACCGTGGTCGGCGGCCACCACCTTGCCGTCGTCCGGCGCGTATTCGTTGGCGCAGACGCCGAACGACAGCCGGAGCTCACCCGCGAGCAACCAGTAGAAGCCGCAGGTGGAGCACTGCGCGGGAGCGGCGTGTGCGATCGGAGTGTGCGGCCCGTGCTCGCCCGCGTGCCAGCGTCTGGCAGCCCGGTCTCTGCCGATGGCCGAGAGCACACGGGCTCGGCCCAGGCCGTATTCGAAAACCATCTGGCGGTCGGTGTCTTCGTCGGTCTCGGTGAAACCCGGCACCAGCCTGTCGTCGTCTTCCGCGGTCGGCAGCAGATCACCCACGCCGAGGTCGCCCGGCCGCAGCCGCTCGCTCCACGGCAGCCACTCGGGCGCCAGCAGCGCCCCCGAGCCGGGCAGCAGGACTGCCTCGCTGACCGTGACCTTCTTCGCGCGGGAGGCACGCGTGACGGTGACGGCCCAGCGCCAGCCGCGATAGGCGCGGTCGAGGCAGGCGAAATAGTGGGTGACGATCCGGTCGCCCTCGCCTTCGTAGCCGAGGTGCTCGCCTGGCTCGCCCGGACGCGCCAGCTCCTCGGCCGCGGCACGCGCCAGATCGACCGCGGCGACACAGGCCTGGTCGGGAGCGGAGACGCGGGCCCTGGTGCGGCTCATCGGACCGCCTCCGCCGAAAGGTGCTGTTCGCTCACACTTCATTCTCACCCATGGCGGGACCTAAGAGTCCCACAACGGGGGATCCCGCTCCGAGATCGCGGGCGAATCGGGTAAGACTGGTAGGCGTGCAGGGAGGCTGGGAGCGGGCGCGCGAGGTCTCGCGGCGGATGGCGCACGGCGTCGCCGACGCGGGTCGTGCCACTCTGCGCGCGAGCAGGGCCACGGTCAGCGGCACGGCGCGGGCGGGCAAGGTCACCGCGAAGGGCGCGCAGAAGGTCGGCCGGGCCACGCGCCGCCTCACCCACGCCGACGGCGCCGACCGCACCGGTCTCGGCCGCCTGATCGAGTTGTCGGCGGGCAACAGCGCGAGCGACGCGCTGGTCACGGTGGCGCTGGCGAGCACGGTGTTCTTCGGGGTGCCCGTGGGTGAGGCGCGCGGCTCCGTCGCTCTCTACCTCGTCATCACGATGTTGCCGTTCGCGCTGCTGGCGCCGTTCGTTGGGCCGATCCTCGACAGGTTCAGGTCGGGGCGGCGCTACGTGATAGCGGGCACGCTGTTCGGGCGGGGCCTGCTGTGCTTCGCGATGGCCGCCGCGGTGGGGCCCGGCGACCTGCCGACGTTGTTCATCGGGGCGCTGGGCGTGCTGGTGTTGTCGAAGGCGCACAACGTGTCCAGGGCGGCGATCATGCCGAGCGTGCTGCCCGCCGACATCACGCTGGTGTCGGCGAACGCGAGGGTGGCGCTGTTCACGCTGGTCGCCGCGGGTGTGGCGGTGCCGGTCGGGGCCGGGCTGACCGCGTGGCTTGGGAGCGCGGCGGTGCTGCGCATCGCGATGGTGGGCTTCCTGCTGCTCGGGGTCGCCGCCGTACGCCTGCCGCGGCACATCGACTCGCCCGACCTGGAGGAGGAGGGCGCCGCGCCACGCTGGCGCACGCTGCTCAAGGTGGGCCCCACGGTCGCCGAGGCCGTCTGGGCCAACGTGGCCGTCCGGGTCTTCTCCGGGTTCCTGCTGTTCTTCCTGCTGTTCCTGGTGCAGGACCGCGCGGTGCCGTGGCTGGCGGCGACGCCGTCGCAGGCGGCGGCCGACCCGTTCTTCGACATCCCCAGGACGATCGCGCTGCTCGCGGCCGCGGCCGGGCTGGGCGGCCTGGCGGGCGCCGCCGTCGCCAACTGGACCCGCAACCACGCGCCGCAGCTCATCGTGCTGGCCACGCTGGCCGTGACCAGCGTGACCACCGTCCTGACCGCGATCTTCTTCGGCCTGTGGGCCGCGCTGGCGATCTCGCTGATCACGGCCTTCGCGCAGGAGCTGGGCAAGCTGGCGCTCGACGCGATCGTGCAGCGGGAGATCGGCGAGGAGGTGCGCTCGTCGACGTTCGGCGTGGTCGAGGCCGTGCTCCAGCTCGCCTGGGTGTTCGGCGGCCTGGCCGGGCTGGTGCTCTCGCTGTCGGAGAGCAGCACGGCCGGGCTGGTCACGCTGGCGGTCGCGCTGACCGCCGCGCTCGCGTGGCTGCTGGTCTCCAGGATCAGGCACACGCGTGCCGCCGACGCCAAGCTGCACCGGCGGCGCGCCGAGGCCGCCGCCGACCAGCCTCAGCAGCGCCAGGACACCCTCGACCCGACCAAGCCGCTGACCAATCCCAACGGCTGAACGCGTTACGCGTCGAGGTCGTCGGCGACCGCCCGCAGCACCTGCGCGATCTTCTTGGTGTGCGCCGCGTCGGGGTGCTTGCCCCGCTGGTAGGACGTCGACACGCCGTCGAGCAGCTTGATCAGGTCTTCGACGATGACCACCATCTCGTCCGGCTTCTTCCGCTTGCCCTTGGGCTTGGCCTTCGCCAGCGTCGGCGGCTGCTCGAGGATCCGGACCGAGAGCGCCTGCTGGCCCCGGCGGCCCTCGGCCACGCCGAACTCGACCTTCTGGCCTGGTTTGAGCGGGCCTGCGCCGGTGGGCAGCGCGGATGAATGCACGAAGACCTCACCGCCGTCGTCGCGGGTGAGGAAGCCGAATCCCTTGTCGGCGTCGTACCACTTGACCTTGCCACTCGGCACAGGAGGACCTCGTTCAAACAGTCGAAAACGAAGGATGGATGGATGTAGGTTATGCCCCGAAGAGCGCCAGGGCGACCGGGTAAATGGCGGTGAATTACCCAAGTTCCGCTTGGGTGCGCCAGCCGGCGAACCAGGCGGCGAAATCGGTCAGGTCGGTCAACGCCACGTCCGCTCCGTGATCTCGCAGCTCTCCAGCCGTGTACGGGCCCGTCGCGACCGTCACGCTCACCGCGCCACCCGCACGCGCCGCTTCGATGTCCGCGACATGGTCACCAACATAGGCCGCCGCGCCGAACCGCGCGAGTGCCGATCCCTTCTCGGTGCCGAACGCCGAGCCGACCACCTCGTCCACGGGCAACCCCAGCAGCTCGACCGTGCCGATCGCGTCCCTGAGGTTCTTGGCGGTGACCACGATGACCCGCCCGCCGGCCGCGTGTACGGCCTCGATCGCGTCGTGCGCACCCGCCATCGCCGTATGCACCGGAACCCCGAGTTCCGGATAGATCTGACGGTAAAGATCGGCTGCCGCGGGCACCGCCTCGGGCGGCAGCCAGTTGGCCAGCTCCCTCTCCAGCGGAGGGCCCAGCCTCTCCACGATCGCCGCGCTGTCGAAGGGCACACCGAGGCGGACGGCCAGCTCGTCGTACGTGGCCGCGATCCCCGCCCGCGTGTCTGCCAAAGTCATGTCAAGGTCGAACCCCACCGAAGTCACCACATGAGAAGGATGCCAAACAGTGCCCTACTCCCCGTAACGGGCCCTTGTTCTGGAACCCTAGTAATGGGAAGAAAGGAATTACTTATCGGAGAGGAGCGGCCGTGACCAACACCCCCAGACCGCCGCAGGCCGGAGACCGGCTCGTCGCCTCCTCCGCCCCGCCCCGCCCGCACCGGCCCGCCAGGCCCGGCGGCCGGGTCGCGACGCCGTGGCGGCGTACGGTGTCGGCGGCGGCCTACCTGGTGAAGGTGGCCTGCAGGGTGGCCGCGCTCTCCGTGCTGCTCTACGCGGTGTTCACCGTGTTCAGGGCCAACCCGGCCAACATCTGGTACCAGTTCGTCGAATCGCTCGCCGCATGGTTGTCCCTGGGCCTGGCCGGCCTGTTCCAGCTCGCCGATCCGCGATGGACGGCGCTCGTCAACTACGGCCTCGCCGCGATCGTGTGGCTGATCATCGGCTCCGCGCTGGCGGGCCTGATCCGGCGCGCCGCTCCGTGAGGGCGACGGTGAGCCGTTCTGGGTAACGGCTACGCTCCTTACCGGAGGTATCAGGATAGACATGACCAGATCGACCCGTGAGCGGATCGTCGACGAGGCTCTGCGACTGTTCGCCGAGCGGGGCTACGCCGCCACGTCCGTGGCCGAGATCGAGGCCGCCTCAGGGCTGTCCCCCGGCGCCGGAGGGCTCTACCGGCATTTCAAGTCCAAATACGAAGTGCTCGCCGCCGCGATCAACCAGCACGCCGCGCGCACCAGGAGCCAGGTGGCGGAGAGCCTGGCCGAGCTGAGCGCCATGGAGGCGTCGGCGGACCTGGAGGAGCGCCTGGCCCACATGTGCCGCGCGGGGCTGGCGAAGGTGCGCGAGGAGTCGGAGCTGACCCGGGTGTTCTTCCGCGACCTGAGCCAGTTCCCCGAGCTGGTCGCCGTGGTCAGGCAGGGGCTGCTGCAGCCCATGTTCGACGCGATCGTCACCTGGTTCATGGCGCAGCCCGAGTACCAGGACGTGGATCTCGACTGGGCGGGCATCGCGGCCGTGCTCGGCGGCTCGGTCGTGCACTACCGGCTGTTCCAGGAGACCGTGGGCGAGCTTCCCGGGCACGCGGAGAAGGACCAGTTCGTCACCGCGTGGGTACGCCTGGCCGTCGGCCTGCTCCCCAGCCCGGCGCCCGTCAGGTGACGTCGAGCAGCCGGTAGGCCAGCCACACCACGCCCAGCCCCGTACCGATCATGAACATGGTCCCGCTGACGTCGAAGAACTGCGTCACGAATGCCGACACCCCGGCTTCCATGCCGACCCGCAGGCCGCCGATCAGCACTCCGCCCACGGAGTAGCCGAGCATCGGCGCGCCGATGCCGAGGACCTTGTCGCGGATCGTCCAGGTGTCACTGAACAGCACGAGCGCGGCGCCGAGCGCCCACACCATGACCGGCACCTGGAAGATCGCCACGGGCGGCAGGTCGAACGGCACCAGCAGCGCCGCCACCACCAGGATCACCATCGCGGCGGTGTCGCGCGGGTGCTCCTTGACGATGGTCCTGGCGTCCCTGCCGTCGGTGGCCAGCGGATTGGCGCTGAACATGGCGGCCTTGCGCAGCCCCGCGAACGGCAGGTCCATGCCGGGCCGCCGGGTCAGACGCTCCTGGGCGATCCTGCGGTGCTCGCGTACGCCCGGCGGCAGGTCCCGGTCGTCGGCGACGGCGGCGAAGCGCAGCGTGGCGCCGGCCTCTTCCTTCGGCGGGGTGCCGGGAGCCGGGACGGCGCCTGACGCGGGGGTCGTGCCGGGCGCGTCGGCGGGGCCCGTCACGGGCCCGGTGGTAGAGGCGGTGGGGGTCGTGACGGGCGTGGTGGTGGGGGCCGCCGGCGGTCTGGAGCGCAGCGTGGCGATCCCGGCCGCGGCCAGCCGGCCGGCCTCGCGCTCGACCAGCGCGGCCGGATCGCCGAACCTGGCCAGCACCTTCGACACGTCGCGGGGTTTCCTGCCGCCGCCCAGCTCGGTCTCGATCCTGGCCCGCAACCGCTTGGCGAAGTCGAGCCGCTGGTCGGCTCTGAGCACGCCGTGCGCGGCGTCGGCCGCCTTGGAGACGTAGTTCAGCACCTGCTGGTCGGCTCGCTCAATCACGTCAAGCAATGCTGCCCCAATCGGGGTGCACATACCATGGCATCGATGGAGTTCACGGAGTGGATCAGGGGACGCACCGACGGACAGCTGCGGGTGCTCGTGTCCGCGCGTCCCGAGCTGATCACTCCGGTGCCCGCGCATCTGGAGGGCCTGGCGTCGCGCGCGGCCAGCCCGTCGGCGATCGGCAGGGGGCTCGACCGGCTCGACCGGTTCACGCTGGCGGTCGTCGAGACGCTCGCCGTCCAGCCCGGGCCGACATCCAGGAAACAGTTGCGCGACCTCATCGGCGCGGCCCTGGACGGAGACCAGGAGACGGGGCGGGCCGACCCGGAGCCGGCGCTGTCCGAGGCGCTCGGCAGGCTGTCCGACCTCGCCCTGGTCTACGGTCCCGACGACGCCCTCGACCTGGGCCCCGGCGTGCGCAAGGTGCTCGAAGACCCCGCTGGGCTCGGCCCGAGTGCCGTCGACGCGTTCCGGCACCACGCGCCCGAGCACCTGGAGGAGATGGCCGACGACGTCGCGCCGGGCACCGAAGGGCCGGGCAAGGAGCGGCTGGCGGCGGTCCTGGCCGAGCCCGCCGCGCTCGTCGGCGCCGTCTCGGCCGAGGCCAGGGGGGCGCTCGACCAGCTCGTCTGGGGCCCGCCGACCGGGCGGGTGCCCAACGCCAGGCGCGAGGTGCGCGTGGCCTCGGCCCGTTCGCCCATCGAGGAACTGCTCGCGCGCGGCCTGCTGGCGGCCACCGGCGAGGAGAGCGTGACGTTGCCCCGCGAGGTGGGGCTCTACCTGCGCGGCGGGCGGGTGCACCGCGGTCTGCGGGCCACGCCGCCACCGCTCGAAGGGATCGCGCGCGACCCGGAGCTGGCCGACCGCACGGCGGCCGGGCAGGCGTTCTCGTTCGTCAGGTCCGTCGAGGAGCTGTGCGAGCGATGGGGCGCCGATCCGCCGGGCGTGCTGCGCACCGGCGGGCTGGGCGTACGCGACCTGAAACGTACGGCGGGCGAGCTCGACCTGCCCGAATGGGTGACGGCGCTGGTCGTCGAGGTGGCGCACGCGGCCGGCCTGATCGCGGCGGGCGGCGGCGTCGACGGCGAATGGCTGCCGACCTCCGGCTACGACCTGTGGCGGATCAGGCCGGCCGCCGACCGGTGGATCACGCTGGCGGCCACCTGGCTGCGCATGGACCGGGTGCCCGGGCTGGTCGGCGACCGGAGTGCAGGAGCTCGCCGGGAGAGAGCGGGCACAGCGATGCCAACGACCGGCGAAGCGGGCGCGACCATCAAACACAGCAGCGCAGGAGCTCGCCGGGAGAGAGCGGGCACGGCGATGCCAACGACCGGCGAAGCGGGCGCGACCATCAAACACAGCAGCGCCAAACGCGGTGACGAGCGCGACAGGCCGCTCAACGCTCTCCACGCCGATTTGCGCCGCTCGTCCGCCGCGGCGGTCAGGGAGGCCACGCTGCGGGTGCTGGCCTCCGCCCCCGGCCTCGCGCCCGAGCGTGATTCCGTGCTCGAACGGCTGGCGTGGGAGCAGCCGCGCCGCCGGGGGCCGCTGCGCGAGCAGCTCATCGAGTTCGCGCTGCGGGAGGCCGAGCAGGTGGGCATGACCGGGCTGGGCGCGCTGGCCGGGCACGGGCGGGCGCTGATCGAGGGCGACGACCCGGCCGGGGTGCTCGCGCCGCTGCTGCCGGAGCCCGTCGACCACGTGCTGCTCCAGGCCGACCTCACCGCCGTCGCGCCGGGCCCGCTGACCAGCGAGCTCAACCGCTGGATGGCGCTCACCGCCGACGTCGAGTCGAAGGGCGGGGCCACGGTCTACCGGTTCAGCGAGGGCTCCGTACGCCGGGCGCTCGACGCGGGGCACGGCGCGGAAGAGCTGCTGTCGGTGCTCGGCCGTCACTCGGCCACGCCGGTGCCGCAGGCGCTGTCCTACCTGGTGACCGACGTGGCCAGACGGCACGGCCGCATCCGCGTGGGCACCGCGAGCGCGTACATCCGGTGCGACGACCCGGCGCTGCTCGACCAGATCACCGCCGACCGCCGCTCCGCCGCGCTGCGGCTGCGCCGGCTCGCCCCCACCGTCATCGCCTCCCGCTCCTCGCGGGCGGCGCTCGTCGACTCGCTGCGCGCCATGGGGTACGCCCCGGTCGCGGAGTCGATCGAGGGCGACGTGATCGTCTCCCAGCTCGAAAGCCGCCGCACCGAGGGCACGGCGCCGGTGCGCACCATCGCGTCGGCGAACGGCCTCGACCCGGAGGTGGCGGCGGCGGCCGTACGCGCGCTGCGGGCCGGCGACGCGGCGCACCTGGCGCGGCGCGAGCCCGTCGACGCGCCCAACGGCCAGGTGCCGCGCGGGCCCGCCACCGCGACGATCTCGGCCCTGCAGGAGGCGATCAAGCAGGGCGTACGCGTGTGGATCGGCTATCTCGACTCCCAGGGCAACGCGACCTCGCGCATCCTGGAGCCGGCCCGGATGGAGGGCGGCTACCTGACCGCCTACGACGAGACCAGGGCGGCCGTGCACCGCTTCGCCCTCCACCGCATCACGGGCGTGACCGGCCTCTGACGCGGGCCCGGCCGGTGAGGGCCGCGATCAGCGCGCCGGCTCGCCGTCGCGGACCAGCCGCGTGGCCAGCTGGACCACCGCGGCGGGCGTCGGCAGGGTGAGCGCGTGGTTCCTGGCGTCGGCCAGTTGCTCGGCGCCGGTGCCCGCGCGCGGCCCGTAGGTGCTCAGGCACAGGTCGAACAGCTCGCCGGGGTCGGGGGCGCACCACGGCTGCTCCACCTCGACCGCCTGGGAGGGCCCGCCGTTCCTGGTGATGACGAGGTAGGAGCCCAGCTCGGCCAGCTTGCGGGCGAGGTTGACCAGCTCGATCCGCTGGGCGCCGGCCGCGATCCAGTCGTGCAGCACGTACGCCTGCCCGGGCCCGTAGTCGGTCGCGGAGAGCAGCTCCAGAGCGGTGGCGGCCGGGGACAGCACCGTGATCGTGCTCTCGGCCAGCGACATGCGCGAGAGCAGGGCGATGGCCCCTAATCGTTTGCCGGTCTCCTCCGCGCCCACGAGGACCAGCAGGTGCCGCATGGCCAGGCGGCGCACCGCCTCGGGGAAGCAGCCCGGCTCCCGGTAGGAGCGGAGCAGGATGTCGGCCTCCCGCCGGCTGAGGTCGTGCGTGACCGGGCCGGTCGTGGCGCGCGGCCGGTCATTGACGGCGATGACGCTCTGACTGAGCGTTATGGTGTCGAGGTCGATCTCGCCTGGTTCAGGCGTGTCGGTCACGAAGCCACCTCGGTGATTGACTGGAAACTTGTCTACAGGAAAGATGGAAGATCAAAAACTTTCTTCTTTTTCCACGAAGGCAATACAGAGCGTCACAACAGCGCCCTGAACAGGCCTTTCAGGCGACTCACGGGTTTATGGGGACACGTCGACCACTCCCTTCGCCTAGATCTTCCACCATGGAACGATCGAGGTCGAGCAGAAAGCACAAATGGCCGCAGCCGGAGCTTTATATCGATTTACCGACCCCGCCGGGTATCGCCCGCATGGGCCCGTCAAGGGTGCCCCGGCACGACATCAAGGGTTGACGGCGCAACGTCATTCGCATCAGGTTGGGCATGTGACCGAGCAGACGCTGGGCAGCCTGGCCGAGGAGTCATGGAGCCGCTTCGACGACCACGACGCGATGTTCTACGACGGGGTGTGGCTGCGCAGCCACGCGCTCGCCGAACGCGCGCGCCGCATGTGCGGCGGATTCGTCGAAGCCGGCATCCGGCCCGGCGACCGGGTGGCCGTCATGATGGCGACCTCGCCCGAGGTGCCGCTGCTCTACCAGGCGTTGTGGGCGGCGGGCGCGGTGGTGACGCCGGTGGTGTTCCTGGTGGGGCCCGCGGAGCTGCGGCACATCCTGATCGACAGCGGCGCCCGCGCGATCGTCACCTCGCCCGAGCTGGAGGAGACCGTACGCGCCGCCGCCGTCGACATCGCGATCTTCGTGGACACGGCCGAGCTGGAGCGGGCCTCCGAACACGGGCTCGTGCACAGGGACCCCGGCGACCTGGCCGCGCTCATGTACACCGGCGGCACCACGGGCAAGGCCAAGGGCGTCATGCTGAGCCACCGGGGCCTCTGGCACGTGGCCAGGGCCGCCTACGAGCTGTCCCGCCAGGAGGGCAGGAACCGCGCGCTGGTGCCCGTACCTCTGTCCCACGCGTACGGGCTGATCACCTCGGTCGCCTCGATGCACGCCACGGAGCCGCAGCAGGCGGTGCTGATGCGCTGGTTCGAGCCGAAAGCGTTCCTGTCGCTGGCCGCCGAGCAGCGCGTCCAGTACGGCACCGTGGTCCCGTCCATGATCCGGATGCTCCTCGCCGAACCGCTGGAGTCGCATCCGCTGCCCGACCTCGCCTTCCTCACGTGCGGCGCGGCCCCGCTCGGCAGGGAGACGCTGGCGGAGTTCGAGCGCAGGATGCCGGGCGTGCAGATCCTGGAGGGCTACGGACTGACCGAGACCAGCGCCGTGACGACCTTCAACCCGCCCGACCGGCGCAGGGTCGGCAGCGTCGGCCTGCCGCTGCCCGGCTACACGATCACCATCCGCGACAGCGAGGGCGAGGCCACGGAGACCGGGGACATCGGGGAGATCTGCGTCTCCGGCGAGTCGCTGATGCTCGGCTACTGGGGCGAGCACGAGCCCGACCCCGAGGGCACGGCGCTGGCCGGCGGCGAGCTGCGTACGGGCGACATCGGCTGCGTGGACGACGACGGCTACCTCTACATTGTCGACAGGAAGAAGGACCTGATCATCCGCGGCGGCTTCAACGTGTTCCCCCGCGACGTGGAGGACGCGCTCAACCAGCACCCCGACGTGGTGATGTCGGGCGTCGTCGGCCGTCCCGACCCGCGCGTCGGCGAGGAGGTCGTGGCGTTCGTGCAGCTCAGGCCGGGCGCCGAGACCGGAGCCGAGGAGCTGATCGGGTGGGCCCGCGACCGGGTCGGCCGGGTGAGATATCCGCGGGAAGTGAGGTTCGCCGACTCGATCCCGGTCACGAGCGTGCTCAAGCTCGACCGCAAGGCGCTGCGCGCGCTGCTCGGCTGAGGAGCCGCGAGCACGTCACGGCCGCACCGGGTACGCTCTCTCGGTCAGCCGCGCCTCAATTCCGTGATAAGTGTTGACCTGTCTGGAGGTGACCATGAGCCAGCAGGACCCATCGGGCTATCCGTACCAGCCGTACGGCGCGCCCTACGGCGACCAGCCGCCCCCGCAGTACGGCTTCGGCTACGGCTATCCGCCGCCTCCGCGCGACGAAGGCCCGCTCGCCAACGCGATCGTCTCGCTCGTGCTCAACCTCCTCGCGCTCGTCTCCTGCTGCAACGTCCTCGGCCTGCCGGGCGCGATCCTCGCGGGACTGGCGCTGAGCAAGGCGCGCAACGAGCCGCAGACCGCCCGCACGATGGTGATCTGGAGCTGGGTCCTGTTCGGGGTGGGCTTCGTGCTGGGCATCGGCACGATCCTCTTCCTGGGCCTCAACGGCTACCTCGACGACTGACGGAGCTCAGCGGGTCTCCACGAGGCCGCGTCCAAGGGCGGCAGGACTAATCCCGACGCCCTGAATGTTGCACACTGGAGCGGCCGAGCCGGGATCAGGAGACGATGGTCCTGCAGGGCCCGCCCCAACCCCACGGAGACAAGCCAGTGAGCGATGGACCGCTGATCGTCCAATCGGACAAGACGCTGCTGCTCGAGGTCGACCACGAGCGGGCCGACGCGTGCCGCAAGGCGATCGCGCCGTTCGCCGAGCTCGAGCGCGCCCCCGAGCACGTGCACACCTACCGCGTCACCCCGCTGGCGTTGTGGAACGCCCGCGCGGCCGGCCACGACGCCGAGCAGGTCATCGACGCGCTGATCAGCTTCAGCCGCTACCCGGTGCCGCACGCCCTGCTGGTCGACGTCGCCGAGACCATGGCGCGCTACGGCCGCCTGCGGCTGGAGAAGGACCCCGCCAACGGCCTGGTGCTGACCTCCACCGACCGGGCCGTGCTGGAGGAGGTGCTGCGCTCCAGGAAGATCCAGCCGATGCTGGGCGAGCGGCTCGGCCCCGACTCCGTGATCGTGCACCCGAGCGACCGGGGCAACGTCAAGCAGGCCCTGCTCAAGCTCGGCTGGCCCGCCGAAGACCTGGCCGGCTACGTCGACGGGGAGCAGCACCCGATCACGCTGAGGCAGGACGACTGGAAGCTGCGCCCCTACCAGCAGGAGGCGGCCGACGCCTTCTGGCACGGCGGCTCCGGCGTGGTCGTGCTGCCGTGCGGCGCGGGCAAGACACTCGTCGGCGCGGCCGCCATGGCGCACGCCCAGGCCACCACGCTGATCCTGGTGACGAACACGGTCTCGGCCCACCAGTGGAAGACCGAGCTGCTCAAGCGCACGTCGCTGACCGAGGACGAGATCGGCGAATACTCCGGCACGAAGAAGGAGATCCGCCCGGTCACCATCGCCACCTACCAGGTGATGACCACCAGGCGGAAGGGCGTCTACAGCCATCTGGAGTTGTTCGACGCCCGCGACTGGGGTCTGATCGTCTACGACGAGGTGCACCTGCTGCCCGCCCCGATCTTCAGGATGACCGCCGACCTGCAGGCCCGCAGGCGGGTCGGGCTGACCGCGACGCTGGTGCGCGAGGACGGCCGCGAGGGCGACGTGTTCTCGCTGATCGGCCCCAAGCGTTACGACGCGCCGTGGAAGGAGATGGAGAACCAGGGCTGGATCGCGCCGGCCGACTGCGTCGAGGTGCGGGTCACGCTCACCGACGACGAGCGGCTGGCGTACGCGATGGCCGAGTCGGAGGAGCGCTACCGGTTCTGCGCGACCACGCCGTCCAAGACGCAGGTGACCGAGGCGCTGGTCCGCCGCCACCTGGGCGAGCAGGTGCTGGTCATCGGCCAGTACATCGACCAGCTCGACGAGCTAGGCGAGCACCTCAACGCGCCGGTCATCAAGGGCGAGACCCGGGTCAAGGAGCGCGAGCGCCTCTACCAGGCCTTCCGCGACAAGGAGATCCAGGTGCTGGTGGTGTCGAAGGTGGCCAACTTCTCCATCGACCTGCCCGAGGCGGCCATCGCGATCCAGGTGTCGGGGACGTTCGGCTCGCGCCAGGAGGAGGCGCAGCGGCTCGGACGCGTGCTGCGGCCCAAGGCCGACGGCGGGGGCGCCCGGTTCTACACGGTGGTCAGCCGCGACACGGTCGACCAGGAGTTCGCGGCGCACCGGCAGCGGTTCCTCGCCGAGCAGGGGTACGCGTACCAGATCATCGACGCCGACGACGTGCTCGGCGGCGTGTGACGGCGATGCCGGCGGTCATGCCCAGCCGCTCGCCCGAGCGGCCGGGCATCAGCGTGGCTTCACGTCCACGAGACTCCGCGGGTCGAAGACAATCGAACCACCCCCCTCACCTGCGTACTATCACGCCGCCTGCGACATACCCCCATGATCCGACAAACCCACCTGATATGCCCGAATTTTTCGGTATTCCGAGCTTGATCCCTTGCGAGCGGATCTGCCCCTCTACCTGACCAGCAGACCGCCGACGAAGAGCACCGCCCCCGCGACGATCCAGAACAGCACGCCGGCGCCCATCAGGTGGCCGAACGTGCGCGGGTCGTGCCGCGACCACGGCAGGAGCCAGGCCGCCACCGTGCAGCACGCGGCGACCACCGCGAACACCCCCGACAGCGTGAAGACCGTGCCGAGACGCTGCGAACACGTCGCCGTCGACTCGCCACCGGCGCAGAACGCCTGCAGCCCCCACCCCGCGAACACCGAGAGTCCCCACAGCGCCGCCAGGAGGAGGCTCGCGACCGTGGGAATGATCGGCGAGAAACGGAGCCGGACCCGCACCACCCCCTATGCGTACCCAGGCCGCCGGAGCTAAATGCTTTGGAAGCCCGCAATCATGGCGACTAAACTGGCGGATTCGCTGCCTGTAACCACCTCCGTCGTTCAACCAGGGAGGCGCTTCCGCATGCCCGCACACCAACTGGCCCCCGACATACCCACCGACGTGCTCGCCGACGAGCAGGCCCACCTGGCCGAGTCCAGAGCCGCGCTCAAAGCCATGCGCGCCCACGCCCAGTCCCTCTCGTCCGACGCGGCCGGCGACTGGGTGTCGCAGCAGATCCTCCAGTCGCTGCTCGACCAGCGGGTGGCCGCGCTCGCCGACCATCCCGACACCCCGCTGTTCTTCGGCCGCCTCGACCGCGCGGAGCGGAAGGGCCCGCGACCAGAGAGCGACGGGCCGAGCGATCGCGACCATGGGCACGAGGGAGAAGGCGACGACCTGCCCGCCACGATCTACGTCGGGCGCCGCCACGTGCACGACGGCCACAGCAGGCCGCTGGTCATCGACTGGCGCGCGCCGGTGTCCCGCGCGTTCTACCAGGCCAGTCCCGCCGACCCCATGGGGATCGCACGCCGGCGCCGCTTCGGCTACCACGGCGGGGCGCTGACCGCGTTCGAGGACGAGCCGCTCGGCGAAGGCGTCGAGATCGGCCCGTCCAGGATCCTCACCGAGGAGATCGAACGCCCCCGCACCGGCCCGATGCGTGACATCGTCGCCACGATCCAGCCCGACCAGGACGAGATCGTCCGCTCCACCCTGGCCCAGACGGTGTGCGTGCAGGGCGCCCCCGGCACCGGGAAGACCGCCGTCGGCCTGCACCGCGCCGCCTACCTGCTGTTCACCCACCGCGAGCGGCTGGCCAGGTCGGGCGTGATGATCGTCGGGCCCAACCGGGCGTTCCTGTCCTACATCTCCTCGGTGCTGCCCGCGCTCGGCGAGGTCAAGGTCGACCAGACCACGGTGGCCGACCTGCTCGGCGAGCACGCCGCGCCCGAGGATCCGATGGTGGCCGCGGTGAAGGGCGACGCCAGGATGGCGGCGGTGCTCGAACGCGCTCTCTGGCTGCACATCGTGAAACCGGAGGAGGGCCTCGTCTACACCAAGGGCGCCTACCGGCACCGGGTGGCCGACTACGAAGTACGCGAGATCGTGGCCTCCCTGCGCGGCACCACGCGCTACAACCCCGGCCGGGCGGCATTGGCGCAACGGCTGGCCCACATGGTCCTCGTACGCATGGAGCAGCGCGGCGAGTCGCCCGACGACCGGGTGCAGGACGCGGTGGCCCGGTCGAAACCGGTGAAACAACTCGTGGAAGCGGTCTGGCCCAAACTGACGCCCGAACAGGTCCTTCACCGCTTGCTGTCAGATCCGGAATTCCTAGCGCGAGCCGCTAAATCAGATTTGTCGCCCGAAGAGCAGGAAACGCTCCTGTGGCGCAAGCCGTACCGGAGCTGGAAGTCCGCCAAATGGTCGGCCGCCGACGCCGCGCTCCTCGACGAGCTCCGCGACCTGATGGAACGCACACCGTCGCTGGGCCACCTCGTGGTCGACGAGGCCCAGGACCTGTCCGAGATGCAGTTGCGCGCCCTCGGCCGCCGCTGCCGCAACGGCTCGGCCACCGTGCTCGGCGACCTCGCCCAGGGCACCACGCCGTGGTCGACGCGTTCGTGGGAGTCGGTGCTCGGCCACCTGGGCCAGCACGAGGGCGAGGTCACGGAGCTGACGCTCGGCTTCCGCGTGCCGAGGGAGGTCCTCGACTACGCTGCCCGCCTGCTCCCCTCGATCGCCCCAGGCCTGGCCGCCCCGCAGTCGCTGCGGCCCGGCGCCGGGTCGCTCACCGTCCGCGAGGGCGGCTCGGTCGCGCAGGCCGCCGAGGAGGCCCTGGCCAAGGACGGCTCGATCGGCGTCATCGCCCCTGACGCGATGGTCGACGCGGTCTCCGAGGCCCTCGCCGGCCTCCCCCACGCCGTTCTCGACCCCGACTCGGCCGAAGAGCACCGCCTGCTCATCGTGCCCGCGACACTCGCCAAGGGCCTGGAGTACGACCACGTCGTCGTCGTGGAGCCCGCCGACATCGTCGCGGCCGAGCCCCGCGGCCTGGCCAGGCTCTACGTGGTCCTGACCCGGGCGGTGACCTCGCTGACGGTCCTGCACGACAAGCCGCTGCCGGCACAGCTGGCCGGCTGACGGGCGTCCGGCACGGCCGCTTCTAGGATGGCTGGGCAAGGAGCTCTCAACCTAGGAGGATGCCGTGCCAGCGCCCCTTCCCCATGAACACCTGCCGTCGGTCCCCGCGCTCGTGGTGGAGAGCGACGACCTCCAGGACGGCGAGCGACTCAACGACCTGCACGTCTTCAACGACTGGGGCATGACCGGCCAGAACCTCTCGCCCCAGCTGCGCTGGTCCGGCGCTCCCGCCGAGACCCGCTCCTACGCCGTCACCTGCTTCGACCCCGACGCCCCCACAGGCAGCGGCTTCTGGCACTGGGTGCTCTTCGACCTCCCCGCCTCGGTCACCGGGCTGCCGACGGGCGCGGGCACGGCCCCGGAGTTCAAGGGTCTGCCCGCGGGCGCGGTGCACGCCCGCAACGACTACGGCACGAAAGACTACGGCGGCGCCGCCCCGCCTCCTGGCGACCCGCACCGCTACGTCTTCACGGTCCACGCGCTGGGGGTCGACTCGCTCGGCCTGGACAGCGGCGCCAGCCCGGCGGTGGTGGGCTTCAACATCACCGCCAACACCCTGGCCCGCGGCCACCTCATCCCCCACTACGGGGTCTGACGACGCGAAAGGCGCCCCACCGCACGCTGGTGGGGCGCCTTTCGCGTGGGCGCTAGCCGCAGGTCTTGGCCAGCGGCCCCACGTTGCCGAGCAGCGGCACCCAGGCTTGCAGCGCGCACAGCGGCCCGCTCCGGGTCACGGTCTGGGTGAAGACGACAGGGTTGTCGGCATGCGCGGGAACGGCCGTGAGGGTCACGGAGGCGAGGCCGAGAACGGCGACGCCCAGCATGCGCTTACTGCGGGAGAACACTTATCTGCTCCTTCGATGAGGTGATGTGGTGACAACCCTTTCTCACTCGAAGTAGCGAATCAATTGCGAAACGTAATGGCAGTCAAACAAAAGCAAGAGCGGCCCGGAAAAACCGGACCGCTCTTTTGGGACGTGCCTCGCTAAACAGGACCTAGAAGTCCATGTCGCCGCCGCCGGGCATGCCGGCGGGAGCGGCCGGGGTCTTCTCCGGCTTCTCGGCGATGACGGCCTCGGTGGTGAGGAAGAGCGCCGCGATCGAGGCGGCGTTCTGCAGCGCCGAGCGCGTCACCTTGGCCGGGTCGATAATGCCGGCCTCGAACATGTTGACGTATTCGCCCGACGCGGCGTTGAGACCCTCACCCGGGGTGAGGTTGCGCACGCGCTCGACCACGACGCCGCCCTCGAGGCCGGCGTTGACCGCGATCTGCTTCAGCGGCTCCTCGAGAGCCTTCTTCACGATCCCCGCACCGGTGGCCTCGTCGCCGTTGAGCTCGAGCTTGTCGAACGCCTTGGCACCGGCCTGCAGCAGCGCCACGCCACCACCCGGGACGATGCCCTCCTCGACGGCCGCCTTCGCGTTGCGGACGGCGTCCTCGATGCGGTGCTTGCGCTCCTTGAGCTCGACCTCGGTCGCCGCGCCCGCCTTGATGACGGCCACGCCGCCGGCCAGCTTGGCCAGCCGCTCCTGGAGCTTCTCGCGGTCGTAGTCGGAGTCGGTGCGCTCGATCTCGGCGCGGATCTCGTTGACCCGGCCGGAGATCTGCTCGGCGTCACCGGCGCCGTCGACGATCGTCGTCTCGTCCTTGGTCACGACCACCTTGCGGGCACGGCCCAGCAGGTCGAGGGTGGCGGTCTCGAGCTTGAGGCCGACCTCCTCGGCGATGACCTGACCACCGGTCAGGATGGCGATGTCGTTGAGCATGGCCTTGCGGCGGTCGCCGAAGCCCGGGGCCTTGACGGCCACGGAGCGGAACAGGCCGCGGATCTTGTTGACCACCAGGGTCGCCAGGGCCTCGCCCTCGACGTCCTCGGCGATGATCAGCAGCGGCTTGCCGGACTGCACGACCTTGTCGAGCAGCGGCAGCAGGTCCTTGTTGGCGGAGACCTTGCCGTTGACGATCAGGATGTACGGGTCTTCGAGCACGGCCTCCATGCGGTCGGAGTCGGTGACGAAGTACATCGACGTCATGCCCTTGTCGAAGCGCATGCCCTCGGTGAGCTCGAGCTCGAGGCCGAAGGTGTTGCTCTCCTCGACGGTGATGACGCCTTCCTTGCCGACCTTGTCCATCGCCTCGGCGATGAGCGCGCCGATCTCGGGGTCGGCTGCGGAGATGGAGGCGGTCGAAGCGATCTGCTCCTTGGTCTCCACGTCCTTGGCCAGCTTGGAGAGCTCCTCGCTGACCCGCTCGACGGCCGCCTCGATGCCCTTCTTCAGAGCCATCGGGTTGGCGCCGGCGGCCACGTTGCGCAGGCCCTCACGCACCAGCGCCTGGGCGAGCACGGTGGCGGTCGTGGTGCCGTCGCCGGCGACGTCGTCCGTCTTCTTGGCGACTTCCTTGACCAGCTCCGCGCCGATCTTCTCCCACGGGTCCTCGAGCTCGATCTCCTTGGCGATGGACACACCGTCGTTGGTGATCGTGGGAGCGCCCCACTTCTTCTCCAGCACGACGTTGCGCCCCTTGGGGCCCAGGGTCACCTTGACGGCGTCGGCGAGCTGGTTCATACCGCGCTCGAGACCGCGCCGGGCGTCCTCGTCAAACGCGATCATCTTGGCTGCCATAAGGCTAGACCTCCCAGATGCAGGGTGGCTTGTCGTGGACCGAGCCGACGCCCGCGACGGCATGGGTCAGCATCTCCGTTCGGCAGACCCCATCGTCTCGATCCGGTGTTGGCACTCTGCTGCACAGAGTGCCAACGAACTGTTTAGCACTCTACCCTGCCGAGTGCAAGCGAACTCACCCGTGGTCGGCACTTCCCCCAGGTCAGTCGTCTGTCCGGCGAGCCGCCCCGTGGGCGCACCGCTGGCCGCGGTTCGCGCACACGGCTCGCCGTACCAGGATCGACGAAGAAAGGTGACGGTTCGCCCGGACTGCGCTGCCGTGCGAACCCGCCGGTGCATACCAGTGCGGTAATCAGACCGTCCTGACGGACTCCGCCTGCGGCCCCTTCTGGCCCTGCGTGATCTCGAACTCGACACGCTGTCCCTGTTCGAGAGAGCGGTACCCGTCCATCATGATCGCTGAGTAATGGACGAATACATCCTTACCACCGTCTACCGCGATGAAGCCGTAGCCCTTGTCCGCGTTGAACCACTTGACGGTGCCCTGCGCCACTTCCGACTCCTCTTACTGGGCTCCCAGACCTCGCCCATTCCTTCGCGAGACCCGTAATCGCCTGACTTAACGGAAAATCAGCCAGGCGATCGCCCTCGACCATACCTGTGGCACGGGGTTTGGCAACAGAGTCAATCCGCAGACTGCGCATTTCCTCTCATCGACGGTTCAACGTTGAATTGCTGGGAAAAGAAGAAGGCGCCCGCAAGGGGCGCCTTCGCCGAAGTGTGATCTGCCGCACTCAACCGCCGGCGACGGCGGGGATGATGGAGATCTGGGTGCCCTCCGGCGCCGGAGTGTCCAGCCCTTGGGCGAATCGGACGTCCTCTTCCCCCACATAAACGTTGACAAAACGCCGAATCTTGCCCGATTCATCCAGGATTCTCGCGCCGATACCCGGGTAGTCAGAGTCCAGCTTGGCCAGCACGTCACGAAGAGTCGCGCCCTCGCCACTGACCTCCGCGTTGCCCCCGGTGTAGGTGCGCAGAATGGTGGGAATCCGCACAGAAACGCTCATGGTTTACCTCGCCTTTCCTGGTTGTCAGACAGTCGCGCGGAACGCGTCGAGGGAGGGCTTGATCACGGCCGTGGGCCTGGCGTCGCCGCTGATCGCGTCGAGCGTCTTGAGGCCGTCGCCGGTGTTCAGCACCACGGTCTCGGCCTCCGGGTCGAGCTGCCCGGTCTCGGTGAGCTTCTTCAGCACGCCCACGGTCACGCCGCCCGCGGTCTCGGCGAAGATGCCCTCCGTCGAGGCCAGGAGCTTGATGGCGGCCACGATCTCGGCGTCCGTGACGTCCTCGACGCCCCCTCCGGTCCGCCGCGCGATGTCCAGCACGTACGGCCCGTCAGCGGGGTTTCCGATGGCCAGCGACTTGGCGATGGTGTCGGGCCTGACCGGCTGCACGACGTCGTGCCCCGCCTTGTAGGCGGTCGACACCGGCGAGCACCCGGCCGCCTGAGCCCCGAAGATCTTGTAGGGCGTGTCCTCGACCAGCCCCAGCGCCACCAGCTCCTTGAAGCCCTTGTCGATCTTCGTGAGCTGCGAGCCCGAGGCGATGGGGATGATGATCTGCTCGGGCAACCGCCACCCGAGCTGCTCGGCGATCTCGTACGCGAGCGTCTTGGAGCCCTCGGCGTAGTAAGGGCGCAGGTTGATGTTGGTGAACCCCCACTTGTCACCGAGCGGGTCGCCGATCAACTCGGAGCAGAACCTGTTGACGTCGTCGTAGGTGCCCTCGATGCCGACCAGCCGGCCGCCGAACACCCGGGCCATGGCGATCTTGGCTTGTTCGAGGTTGGCCGGGATGAACACGCACGCCTCCAGCCCGGCCCGCGCCGCGGCGGCCGTCACCGCGCCCGCGAGGTTGCCGGTGGAGGAGCAGGAGAGCGTGTGGAAGCCGAAGTTGCGGGCCGCCTCGACGGCCATGGCGACCACGCGGTCCTTGAAGGAGTGGGTGGGGTTGCCCGAGTCGTCCTTGACGTGGAGGGATCTGATGCCGAGCGCCCGCCCGAGGTTGCCGGCCCTGACCAGCTTGGTCCAGCCGGGGTTCATGTTGGGCTTGTCGGCGACGTCGGCCGGCACGGGCAGCAGCGAGCGGTAGCGCCAGATGTTGGCGGGGCCCGACTCGATGGCCGCGCGGGTCACCTCGCCGAACTCGTAGGCCGCTTCGAGCGGCCCGAAACACTCCTGGCAGGCGAAGCTCGGACCGAGCGGGTAACGCGCGCCGCACTCGCGGCAGGACAGACCGACGGCGGGACCGAAATCGTGCGACATGAAGCGAGGCCTTCCCTCATCTTCGTCTGCGGCCACCTTGACCACAGACCGGAATTGGCACCTTGTCCCGGTCGGCCTCGCCAGGTCGCGAGTCACAAGCCGGGAGGGTTGCCGGGGCTTCGCAGGGCCGGTCCCTCCACCCCTCTGGATGAGCAATATTCAGTTGTCGACTCGGACTCTACCCGCCCACGTGGCGGAAACGTCCTCCCGTCTCAAATAATGAGACGTACGATCTCAGCGATAGTCGTCTCCCAGCACGCCCTGCACATATTTGCGCGCCTGGTGGATGCGCGACTTCGCGGTGCCGAGCGGGATGCCCAGCTGGTCGGCCACCTCGTTGTAGTCGAGCTGGACGATGTCGCGCAGAACCAGCGCCTGCGCCAGATCCGGCTTGTCGGCCTCCAGCGCCTCCATGGCGTCGAGCAGGTCGAGCCGCGAGCCCGCGATCACGCTGACGCGCCGCACGTCGGGCTTCTGCATCGGCAGCTCGTCCGAGCTCTGCTCGGCCGCCCGGCGTTTGAGCGACCGGTAGGTCGTGCGCGCGCAGTTGGCCGTCACGATGTGCAGCCAGGTGCTGAACCTGGCCCGCCCCTCGAAGCGCCCGATGTTGCGCGCCACGGCCAGCAGGGTGTCCTGGGAGGCCTCCTCGGCGTCCTGGTGGTAGGGCAGGATGCGGGCGCAGTGACGCATCACATCGGGCTCGATCCGCCGCAGCAGCTCGCCAAGAGCACGGTGGTCTCCGGCCGCGGCGGAGCGGGCGAGTTCCTCGGTTAGCTCATCAAGCGCCATGCCTGGGATCCTAGGGTCATAGGGAGCCTTGTTGGCATCCTTCCTTTTCCGATGGGCCGTTCACCACGATGATCAGTGTGGTCCCGTCTGCACCGACCCGCCAGCCGGAAGGAGTCACCTTGAGGTCTCACACCAGCTCGCCGCCCTGCCGGCGGCCCGCGCGGCCGGAGCGGGCGCGGTGAACAACGTCCTGGTGGCCTCCAACCGCGGCCCCGTCTCCTTCACCGTCTCCGACGACGGCGAGCTGACCATGCGGCGCGGCGGCGGCGGGCTGGTGTCGGGATTGTCCGGCGTGGCCAAGGACGACGGCGTCCTGTGGGTCTGCGCGGCGTTGTCCGACGGTGACCGCAGCGCGGTGCGCCTGGCCCCCGGCGGCCGCATCGACCAGGCCGGCTACGACACCGGCCCGCTGCGCATGCTCGACATCCCGCCCGCCACCTTCCACCGCGCCTACAACGCCGTGGCCAACTCCACGCTGTGGTTCGTCAACCACCTGCTCTACGACATCCCCAACGCGCCGCTCTTCGGCACCAAGTTCGGCCGCGAGTGGGAGTCCTACCGCGACTACAACGGCGCGTTCGCGCTGGCGCTGGCCGAGGAGGCCGGCCACGAGGCCAGGGTGATGGTGCAGGACTACCACCTGACCCTGACCCCGGCGATGCTCCGCGCCGAGCGGCCGGACCTGCGCATCGCCCACTTCAGCCACACGCCGTGGGCGCCGCCCGAATACTTCTCCCTGCTGCCCGACGAGGTGGCGCGAGAGGTCCTGGAAGGCATTCTGGGAGCCGATCACGCCGGATTCCTCACCGACAGGTGGGCGCAGGCGTTCATGGACTGCTGCGAGGCCCTGCTGGGCGCGGAGGCCGACCGCGTCGGGCGCAGCGTCACCCACGCCGGCAGGACGACCCGCATCGGCGTGCACAGCCTCGGCGTGGACGGCGCCGCCCTCTGGGAGCGGGCCTGCGAGCCCGACGTCGAGTCGCACATGACCGCGCTGAAGGAGCAGGTGGGCGACCGCAGGCTGATCGTCCGCATCGACCGCACCGAGCTGTCGAAGAACATCGTGCGCGGCCTGGTGGCCTACGGCGAGTTCCTCGGCGCCCACCCCGAGTGGCACGGCCGGGTCGTGCACCTGGCCTTCGCCTACCCGAGCCGGCACGACCTGCCCGAATATCGCGAATACACCGCGTCGGTGCAGCGCTGCGCCCGGCAGATCGAGGACGAGTACGCCACCGAAGACTGGGACCCGCTGATCCTCAACGTCGACGACGACTATCCGCGCTCCCTCGCCGCGTACCGGATGGCCGACGTGCTGCTGGTCAACCCCATCCGAGACGGCATGAACCTGGTGGCCAAGGAGGGCCCCGTGCTGTCGCCGCGCTGCGCGCTGGTGTTGTCGCGGGAGGCGGGGGCGGCGGCCGAGCTGGGCTCCCACGCGCTCCTGGTCAACCCCTACGACATCAGCGGCACCGCCGCCGCGCTGCACGACGCGCTCGTCATGCCGGAGGACGAGCGGCGGACGCGCCGCGACAAGCTGCGCGCGGCGGCCACCGCCCTGCCGCCGCAGAAGTGGCTGGAGGCCCAGCTCGACGCCCTCGCCTGAGGGCTGCCGGAACACGGCCCTGGCCTGTGGACCCGCCACGACGGCGAATCGCCTGTACTCGCGCCGGGGCGCTTCGACATGTGCAGGACCGTAGCGGCGGCCGCTCACGAACCGCTGAACGCGGACGCCAGCTCGCCGAGCAGCGCCACCACTCCCTCGGGGCCATCCACCACGATGTCGGCCCGCTCGGCCAGCGCGGTCACCTCGGTGGAGCCGCTGCACACGGTCACGCCCGGCAGGTTGGAGGCGTCGACGGCGTCGTACGCGGCCAGGTCGCCGAGGTCGTCGCCGGCGAACAGGACGGATCTCGCGGCCCGCTCGGCCAGGAACAGGCTGAGCGCCTGGCCCTTGTCCATGCCCGGCGGCCGCAGCTCCAGGACGTAGCGGCCGGGCTCGATCACCAGGCCGTGCTTCTCGGCCAGCTTGGCCAGCGGCTCGCGCAGCTTGGCGAGGGTGCCGTCGGGGTCGGGGCTGCGCCGGGTGTGCACGGCCACGGCCCGGCCCTTGTCCTCGACGGTCACGCCCTCGACGCCCAGCGAGTCGAGCAGCAGCGGCAGTTCGGCCTCGCTGCGCGGCACGCCGGCGGGGGGCGGGGGTGCGGAGACACGGCCATGCTCCCAGCGTTCGAACCCGTAGTGTCCGAGCACGACCAGCCCCGGCACGTCGGCCAGCCCTGGCCCCAGCTCCAGCACGGTGGCCGGGGGCCTGCCGGTCACGATGACCACCGCGAGAACGTGGGCGCCCAGCCTGGCGAGAACCTCGGGGGCCTTCGGGTGGATCACGGCCTCGGCGGGATCGGGCACGATCGGCGACAGCGTGCCGTCGAAGTCGAGCCCGATCACGGCGCCTGCCGGATCGCTCAGGATCGCTTCCATTCCAGGGATGTTCCTCACGCGGCTGCCGTACCCAGCCGGTCAGGGGCGCATGCCAAGCCTTCTGGCGGCCCGGTCACGCTGACGGGTGGAGCGTAACCTGCGCAGCCTCTTGACCAGCATGGGGTCCTGCTCGAGCGCCTCGGGCCTGTCGATCAGCTCGCCGAGCAGCTGGTAGTAGCGCGTGGCGGAGAACCCGAAGGTCTCCTTGATGGCCTGCTCCTTCGCGCCCGCGTGGCGCCACCACTGGCGCTCGAAGGCGAGGAGCTCGTGATCGCGTTGTGAGAGTGATTGCCGGCGGGACGGCTCCTGGGCAGCATTGTCACCGCTGAGCGGTGCTCCCATGGTGTCCTCCTCGAAAGGGGCGTGTGACGTTCACGTCGCACGCACGCGGCCCGTGGCCATCGTAATGTGCGGGGCGCTGCTGTTCATGGCGGTTCGACAGACGTACAGTCACCAGATGTGACCTCAGTAATCACGCTGCTCACGGATTATGGGCTCGAAGACGGCTATGTGGCGGCCTGCCATGGAGTGATCGCCGGGATCGCCCCCGAGGCCAGGGTGATCGACGTGTGCCACCTGATCCCCGCGGGAGACGTACGACGCGGCGCGGCCGTGCTCGCACAGACCATCCCCTACCTCCCGGTGGGCGTCCACATCGCCGCGGTCGATCCGGGGGCGGGCGCCTCCAGGCGCGCGGTCGCCGTCGAGGCGGGCGGCCGGGTGTTCATCGGGCCCGACAACGGGCTGCTGTCGTGGGCCGTGCACGCCGGCGGCGGCGCGCAGGCGGCCCACGAGATCAGCGACGAGCGGCACTTCCTGCGGCCGGTCTCGCCCACGTTTCCCGGGCGCGACGTGTTCGCGCCGGTCGCCGCGCGGTTGTGCGGCGGTCTGAGCCCGGCGGAGCTGGGGCCGGAGATCCCGGTCGGCAGGCTGGTCTCGCTGCCGGAGCCGACCTCCCAGTTGCGTGAGGGCTCGGTGGAGGGCGAGGTCGTCTCGGTCGACCGCTACGGCAACACGCAGTTGTCGATCACGGCGGGCGACCTGCATGCGCTGGGCGTGCGGGTGGGCGACACTCTGGGGGTGCGGCTGGGGCGGCGGCAGTTCTCGCTGCCGTACCGGGAGACGTTCTCGGCGGTGCCGCCCGGCGAACTGGTGGCGTTCGCGGACTCGGCGGGGCTGATCGCGATCGCCGTGAACTCCGGTGACGCGGCGCAGCGCCTGGGGCTCCCGCCCGGAGCACGTGTCCGGCTTTCCCCTCTTTCTTAGGGCAAAAAGCCACAGATCGGAATTACTCCGCGTATCGGTCTGTTTACTGAAGCGTCGGGCTGACGCAGCGGTCGCGTGTCAGAATGCGGGTCAAACGTCCCCTCCCCCTCCCTTTCGAGGTCGACGTGTACCAGTTTTCCGTTGTCCCGCTGTCGATGCCGTCCCCGCTCCTGCCTGCCCCGGAGCCTCCTGTGCCCGAACGCCGGTCAGTCCGACCGATCTTCGCCGCGCCAGGCCTCAGCCCGGGCGCGCGGGTCACGTACGTGCCGGCCGGGGTCGCCCCGGTGGGTGGCGACAGCCCGCCGCCGGCCCTCTCCAGCACAGAACGGTCCGCGACGGCACCGGTCCGGGGGCTGACCAGATGAGCAGGATCCTCGTGCCCGCCTTGGTGACAGCGCTGGCAGTGGGCACGGTGCTGGGCGCCGCCGCTCCGGGCGCCTCCGACGACGTCGGCCGGGTCGCGCGGGCCGGCCAGTGGCAGCTCGACGCGATGCGGCTGCCCGACGCCTGGCGGACGAGCAAGGGCGCGGGCGCCGTGGTGGCCGTGCTCGACACGGGTGTGAACGGCCGCCACCCCGACCTGGCGGGCGCCGTGATCCAGGGACCCGACCTGACCGGGGTGGCCAGGAGCCCGCACCGGTGGGGGCGCCACGGCACCGCCATGGCCAGCCTGATCGCCGGTCACGGGCACGGTGAGGAGCGTGAGGGCGGCGTCCTCGGGGTGGCTCCGGAGGCCAGGGTGCTGTCCGTCAGGGTCACGCTGGACAACGGCGACCCGCAGCGCAAGAAGCAGCGCTCGGGCGGGCGCAACGCGCTGGCCAGGGGCATCCGCTACGCGGCCGACCACGGCGCCGAAGTGATCAGCATGTCGCTCGGCGGGGGCAGCGGCTCCTGGGAGGGGTCGGCGACGGAGGAAGAGGCCGTCCAGTACGCGATCGCCAGGGGCGCCGTGCTCGTGGCCTCGTCGGGCAACGACGGCGCCGCCGCCAACAGGAAGAACTTCCCCGCCGCCTACCCCGGCGTGATCGCCGTCGGCGCCGTGGACCGGCGGCTCGCGGTGGCCGGATTCTCCAACAGGCAGGACTACGTCTCGGTGGTCGCGCCGGGCACGGACATCGTGACGGCCGACGGTCGCCGCTCGTACGTGATCGGCGACGGCACCAGCTCGGCCGCGGCCATGGTGGCGGGCGTGGCGGCCCTGATCAGGTCGGCGCATCCGAGCCTGTCGCCGTACCACGTGCGGCGGGCCATCGAGCTCGGCACCAGGAGGCGGCCGGCCGGCGGCCACAGCCGCGCCTACGGGCACGGGGTGGTCGACGCGGCGCTCGCCCTGCGGGTGGCCACCCGGCTGGACGTGCCCGCGCCAGGAGGAGCGGTGCCAGGACCGTACTTCTGCGAGGCGCCGCCGTCCTCCAGGACGCCGGTGATCGCGGGCATGGTGATGCTCGTGGCGGCGATGTCGGCGCGGGTGCTGGTGACGCAGTGCAGGCGGCGAAGGGATGTAACCTAGCAAGCGCTTGTGTGATACTCCGGCTATGACGTTTGCGATCGACGGCTGGTTCGCCATCGACCACGACGGCGTCCGCCTGCTCGGCACCAGATGCGCGGACTGCGGCACCGTCTGCTTCCCACCGCGGCACGGCCTCTGCCCCGACCCCCGCTGCGGCGGCACGGACCTGCGCGAGGTCCGGCTGCCGAGACGCGGGCGGGTCTGGTCGTACACGAACGCCTGTTACCCGCCGCCGGCGCCGTACGTGGCGGCGGAGCCGTACGAGCCGGTGACCCTGGCCGCGGTCGAGCTGGAAGAGGCGGGCATCGTGGTGCTCGGCCAGGTCACGGGCCTGACGGTGGCGGAGCTGGAGGTGGGCATGGAACTGGAGCTCACCTCGGGACCGCTGGCCGACGGGCCCCAGGTGTGGATGTGGCGGCGGCCGTCATGAGCGTCGTGGTGCTGGGCACGGGCATGCACCCCTGGGGCAAGTGGGGCCGTCCCTTCGTGGAGTACGGCGTGGCGGCGGCCCGCGCGGCCCTCGACGACGCCGGCGTGGCCTGGACCGACGTGGACTTCCTCGTCGGTGCGGACACGATCAGGAACGGCTACCCCGGCTTCGTCGCCGGCGCCACCTACGCCCAGGCGCTCGGCTGGTCGGGTGCCAGGATCGCCTCCTGCTACGCCGCCTGCGCCTCGGGAGCCCAGGCCGTCGACATCGCGCGCACCCGCATCCTGGCGGGCCTGTGCGAGGTCGCCCTGGTCATGGGGGCGGACTCCACGCCCAAGGGCTTCTTCGCGCCGGTGAGCGGCGACCGGCCCGACGACCCCGACTGGCTGCGCTTCCGGCTCCTCGGCGCCACCAACCCCGCGTACTTCGGCCTCTACGCCCGCAGGCGCATGGCCGTCTACGGCTCCACCCATGCCGACTTCGCCGCCGTCAAGGTCAAGAACGCGCGGGCCGGCTCGCTCAACCCCATGGCCCGCTACCGCAGGCCCGTCACCGTGGACGAGGTGCTGGCCTCCCCCATGGTCGCCGATCCGCTGCGGCTGATGGACATCTGCGCCACCTCCGACGGGGGCGCCGCCGTGGTGCTCGCCTCGGAGGAGTACGCCCGCCGCCGCGGCACGACCCCCCTGGTACGCCTGGCCGCCGTGGCCACCGTCACCCCGACCTTCCCCAGCGCCGTCCTGGAACTGCCGAACTTCGCCACCGACTCCTGGGCCGCCGTTCCGCCGCCCGAGAAGCCGTTCAGGGCGGCGATCGCGCACGCCGCCTACGAGGAGGCCGGGGTGGGGCCAGAGGACGTCTCGCTGGCGGAGGTGTACGACCTGTCGACGGCGCTGGAACTGGACTGGATGGAGGACGCCTCCCTGTGCCCGCCGGGGGAGGCGGACAAGCTGCTGCGCGCCGGCGAGACGGCCATCGGGGGCCGCCTCCCGGTCAACCCGTCGGGCGGCCTGGCCTCGTTCGGCGAGGCCGTCCCCGCCCAGGCCATCGCCCAGCTCTGCGAGCTCACCACCCAGCTGCGCGAGCGCGCGGGCCCTCGCCAGGTCCTCCGCCCCCGCGCCGGCCTGGCCGTCAACCAGGGCCTGTTCGGCCACGGCTCCGCCCTCATCGCCACCCTCTGAAGCGCGAAGGCCCTCCGAGCCGGACTCGGAGGGCCCTCCCTTGCACGATGGTTCAGCCGACGTGGACGACGTCGTGCGTCTCGGCGAAGTGGCAGGCGCTCTCGTGCGCCGTACCCGGCCGGATCTGCAGCAGCGGCTCCTCCTCCGCGCAGATCTCCTGCGCCTTCCAGCACCGCGTACGGAACCGGCAGCCCGACGGCGGGTTGGCCGGCGACGGCGGATCACCCTGGAGGATGATGCGCTCGCGCTGCTCCCGCCCCTCGGGGTCGGGCACCGGCACCGCCGACAGCAGTGCCTGCGTGTACGGGTGCGCCGGCCGGTCGTAGATCTCGGTGTCCTTGCCGAGCTCCACGAACTTGCCGAGGTACATCACCCCGACCCGGTCGGAGATGTGGCGCACCACCGACAGGTCGTGGGCGATGAAGATGTACGCCAGGTCGAACTCGTTCTGCAGCCGCTCCAGCAGGTTGATGACCTGCGCCTGGATCGACACGTCGAGGGCCGACACCGGCTCGTCGCAGACGATGATCTCCGGCTGCAGCGCCAGCCCGCGGGCGATGCCGATGCGCTGCCGCTGGCCGCCGGAGAACTGGTGCGGGTAGCGGTTGATGTGGTCGGGGTTGAGGCCTACGACCTCCAGCAGCTCCTGCACCTTCGTGCGGCGGTCGCCCTTGGGCGCCACCTCGGTGTGGATCTCGTACGGCTCGCCGATGATGTCACCGACGGTCATCCGGGGGTTCAGCGAGGTGTACGGGTCCTGCATCACCATCTGGATGTTGCGCCGCATGCGCTTGAGCTCGTTGCCCCTGGCCTTGGCGATGTCGCGGCCGTTGATCGTCACCGAGCCCGACGTGGGCCGTTCGAGCGCCATGAGGACCTTGGCGAGGGTGGACTTGCCGCAGCCCGACTCGCCCACGATGCCCAGGGTCTCGCCCTTGTGCAGGTCGAACGAGACGCCGTCGACGGCCTTGATGGCGCCGATCTGCCTCTTGACCACGATGCCCTGGGTGAGCGGGAAGTGCTTGACCAGGTCGCGCACCTCGAGGATGCGCTCACTGGAGCTCGCCATCGAGGACCTCCCTCCAGTAGTGGCAGGCGCTGTTCCGCGTGCCGCTGACCTCGTGGAGCGGGGGCGTGTCGGTCACGCAGTCGTCCTGACGGTACGGGCACCGGGGGTGGAACGAGCAGCCCGTCGGCAGATCGAGCAGGTTGGGCGGCAACCCCTTGATCGCGTACAGCTCGTGGCCCTTGAGGTCGACCCGGGGGATCGACTCCAGCAGGCCCTTCGTGTACGGATGCGCGGGCCCCTTGTAGATGTCGTGCACGGGGGCGTTCTCCACGATGCGCCCCGCGTACATCACGGCGATCTTGTCGGCCACGTCGGCGACGACGCCCAGGTCGTGGGTGATCAGGATGAGACCCATCTGGCTCTCACGCTGCAGTTCGGCCAGCAGCTCCATGATCTGTGCCTGGACGGTCACGTCGAGCGCCGTGGTCGGCTCGTCCGCGATCAGCACCTCGGGGTCCAGCGCGATCGACATGGCGATCATGATGCGCTGCCGCATGCCTCCGGAGAACTGGTGCGGATAGTCGTGGACGCGCTGCTTGGCGGCCGGGATGCGCACGCGGTCCATCAGCTCGACGGCCTTCTTCAGCCCGTCGGCCTTGGACATGCCCCGGTGCACCCGGAACATCTCGCTGATCTGCCAGCCCACGGTGAACACCGGGTTGAGCGCGGAGAGCGCGTCCTGGAAGATCATCGCGATCCGCTGGCCGCGCACCTGCGTGCGGGCCTCCTCCGACAGCTGGAGCAGGTTGGTGCCCTTGAAGCGGATCTCCCCCTTGGGGATCACCGCGGGCGGCATGTCGAGAATGCCCATGATCGCCTGCGCGGTCACGGACTTGCCCGAACCCGACTCGCCCAGCACCGCGAGCGTCTCGCCGGGGTTGACGGTGTAGCTCACCCCGTTGACCGCGCGTACGATCCCGGCGCGGGTGCGGAACTCCACGTGCAGGTTGTCGACCGCGAGCAGTGGATGGTCGCCCAGCGCCCCACCTTCGGAGAGCTCAGGCAGCACGTCCGCTGACGTCTTCTTCACGTGATCCCCCCTTCTACCTGAGCTTCGGGTCGAGCGCGTCGCGCACCGCGTCGCCCATCATGATGAACGCGAGCACGGTGACGCACAGGAACGCGGCGGGGAACACCAGCGGAAGCGGCGCCTCCAGGAACCGGTTGCGCGCGTCGGCGATCATCAGACCCCACGAGATGTCCGGGGACAGCACGCCGACGCCCAGGAACGACAGCGCGGCCTCGGCGGCGATGAAACCGCCCAGGTTGATCGTGGCCACGACGATGACCGGCGCGAGCGAGTTGGGCAGCAGGTGACGGAACATGATCCGGCCCGCTCCCGCGCCCAGCGCCCTGGCGGCCACCACGAAGTCCTGGTTCTTCGCGGTGATCACGGCCGCTCTCATGATGCGGTACGTCATCGGCCAGCCGAGCACTCCCAGCGCGACGATGACCAGCAGGATGCTGTTGGCCTTGCCGCGGAAGGTGGCCGCGATCAGCAGCGCGCCGAGGATCGCCGGGATGGCGAAGAAGATCTCGGTGAACCGCGAGGACACCGCGTCGACGGCGCCGCCCTTGTAGCCGGCGATGATGCCGAGCAGGCTGCCGATCAACGTGGTGACGATCGTGGTGAACACGCCGATGATGATCGAGTTGCGGGCGCCGTAGATGGTCCTGGCGTAGAGGTCGCAGCCCAGGTTGTCCCTGCCGAACAGGTGGCCGGGGCTGGGCCCCTGCCGCGCCGTCGACAGGTCGCAGCTCCTGGCGTTGAACGGGTCGATCGAGGTGAACAGCGACGGCCAGAACGACATGACCAGCAGGACGAAGATGATGATCACCGAGATGATGAACATCGGCCGGCGCCGCAGGTCGTACCATGCGTCGGTCCACAGGCTGGCGGGCTTGCCGCCCTTGGCCTGCTTGCCCTCGCGCTCCGGCGCCTGGGTGGGCTCCGTGACCAAGGTCTGCGTATCCGGGAGCCCGGGCCCGACCGGCGGGGTTGGGTTACTCATAGCGGATCCTCGGGTCGAGCAGGGCGTACAACATGTCGACGACCAGGTTGGCCAGGATGTAGATCAGCACCAGGATGGTGACGATGCCCACGACCACCGGTTGTTCCCGCAAGTAAACCGACTGGAAGAGCTGATTTCCGATTCCCTGCAGGTTGAAGATCGTCTCGGTGATGACCGCGCCGCCCATCAGGTTGCCGAGGTCGGCGCCCAGAAAGGTGACCAGCGGGATCAGCGCGTTGCGCAACCCGTGCCTGCCGATGACGCGGCGTCTCGACAGGCCCTTGGCCGTGGCCGTGCGGATGTAGTCGGCCCTCAGGGTCTCCGCGAGGCTGGTCCTGGTGAGCCTGGTCAGATAGGCGATCGACGTTCCCGCCAGCACGAAGCCGGGCAGCAGGTAGCTGCGCCAGCCCGCGAACGTGCCGGCGACGGGGAAGATGTCGGCGCCCGTCCACTGTTTGAGCTTCACGCCGAGCAGGAGTTGCAACACGAATCCCGTCACCAGCGTGGGGACGGAGATGAACAGCAGCGTCGAGGCGAGGATCATGGTGTCGGTGGCCCTGCCCCGGCGCAGCGCGGCCCACAGGCCCAGGCCGACGCCGATGACGGCCTCCATGACCAGCGCGGTCAGCGCGAGGTTCAGGGTGACCTGGAACTTGCCCGCCATGATCTGGGAGACGGGGACGTCGGCGAAGTTGACGCCGAAGTCGCCCGCGAAGAGCACGCCGCTGATGTAGTACCAGTACTGCACCAGCAGCGGATCGTTGAGGTGGTACTGCTCGCGCAGGACCTCGGCGATCGCGGGGTCGGGACGCTTGTCGCCGAACAACGCGGCGATGGGGTCTCCGGGCAGCGCGAAGACGATGCAGAAGATGAGTAGCGTGGCGCCGAACAGGACGGGGATCGCCTGGATCAAGCGCCTGATGACATAACGGCCCATTCAAGCCCTCCGGTACACACCTGGAGGCAGCCCTCGGAGTCCGTGATCTACCCGGCTCGAGTGGCTGCCTCCAAGTTCAGCCCTCCGACGGGTGGACGGCGTGGCCGTCCACCCCGGCGAACGACGTCAGGCCTTCTCGACGTCTGCCCAGTCAATCTGGTTGAGCAGGTTGAGCTTGACGTTCTTCACCTTAGTGGAGTGCCCGAAGTTGCTCCGGTAGAAGTAGACCGGGATGTAGGGGAGGTCCTTGATCAGGATGTCGCCGGCCTGCTGGTAGTACTTCAGACCCTCGGCGGCGTCGGTCGCCTGGTCGCCCTTCTTGACCAGTTCGTCGAACTCCTTGTTCGAGTAGCCGCCGTAGTTGGAACCCGACTCGATGGCACCGGTGCCGAAGATCGGGGTCAGGTAGTTCTCGGCCGCCGGGTAGTCGATCGACCAGCCCATGCGGAACAGGCCCTTGTACTCCTTGTTGTCGAGCGCGTCCAGGATGCCCTGGAACTTCTCGAACGGCTTGGGCGTGACCTCGATGCCCAGGTTGGCGCGGAGGTTGTTGGCGACGGCCTCGATCCACTCCTTGTGGCCGCCGTCGGCGTTGTAGCCGATCTCGATGGTCTTGGGGCCGCCGGCCTCGTCGTACAGTTTCTTGGCCTCGGCCGGGTTGTACGTGCAGGCGTCGCAGGCGCCCTGACGGTAGCCGGGGATGGCCGGGTTGATGAAGTCGTCGGCGGGCGCGCGGGTGCCGGAGAAGACCGTCTCGGCAATGGTCTTCCTGTCGATGGCCAGCGAGATCGCCCGGCGGACCTGCACGTCCTGGAAGTCGGGGTTGTACTTCAGCGGGACGCCGATGTAGCCGATCGAGGCGTCGGGCTCGTCGAAGTAGCGGTCGCCGAGCGCGGCCTTGGCGCTGGCGATCGCGGAGGGAGGCAGCGAGTCGTCGACGTCGAGGTTCTCGGCCTGGAGGTCGTTGTACGCGGTCTCGGCGCTGGTGTAGAGCTTGAACTGGAGCTTGGTCCAGTTCGAGGGCTTCTTGCCCGGGAACTTGTCGTACACCGACATCTCGATGGTCGCGTCGGTGCCCTTCTTGTAGGGCTTGTCCAGCTTGAACAGGCCCTGACCGATCGGCTGCTCGCCGTAGGCCTGGGTCACCTTGCCGTCGGGGCCGAGGGCCGACTCCGGCATCGGGTAGAAGGCGGTGTAGCCCAGCATGGTCTTGAACTGCGAGAACGGCGCCGCGAGCGTGACCTCGAGGGTGAGGTCGTCGACGACCTTGAGGCCCTTCATCTCCTTGGCTGACGGCTTCTTGCCCTCGCCCGGGTGGACGTCCTCGTATCCGTCGATGCGACCGAAGAAGTAGGACGCGCTCATGGCGTTGTCCTGGAGCGCGCCATAGTTCCACGCGCGCGCGTAGTCGGCGGCGGTCACGGCGGTGCCGTCGTGCCACGTGTAGCCGGACTTCAGCTTGATCGTCCAGACCTTGCTGTCCTCCGTCGTGATCGACTCGGCGGCCTCCTCGACTGGCTGCTTGTTCTCGTCGTAGTCGACGAGCGGAGAGAAGAGCGCGGCGAGAACCTCGGCGCCTTCGGTCTCGGTGGTGTTCTGCGGGTTCAGCAGCTCCTGAGGCTCACCGACTTCCATGCGGACCGGCGTGGTGTCCCCGCCGCCCGCGGCAGTGCCACCGCTGTCCGAGGCACCGCCGCCACACGCGGCAACCGCGAGGGCGAGCAGCGCGGTACCGGCGACGATCTGTGCGCCCTTAGTAACACGCATGGTGAAAGAATTCCTCCCTCTACAGGTGGGCGTAAGCGCTGAGCTGCGGTGATCGTGAGCAGCCTGACGGGGGGGTCCTGGTATCCCCCCGGGTTTGGCTGACATGGTCAAACCAGCCGACGCCCTGCCAGTCGATCGCGACTATCCCTCACTACTTGCCACCAGGACGTCTCTGGCGCGTTGCAGTTCGGTCACACGTACGCCTATCCACCGTCACAGACAATTAGCCCTATCGGTATGAAACCGCCCAGAACACCCCAAGCAGGTCCTGCATGGACGTGAACTGTCGATGAAAATTACCCCCTACACGAAGGCGCTCGCGCCCTTGCCGTCACACCCCGCCCGGCTGGGCTACGGTTGAGCAGGTCTTGACGACGCCTTGGAACCCAGCGTCCCGAGACTCCGTCCAACTGACTGTCGCCGACCCGTGCGACAGGCACCTCACCGACCGGGATCCAATAGAGTCCTTGCCATGAGCCAGCCGGAATCCGCTGTCGCGGACGCCCAGGCGGGCGGCCGGAGCGGGCAGGAGCCGCTGGCCAAGCTCGCCAAGCGATATGGGCTTCGCCGTGCCATCGCGCGGCCGAGGTTCCCCGTCTACCTGCGCCAGTTGTGGCAGCGGCGCCACTTCATCCTGACATACGCGACCTCGCGCAACGTCTCGAAATACTCGAGCTCGGCGCTCGGCCAGCTGTGGCAGGTGCTGACTCCCCTCCTCAACGCCGGCATCTACTACGTGATGTTCGGCGTCGTCCTCGGCGGCCGAGACGGCATCACCAACTACCCGGCGTTCCTGCTGACCGGGATGTTCATCTTCACCTACACGCAGCGCACGGTCACCGCCGGCGCCAAGTCGATCTCCGGCAACCTGTCGATGATCCGGGCCCTGCACTTCCCCAGGGCCTCGCTGCCGCTCGCGTACACGATCCAGGAGCTCCAGCAGCTCGCCATCTCCATGGGCGTGCTCCTCACCATCGTCTGGGCCACCGGCGAGTGGCCGACCTGGTTCTGGCTCATGATCCCGGTGGTGCTGCTGCTCCAGACGATGTTCAACGTCGGGATGGGCCTGGTGGTCGCCCGGCTCGGCGCGCAGATGCGCGACCTCAACCAGTTGCTGCCGTTCATCTCCCGCACCTGGCTCTACGCCTCGGGCGTGTTCTTCTCGATCCAGGACAAGGTCGTCGGGAAGGCGGAGTTGCCGCAGTGGGTGGCGGACGTGATGTACCTCAACCCAGCCGCCTCCTACATCGAGTGGATGCGCGAGATCCTCATCGGGTCGCACAACCCGCAGTACGGTTACCACCCCCCGGCAACAGTGGTGCTGTCTTGCGTATTCTGGGCGGTGTTCGCACTCGGCTTCGGCTTCTGGTACTTCTGGCGGTCCGAGGAGAGGTACGGGCGTGGCTGAACTGACCAAGGAGCTGTCACAGGTGAAGGGCGAGAAGCCCGCCGTCCCGGGCAAGGATGCGAAGGCGCGTCCCGAACCGAAGCCCTCGGGCAAGCGGCCTCTTGACGTCCCCACGGGCACTCCGACCGTCATCGTCGACGACCTCCACATCGTCTACCGCGTCTACGGCGCGGCCTCGGAGAGCGAGAAGGGCAACGCGGTCAACGCCCTCACGCGCCTTCTGAAGCGCCAGGGGCGCCCGCAGATGAAAGAGGTCCACGCGGTCAAGGGCGTCACGTTCGTGGCCTACCACGGCGACGCCATCGGCATCGTGGGGCGCAACGGCTCGGGCAAGTCCACGCTGCTGCGGGCCATCGCGGGCCTGCTACCGCCGCACAAGGGCGCCGTCTACACCGACGGCCAGCCGTCGCTGCTCGGCGTCAACGCGGCTCTCATGCGCGAGCTGACCGGCGAGCGCAACATCGTGCTCGGCTGCTACGCCATGGGCATGACACCCGCCGAGGTCCGCGAGAAATACCAGGAGATCGTCGACTTCTCCGGCATCGACGAGTTCGTCCAGCTGCCCATGTCCACCTACTCCTCCGGCATGGGCGCCCGCCTGCGCTTCGCCATCTCCTCCGCCAAGACCCACGACGTCCTGCTCATCGACGAGGCCCTGGCGACCGGCGACCGCGAGTTCCGCAAGAAGAGCCAGGAGCGCATCCGCAAGATCCGCGAGTCGGCCGGCACGGTCTTCCTCGTCGCCCACGACCACAAGGTCATCGAGGAGACCTGCAACCGCGTCATCTGGCTGCACAAAGGCAAGATCAAGATGGACGGCGACCCGAAAGAGGTCATCGCCGCCTACAACAAGGGCTGACCCCGCTCCCACCCCGCCGCCGCACCGACCCGCCGCCGGTGTGGCGCCTTTCGCCCTGCCCAGCATTCGATCTCGTGTACGAAACACGGGCGACGGGAGGGGTTAATGACTGACAGCGAGCCTGCCGTTCCGATAGAATTCGAACGCCAATTCGATCTGAGGAACGGCGATGGAGTGGGAGCGCGCGATGGGAGAGCTTTCGGCCGCGATTGACCACCTGGCCACCGAAGACGTGTCCGAGATCCCGCGGATGCAGCTCGCCGAGCAGCTCCTGGAGCTGCACTGGCAGATGGCCAGGCTGCAGGCCCAGATAGCCCGCCGCACCGGCGTCCGCCTCCCCTGACCCCGCACGGCGCCAGGCCGCCCTGGCCCGGCCGCATCGCGTTGGTCTGCCCTGACCCCGCCGCACGGCGTCGTCCGGCCTCCCCCGCCCCGCCGCGACACGCCGTACTGACGAGACGGAACGCCATGGTTCCACCACGCCGCGGGAAAGGGTCCTCTCGGGCCCGCACTTCATGCGCTCGCCGCTCATCGAGCCACCCGCGTCGTCAACGCGCTCCCGGGCGCCTCCGGGCGGCAGGTCCAGCCTTGGACGGCCGGCGATGCGAGCGTGTCGGCGGCCCGCCACGTGGCGGTCAGATGGCGTCTCCCTGGAGGCCCTCAGCCACGTGCGCGGGGTGGGGTGACCTTGGCGGTGCCGTAAGGGAAGGAAAAAAGCAGGCCGCCGACCCCGGGGTGGGGCCGGCGGCGGGCGGCTCGTGCGGCGCGCCGCCGCCCTGCAGTGGCGGCGCGGTGCGCGAGCTCGCCCCGGGCGCGGACGCGTCCGCCCTCGCCCGTCATGAGACCACCCGCGTGCGCGGCCCGTACGCGCGACGACTCGCGACCCATGCCCGGCCGGCCCGGAGCGCTCGGCACCTGTGAGCGCTCCACCGGCCTGGCACGTCAGCGCGACGGCGTCCCGGCCACGGTGAGATCCCGATCCGTGGACGGCGATGTGCCGCTCCTCCTGCAGAGGAGACGGCCTACGGGTCACCGGCACGACCTGGCTCCCGGCGTCGGCACCTGTGACGCCCGCGAACCCTCATGCCGGCCCTCGGCGAGCCACGCTCGCCGGCGCCTCCGTCGTGGCTAGTCGCGGTCCCAGGACTTCCGCACCGAGCTCGTCAGCGCGCTGGTGGACCATCCCAGCGCGGTCATCACGTCGCGGTAGGACCCGGCGGCCTTGGTGCCGCTGGTCTCGACGGCGCCCGAAGCCTCCTGGACGAGCGGCGTGAGCTCGTCCAGGGTGGCGGCCCTGGGCACGCCGGGCAGCGCCTCGGCGACCGGGGCCACCTCGGCGGGCGCGACCTTCCCGATCACCGTGGACAGCCGTCCACCGGGGATGCCCGGCAGCGCGTTCTTGGCGACCTCCGTGAGACCGGACATGGAGGTCTGCGCCGCGACGCCCTTGACGGGCGCGCCCTCGGTGGCTGGCAGCTTGACCAGCGTGTCGCCGAGGGACGACTCGGCCAGGCCGGCCAGGGCGGCGACGACGCCGTGCACGGTCGCGGCCTGGGTGGTGACCTCGCTCCTGCCCTGCCGGAACGTCTTGGCCGACGGGTTCGCCGCCTCCGCCATGCGGGCCGCGCCCGGCAGCAGGGGCAGCGACGACGTCACGCCGCGGCTGTTCCTGAGCCCCATCCCGCCGACGATCGGCGACAGCTCGGCCAGCGGGTCGCCGCCCTTGGTGACGTCCTCGGCCGAGTTGGGCGTGCCCATGGTCCGCCGCTGGTTGTCGGCTATCCTCCTGTACTCGGCCAGGGCGTCCTTCTCGGCCTCTGTCAGCCCCTGCGGCTGGGCGGGGACGCCGAAGAGCGCGCTCATCAGCTCGCCGGTGATCCCGCCGCTGAGCGGGCTCGTCGCGGTGGTGCCTGCGCTCCGGCTGCCGGAGAGGACGTCCGCTTGGGCCGGCACGGCCAAAGCCGCCGCCAAGCCAAATGTTGTGACGGCTACCGCCGCCTTGACTACTCGATTCATGATTGCCTTCCCGGCTCGTGATCGATCGCTCTCGAATGCGGTGGAAATGCGAATCGATAACCCCCGAATGCCGTGGCGTACACGCTATGGGCACCACATCGGGCGTGCCGTCACGGCTGAGCTACGCCAGCAGTTCTATCACTCGCTGTGACCGGCCGCAGGCTCATGAATGCCCATGTGGAAGGGGTTTGCAGCACGGTTACCGAGTGAGGGGGGAGCGTTGAGCGGGAAGACAAAACGGAAATAGGAGGGTCTTGTTTCTGATAGCGCACGCCCGCGCGGCGCACTTCGCGCGGGCCGCCTCATAACCACCCTTCGGCCCGTGAACAATGGGTCGCGAAAACAAATGTCACGGGCCGGGGCGTAATTTTCCGGTCGCGTTGGACGCGCGCGACCGTCAGACGGGCAGCAGGGCTTCCTCCTGCTCGAACGGAAAACGATCGGCGAAGGCCGGCCGGAGGTCGCTCAGCCACACCGCGGTCGGGTCGTAGCGCGCGAAGAACGGCCGCCCCACGAGTGAGGGGTCGCGCGCCTGGATGAGGTGGAGCATGAAGACCCGCTCCCCGGCGATCTCCGTGACGCCGTCGACGCACACCTTTCCGGGCGTGGCGGACATCGACGGACCGCGGACCGTGCGGCAGAGCCCGGAGACGGACGCGTAGGCGTCCCGGAAGATCTCGTACGCACGGGCCAGCGGCACCGCGAAGTAGTCCTGGGGACCGGTGTCGCGCTCGACGAACATGTAGTAGGGAATCATGCCCATCCTGAGCTGCCGCCGCCACATGCGCTCCCACACGGCGGGGTCGTCGTTGATGGACCTGATCAGCGGCGCTTGGGTGCGAATCGTGGCGCCGCTGCCGAGGATGCGCTTGACCGCCGACTCCACCAGCGGCGACTCCAGCTCGCGCGGGTGCGAGAAGTGGGCCATGAACGCGAGGTTCTTGCCGGCGTTCGTGACCTCCTCGAACAGGCCGAGCGTGGCGTCGGCGTCGGGGTCGGTGACGAAGCGCTGCGGCCAGTAGGCCAGCGCCTTGGTGCCGATGCGGATGGACTCGAGCTGCTCCAGCTCCAGCAGCGGCTCGATATATCGCCTGATGACGGGCTCGCCCATGATCATGGCGTCCCCGCCGGTGATCAGGACGCTGGTGACCTCGGGATGGCTGCGCAGGTAGCTCACCATCTGGCCGATGTCGTCAGAGGCGAACTTCAGGTCCGCGTCGCCGACGAACTGCGCCCACCTGAAGCAGTAGGTGCAGTAGGCGTGACAGGTCTGCCCCTGCTTGGGGAAGAACAGCACGGTCTCGGGATATTTGTGTTGCATGCCAGGGACGGGCTCATTGTCGATCTTCGGGACGTTGAGCTCCTTCTGGCCCGCGGGATGCGGGTTGAGCTGTGCGCGGACGCGGTTGGCCTCAGCCTGGATCTCGGCGTTGGGCGCCTCGGCCTTGAGCAGGTCGGCCAGCCGGGCGACGTCTTCGGCGGGCAGCATGTCCTCCTGAGGGAAGACGAGCCGGTATATCGGGTCGTCGGGCGCGGCCGACCAATCTATGAGTTCCTCCACGACGTAGGCGTTCGTCCGGAACGGCAACACCGTGGCCACGGCGCGAACCTTCAGCCGCTCCTCATCGCCGAGCCCCGCACGCTGCAGCAGCTCGTCGAGATGCTTGGACGTGTACGCCTTGAAGCGTCGGGTGCCTGCCTGGTTCAAGATCACTAGGCCTGTCCCATCTTTTTTGTTCGATCTGATGTAAACCTCACGACCCTGTCGCGCGTCTACGGTTCTTAATACCCGGACGCTCCCAGTCGCGTCACCGGTTCCACCGGGCTCCAAGTTTCTCTGGAGGTTTGGCGACACTCGCGACATATCGCGAATGGGCCTACACTCGTCTCGTGACTGACAATCCGGACCTTCGCGCCTCCGACGCCGACCGCGACCGCGTGGCCGCCGTGTTGTCCGAGGCACTCGCCGCAGGAAGACTCACCAGCGTCGAGCACGCGGACCGCCTCGATCTCACCTACACCGCGAAAACAGTCGGAGAGCTCGTCCCCATCACCGAAGACCTGCCCCACGTGGCCGCGGCAAACGTGCCTGCCGCCATCGAACAGCAGGTCATCGACTCGAAGTTCAGCAAGGTCGTGCGCAAGGGCCGCTGGGTCGCCTCCAGGAACACCAGGCTGTCCGCGCGGTTCGGCGCGCTGATCATCGACCTGTCCGACGCCGTCCTGCCCGGCCGCGAGATCACGATCGAGACGAACGCCTGGTTCAGCAAGCTGATCGTGCGCGTCCCCGAGAACGCCCACGTGATCGACGAGGGCAGTTCGATGTTCGGCAAGCGCAACGTGACCGGCGGCTCCGAGGCCGACGGTCCGCTGATCCGGGTCACGGGTGCGTCGAAGTTCTCCAAGGTGATCGTGTCGCGCGGGATGTCCGACTGGAACCTGCGCTGACGGCGCCCCACCTCGCGACGGCGAGCGGGCCTGGCACGACTGGAAGCGCCCCATGCGGGAACCAAGAGGGCCTACCCGCCGGTTAACCTGGCACTGCCGTGCCTACGATGCGGACATCCGAGCCCGCGTTCCGGCCAAGCCATGACGGCGGGCTCGATGCCGTACGAGGTGATCATTGTTCGACAGCAGGCCCATCGCGCTCGACGCCATGGGCGGCGACCACGCACCGCACGAGACCGTGGCGGGAGCGGTCCACGCCGTACGCGAGCGCGGCCTGCGCGTCGTTCTCGTCGGCTCGCCCCGCGTGCTCTACGAAGCGCTCGCCGACCACGACGCGACCAGGGAGATCCCGATCGTCCGGGCCGAGGAGGCCCTGGCCATGGACGAGGGCGCGCTGGCCAGCCTGCGCCGCCCCCGCTCCAGCCTCGCCGTCGCCTGCCACCTCGTACGCCGCGGCGACGCCGGCGCGGTGGTCTCCGCCGGCTCCACCGCGGCCATCGTGGCCACCGGCAGGCTCAGGCTGAAAGGCCAGCAGGGCGTGCTCAGGCCGGCCATAGCCGTCGCCCTGCCCACGCTCCCGCACCCCACCCTGCTGCTCGACGCCGGGGCCAACGCCGAGGCCAAGCCGGAGATGCTGGTCCAGTTCGCCCATCTCGGCGCCGCCTACGCCGAGCTGGCCCACGGCGTCGAGCAGCCCAGGGTCGGCCTGCTGACCATCGGCGCAGAGGCCGAGAAGGGCAACAAGCTCGTCAAGCGCGCACACGAGCTGCTGCAGGGCTCTCCCGGCATCCACTTCACCGGCAACGTCGAGGGTTACGACCTGCTGACCGGCCGGGCCGACGTGATCACCACCGACGGCTTCACCGGCAACGTGGCGCTCAAGACCATGGAGGGCGCGGTCCGCTACGCGTTCGCCGAGCTCCAGGAGAGCATCGGCGACAGCAGGCTGGCCAGGCTCGGCGCCGCCATGCAGCGCTCGCGCCTGCGCGAGCTGCGCCGCCGCCTCGACACCGAGGCGTACGGCGGCGCCGTCCTGCTCGGGCTGAACGGCACCGTCGTCATCGCCCACGGCTCGTCCAGGGCCCAGGGGATCAGCGCGGCCTGCCGGCTCGCGGACGACCTGTCGTCGAGCGGCACCGTCACCGAGGTCGGCGAGCGGATCGCCGCCACGCATCGCTCCCACAGGCTGTGGTGACCCTTTAGGGTGTGAGACCGATCCACGCGACAGGGGGACATGTGGACGGGCTTGCCTCAACGCTGCGGGGCCTGACTCCCGCACAGGTGGCGCAGGCGCAGACCAACGACATCCCGCGCCGCTCGAGCAGGTCGTTGAGCGCGATCCTCAGATCCAACGTCCTGACGCTGTTCAACCTCGTCATCGGGGTCCTCAGCGTCCTCGTGCTCGTCTTCGGCGAGTGGCAGGACGTCATGTTCGGGCTGATCATCGTGGCCAACGCGCTGATCGGCATCGTCCAGGAGCTGCGCGCCAAGCGCACGCTCGACCGCCTCGCGGTGATCAACGAGGCCCCCGTACGCGTTCGCCGCGACGGCGAGGAGCAGCGGATCGAGGCCCGCCAGATCGTCCTGGGCGACCTCATCCTGCTCGGCCCGGGCGAGCGCCTGCTGGTCGACGGCGAGGTCGTCGAGTCCGACGGGCTGGAGGTGGACGAGTCCCTGCTGACCGGCGAGGCCGACCCCGTGCACAAGCGGCCGGGTGACGAGGTCCTGTCGGGCAGCTTCGCGGTGGCGGGCTCCGGCGCGTTCGTGGCCACGAAGGTCGGCACCGACGCGTACGCCGTGCGGCTCGCGGAGGAGGCCAGCAGATTCCACCTCGCCCGCTCCGAGCTGCGGGACGGCATCGCCGGCTTCATCAAGTACGTCACCTGGCTCCTCGTCCCGGTCGGCGGCCTGCTGCTCTACAGCCAGCTCAGCAACTCCGCCGATCTCGGCACCGCGGTCACCGGCGCGGTCGCGGGCATCGTCACCATGATCCCCGAGGGCCTGGTGCTGATGACCTCGATCGCCTTCGCCGTCGGCGTCGTGCGCCTCGGGCGGCGCAAGTGCCTCGTCCAGGAGCTGCCCGCGGTCGAAGGGCTGGCCAGGGTCGACGTGCTCTGCCTGGACAAGACCGGCACCCTCACGGCCGGCGGGATGGACCTCGACCAGGTGTTGCCACTGAGCGACGGCCAGCCGGTCGAGGCGGCGCTGGCCGCCCTCGCCCACCTCGACCAGCGGCCCAACGCCACCGCCCAGGCCATCCGCGCCCGCTTCCCCGAGGTCGAGGACGGGTGGGTGGCCCGCGCGACCGTGCTGTTCTCCTCCACGCGCAAGTGGAGCGGCGCCGACTTCGGCGAGCGCGGCACCTGGGTGCTGGGGGCTCCCGACGTGCTGCTCGACGGGGGCGAGTGTTACGACAGGGCCGCCGAGCTGGCCGCCGCCGGCACCCGCGTGCTGCTGTTGTGCCGTACGGACGTCCTGTCGGCGGACGCGTCATGGGCGGAGCCCGAGCCCGTCGCCCTCGTCACCTTCACGCAGCGTGTCAGGCCCGACGCACGAGACACCCTGCGCTACTTCGGCGAGCAGGGCGTGACGGTCAAGGTCATCTCCGGAGACAACCCCGACGCGGTCTCGGCGATCGCGACCGGCCTGGGCATCCCCGGCGGCGAACGCTCGATCGACGCCAGGACGTTGCCACGCGACGACCCGGACAGGCTCGGCGAGCTGCTGGACTCCCACACGGTCTTCGGCCGGGTCTCCCCGCGGCAGAAACGCGAGTTCGTCGCCGCCCTCCAGTCCCGCGGCCACACCGTGGCCATGACGGGCGACGGCGTCAACGACGTGCTCGCGCTGAAGGACGCCGACCTGGGCATCGCGATGGGGGCGGGCAGCCCGGCCACCAAGGCGGTCGCCCAGGTGGTGCTGCTGGACGACAAGTTCGCCACGCTGCCGCACCTCGTGGGCGAGGGCCGCCGGGTGCTGGCCAACATCGAACGCGTCTCCCACCTGTTCCTCACCAAGAGCTTCTACGCGATCGTGTTGTCGGTGGTCGTCGGGCTGGCGGGGCTGATGTTCCCTTTCGCGCCACGCCACTCGACGCTGACGAACGCCCTGACCATCGGCATCCCCGTGCTCTTCCTCGCGCTCACGCCCACGCTCGAACGCGCCAGACCGGGGTTCGTCCCCAGGGTGCTGCGCTTCGCCGTACCCGCCGGGGTGTTGTGCGCGGCGGCGGTGCTGCTGGCGTTCTGGGTCGCCCACGACAGCACGACGACGCTCGTCCAGGCCCAGACGTCCGCGGTGATCGCTCTCTTCCTCACCACCTGGTGGGTGCTCGTGCTGATCGCCAGGCCGCTCAACTGGTGGCGTACGGTCCTCGTCGGCGTCATGGCCGTGCTGTTCGCCGTCAGCCTGACGCTGCCCTTCGTCAGGGAGTTCTTCGCGCTCCAGCCCGGCGACGTCGCCAGGGATCTGACGGCCGTCGGCATCTCCGTCGTGGCGGCCGCGGCGATCAGCATCGCGGTCAGGCTCGCCGGTACCCTTAAAGCATGACCGACCCGCAGATTGTGCTCACCGAGCGCGTCCAGCAGGCGCTGGCGCACGCGTTCGGCCCCGAGCACGCCGACGCAGACCCGCTGATCCGGCCCTCCCAGTTCGCCGACTTCCAGGCGAACGTCGCGATGAGCCTGGCCAAGCGACTGCGACGGGCACCGCGGGAGGTCGCCGAGGCGATCAAGGGCGCGCTGTCCGACTTCCCCGGCACGGTCGAGGTCAGCGGCCCCGGCTTCCTCAACATCACCCTCGACGACTCGTGGATCGAGTCCGAGGCCCAGCGCGTGCTGGCCGACCCGCGGCTGGGCGTCGGCTCGATCACGCCCTCACAGACCGTGGTGATCGACTACTCCGCGCCCAACGCGGCCAAGGAGATGCACGTCGGCCACCTGCGCACGACGATCGTCGGCGACTCGCTGGCCCGCCTGCACGAGCACCTCGGCAACACCGTGATCAGGCAGAACCACCTGGGCGACTGGGGCACCCCGTTCGGCATGCTCGTCGAGCACCTGCTCGACATCGGCGAGGAGGCCGCGGTCGAGCAGCTCGAGGCCGGCATGGGCACGGAGTTCTATCAGGCGGCGCGGGCCAAGTTCGACAGCGACGAGGCGTTCAAGCAGCGCGCCCGGGTGCGGGTGACCACGCTGCAGTCCGGCGACCCCGACACGATGCGGCTCTGGCACGTGTTCATGGACGCCACCGTCCGCTACTTCAACAAGATCTACCGGCTGCTCGGTGTCACGCTGACCGACGCCGATCTCGCCGGCGAGAGCATGTACAACCCCATGCTCCAGAAGACGTGCGACGACCTGGAGGCCTCCGGGGCGGCGGTGATCAGCGACGGCGCGCTCTGCGTGTTCCCGCCCGGCTTCACCGGCTCCGACGACAAGCCCCTGCCGCTCATCGTCAGGAAGAGCGACGGGGGCTACGGCTACGCCTCCACCGACATGGCGGCCATCCGCTACCGCGTCCACGACCTCAAGGCCGACCGCATCCTCTATGTCGTGGGCTCCGATCAGGCTCTGCACTTCCGCATGGTGTTCGCGGCGGCGCGGGTGGCGGGCTGGCTGCCCGACACGGTCTCAGCCGAGCACGTCCAGATCGGCATGATGCTCGGCAAGGACGGCCGCCGGTTCAAAACCCGTTCCGGCGAGTCCATCAAGCTGGTCGACCTGCTGCAGGAGGCCATCGACCGGGCCACGGCGGCGATCTCCGACCGGGGCTACGACGAGGCCACGAAGAGCGAGATCGCGCGTGCTGTCGGCATGGGCGCAGTGAAATATGCCGACTTGTCGGTCAGCCACGACAGCGAATACGTCCTCGACTTCGACCGCATGCTCGCCTTCACCGGCAACACCGGCCCCTACATGCAGTACGCCACGGCCCGGATTCGCTCCATCTTCCGCCGGGCCGGCATCGAGCCCTCCGACGCGAAGGGCCCGATCCTGCTGGGCGACCCCGCCGAGCGCGCCCTGGCCCTCCATCTGCTCGGCTTCGGCTCGCTCGTCGAGCAGGTGGCCGAGCAGTCCGAACCCCACCGGCTGTGCGCCTTCCTCTACGAGACGTCCAGCCTCCTGAGCACGTTCTACGAGCAGTGCCCGGTGCTCCGGCCGGAAGTGCCGCCGGAGACGCGCGCCTCCCGCCTCGCGTTGTGCGCGCTGACCATGGCCGTGCTGGAGACCGGGCTCGACCTGCTGGGCGTCCCCGTTCCCGAGCGCATGTAACACGCAGTTGACCCAAAGCTCCCGTTCCGTCGTGGGCGCGCCTTCACCGAGTTGGCGCGCCCCAGCGGCTAGGCTTTACGCGGTCATGAACTGAGGCCGAAATGGGGGAGTTCTCTGCCTTGAGCACGGACCTGACTGCGAGCCCCCAAGCAGCGACGGAGGTGCATCGCTACGCGGAGGCGTTGCTGGCACACCTCGCCGCCAACGGCTCCGCACCTCCCGCCGCCCCGGGCTTCCGCGACATCCCCGGCTACTGGCTGCCTCCCGCTGTCGAGGCGCTGGTCGCCATCCTCGCCGGCGACGACCCCCTCGAGCCGCTGAGCAGGGCGGCGGGGCGCGACCAGCAACAGACCGCGCTCTTCCTCTGCCTGGCCCTGGCCGTGTCCGGGCAGGGCAGCCGCATCCACGCCTCATGGCTCGGCACCGCCTTCGGCGAGCTGTCCCTCGACCGGCCGGTCACCCACGGGCAGCGCTCGCTCTGGCTGGCCGCCGCCAGAGGCGCCTACGGCCCCGCCGGCAAGATCTTCGTGCTGCGCAAGCTCGACGTACTGGCCGTGCAGGAACACGCCGACCCGCGGCAGTGGATGCGGTCGCTGGTGCCGGACGAGCCGTCGGTCGTCGTGCCGCCGTCCCTGGTCGACTTCCCCGAGATGGCCGAGATCCCCGAGCTGGCCAAGCCCGCGGTGGCCGCCGCCCGCCTGGCGAGGTTGCGCGGCCGCGTCTCCGAGATCACCTCGGCCCGGCAGTCCGACCACGACTCCTCCGCTCCGCTCGACAACAGCACCGGCAGCCCCGCCACGTCCTGGGCCGAGGACGAACCACTCGCCGTGCTGCGCTCGCTGATCGGCCAGAGCGGACCGGCCGGCCCGATGGCCTCGCTCAGCTCACACCTGCTCGACGACCTGCGCCCCGGCGCCGACCCGCATCTGGCGGCGATCGCCCTCCACGTGGCGGCGCCCATCCTGCGGGGCGTCGCCGAGGAGTTGGAGGCCGACAGCCGCCTGGAGCCGCCGGAGACGCTGACGGTGCCGCTGCTCGGCCACCGCATCCACCTGCGGCCCGAGGGCCCCGACGAGCTCTCGATGACCGCCGCCGAGGACGCCATCGTCGCCGACGGGGTCGTGCCGCGCGGCCGGCCATGGGCCGCCATGGTGCTGATCGTCGCCGGGGTCGCCTGCCTCGTCGGCGCGGTCTTCCTCAACCACCTGCTCGTCGCGGCCGCCGTGGCCATGATCGGCCTGGCGGGCTGGCAGCTCTGGCTGCGCCGCAAGCTCGTCGAAGCCGACGCCCGCTACGTGACGGCCCAGGTGGGCGAGCTGAAAGAACTGGCCGAGGGGGCGGTGTGGGCCCTGCACGCCTACGCCCGCGAAGCCGACGCCCGCGCGAAGCAGGCCGCCGCCGACGCGGTGGAGCTGGCCCGGCTGATCCGCCGCGGCCCACGCGCAGGCTGACCTTCCCGCCCGTACGAAAAGGTTGACCACCTGGCTTCCTGCCCACGGTGGACTTGAGAACGCGCAGCCGACTTTGCCGCAGCCCCGGTGCTGGGCTTCCTCGCCACTCAGTGGTTCATGGGCCCGCAGCAGGCTTCCCTGCCCGTACGGAGCCTCAGGGCCCGCATCGGGCTTCTCCGCTCGTACAGTGCTCCAGGGCCCGCGCTGGGCTTCCCTGCCCGTACCGTGCTGCAAGGGCCCGCGCCGGGATTCCCCCGCCCGCACGTGGGGTTGAGACCCGCACACGTGGGGCTTTCACCGGCCCGCCATCGCGACTGACCTGCAGGCCTGGCCTGCGGGGCTGAACGTGCGAACGCACCGCTGCCCGTTCCCGGTGTGACCCGGCCGCTGTCCCGTCGCGCCCGCGCGCGACAAGGAGCTCTGGTCCCGCCAGGAGACCCGCGGCCCGCATCACAGCGGGTCTCCTACGAAACCTCGATCTCCACGTGTGCCGGCGCGAGCAGGAAGACGCGGTCGGCGATGCGCTCGATCCTTCCCTCACACCCGAAGGCCAGCCCTGCGGCGAAGTCGACCATCCTCGTCGCCTCGGGCATCGGCATGCCCGTGACGTCCATGATCACCGTCTGCCCGTCGCGGAAGTGCTGACCGATCATCGGCGCGTCGTTGTACTTGAGCGGCTGGACCATCACGATGCGTGACGAGTCGACGTTCGCGCGCCACCGTCTGGCGGCCCGCTCCGTAGCCGGCACGTATTCGTCCTCGTAGTGCCCGTCGTCGTCGTAGCCCTCGTCGTATTGGTCGATTCCGCCCAGGCCAAGGTAGCTCACCACCTTGCGCACAGCCCCCATCGGCTTGTCCTTTCCTCAGGAACTCACCGTAATCGGCACGTCCCTACACATTGGACGGTAACCGACGATTCCGCATTCGCCACGCGACACGCCCAGGACTAATTCCATTTTGTACGGCTTGCAGCCCGGTTGCAGCTGGATATCCGACCCCTGGATAGCATCGAGCACATGCGCCTCTTCACTGTGGACGCCTTCACGGACACAGCTTTCAAGGGTAATCCCGCAGCGGTCTGCCTGCTGGACTCTCCGGTTACTGACCGATGGATGCAGAGCGTAGCCGCCGAGATGAACCTCTCCGAGACCGCCTACCTGCTCGGAGATTCTCTACGCTGGTTCACGCCCGTGGTCGAGGTCACGCTCTGCGGTCACGCCACCCTCGCGACCGCCCACGTCCTCTATTCGACCGGGGCGGCGAGCGGCCGGCTCGAATTCACCACGGCCAGCGGGACGCTTACCGTGAATCGTCGCTCCGACGGCATGATCACCATGGATTTCCCGGCGAAGGAGGTGACCCCCTCCACCGTTCCCGCAGGCCTGGAGAAAGCGCTCGGCGCGACCCCGGTCCGCGTCGGAAAAAGCCACCTCGACCTGCTGGTCGAGCTCGAGTCAGAGGAATCGGTACGGTCGCTGACCCCCGATATTTCAGCCCTGGCCGCCGTCGACGCGAGAGGTGTCATCGTCACCGCGAGGGGCACGGAGACCGACTTCGTCTCCCGCTTCTTCGCCCCCAATGTCGGCGTCCCGGAGGACCCGGTGACGGGCTCGGCCCACTGCGCGCTCTCTCCCTACTGGTCGTCCCGCCTCGGCCGCCCTTCCTTGGTGGGGGCCCAGTTGTCGGAGAGAGGGGGCCTCGTGCACGTGACTCACGACGGCGACCGCGTCCACCTGGCCGGCCGGGCCGTAACGGTACTCTCCGGCATCCTGGACGTCTGAAAGCTCCGTCTAGGGGAGGCGGCCTGCGCCCCGACCGCGAGCGTCTCGTGCGCGGACACCCTCTGTTCGTCATGCCGCCTCTCCGAAAGCGAACGAGCCGAACAGGCTCGTCACATCAACCTGCCGAGCGCAGCATCGCCGTACCTCTGCTCTGCCAGCACCATGGGGATGCGCTCCCCTCTCAGCGACGTGCACCGCACAACTGGCACACTGCATGAATGATGGTCAGAGTCGCGGACGAGCACGACTTCCCCGGTTTCCTCAGCCTGGCCTCTGAGGTCGAACACTGGTTCGGGCCCATGGTCGTGGAGCCCGGCTTCCACGACGCCGTGCACAAGAACCTCCGCCGGTCGACGGCGCTCGTCGCAGTCTCTTCGGGCCCGGGTCTCCTCGGCGGACTGTTGTTCGGAACCTCACATGCCCCGACATACCACATCCGCTGGCTCGTCGTCTCGGAGCAGGCGCGGGGGCAGGGCATCGGCCGGGCGCTGATGGCGGACGCGATGCGCAGGTACGTACGTGGCCCGGGCAGCGTCGAGGTGGTCACCTTCGGCGCTGACCACCCTGGCGCTTCCGCCAGCGGTGCACGCGCCTTCTACGAGCGGCTCGGCTTCACTCCTGCCGAGGCCACCGATCCCGGGCCGGAAGGCGGCTCCCGGCAGGTCTACCGCCTCGCCGTTCCCCCCAAGCCCTTCGAGTAACACAAAAAAGAGGGGGTTTCGACGCTGTGCGCGTCGAAACCCCCTCCAGAAAGATTGTCCGGCGGTGACCTACTCTCCCACACCCTCCCGAGTGCAGTACCATCGGCGCAGAGAAGCTTAACTTCCGGGTTCGGAATGTAACCGGGTGTTTCCTTCCCGCCATAACCGCCGTAACC
>NZ_JBDPLS010000022.1:0-107988 GCF_039871515.1 Nonomuraea sp. B1E8 | reverse complement strand
GGTCTACAGTGTCGGCCACGGCCATCACGCGATCGTCAGATGTCTTCACAAACTCCGAATGATCACGTGGTGGCCGTCTTCATGCCACCTCCAGGCCCAAGATCGCGAAGTGTCACTGGAGTACTAGAGGCGGTGGTGGTTCTGGCCAGCCACGCCGTGACAGCCAGCACCGCCGCCGAGAGCGCAGCCACCACCGGAAGGTTCGCCGGATCTTCCACCCAGCGTAGCCAGCCGAAGGTGACGCTCATGAGCGGCGACACGATGAACACGGCCCGCCGCCCTACAGGAGAGCGCACTGCCACTACCGCCGCCACCGCGAACACGAGAAGGGGGAGGTAGCCCGCCCATGGCAAGGGAATCTGAGTACTCGCCACGACGCTCGCGAGCATAACGGCCGTCCATCCGACCAGCCGCCGGGCACCCAAAGGCGCGGGACCGGATGACGGAGCGAACGTCAGGATCACGGCGGTCAGGCACGCGGGCAAGACGAACCGCACCACGCTTTCGAATCCCGACCCTACGAGGAGCACGCCGTCCCACACCACGTAGATGGAAGAAAGGCCAGGATCGGGCGGGCTGGCGACGAGCCCGGCGTACAGCACGGTCCAGCCCCATGCCACGGTGGCCGCGACCTTTCGCGAGTTCCGCCATGCCAGGAAAGCGATGACTCCGTAAGGCAGCGCGATGGCGAGCGTCTTCAGCGCCATTTCCGGGCTGTTGTTCGCGTATCGCAGCGCATCCCCGGCGTAGGCGGCGGCTCGGCCGAGTTCGAGGATGAGCAGCCAGATCGGTGCGAGAAGCGCCGCGAGGTTGAAGGCGGCATGCCAGTGCCGGCGGGAAACAGGTCCCACGGCACAGCGCAACCGGATGGTCAAGGCTCCTTGCAGCAGGTCGAAGGTCTCGCGGGCACTCGGCCGGTCTCGGCCGGACGCGGCTGCCGCGAGGAGCACCGCGACCATTTCCTCCTCGTGCAACGCGCGGTGCTCCTTCGGATACCACGCCAGTAACCGCCGGTAACGATCCTCCAAGCTCACGTGGCGCTCCTGAAGAACACGGCAAGGCCCGCTTCCCGACCGGACACCGCCGACTTCATGCTGAACGCCGGGCGGAGTTTGGCGCGCAGGCGAGAGGATGCGGTGTCGGCGTTGCGACGCAGGTGCTCCGCTTCGGCGGCCAGCCGGGCTTCGCCCTCGGAGGTGAGACGGTAGTAACGCCGCGCGCGGCCGTCGACGACCTCCTCGGCGTCTACGGTGGGATCATGGGCGACGATGAGCCGAGGTTCGGCTACGGCCAAGGGCGGCGGCCGCTGTGGAGCGAGCGCGATCGCGATGCCGAGCGAATCCGGGACGCACTGCGTGCTGCCGGGCTGATGGAGTTCAGCGACGGCCGGGCCGGGTTCGTGGTGGAAGGCGGGGGCGCGGAGCGGCCCTTCCTGGTGGCTTTCGCCGGGCCCGCGAGCGGTGCCGGGGACCAGGTTGCCGCGTACGTGGCGGCGTTGAGGGCGGCCGGAATGCGGGCCGAGCCCGACTCCGATGACGAGCAGAGCCTGCGGGTGTGGCCGGCCTGATGAGCGGTCGGCCGCCATGGTGTGGTGCGGTCAGCGGGGGCGGCGCCGCTGGATGGGGTCGGCTTCGGCGGTGATGCGGGCGGAGGTCTCCTCGCCGAGGCGTACGTAGCGGCCGAGGCTGGCCAGGTGCTGGTGACGGCTCTTGGCCTGCAGTTCGGGCGCGGTCCGTCCGGCTTCGGCCAGGTGCTGGAGCGCCGAATGACGTAGCTGATGCAGGGTCCACCCTTGGCGGTGCGGGTCGAGTTCGGCCGAGGCGGTCTTGAACAAGTATTCGGCGCGCGGGTAGGACAGGCGGCCCCGCCCGGTGACGGGACAGATGTCGCCGGATGCCGGCGCGCGGCGTCCGGCGGCGGGAGCGCGCCGGTCGACCAGGAACACCGGCCCGGCGGTGCGGCCGGTCAGCAGGCGGGGCAGCAGCCGGGCCGTCGGGGTGGCCCAGTGTACGTATTCGATGGCGCCGCCCTTGCTGATGACGCGGGCGCGGCGGAACTCCAGGTCGAGGTCCTCGACGTTGAGGGTGAGGATCTCCTCGGCTCTGGCGGCCGTGTCGTACAGCATCCGCCACAGCAGGCGTTCGCGCAGGGCGTGCTGGGGGTCGGTGAACAGCTTGTCCAACCGGGCGGCCGGGATGGCGCGGTCACCACGCCGGGCGCTCTTGCGCCGCTCCAGCCGCCGGGCCGGGTTGGTGGCCAGCAGGTCCTGGCGCTGGGCCCAGATGGTGAAGGAGACCAGCGCGGACAAGTGCCGGTTCCAGGTGGCGGCGGCCGCGGCCGTCCAGCGCGCTCCATCACCGCGGCGTACTGCTCGGGCGTCAGCGCGGCAACCGGACAGTCCGGCCCGGCCACGGCGGTCAGGCGGGCGAGGGTCTCGGCGTAGCCGGCGCGGGTGGTGGCCGCCTGCACCGACTCCAGGAAGCGCTCGACCGCGGCCGTCATCGACGAGCCAGTCGATGAGGCGGGCGAGGGCCCGGCGGCCGGGGCCGGCAGGCCGGGGAAGGACACGACGGACACGGTCGTCCTCCAGACAGGCGATGTGACACATAATGTAGCCGAGTCGCCGTCGCGGCGGCGGACACCGAGCTGGGGGGACATGGTCCGGCGAGCGCCAGTGTGACAGATAATGCAAGTTCTGCGTCACATGATCACAGGCTCGATGACGGCTCACCCCGGAGCCGGGACGTTTCTGGTCTCGTTCGACACGAGGCACGTCTGGCGGAACATCGGCGTCGTGGCGGCTCGCCGACCGCGCTGTTCATCTTCGCCCCCCACCCCTATCAGAATCACTTGGGAAGTCGTGAGTCATCAGCAACCCGGGCAATTCCCCGCGGGAGGTGATGCCGAGCTTGGGGTATGCGTTGTAGAGGTGATAGCCGACGGTTCGAGGGCTGAGGAAGAGCTGAGTGCCGATGTCGCGGTTGCTCAGGCCGGTGGCCGCCAGCCGGACGACCTGGAGTTCCTGGGGCGTGAGGCGGCTTAGAGGGTCGTGGTCATCCGCGTGCGACGTCACGCTTTCACCGGCAGCACGGAGTTCGGTGGCCGTGCGATCTGCCCACGGCTTGGCTCCCAGGCGTTCGAAGCTTTCAAGTGCGGAGCGCAACTGGAGGCGAGCGTCGGTCTTGCGGTGCTGTCTGCGCAGCCATTCGCCGTACAGGAGCTCGGTGCGAGCGCGTTCAAACGGCGGGTCGCCGTTCTGGCGGTGCAGGTGCACGGCTCCTGCCCAGGCGTCCTCCCCGGCGCCGAGGAGGGCTTGACAGCGTGCGGCGATCGCCTGTCCCCATGGCCGGGTGGTGTGGTCGGCCCAGTCGGCGTACCAGCGGGCGGCCTCCTGCGCCTCTGCCTGTCGACCCGTGCGGGCCGCGGCCTCGACCAGGTCGGGGATGCTGTGGACGGTGCCCAGCTTGTTCGGGCCGTTCACCGCCTCGCTCAGCTTCTCCAGCGCGGCCTCGTGCCTGCCGAGGCCCAGGTCGAGCAGGGCGTTGATGACCGTGGCCCTGGAATAGCTGGGCGCCGCGCCGTGTGTCGTGATCTGTGCCGTTAGCTCCTTGCAGCGTTCCTGGTCGCCCTCGATGGCGGCGAGGTGCGCCAGGATGGCCCAGAGAAAGACCAGATTGTGGCTCTGGCCCGTGTCGTGGGCGATGCGTATACCCTCGGTCGCGCTGGTCCGGGCATCGCGGTGCGCGCCCAGCCAGAGCTGGGTGCGGGCAAGCAGCATCAGCGCGCGTGGCAGCACGCCGATCGCGCCCTGGGCCCTGCTCTGACGTTCCAGGCGGACGGCTCGTTCGTGGGCGGCGCGATAGTCACCGAGCAAGGTCTCCCACCACGCGATCCTGGCGTTCTCCCGCAGACCGGACGGGCCCGCCGCCAGATCCCGGTCGAGCAGCAGGCGTACGGCGAGGGAGGCTTCGACCATGCCGCCTCCAGGCCGGCCCAGCGCGGTGATGTGGCCGGCCAGCTCGCCGATGCGCCGGGTGTCGGGGATCTTCAGTCTGTACGCGTGGTCGGCCGCGGCTCGTACCGCGGGGAAGTCGCCCGCCGTCCAGGCGGTCTCGACGGCGGAGAACAGCAGGTCGGCCGCGAGGCCGGGGGCCTGCCCGGCGACGGCGCAGGCCGCCTCCCCCAAGAGCTGGTGAGCGGAGGTGGCGCCGCCGCGCTCGTCCGCCAGGTGTGCTCGGAACCGGGCGATCTCCGCCGCGGCCACCGGGTCGGGCGTCAGGGCGGCCGCGTCGTCGGCGAGGATCGCCGCCCGCTCTTGCTGGCCGGCGTCCGCGGCGGCTCGGGCGGCGCGGGCCAGGCGGCGCCCGCGCTCGTGCGGGTCGGCGCTGAGCCTGGCGGCGCGTTCGAAGGCGGCGGCCACGGCCGCGTGTCCGCCGCGGTGGCGCGCGCTTTCCGCGCTGCGTTCGAGCTCGGCCGCCACCTGTTCGTCCGGTCCGGTGCTCGCTGCGGCCAGGTGCCAGGCCCGCCGGTCTCCGTCCAGCACCTCGGCGAGGGCCCGGTGGACGGCCAGGCGCCTGCTGAGGCCGGCGCTGCGGTAGGCGGCGGTTCTGATCAGAGGGTGTCGGAAGACCAGGCGGCCGTCGGACATGCCGAGCAGGCGCTTGGTCTCGGCGGGCTCCAGGTCGGATACGTTCGCACCGAGGAGTTCGGCCGCGCCGAACACAGTCGCCGGTTCGCCGTCCTCTTCGGCGGCGGCCACCAGCACGAGCGTCTGGCTCGGCTCGGGCAGCGTGGCGATGCGGTCGGCGAAGGTCTGCTGGATGCGGCTGACGGCGGAGGAGACACGCAGGCCGTACGGGAGCGCCGCGAGCTGGCCCTCTTGCTGGGCGGCGAGCAGTTCCAGCATGGCGAGCGGATTGCCGCCGGATTCCTGGAGGATCTGGTCACGGATGTGTCTGGGCAGCTCTCCCGCATGTTCGCCGAGCAGATGCGCGGCCGCCTCCGGAGTCAGACCTGCCAGCCACAGCTCGGCCACGCCAGGCGTGGGAAACGGCGGAGCGTGCACCTCCCTCGCGGCGAACAGCATGACGACGCCCTCTGCCTCCAGGCGGCGGGCGGCGAACAGCAGCGCCTCCGCCGACGCGCCGTCGAGCCAGTGTGCGTCATCGATGATGCACAACACAGGTCGCTCCTCGGCCAGGTCGGCCAGCAGCATGAGCACGCCCAGGCCCACGAGGAAACGGTCGCCTTCCACGGCGGCGGCCATTCCGAGCGCACCGCGCAGCGCCTGTTCCTGCCTTTCAGGTAGCGCGCCGATCCGGTCGAGCACTCCTTTGAGGAGCAGATGCAGGCCTGCGAAAGGAAGTTCGTTCTCCGCCTCGATCCCGGCTCCGCGGATGACGCGCAGGTCGGTGGCGGCCTCCACCGCGTGGTCGAGCAGGGCGGACTTGCCGATCCCCGCCTCGCCTCTGAGCACGAGCGCGCCGCTCCTGCCATGGCGCGCTCCCCGCAGAAGCCGGTCGATCGCGCCCGTTTCCTCACGCCGCCCGTGAAGCATGCCGATAAGCCTACCTTCGGGCAATTGCCGACATTTACGGCATTAGTACCACCTTGCCGATAGTGTCCCTGGACTCCAGCGCAGCATGCGCGGCGCCCGCGTCGGAGAGGGCGAAGCGCTGGACCAGGGGCGAGAACGTGCCGTTCGTCACCATGGTCAACGCACGTTCCTCCAGCCTGCGCACACCGCCCGGCCGGCTCAGCATGCTGGGCCCGGGGGCGGCGCAAAGGCTCAGCCCGTGTTCGTAGAGCTCGCGGGAGGACACCTCGACGGGGCTTCCGCTCACCCAGCCGTACATGATCAGCCTGCCGCCGTGTCCGAGCAGGCTCAGGGCGGTACGGCCGATGCCGCCGCCGATCCCGTCGAACGCCACGGTGACTTCCCTGCCCTGCAGCTCCTCGTGGACGCGCTCGGCCCAGCCGGGCCGGGTGTAGTCGGCGGTGACGGCCGCACCGAGCCTGCGCGAGATGGCGATCTTGGCTGGATCACCGGCCGCCCCGACGACGGTCGCGCCCCTGCGTACCGTGGCTTGGACGAGGTGGCTGCCGACGCCGCCCGCCGAGCCGAGCACCAGCACCACGTCCTCCGGCGTGAGGCGTGCGACGTCCAGGATGCCGACCGCGGTACGTCCGGTGCCGATGGCCGCCACGGCAGCCTGGTCCGGCACACCGTCGGGGATCTCATGCACGGCGGCGACCTCCCGTACCGCGAACTCGGCGTAGCCGCCGCTGGCCAGGCCGAGGCAAGTGACGACACGCCTGCCCAGCCAGCGCCGCTCGACTCCGTCGCCGAGCGCCTCGACCACGCCCGCCACTTCCCTGCCCGGGATCATCGGCAGGTCGGGCAGCCACCGATCGGCGCCCGAGCGGATCGCGAGGTCGAGCCGGGTGACCCCGGCGGCGGCCACCTGGACGCGTACCTGACCCGGGCCGGGCTCGGGGACGGCAACGTGGTCCTCCAGGATCAGTTCACGTGCGCCGCCGAAGGCGTGCTGCCTGATGGCCCTCATCATCAGGTGCCGTACGGGTGCGCGGACTTGGCGGTCTTCAGAGCGCGTGCCCACCACACGAGCTGGCCCAGCATCGTCGTGGCGGCCCGCTCGGGGGCCGCGGGGTCGACGTGCCGGCCGTCGGCGTCGAAGGCGCGCCAAGGATCGACGAAGCTGACTGTATCCCTGATCGTGACCGCGTGCAGCTCGGCGAACACGGCGCGCAGCGCCTGGGCCGCGTGCTGGCCGCCGGAGATTCCGCCGTAGGAGACGAGGCCCACGGGCTTGGCCTGCCACTCGCTGTAGTGCCAGTCGATGATGTTCTTGACCGAGGCCGGGAAGCTGCGGTTGTACTCAGGGGTCACCACCACGAACGCATCGGCCGCGTGCAGCCGCTGCGACAGGCCGGCCATCCGAGGCGTGGGCGGCAGGCCCGGAGGCAGCGCCACCGGCAGGTCGAAGTCGGCCAGATCGATCACGTCGACCTGCAGGCCGCCATGTGCCTTCGCCTGGGCAGTGAACCAGTTGCCCACGACGTGGCCGAAACGGCCTTCCCTGGTGCTGCCAATGATGATCGCCACGTTCAGCATGATGTGTGTCCTCCTTCAGGTGAACTGAGGAGGATGACGCTAGGGCGGCCGGCGGCGACTGCTCCTCTGTCGATTGACTGGGGTCTGACGAACTGGACGGCCGACCCCAGTCAATCGACAGAGGAGGCGGCCGAGGGGCCGCTCGTAGCGTTGGGGATATGAGCGCAACTGTGACGTTCGTTTTCGATATCCCCTGCGTGTGGTCCTATTTCGGCTTCACGCGTCTGCAGCGGGCATTGGCCCGTTTCCGCTCCGAAGGCGGCCAGGCTGACGTCGTCTTCCGCCCGTTCCAGTTGGATCCGGACGCGAGCGTGGAAGGAGAGCCCAAGATCGAGGTGCTGCGCCGAGCCTTCGGCGACGAGGCGGAGAGCGCCGTGGCCGGGATCACGGCCATGGCCGCGGAGGAGGGCTTGGGCTTCCGGCACGAGAAGGCGATCTACTCCAACACGTTCGAGGCTCACCGGCTCATCGCGGTGGCCGCTCGCCAAGGACTGGGTGAGGAGATGGCCGAACGGCTCTTCCGCGCCCACCACTCCGACGAGCTCAACATCGCCGAGGTGGGCACGCTGAAGGCGCTCGCCGACGAGATCGGCGTCCAGTGGAGTGACGAAGGCGCCGGAGAGACGAGAGCCGAACTCGACCGGGTACGGCGCTCAGGCATCCGGGGGGTGCCGGTGTTCCAGTTCGCCGGTCGGCCGGCGTTGAGCGGCGCCCAGTCGGAACAGGTCCTGCTGGCCGCGCTCGCGTCCGCCGGTCGGCGTTCATGAACTGTTGAGGAGACTCAGATGACACAGATCACCCATCGTCACGTACAGGTCGGCGACATCCGCATCCATGTGGCCGAGGCGGGTTCGGGCCCGTTGGTCATCCTGCTCCATGGCTTTCCCGAGTCGTGGTACTCCTGGCGCCACCAGCTCGTGGCGCTGGCCGAGGCGGGATACCACGCCGTGGCACCCGACCAGCGCGGCTACGGCGGCACCGATCGACCCGCGGCTGTCGAGGATTACACGATCCTGCACACGGTCGGCGACGTCATCGGCCTGACCACCGCCCTCGGCCAGGAGCAGGCAGTTGTGGCCGGCCACGACTGGGGCTCGGGCGTGGCCTGGCACAGCGCACTGATGCGGCCCGACCGGGTGCGCGCGATGATCGCGCTGGGCGGCCCGTACGGGGCGCGGCCCGCCAGCGCACCGCTGGCCACCATGCGCGCGCAGGCAGGCGAGAACTTCTACGTCGCCTACCTCCAGCATCCGGGAGTCGCGGACCACGAACTGGCGCAGGACCCGCGCGCCACGATCCGCCGGGCCCTGCATGGCGCCTCCGGCGAGGGGTACCCGTGGAACCCGATCGTTCCGCAGGGTGGCGGGCTCCTGGACACCTGGCCGGAGCCTGCCACCCTGCCCGGCTGGCTGACCGAGGAGGACCTCGACGTCTACGCCGCGGACTTCGAACGCACCGGGTTCACCGCCGCCTTGAACTGGTTCCGCAATCTGGACCGTAACTGGAGGCTGACCAGCCCGTGGCAGGACGCCGTCGTCACCCCTCCGGCCCTCTACATCACCGGTGACAGGGACAGCGCCGCAACCCTGCCGGGCGGCAAGGAACTGATCGCCGGCACCTCGCCCCTCGTGCCGAACCTCCGGGATTCGGTCGTGCTGCCGGGCTGCGGCCATTGGACGCAGCAGGAACGGCCCGAGGCGGTCAACGCGGCATTCATACGCTTCCTGAACTCCTTGTGATGCGAGCTCGGCGATGACGCACGCCACGACAGATCCACTACCGAACATGCGAAGCGAGACGAACATGACTGAGCGGCCCAACGCCTACCACTTTCCCGCCGACGAGCATGACGCACGCCAGATCGAGCGACTCGTCCGGGACATCGAGACCGGCTTCAACGGCAAGGACGCCGAGGTGCTCGACGGCCGGTTCGCCGCCGATGCGATCCTGACCGTGCCTGACGGCACGACCCTGAGAGGATGGGACGAACTCTTCGCCTACCACAGCGCTCGCCTGGCCGGCCCGGTCAGCGACTGGAGTACCCGGCTCTCCATCCTCAGCGTGAGTTCCCTCAGCACGGAGATCGCGATCGTCCACGTGCGGCAGGACACGACGACCCCGGACAGGGCCTTCAGCAACCACGGCATCATTGTGGCGGTCAAGAAGGACGACTCGTGGTGGATCAGCGCCATGCAGAACACCAACGTGATGTGATGTGGGCGGGCGGCGTAGTGGACGTCGCGGTTGTCGTCGAAGTCGCCGGGCAGGTACTCAGCTGGGTAGGGGGACTTACCTGGCATGGACTCGATCCTCTCAAGAGATCAAGTCTCCACCGAACCCCAGGGCGATTACGTCCGCTCGGCAGCCGGGCGATTGTTCGCCCCCGGGCATTTGGGTGAGCTGACCGGCTCGTGCCGGTCGAGCTCGTCGATGCTGTCCTGGAGGAGACCCGCGGCGTGCAGCGTCGTCTGCGCGCGCAGCCCGGCCGATGACGTAGTTCGTCGGTGGCGTACGCGCCGAAGCGGCTGATGTGGGCCCGCAGGTAGGGAGCGATCTGGCCGAGTTGGTCGGCGGTGATGCTCCAGCCCTCGGCGACCAGCTGCCGCACGACGTCGGAGATGTCCAGGGCGTTGTGGAAGACGACCAGGTTGGCCAGCAGGGTGTTGAACTTGATCAGTTTTTCCTGCTCTTCGGGGTCGTTGTCGGCCAGCACCCCGCCGAACCCGAGCCACTTGGAAAACCCGTTGTAGGACTCGACCTTGTTCGTCGCCGCGGTGACGCGCGCCCCCAGCGCCGGGTCGGCCAGATACCGCAGCAGGGCGACGGTGCGTACGCTGCGGCCGACCTCCCGGAAGGCCTTGTAGATGCGGTTCTTGCGGGAGTTGGACCGCAGGCGCCGCATCAGCGTGGTCGAGCTCAGGCGGCCTCCGTACCGGATGCTGGTCTCGGCCAGGAGATTGTCGATGTAGGTGTCCACCTGGGTGCTGTCGGCGGCCACCGTGCTGCCGTCCCCCCATGCCTTGACCACGTCCAGTTCGGCGAAGGCGTTGACCACATCGGCGATCGGGGCGTTCAGCTTCTTGAGGGTGATGTGCCGGTTGCGGACCATGGACAGCTCGCGGGCGGTGACGCCGGCGATGTGCTTGGCCGCCTCGTACGGGCCGATGTTGATGCCGCCGGTGAACACCGCCAGCGAGTACCGCCCCAGCTTGTCTTTGATCTTGGGGTCGGAGCTGGAGGCGGGACCGAAGTGGCGATACCAGGTGAGCCAGTGAGCGGTGCGCGCGACGATCGACAGCAGTGAGCGTCACCCTGGCCGTGCTGCTCGGCGCGCAGCAGCGAGCGGTGCTGGACCTGCTGCTGGACCCGGGTCAACACGGCGTCCTCGACGTCGGCATGGCGATGCCCTCCTGATGGTTTGATGGCCCGTCCCGGTCCGGGAGGGGGGCTGAGAGGGGTGTGGGGGTTTGCCGCTCGTGCGCTCGGCCTGTGCAGCCCCGCTGCCGGACCTTGGCTGGAGCGGTGGTCTCGATTGTTGGGTTCGAGACCTCGCACACAGCACGGACCGAGGCAGGCAATGATGGGGAAGATGGCCCTTCGCGTGCAGCCGCTGGGTGCGGCATGGGCGCGTGCCTTGGAGCTTGGGGGCGATCAGGCCGGAATGGACCGACCCGCAGCCACTGGCTGGACAACAGACCGGGTGGCTGCGGGTACCTCCATTGACAGATGGCCGGGCCGGCTATGGGGCAGGAAGGCGAATGATCGGGTCCTGGTCCGGTGTCACGTTGCGGCCATCGCCCGAGACGATGATGATCGCGCCCCACGGGCACACGTGAGCAGCCTGGCAGGCTATCGCGTCAACTCGGGGATGGCGGTGCGGGGTTCAGCAGCGTCACCTTGCCGGCCTCGGTATACCGGCACCGGCGCAGCGCTCTCAGTCCACGCTGATAGTCACTTGCTTCGCGTCTTCGAACCGGATGGGCAGAACTCGGCCTGGATCACAGTCTTAGCCATGTCGAGGGAGTTGTGCTGGCCATACTGGTCGATGTTCATGTTGGTGGCGATCATGCGCTTGGCGTCCCGGGTGCCCATCGCGAAGGAGAACCCACCGGTGATGGCGCCGCCGATGCCCCAGACCTTCACACCGCACGACAGCTCCCACGAAAAGACGCCGGTACCGTACGTGGTGTCGGTAATCCACGTGTCCTTCCAGGTGCCGTCCGGCAGCTTGATCCCGGTCTTGACCATGGTGAACATCTCCCGCTGCTGGGCGGACGGGAGAAGCTTGCCGCGCAGCAGCGCGCCGGCGAATCGGTTGAGATCGCCGACCGTGGAGACCACGCCGCCGGCCGCCCAGCCGGTGGTGGCACTCTGGTCGGTCACGTCGTAGACCTTGGCGTCGGCTTCGGTGGCGAACAACGTCGAGTAGTGTCGTGGGTGCGGGCCGCGTATCTTCGTTTCCTTGCCGGGCAGGTACGTCCCGGTCAGGCTCAGGGGGCGGACGATCCGCCGCGAGATCTCGTCGGCGAGCGTCTTGCCGGTCACCTTCTCGACGATCATCCCGGCAAGGATATAGCCGGTGTTGGAGTACACGAAGCCATCACCCGGTACCTCGAAGGAGCGCGGATTGCGCAGGCCGATCTTCACGAGCTGCTCAGGCGTGTAGGTGTCGTAGCGGTGCTCGAGCCACGCGGGGCCGGAGAGCTTGGCGAACTCCTCCTTGTCGTTGCCGTAGTTGAAGATCCCGCTGGTGTGGTTGAGCAGGTGCCTGATGGTGATCGTGCCGCCGTCGTTGTTGTTGCCCTTGACCAGGCCGGGCAGCCACGTGTCCACGGTGTCGTCGAGGCTCAGTTTCCCTTCGGCCGCCAGTTGCAGGACCACGGTGGCCGTGAACGGCTTGGCGGCGCTGCCGATGCGGAACCGCTCGTGCGGCTGACGCTTGCGGCCGGTTCGGGTGTCGGCCACCCCTGCTGAGCCGAACCACCGCCCACGATGGTCGCGAACCTCGGCGACCATGCCGGGCACACCGCCGTCGGCCACGGCCTGGTCAAGCGCTTTCTGGACCTTGGCGTGGTCGGGGGCGTCCGCCGCGGAGGCAGATGCCGCGGGGGCCGCCGTTGCGACCGCCGCCAACGCCACGGTGGTGATGAGCAGCCCTGCCGTTGAGGGGAGGGATTTGGTCATGTCGATTCCTTCCAGGCGAGGGACATCAGCGCGACACTGATCGCCTCGCTCGCGATAGTACTCATTCAGTGCAGGCAAAAAGCTAGCTTGCATTCACCAAAGAAGCAACATCAATCCTCAGCATTCTCCTGTATGCACAGGTAAACAGCTATGAGACTTGCAATGGGTGCGCGAATGAATGCAAGACGAATGAGCGAACTTGCAATGAGATGCCGATGAACGCAATACTGTCCATCCGCCTGCGGACACATCAAGCGGGCTGGGCATGGCACAGCGACAGGAGGCACGCCCAATGCCGGGAGGCAGGCTGACTTACCAGGACCGCCGGCACATTGCCGCGGGGCTGGCCGAAGGACTCACCTACACCGAGATCGCCAAGAGCCTGCAACGGCCGATCTCCACCATCAGCCGGGAGGTGACCCGCAACGGCGGAGCCGACAGCTACCAGGCCGCCCGGGCCCATCAGGCGACCGAAGGCCGGGCTCGCCGGCGCAAGCAGGCCCCGGCCCCGGCCCCGGCGCCACCGCCTGCCACCGGCACGCCCGGGCGAGACCCCCAAGCGGTTCACGCGCTAGAGGAACGATTCACCGCAGCGATGATCACAACAGGGCTACCGCGAATGACCGCCCGGGTGCTCACCTGCCTGTGCACCACCGACAGCGGCAGTCTCACCGCCGCCGAACTCGTCCAGCGTCTCCAGGTCAGCCCGGCGTCCATCTCCAAGGCCATCGGCGAACTCGAACAGCACGAACTGATCCGGCGTGAGCGCGACCCCCGCCGGCGGCGCGACCGGTACGTCATCGACCCCGACGTCTGGTACCGAGCCTGGCTGGTCAGCGCACGGCAGAACGCCACCATGGCCGACCTCGCCCGTGACGGAGCCGAAATCCTCGACTCCGCCACTCCTGCCGGCGCCCGACTGCGGGACATGAGCCAGTTCTTCGAGCACGTCAGCCAAAACCTGGTCCAGGCCGCCGAGCAGTGGCGGCAGGATTTCATGTCGAGGCGAACGACGGATCGTTAGAGCAGAGTACGACCCCAGGCTTATGTCACTGCGTAGGTGCAGGTCAGCGTCCGAGCCGATCGAGGTGTACCTCCAGCGCGAAAGTACCTGTGGGGACCCCGTTAACGCCGGATTCCGTTCCAATCTCGCTGACCCCCGCCTCTGGCGGGACGCGCCCTACTTCACCGACGCCGAACGCATCGCGATGGAACCGTCGAATCCGTGCTCACCCCGAACCCGTGGGGCGAGCGCGTCCCCCGGAGAGGAAGGGCCAACCACCGCTGCGAACGCGTACGTCCGCGGCCACCTCGCCGGCCGACCGGCCGTCGGTCTCGATGCGCAGGTGACCTGCCCCAGCACGGTCGAGCACCGCGGCCTCGCGCGCCGCCCGTTCGGCGATGCGGTGCAAGGCGTCGGAGCCCAGCCCGCGCAGCTCGTCACCCGGTATGGCCGGCCCGCCGCCCCGGCCACGCTGCGCGACGCGCCCGGCCAGCGTCGCCGGTCCGGCGTGCAGGCGGCACACGGTCACGGCCGCTCCGGGCAGCGACTCGGCGTAGCCACGGACGACGTCGCCGGAGTCGGCCTCCCCTGAGACGACCAGGCACCGGGCGCCCATCGCGCGATATCCGCTCCAGACGGCCGCGAGGTTACGCGCCTTGAGGCCGTGGCCGTCCACGTGAGGACGCAGCGCGCCGACCTGCTTCACATCGACATAGGCGGCTCGCACGCCGGTCCCGTAGATCTGCCGGAAGATCTCGTACCCGACCGTCGACTTCCCCACCGCCGTGGCACCGCAGAGCCACAACACGGGGAGCGGCGCTCCTGGCGGGGCCGGCGGCCGGCTCTGCCGGTCGACGGAACTCTTGGGCGTCACGGCGGGAAGGACACCCGGCCATCCCCCCAGCCGCTCACGGACCAGCCGGGCGGCTTCGGGCACCGTGACCCCGCCGGTGGCCACGCACACGTCGGCGTACTCGCTCCGTTCCAGGGCCTCGGCCTCGGCGAGCGCTTCCTCCACCAGGTCCGGGCGCCACCCCCGCCCGAGGAACCGGCCCTTGAGCTCGGCGCTGCCGACGCGCAGCCGGCACAACGTGAACGCGGCCTCGGGAAGAAGGTCCGTGTACGTGCGAACCTCCTCGGAGGTGTGGACGAAGCCGGCAAGGACCAGACATCGCACCCCTTCCTCCAGGAAGTTCGGCAACATCGCGGCCAGGTTCTTCGCACGAACGTGATGCGTCGTGCCCTCCGGCGTGGGATAGCACAGGCTGATCTGGTCGGCGTCGACGAACGCGGTCTTGACGCCACTCCGGCTCAGCTGCGCGAAGAGTTCCCAGCCGACCGAGGACTTTCCCACACCCGTCGGCCCTGAGAGCCAGAGCAGGGGCACCCGTACATCGCTCATCCGCGCGACACTAATGGGCTGCCGACGGAGCGAGCGAACGGATTTCGGCGGGCGTGCCCCGAGGCGGCCGCGGCCGCCTACCACGACACCCCCGCCATGATCATCTGGCAGCTCCGCCGCCCTCTCTGAGAGTTTTCGACCTCCTGGCATGTGGCGGTGCCGGTCGGCCTATTATGTATACGCATCCGTATGCGTTTATGAAATGAGGTGGCCGGAGTGGTGAAGGTCCTCGGCAAGGTCGGGTTACTCGTTCTCGCTCTCTTGACCGGCGCGGCCTGGCTGGTCATCCTGCGGTTGAAGAACGTGCCGGCGCCGCTGCTGGTGGTCTACGGGCTGCTGCTGGCAGGGTCCGTGATCGGGCTGCTGTGGCCCCGTGTGCTCGGCCGGCGGTCCACACGACGCCGGGTGCTGGCGTTCCTCGGGGTGCCGGCCGGCCTGGGCACGCTGGGGCTCTACCTCGCGGTCGTGTACTACGTCACCGATCTGCCGGTGCTGCTGGCCCTCGCAGCCGCGGGCTGCCTGGGATGGGCGGCGGCCGCCCTCCTGCGCGGACGCCGGAGGGCGGGCGGTCCGCACGCCCGGCCGACCAGGCGCGCCTTCCTGCTGGGCGGTGCCGGTCTGGTGCTGGGCGTGCTGAGCGGGCTGTCGATCAGCCGGGTGGAAGGACAGCGACGCGAGATGCTGGCCCGGCGCGAGCAACAGCGGCAGGCGGCCGTACGCGCTCCTGGCAGGCGGCGGCGGGTCACTGACGGCGCCCTGCGGGTGTTCCCGATCCACACCGGCGACACCATCGTCACCTACGGCCAGTTCTACGGCGGCCTGGACGGCTGGGAGGGGTTGAACGGCTACGTGCGCACCCTGGTGGACAAGGCGCAGATCACGGTGCCGGTCTACGCCTACCTCATCGACCACCCCCGGCACGGACTCCTGCTGGTCGACACCGGCGTCAACAGGGAGCAGGCCCACGATCACGACGGGTACTACGACATGACCTCGCGCCTGCTGAGCGAGCGCGACGAGTATCAGATGACCCCCGAGCAGGATCTGCGGGTCCGCCTGGCCCGGCTCGGCTACGACGCCGATGAGGTCACCACCGTGTTCCTCACCCACGTCCACGACGACCACGCGGGAGGGCTGCGCCACCTGCCCCAGGCGACGGTGGTGATGGACCGCCGCGACTGGGACCACGGCGTGTTCTATCCGTACTCCTTCGACCTGGTCAAGGAGAACCTTTCCTTCCCCGCCTTCGATTCCGGCGCCTTCGGGGCCTTCCCGGCCAGCCAGGACCACTTCGGCGACGGCAGCATCGTCCTGCTGCCCACCCCCGGCCACTCGCCCGGCCACATGTGCGTGCTGCTGCGTATGGACGAAGGCGGCGTGCTGTTCATGGGCGACACCCTCTACACGCTGCCCCACCTGGCCGTCGACCAGGTCCGCCAGATGACCATCGGCGGGGCCGACACGGTCCACCAGATCGAGGCGGCCCGGCGCATTCAGAGCCTGCTGGCCTCCGACACCGGCGTCGTGCCGCTGTTCGCCCACGACAACACCCGCTACCAGTCCGATAGGGTCTTGTCCGCGTTCGCCCAGGGAACGCCGGGCAAGGAGGGGCTGCGGGAGTTGCGCGCGCACATGGAAACCGTCCTCACCCCCGGCTGGCGGCTGCGGCCCGGGCACGCTCCCCGCTTCGTACCGGCGGCGTCCGGTGCGCGATGGGGGCGGGTGGAGTTCGGATGACCTCGACGCGGCGCACCCGGGGCAGGCCGCGCGACCCCGAGGCGGACGAGGTGATCATGAAGGCGGCGCTGGAGTTGTTCGTGGAGCGCGGCCTGGAAGGCGCGAACTTCGAGCAGATCGCCAAGCGCGCCGGCGTGGCCAAGGTGACCGTCTACCGGCGCTGGTCGTCGAAGGAGGAACTGCTCACCCAGGCGATCGAGCGGGCCCGCACGCTCGTCCCCGAGGCCGATGTCTGGGCCGCCACCGACGCCGCGGCGCAGCCGGCCGGCGAACAGCTCATGGACTCCTGGGTACGCACCTTCGGCGACGCCCGCTTCCGGGCGATCCTCGCCCAGCTCATCGGCTCCAGCGTCACCCGGCCGTCACTCCTGGCCACCTACCGCGAGCAGTACATCGAGCCGCGCCGCCGGGCGATCCACGCCGCCATCGAGCGTGCCCGCCGCGACGGGCGACTGGACGGCGACGCCGAGATCGGCCCGGGGATCGACGCGGGGATCGACACGGTGATCGACATGGTCGTGGGCGCGGCCATGTACCGCATGCTCATCGACCCGGACACGCCGGCCGACCCCGGCGCCGCACGCCGCTACCTGGAAGAGGTGCTCCACCAGGCCGACCGGCTGCTGAGGCGCCCCGACCGGCCTGAGGACCAGCGCGGCGGTCACGCGCCGACGTAGGCCGCGAGGTGTTCGCCCGTGAGGGTGGAGCAGGCGGCGACGAGGTCGGCGGGAGTGCCCTCGAAGACGATCCGCCCGCCGTCGTGCCCGGCGCCGGGGCCGAGGTCGATGATCCAGTCGGCGTGCGCCATGACCGCCTGGTGGTGCTCGATGACGATCACCGACTTGCCGGCGTCGACGAGCCGGTCGAGCAGGCCGAGCAGCTGCTCGACGTCGGCGAGGTGCAGGCCGGTGGTGGGCTCGTCGAGAACATAGACGCCGCCCTTGTCGGCCATGTGGGTGGCCAGCTTCAGCCGCTGGCGCTCGCCGCCGGACAGCGTGGTGAGCGGCTGGCCCAGGCTGAGGTAGCCGAGCCCGACGTCGGCGAGCCGCCCGAGGATGGCGTGCGCGGCGGGCGTGCGGGCCTCACCTGCGCCGAAGAACTCCTCGGCCTCGGTCACCGGCATCGCCAGCACCTCGCTGATGTCGCGCCCGCCGAGACGGTATTCCAGCACCGACGCGTCGAACCGCCTGCCCTCGCACTCCTCGCACGTGGTGGTGACGCCGGACATCATCCCGAGGTCGGTGTAGATGACGCCCGCGCCGTTGCAGGTGGGGCAGGCGCCCTCGGAGTTGGCGCTGAACAACGCCGGCTTGACGCCGTTGGCCTTGGCGAACGCCTTACGGATCGGGTCGAGCAGCCCGGTGTACGTCGCCGGGTTGCTGCGCCGCGAGCCGCGGATGGGGGACTGGTCGACCGACACGACGCCCGCGGAGGCGGGGATGGAGCCGTGGATCAGCGAGCTCTTGCCGGAGCCGGCGACGCCGGTGACCACGCAGAGCACGCCGAGCGGGATGTCGACGTCGACGTCCTGCAGGTTGTGGCGGTCTGCGCCGCGGATCTCCAGCTTGCCCTTCGGGGTGCGTACCGACGGCTTGAGCTGGGCGCGGTCGTCGAGGTGACGGCCGGTGATGGTGTCACTGGCCCGCAAACCGTCGACGGTGCCCTCGTAGCAGATGGTGCCGCCCGCGGTACCGGCGCCGGGGCCGAGGTCGACGACGTGCTCGGCGATCGCGATCGTCTCCGGCTTGTGCTCGACGACGAGCACGGTGTTGCCCTTGTCGCGCAGCCGCAGCAGCAGGTTGTTCATCCGCTGGATGTCGTGGGGGTGCAGGCCGATGGTGGGCTCGTCGAAGACGTAGGTGACGTCGGTGAGCGCGGAGCCGAGGTGGCGGATCATCTTGGTGCGCTGCGCCTCGCCGCCCGACAGCGTGCCCGCCGGCCGCTCGAGCGAGAGGTAGCCGAGCCCGATCTCCACGAAGGAGTCGAGGGTGTGCAGCAGCTTGGCGAGCAGCGGAACGACCGACGGGTCGTCGAGGCCGCGGATCCATTCGGCCAGGTCGCTGATCTGCATCGCGCAGGCTTCCGCGATGTTGACGCCCTTGATCCGCGAGGAGCGGGCGTCCTCGCTGAGCCGGGTGCCGTCGCACTCGGGGCAGGTGGTGAAGGTGACCGCACGGTCCACGAACGCCCGGATGTGCGGTTGCATGGCCTCCCTGTCCTTGGACAGGAACGACTTCTGGATCTTCGGGATCAGGCCCTCGTAGGTGAGGTTGACGCCGTCGACCTTGACCTTGACCGGCTCCTTGTACAGGAAGTCCTGCAGTTCCTTCTTGGTGTAGTCGCGGATCGGCTTGTCGGGGTCGACGAAGCCTGACTCGGCGTAGACGCGTACCGTCCAGAAGCTGTCGGACTTCCAGCCCGGGATGGTGAACGCGCCTTCCGAGAGCGACTTGGAGTCGTCGTAGAGCTGGGTGAGGTCGAGATCGGTGACCGTGCCGCGGCCCTCGCAGCGCCCGCACATGCCGCCGATCCGCGTGTACGTCGCCTTCTGGGCCTTGCGGTTGTTGCCGCGTTCGACCGTGATGGCGCCGCTCGCCCTGACCGTGGGGACGTTGAAGGAGAAGGCCTGGGGGGAGCCGATGTGCGGCTCGCCGATCCGGCTGTAGAGGATGCGCAACATCGCGTGGGCGTCGGTGGCGGTGCCGACGGTGGAGCGGGGGTCGGCGCCCATCCGCTGCTGGTCGACGATGATCGCGGTGGTCAGTCCGTCGAGGACGTCGACCTCCGGCCTGGCCAGCGACGGCATGAAGCCCTGCACGAAGGTGCTGTAGGTCTCGTTGATCAGCCGCTGCGACTCCGCGGCGATCGTGCTGAACACCAGCGAGCTCTTGCCCGAGCCGGAGACGCCGGTGAACACCGTCAGCCGGCGCTTCGGGATCTCGACGCTGACGTCCTTCAGGTTGTTGACGCGTGCGCCGTGCACGCGGATCACGTCGTGGCTGTCGGCGGTGTGCGGCGCAGGCGACTGCGGGTCTTTCCTCGTGGTCATGCTCATCGTTTCTCCGTTCCTCGTGCGGGCGGCCTCTCGCGGACCTGGGCTTGCGTCGCCTGGCTCGATCAGGCTTGAGCGTACGCGTGGTCGTCCTGCGCTCCTGCCACGCGGCGCCGGGGAGCTCGGAAGGCGGACGGGACGAAGCCCGCGTGAGGGGTGAGGCCCATGACCGTCACGTTAGGCGCGAGCCGGGCGCCGGCGCTTCTCGATTCCTGATCGGTCTGCGATCGGCCCCGTGACCTGCGGCGCTCACCCGATCCGTCCCCGCCGGGACCATCATGGTCCGGGCCTGTGTCCCCCTCGGGGGCTGCTCCTTCGTCTCCTCACCATGAGCGACAACCTATCCCCGCGAGAGCGGCGCAGCCGTACCGGATTCCGGCCCGCACCCACGACACCATGTGTGACACGTCGATGAACGTGTTCTTGTGGATCGTGCAGGTTTTCCTGGCCGTCATGTTCGCCATGTCCGGCCTGGTGAAGATCCTCCAGTCGAGGGACAAGCTGGTCCCCAAGTATCCGTGGGTCCAGGATTTCTCCCCGGCGTCAGTGCGGTCGATCGGCACGCTGGAGTTGCTCGGCGCGATCGGGCTGGTCGTGCCGGCCGCCACCGGAATCGCGCCCTTCATGACGCCGGTCGCCGGGACGGCGCTGGCGATCATGATGGCGGGGGCGGCGGTTCTGCACATCCGCCGTGGAGAGGTGTCCGGATTGACGGCGCCAGGGATCCTGTTCGTGCTCGCCGTGCTCGTCGCCTGGGGACGGTTCGGCTCCTACGGCTGGTGAGCCGCCCCGGCGCCTCGATCAGACCAACGATCGCATCTCGCCGCCAACGGCGGCGAACCCCAGAAAGTACGCATCGACCTGAGGAGAGATCGCATGTCAGCTACCGAGCTAACACATAACAAGGCAACGTTCCGACGTTTTCATGACGCCATCAGCACCGGCGATGCGGAGATCATCGCCAAGACGATCGACGAGTTCGTCGATCCGGACGTGCGGATCGGCACCCCGCTGCCGATAGAGACGAAGGGGACGCAAGCGCTGAAGGATGTGCTCGCCGCGCTTCACCGGGCCTTCCCCGACCTGCACGTCGAGATCGAGGACATGATCGCCGAGGGGGACAGGGTCGTCACCAGGAACACGGTGACCGGGACGCACCGGGGTGAGTACATGGGCGTGCCCCCGACCGGCAAGTCCGTCACGTACAAGGAGATCATCATCGCCCGCTTCGCCGACGGCCGGGTCGCCGAGACCTGGGCGGTCGTCGACGTCCTCTCGGTGATGCGGCAACTCGGCGCCATCCCGTCCTGATGACGGCGTACCAAGGGGTCCGGCTCGGCAGCGCGCCGGACGCCTTGGCTCGGGCCATGCGATCGCCTCCACTCCCGATACGGGAGGGGAGGGCGATCTGACCAGGCGCGGGTGACGACACTCCTCAAGGCCGGCGTTCATCGTTAATCTTCGAGAATGTGGTCAACCTATCGACCGTCTGGCGCGTTGGCGTTCGTGGCGGCCGCCGCACTCGTCGGCACCGTCGCCCCGGCATCGGCCGCGCAGGCGCACGAAAGGCCCGCCGGCGCGGCCGGCCGAGTCCTTCGTGTCTACACCAACAACATCGAGAACCTGGTCAGAAACAACGCCGACGGCTCGTGCACCCGGATCTCGGGCCCCGACCACCTCACATCGATGCTGGTCGACGACCTCGGCAGGACGGGCACCTCCGGCGTGCGGGCGCCGGACCTCCTGATCGTGCAACAGGTCCGCGGCACAGGACAGGCCACGGCGTACGCCGACCAGCTCGCAGCCAAGTTCGGCTACCCGGCGGGCACGTACGGAGCGATCGTGGCCTGGGACGACCCCGAGCCGTGGGGCGGCTCGCACCACTGCAGCCGGCAGTCGCTGGGTGACCTGAAGAAGAAGCAGACCAACGCGATCATCTACAACACCAGAACGCTGAGCCTGGCGGCGGGCGACATCTCGAAATACTGGAGCGCGGGCTGGCTGAAGCCCGGCACCTCCTACGCCGGGGGAGCCGGGTGCACGCTGTACAAGCCTCCCAGCAACGACGACAGCGCGGCCAACACCCACAAGTGGAAGCGCACGAGCGCCATCGCGGCGCGGTTCTCGATCAAGGAAACGGGGACGACGGTCTTCGCCGCGACCATGCACCTTCCGGAGCAGAACGGAGCGAATGCCTGCGCGGGTGCGGGCACCACCGGCATCGCGAACTCGGGCATCCATGTCGGCGCGGACGCCACGCGCCTGATGAACGCCTCGACGATCCGGGTGATCGGCATCGACGCGAATCGCACGAACATCGCCTCTTCGACGCTGGGCGGCTTCGGCATGACCGGCTACGGAGCGCGGCCGACCATGGGCTCCCGCAAGATCGACTATCTGTTCGTCAAGGGCGCCGTGCAGCCGTCGAGCATCGATCACACGGTGGGCGGCACGAAGTCCAACCACCTGGCGCTGTACGGATTCATCACCTACTGAGCCGGCGCTGATGACGCGGTCGCTCCGGCAGGCGCGTAGCGGCCGCGACGTCGGCGATGAGGGTGAGCCGTCAAATGAGGGTGGAGTACAGTGCGGGCATGGGCAACGGCGGGCTGCGCGAACGCAAGAAGGCCAGGACCAGGGAGGCGATCCTGCGGGAAGCGTTCAGGCTCTTCCGCGAGCGCGGCTACAACGCCACCACCATCGATCAGATCGCCGAGGCCGCCGAGGTCTCGCCTGCTACCTTCTTCCGCTATTTCCCGACGAAAGAGGATCTGGTCACGCTTGATCGGTTCCCGCCGCTCATCGAGGCTCTTCAGGAGCAGCCGCCGGGTCCGCCGGTCACCGTGCTGCGCGGGGCGTTCCGTACGGCGTTCGGCTCGATGACGGCCGAGGAGATCGCCGCGGGGCACGCGCGGGAGGTGTTCGCGGCGACGGTGCCCGAACTGGTGGCCGCCAACCTGCGCAAGAGCCCCGGCCTGCTGCGGGAGACGTCCGAGATCCTGGCGGGCAAGGCGGGATGCGACGCCGGCGACCCCCGGCTGCGCGACGCCATGGGCGCGGTGTTCGGGATCGTGAGCCTGATCTGGCTCCAGTGGGCGCACGATCCCGGCCTGGACGGGCCCGCCGAGGTCGACCGGGCGCTCGCGCGCCTGGAGTCAGGCCTGACCTTGTGAGCCGGCAACGGCAGGGTGTCCAGATGGCAGGGCCATCCGGATGTTGTATCTTACGCCGCATGATTCGAGCGGAGGGCTCCCGATGGCCAGGCTGACCCGGGCGCAGCAGCAGGAGCGCACGCGGGCCGCCGTGCTCGCCGCGGCGAGGGAGGAGTTCGCCGAGCACGGATACTCCGACGCCAAGGTCGACCGGATAGCGGCGCGGGCCGAGCTGACCCGGGGCGCGGTCTACTCGAACTTCCCGAGCAAGCGCGCCCTTTACCTGGCGGTCCTGGTCGACTCGGTCGAACACGTGGGCGAGGCGACGTCGTCCCCCGCCCTCGACGAGGCGGCGGCCGTGTTCGCCCGGGTCTGGCTCGAACGGCTGCCGTGGTCCGGCGAGACGCCCGCCGGGGGCAGCCTGCAGTCGCGCTCGCTGGACGGCGTCTTCGACGACGAGCCGGGCCGTACCGCGATGGCGCAGGTCACCAAGCTGGAAGCCCTCCTGCTCGCCCTCTGCCTGGAGTCACGCGCGCCGCGGCGCACGAGGCGGGTGCGCCTGGCCGAGCTCGTCCTCACCCTGCTGAACGGCGCCGGCCACCTCGCGGGCACGGCTCCCGGGTTCGGCGACCCCTTCGACGTGGCGCGCGCCTGCGGGCACCTGGCCCGCCTCGACCTCGCCGACACATGGGACCCGCCGCACCTGCCCTTCGTCGCCCCCGCCCAGCGTGCCCGGGAGCCCTGGAATCCGCCCGCGGCGTTGCCTGATCTGCTCACCGGCCGCCCGGCGGGATTCGACGGCGACGGCGTGATCGTGTTCCTCGGGACCGGCCGGCTCGACGCCGCAGAGGAGGCCGTGCGCGCCGCCCGTCCCGGCGACCGGATCACCGTGGCCGTGGCGACGGGCGATCCGGCCGAGCTGGGGCGGCTCGTCCGGCTCAGGATCGGTGACCTGGCCGGGTGCCTGCGCCGCGTGTTCGCGCCGGACGACCGGCCCTGCCTTCGTGTCGTCCTCGACGACCGCGCCGCCGTCGCGACGGCCGCCGCGACCCCTGAGACGGGCGACGCCACCGAGTGCGCGGTACGCGTCGAAGCCGGCACGATCGTCGCCCGGGCCCGCGGGCGCGGCGCCGCGTACGCCGTGGCGTCCGTGACGCGTTCGGGCCAGGCGGGTTGACCGGAGCGGCGACCGGCGTCCCGCCATGCTGAAATGAGAAAGATGCCGAAGGTGTCCCTCGCGCGGATGCTCGTTCGTCGTTCGTGTGTGAGAGTTTCTCGCCCCGGAGGTTGTGATGCGGTACGCCCTGATGATCTACGATGAGCCCGGTTCCATCGAGGCGCTGTCGGACGAGGAACGAGAGGCGGCGTACGCGGACTATTTCGCGTTCGCCGAGGACGAGCGGTGTGTCGGCGCCGCGCAGTTGCAGCACGCGGAGACGGCGACCTGCGTCCGCGTGGCCGGTGGCCGGACGCTGATGACCGACGGCCCGTTCGCCGACACCAAGGAGGTGCTCGGCGGCTTCTGCCTGGTCGAGGCCGCCGATCTGGACGAGGCGATCGAGCTGGCGGCGCGCCTCCCGGCGGCCAGGTTCGGCGGCACGGTGGAGGTCAGGCCGGTGATGCGGTTCTGACCGTGCTGGAGGAGGTGTTCAGGGAGCAGTGGGGCCGGGTGCTGGCCTCGCTGGTCGGGTTCCTGGGTGATTTCGACCGGGCCGAGGAGGCCGCGCAGGAGGCGTTCGCGATCGCCGCCCAACGCTGGCTCGCGTCGGGTGCGCCGGACAATCCGGGCGCGTGGCTGGTGACGACGGCCCGCAACCGGGCGATCGACCGGATCCGCCGCGAACGCACCCTGGCCGGGAAGCTCCACCTGCTGCCGGTGCCGGAGGCCACCGTGGACGAGTTCGACGACACCCTCATCAAGGACGAACGGCTTGAGCTGATCTTCACCTGCTGCCACCCGGCGCTGCCGCTGGAAGGGCAGGTGGCGCTCACGTTACGGACGCTCGGGGGCCTGCGTACCGCCGAGATCGCCCGGGCCTTCCTGGTCCCGGAGGAGACCATGAAGCGCCGCCTGACCCGCGCCAAGAACAAGATCAAGGCGGCCGGGATCCCGTTCGCGGTGCCCGCCGGGCATCTGCTTCCCGAGCGCGTCGACGCGGTGCTCGCCGTCATCTACCTGATCTACAACGAGGGCTACCGCGGACGGGCCGACCTCGGCGCCGAAGCCATCCATCTGGGGCACGTGCTCGCCGCGCTCATGCCGCGGGAACCGGAAGTCCACGGGCTGCTCGCGCTGATGATGATCCACCACGCCCGGCGGCGGGCCCGGTTCTCCGGCGAGGACCTGGTCCTGCTCGACGATCAGGACCGCTCGTTGTGGGACCTGCGCCAGATCACGGGGGGACGGGCGGTGCTCGACCGGGCGCTCGCACTCGGCGGGCGTGGCGCCTACGTCGTCCAGGCCGTGATCGCCTCGCTGCAGGCGAGCGAGCGCATCGACTGGCCGCAGGTCGCCGCGATGTACCGGCGGCTGGCCGACCTGACCGGCTCGCCGGTGGTCGAGCTCAACCACGCCGTGGCCATCGCGCAGGCCGGCGACCCCGCCGCGGCCCTGCACGCCGTCGACCGTCTCGATCTGGACGGCTACCTCTACTTCCACTCCACCCGCGGCGAGCTCCTGCGGCGGCTCGGCCGCGACACCGAAGCCCGGGCCGCCTACCGCCGCGCCCTCGACCTCGCCACCTCCACCCCCGAGCAGCGCTTCCTCACCCGAAGGCTCCAGCAAATCTGACATGAGCTGGTCGTCTATCCCTCGGTGGGGATGTCCAGGGGAGCTTGTCACCTGAAGTGTGTAAAGATCCTTTCTGGGTGATGGAGAACCCTCTTTACCTGATCCGTCCTGGGTAGGCGATGTCGAGTTCGATGAGTGCTTCGCGCCAGCCGATGGTGCGCTGTCCTTCGATGAGGCGGGCGGTGCTGGGCGAGTTTTTGATCTTGCCGGTTGTCTCCTTGGTTACGGCGCGTTCGCGGGCGCGTTTGTCCTCGATGTTGATGATGGCCAGCCACAGCAGTTTGACCACGGCGTCGTCGCCGGGGAAGTGGCCGCGGGCTTTGGTGACCTTGCGCAGCTGGTAGTTCAGGGACTCGATGCTGTTGGTGGTGTAGAGCAGCTTGCGGACCGCCGGGGAGAAGGCGAAGAACGGGGTGAAGCGGTCCCAGGCGGTCTCGAACACGCGGGCCGCTTGCGGATACTTTTCGCCCCAGGTGGAGGCGGTGAAGTCGGCCAGGGCGTCGAAGACGGCCTCGGCGCTGGGCGCGGTGTAGATCTTCTTGAGCTCGGCGGCTACCGAGGCGCGGTCGCGGCGGGCGACCGGCCGTAGCGCGTTGCGGATCAGGTGAACGACGCAAGCTTGCACGGTGGTGTGCGGGAACGCCGCGTGGATGGCGTCTTCGAAGCCGTTCAGTCCGTCGGTGCAGGCGATGAGGATGTCGCGGACGCCGCGGTTTTTCAGGTCGTTCATCACCGCGTTCCAAAAACGGGCCGATTCGCCGGCGGTGGCGGTATCGAGCGGGGTCTTGGCCAGCCAGATGCCCAGCACGTGCTTCTCGCCGTCGGCGTCGATGCCGACCGCCAGATAGGCGGGCTTGGCCTGGACGCTGTGGTTGTCGCGCACCTTGACCACGATGGCGTCCAGGAACACCACCGGGTAGACCGCATCCAGCGGCCGGGCCTGCCAGGCGCGGACCTCTTCCAGCACGGCGTCGGTGATGTTGGAGATCGCCTCGTGACTGAGTTCGACCTCATAGATCTGGCGCAGGTGGTGCTGGATGTCGCGCACGCTCATGCCGTGCGCGTACAGGCTGATGATCATGTCGTCCAGGCCGCCAGAGATGCGGCCGGCCCGCTTGGGCACCAGCACCGGTTCGAAGGTGCCGGCCCGGTCCCGGGGCACGGCCAGCCGGACCGGCCCCACCCCGGTCTGCACCGTTTTGCCGATCCTGCCGTTGCGGGAGTTACCCGTCCCGTGGCCGGCCGGGTCGTGCTTGCCGTAGCCCAGATGGCTCGACAGCTCGGCCTCCAGCGCGCGTTCCAGCACCGCCTTGACCAGCTCGCCCAGCATCGAGCCGTCGCCGGTCAGCCGCAGCCCGCCCTTGCCGTCTTTCGAGCGCTCCAGCAGCAGGTCCAGCACCTGGTCGCCGAGCAGGTCCCGCAACGGCACCTCGCCGTCACGATGGGGGGATTTTTCCCCGCCATGATGAGCAGCCCGTGCCAAGCTTGCCGCCTGCTTGTGCTCTGAAGTGAAGCTGGTGGTCAGAGCGGATGATCCCCGTGTGTTCGTCATGATGGACGCTCCCCCCGAAGCGTTAAGATGATCTACCTTGACTCATCTACCCATAGTGATCGTTTCCACACTTAGAGTGATACCCCCTCCAGGGCTGTGCCGTACAGGCGCGAGACGTGCAGTCTGATCACCACGCGGCGCTCGTCGACCAGTTGCCGGAGGAAGGCGGCCTCGTCCGCCGGGTCCTCGAAGCCCGGCGTGAGTGACAGCAGTTCCTTGCCGACCGCGTCTCCCGGCTCGGTGGTCACCTCGGACACCTCCGCCTCGCCCTCGGCGACGGCGAACGACCAGATGTTCGGCCCGTTCACGTGCAGCGACAGGCGGGGGTTGGTGCGAACGTGGCGGGCCTTGAGGCGGCCGTCCGTGGTGGAGACCCGGATGATCCGCTCGGAGGGGTTCCAGTTGTACAGGACGGTGGACAGGTGAGGGTGTCCGCTGCGCTTGACGGTGGCAAGGACGCCGAACTGCTGGGCGGCGAGCAGGCTGCCGAGTTCCGCGTCGGTGAGGATGCGGGGCTCGGCGGGGCCGGGGTTCGTATCGTTGTCGCTCATGTGAATCGAATCCTGTCTGTGCTGGTGGGGACGGTTGGTCAGGCTACGGGGGTGAGCTGGGCCTGGGGGGTGGCGGTGTCGGGCTTGGGCTGGCGCAGGACGAGGAGGGCGACGGTGAAGGCGGCCACGAGCAGGGCCGCGGCGATGGCGAAGGCCACGCGGTAGCCGCCGGTGAGCGCGGCCGCCTGGCTCTGGCCGGCGTCCAGCAACTGCTCGGTGCGGGTGGCGGCCAGCGTGGACAGTACGGCGACGCCCAGGGCCATGCCGATCTGCTGGGTGGTGTTGAACAGTCCCGAGGCCAGGCCCGCGTCGTCGGCCTTGGCACCGGACATGCCGAGCGCGGTCAGCGCGGGCAGCACCAGGCCGCCGCCGGCGATGAGCAGCATCACCGGGAGCAGGTCGGTGACGTAGTCGGCCCGCACGGGGATGCGGGCCAGCCAGCCCATCGCGCCGAGCAGCAACGCCAGGCCGGCCAGCAGGACCGCGCGCTCGCCGAAGCGGGTGTTCAACCGGGCCGAGACGAACAGGGAGACCCCGCCGATGGCCAGCGCCGCCGGAAGCATCGCCAGCCCGGTCTCGAGCGCGCCGTAGCCGAGAACCTTCTGCATGTGGAGGGCGACGAGGATCTGGAAGGCGAACATGGCCGACAGCGTGAGGATCTGGACCAGGTTGGCGCCGGACACGTTGCGCGAACGGAAGATCCGCAGCGGCATCAGCGGCGCCTTGGCGCTCGCCTGACGCAGGACGAAGGCGGCCAGCAGGGCGAGCGAGACCGCGCCGAGGGCGAGGGTGTGGGTGGCGAGCCAGCCGTACTCCTCGACCTTGACCACGGTGTAGATGCCCAGCATCAGCCCGCTGGTGACCAGGGCGGCGCCGAGGACGTCGGCGCCGCCCGCGAGCCCGGCGCCGCGGTCGCCGGGCAGCGCCCGGACCGCCAGGGCGACCGTGGCCAGCCCGATGGGCACGTTGATGAGGAAGATCCAGTGCCAGCTGAGCAGGTCGGTCAGGACCCCACCCAGAACCTGGCCGATCGAGGCGCCGGCGGCGCCGGTGAAGCTGAAGACGCCGATCGCCTTGGCACGTTCCTTGGCCTCGGTGAACAGGGTCACCAGGATGCCCAGCACGACGGCGGAGGCCATCGCGCTGCCGACGCCCTGCAGGAACCGGGCGGCGATGAGCATGCCCGGTCCGGTGGCCGCCGCGGCCAGGACCGATGCCGCGGTGAAGACCGTGTTGCCGGCGAGGAACATCACCTTCCGGCCGATCAGGTCGCCCAGCCGGCCGGCCAGCAGCAGGAGACCGCCGAAGGCGATCAGGTAGGCGTTGACGGTCCAGCTGAGGCCGGCGGGGGTGAAGCCGAGGTCTCGCTGGATGGCGGGCATCGCCACGGTCACGATGCTGCCATCGAGGATCGTCATCAGCATCGCGGCGGACAGCACGCCGAGTGCGAGCCAGGGCGACCGGGGTGTGGTGGGTGACATGACGTCTCTCCTGCTCCTTCGGGGACAGGAGAGACCATAGCAGATAGTTTCGTTGCAGACTATCTGCTATGGATTGGTTTATGCCTTCTGTCGAGCCCGCCGTACGGCCTGCGGAGCCTCCGCAGGGGTGGCCAGGTGTCCGGTGACCAGGCGGTTCATCGCTCGCAAGAGGACTTCGCGCTCATCGTCCGGCAGCGCGCCCAGGGCGGCCTTGTGCACGCCGTCGACAATCTCCTGGCTTCTCTTGGCCACCTCCTCGCCCTTCTCGGTGACCGCGATGATCCGCGCTCGCCGGTCGGTGCTGGACGGGCGGCGCTCGGCCAGGCCCGCCTTCTCCAGGGCATCGACCGTGACCACCATGGTGGTCTTGTCCATGTCGCCGATCTCGGCGAGCTGGATCTGCGTGCGCTCCTCTTCCAGGGCATGGACGAGCACGCAGTGCATGCGCGCGGTCAGTCCGATTTCGGCCAGGGCGGCGGCCATCTGGGTTCTGAGGACGTGGCCGGCATGGTCCAGCAGGTAGGACAGGTCTGGTTCTGTGCGGGCGGGCGCCATCGCGGTCATTCATCCAGCCTAGCAACTAGGTTCGTTCCGGATTATCCGCTTCCTTTCCATTCAGCGCTTCGGGTGAGCGGCGCGCCGACGCGGAAGCGGGCACCGCACTTCCCGCCGGCGGCGGCCGGCCGGGAGAGCACATCGGCGACGCGACTTTTCGTTCGCATGCTGTTCACCCCCATCACCCGGCCGTGTGCGCGAGAATGGCGGCGGCCAGCTCCTCGTGCACCTCGGGCGGCAGGGTGTGCCCCATGCCCGCCACGATCATCAGCCGCGCCCCCGGGATCTGCTCGGCGATGATCGCGCTGTGGCCCGGCTTGGCCGGCTCGTGGCTGCCCTCGATGACCAGTGTGGGCGCCTTCACCTGGTGGAGCACGCCCACCGGCTCGAAGTCGGGCTTGGCCATGGCGGCCAGCCGGTGGTTGGCCACCGCCGACAGGTCGCGGGCCCGGTCGTAGATCCGTTCCTGCAGGCGCCGCGCCGCGTCCTCGTCGAACGGCAACCCGGTGCCGTGCAGCAGGCGCTGCTCGGCGATCATGCCGTCGATCCGCGCGCGCCGGTCCGCCGGCGGCGGCGCGGCCATCAGCGTACGGTAGAAGGCCACGAACTCCGGCGCCGGCTCCGGCAGGCTCCCCTCGGGCTGCGGCTGTCCCGTCAGGGCCCGCACGAGCACCTGGCCCTCGCCGCCGCCCAGCGGCGAGGAGCCGATGACGGTCAGCGAGCGCACCCGCTCCGGCCGCTCCACGGCGACGAACTGGCCGAGCAGGCCGCCCGCCGAATGGCAGACCAGGTGCGCGCTCTCCACACCGTGGGCGTCCATCACGCGGTAGACGTCGTTCTTGATGTCGTCCCACGTGTACGGCTCCGCCTCGAAGTCGACGGTGCCCGACATGCCGGTGTCGCGGTGGTCGTACCGGATCACCCGGCGGCCACCGGCGGTCAGCCGGCCGACGAACTCGTCCGGCCACAGGATGCCCTGCGACATCGAACCCATGATCAACAGGATCGGCGTGTCCGTCTCGGCGCCGAACTCTTCGCTCCAGATGTTCACGTTATGCATGCCTCACAGCATGCCGTCGCCGGCTACGGGCGCCTTCCGTAGAACTACCAGCCGCGCCAGATCCGTACGGGAGCCGATGCCCAGCTTCGGATAGATCTTGTACAGGTGATACTCGACCGTGCGCGGGCTGAGGAAAAGCCGGGCGGCGATCTGCTTGCTCGACAACCCGTCGGCGACCAGCCCCGCGATGCGCAGCTCCTGCGGGGTCAGCACGTCGAGCACGGCCGCGGGCGGGGCCTGCCCGCTCTCGCCCGCCGCCCGCAACTCCTCCTGCGCGCGCCGCGCCCACGGGCGGGCGCCCGCCCGTTCGAACGTCTCCCACGCCGCCCGCAGATGGGCCCGCGCCTCGCCCGGCCGCTGCGTCCTGCGCAGGCGCTCGCCCAGCAGCAGGGCCGTCCTGGCCGCCTCGAACGGGTTGGTGTGCAGCCGCAGCGCCTCGCCGAAGGCGTCCTCGGAGGACTCGACCAGGCCCCGGCAACGGGCCAGCAGGGCGTGCGACTCGGCCGTGGCGGCGTTGGCCGACCACTGCTCGTACGCGGCCAGCGCCGCCCGCGCGCCCGTCTTGTCGCCCGCGCCCATGGCCGCCTCGACGCGATCCGGGGCGGTCCGCCACACCACGATCGGATGTCCGGCGCCCGGCCCCGCCGCGGCGATGGCGGTGAAACGGTCGTGCGCCGCGCCGTAGCGGCCCAGGCACAGATCGAGCAGCGCCAGCGCGTACGACGCGACGCCGGCGCGCAGCCCCACCCGGTGGGGGATGGCGATGGCCAGCGCCTCGCGGGCCTGCCGCTCACAGAGCTCCTCCTCGCCCCGCAGCGCCGCCAGCACCGCCAGGTTGGCCAGGTGCGCGGCCACCGTGTTCTCGTACCCGGCCTCGCGAGCCAGCTCCAGGCCCTCCTCGGAGACGGCCTGGCTGCGCGCCGGCCGCCCTGCGATGCGCTCGGCCGTCGCCACGAACTCCAGCACGACCGGCAACTGCCCGCTCATCCCCGACACCCTGGCCACCCGCCCGGCCTGCTCGGCCAGCTCGCCGGCCAGATCCGGCTCGCCCAGAGCGCTGGCCGCGGCCGCCGCCCACAGGTATCCAGCCGCGTCCTCCAGCTCGCCGGTCCGCGCCAGTGCCCACCGCAGCAGCGCCGGCCCGCCCGGGTCGCCGTCCAGCGTCAGGCCGATCCCGGCCACGGTATTCCGCAAGAACCCCTCGGGGTGCGCCGCCGCCCGCCGGCCGAGCTCGGCCATGGCCGCCGTGTCGCCGACGTACGAGGCCGCCTCCACGGCGTCGGCCAGCATGTCGAGGCTGTCACCCGCCGCCAGGATCCGTACGGCCTCGGCGGCGTTGCCCGAGTTCAGCTCGAACCGGCCGCGGAGCTGGGCTATCTCCATGGCGAGCGTGGTGTCCCCGCCTGCCCCTTCGCGCGCCTCGGCCAGCAGCGACTCCGCCTGTCCTGGGCGGCCGCCGAGCCAGGCCGCGACGGCGGCGTCCTTCAGGCGGACGGCACGGGCGCGCGGCTCGGGGGTCAACTCGGCGGCCCTGGCCAGGGCGGTGGCGGCGGCGCCGTACCCGCCCCGGTCACGCGCCCGCTCCGCGGCGGCCACCAGCGCGGCGGCGACCTGCTCGTCCTGCCCCAGGGCGGCTCCGGCCAGGTGCCAGGCGCGGCGGTCGTCCGCGGTCAGCTCCGCGAGGACGGCGTGCACGCGGCGGACGTCGGCGGGGGCGGCCGCCTCGTGCACCGCGGACCGGATGAGCGGATGGGCGAACCGCACGCTCGTGCCCGACACCTCGGCCAGTCCGGTCTTCTCCAGCTCGGCCAGCGCGACCCGCCCAGCTACGGCCTGCGTCCCCGGCCCGGAGGGGAGCGATCGGGCCACATGCGCGCCCGGCTCCACCGGTTGCCCGGCGAACAGCCGCTCGCCGGCGCGCAGGACCAGGCCGAGGTCGGCCTCCACGGCGGCGACCAAGGCGACCAGCCGGGCAGAAGCGGACAACCCACTCACCCGATCGCCGAAGAGCCGGGCGCCCACGGGCAGCGGGTCGGGCAACGGTTCGCGGCCGGTGAGCTGCGCGGGCGTCAGGCGGGCGGCGATCTCCCCCAGGGCGAGCGGGTTCGCGCCGGTCAGCGCGACGAGCTCCCGTTTCACCCGGTCGGGCAGCACACCGTGGCGGGCTTCGAGCAGCTCGGCCGCGGCGGACTCGGCCAGGCCGCGCACCTCCACCGTCAGCGGCACGCCCTTGACAGGAGCCTCCCCGCGTACGGCGAACACCATCGCGATCCGTTCGGTCCCCAGCCGCCTGGCGGCGAACAGCAGCGCGTCGGCCGAGGCCCGGTCGACCCAGTGGAAGTCGTCGACCACGCAGATCAGCCCGTCCGGCGCGGCCGCCTCGGCCAGCAGCGAGAGCACGCCGGCTCCCACCAGGAACCGGTCGCCGGCACTGCCCGCGGCGAGTCCCAGGGCCGCGCGCAGGGCGTCGCGCTGCGGCTCGGGCAGCGCGTCGAGCGAACCGGCCGCCGGCCACAACACCTGGTGCAGCGCCGCGAACGTGAGGTCGGACTCGGACTCGACACCGGTGGCCCGCAACACCCGCATGGCACCGCCGCGCGCGGCCGCCGCGTCGAGCAGGGCGGTCTTGCCCGCGCCTGCCTCGCCCCGCAACACCACCGCGCCCCCCGACCCGTCGCGCGCCCGCGCGATCACCTCGTCGAGCGTGCTGATTTCCGCAGATCTGCCGTAGAGCACGAACACCCACTGTAGGCGGCCTCCATGCTGCTCCGTCCGCACGGAGGCGGCGAGACGGCGCCCCGGGCGGCAGCAGGGTGAGCTGGTCGCGCTCGGCCATGGCCGGCGGCGTGCCGGTCGCTCGACGCCGTGGACATGCAACCGCTCAGGGGTCCGCCGGCTTCGCCGCGCATCACTCGGTGGTTGCGGACTGCGCGGGAACTTCCTGGCCGTCAGGGGCGGTTCGGAGCCGGTGGATCTCGGCGGCGGTGCTGTGCTGGGCCGCTTCGAGGAAGCGGAGGACGACGCCGAGCTCTTCGTCGCCGAAGGCGCCGAGATCGTCCCGGGTCCGTGCGACCAATCCCGCGTAGGCGCTGGTGACCCGGTCGAGACCGTCTTGTGTGGGCTCGATGAGGACCCGCCTGCGGTCGCCGGGGTCGGCCACCCGCCGGACACAGCCCGCGGCGACGAGCCGGTCGATCATCCGGGAGGCGGATCCGGTGGTGAGGTTCACGTGCTTGGCCAGAACGCCCGGCGTCGTGGGGCCGTGACGGCCCAATACGTGCAGACACTGCACATCCGTGTCGGTGACTCCCAACCGGTTGGCGACGATGTTGTTGAGCTGCACGACCAGGATCGCCCAGCCGGGTATCGCGCGGCCGGTGAGCTCGGCGAGCAGGGCTTCCCTGTCGGGGTTCTGCTCCGTCATCGTGAGGTTCCCTCCGTCGATGTTGCTGCGTCGCGCAGCAATCGTGCTAGTTTGCTGTGTGACGCAGCCACTGTGTGGCGCAGTCATTTTATCCCGTCGCCCTCCGATCAAGGAGCCCAGCGCAGCATGCCCACATTCCCGCACCAGAGCGGTGGTACAGAGGCTCCCGCCCTTGTGCACGGGCACGCCGGCGCCGCGCACCGCGTGATGGCCGGCAGACCGCGGCACCGCCCCGTCACCCGAACCGAACACCTTCCGGGAGATCCGATGACCGACGCGCCCCAAGTCACCGTCGACCCGTTCGCCTGCACCGTACGCAAGTTCGGCGAACCCCATCCCGTTCGTGCCGTTCTGCGCGCCGCGGGGCCCATCGTTCAGGCCGAGGCCCCGGCCGGCGGCCCGGTGTGGATCATCACCGACGATGTGCTCGCCCGTGAAGTCCTCGTCCACCCGCGAATCGTGAAGGACCCGGCCTACGCGCCGGCGAGCTGGAACCCACGGACAGCAGGTCTCGAACCGACCGCCGCCGCACAACCGTCGCTCACCACCTACGACGGCCCGGCACACGAGAGACTGCGCCGGGCCCACGCCCCGCTCTTCACGGCCCGGCGGATGAGCGACCACTCCGAACGCATCGCGGCGCACGCCCACGAGTTGCTCACCAGGCTCGCGGACGCCGGTGGAACGGTGGACCTGATGGCCGACTTCACCACCCGGTTCCCGCTCACCGTGGTCTGCGACGTGCTCGGCGTCCCGCTCGATCGCATCGACCAGGCCATCGCGGCCTGCCGGGGCATGTACAGCGACGACCCCGAGCAGGTGGGGGCGGCGATGGCCGCCTTCGGCGAGCTGGCCGCCGCCGCGCTGAGCGAAGGCCGGGACGGCCTCGCCGTCGAACTGCGCGATCGGGTCCCGTCCGAGATCAGCGAGTCCCAGTTGCACTACCTGCTCTTCACGCTGATCTACGCCGGACAGCTCACCACCGACCCGTCACTGGGATTCCTGCTCGCGCGCGTCTTCTCCGCCGAAGACGCCGCGGCGGAGGCGACGACGATCGACGAGTTCGTCCGGGAGACACTGCGCCTGCACCCGCCGGCCCCCTTCAGCCTCTGGCGGTTCACCACCACCGACGTCGAACTCGCGGGGGTACGGCTCCCCGCCCGCTCGCCGGTGCTCATCGACATCCAGGGCATCAACACCGATCCCGGCCGCTCGATCGGACCGGACCTCACCTTCGGTGCGGGCCCGCACTACTGCACCGGCGCCCAACTCGCTCAACTCGAACTGAGGGCGGTCGTGGAGGTCCTGCGAGCCGGCTTTCCCCGAGCGCGCCTCGCTGTGCCCCTCGCCGAACTCCGGCAGGTCGACCTCGGCGGCATACAGGGCAGCCGCCTGACCGCTCTCCCGGTGAGACTACGGGGCTGACCGTCCACGGCGGCGATCACCGACCCGCCGCACGCGGACATTTCCCGGCCCGAGGCCACGTCGCAGGGCTACCGGGACCCCGTACGGAGGGCCGTGCGCGGGGTGGACAGCAAGGCGGGTGCGGGGGAGCGGTCGATCAGGGGTGTGGCGTCGCGGTGAGGCGGCGCAGTGCGGCGTGGGCGGGCGGGCCCCACGTGGGCTTGCCGCCGGGACGGCCATGGACGCCGGCTTCTCCGATGAGGATGCCGGCCAAGGCCTTCCCCACAGCCCATCCGCGGGCGCGGCGCAGGGTCGCGGAGTCCAGGGCCGGCCCGTAGGCGGCGTGGAAGCGGTCGGCGGCGCCGTCCGGCAGCAGCAACCACGCGGCGGCGAGGTCGCAGGCCGGGTCGCCCGCGCAGAGGTCGCCGAAGTCGATCACGCCGCAGATGGTGCCGTCCGCGGTGACGACGTTGGCCGGATGCAGGTCGCTGTGGAGCCACACTGCCGGGCCGGTCCAGCCGGGCGCGGCGGCGGCGTCGTCCCAGACCGCGCGGACGGCGTCCGGGTCGGGGATCAGCCCCAGCTCGGTGGCCGCGGCGAGCTGCTTGGCGAAACCCTCCGAGTCGTCGGCCAGCGAGCCCCCGCGGTTGAAGCGGCTCGCGGGGGCCTGGTCGGGGGCGGGTCGGTGCAGAGCCGTCAGGAAGGCGGCCAGGGCGTCGGCCGCCTGCGCGGCTCGCGTGACGGGGACGCGGTCGGCCGGCTCGCCCGGCACCCAGGTGGTGACGATCCAGGGGTGCGGAAACCGCGCTGAGGGCTCGCCGAAGCGCTGCGGGACGGGAACCGGCAGGGGAAGGCGCGGGGCGAGGGCGGGCAGCCAGGTGTGCTCGTTACGCAGCAGCTCGTCCGCGTTCCGCGTCGCCCAGGGCAACCGGACGGCGAGGTCGTCACCGAGCCGCCACATCTGGTTGTCCCAGCCCCGCGCGCCGAGCCGCACGGGACGATCGGCCAGGTCGGGATGCTGGTCGCGCAGCAGATCCTGCACGAACTCCGCGGTGATCTCGATCTCGGTGTGGGTCATGCGAGGCAACACTAGCCGGAAGTTCCACGCGCCAGGCCGCAGCGCCCGCGCCTCGCGGTCCCGGCCTCCATTCGACCGGGGATCTGGAAAGCGAGCAGGCCCATGCCGAGGGCGCCGGTGACGCGGGGGGCTGGCGCGGCGAAGGCCACCCGCACTACAGCAACCAGGGCGGGCGCCCGTCGGCCGCGATCCGCGACGGCCGGTGGAAACCGGGGCATGGCCGGGCCCGCCGACGAGGCCTCGGTCCAGCCCTTGCCCTCCTTCGGCGGAAGGTTGCTGGTCGGCGAACCCTCCGCTGTGGACAGTCCACCGTTGTCGGAGGTGAAGACGACGATGGTGTCCTCGGCGTCGCCGGTGCGATCGAGGGCGTCGAGCAGCCGGCCGATGTTGCCGTCGAGGTTCTCCACCATGGCGGCGTAGGCGGGATCGGACTGCACCAACCGCCGCCTCACTCGCGCGTCGCGGTTGTCCCAGGTCGGGAACGGTTCCCCGGTTTCGAACGGGTCGACCTGCGTGAGGCCGGTGTCCCGCGCCTTCGCCTCGTACTTGGCGACCGGCTCGGGCGGCGCCTGGATCGGCACGTGTACCGCGTAGTGCCAGAGGTTGAGGAGGAAGAACGGACGGTCGCCGGAAGCCTCGATGTGGGCCGGCGCTCCGCCCCACGCGCCGGCGCGGGCCGCCCGGTCAACGTGTCTCCGTGGTGGTCTCGTGAGGCGGTGGCGCCTCCTCCGGCGGGTCATCGGCGAGTTTGGACTCTATGCCGATGTAGTGGTCGTTGATCGCCGTTCGTGCCTGGTCCGGGTCGCCGGTGAGGATGGCGTCGAGGATGGTGGCGTGGCCGTGGTAGGCGTCCATCGGCGTGCGGCCGCGCGCCGGTGGGACGGCCGCGTGGAACGCCAGCCAGAACTGATCGAACAGCCGCAGCAGCATCGCGTTGCCGAGATCGCGGAACAGCAGCTGGTGGAACTGCCGGTCCTGCTCGGCGAAGCCCTCTCCCCGTTCGGCGAGTTCGCGCATCGTCTCCAGGGTCTCCCGCAGCGCGGTGACGCTCGCCGGCGACATGACCTGCATCGCGTCGGTGATGAGGGCGGCTTCGAGGGTCTTCCGCAGCGCGGTCAGCTCGCGCAGGGTCGCCCGCTGGTCCTGGATGAGGCCGTACGGGAGGTGGTCCAGCAGCGGGGCGAAGGAGAAGTCGCGTACGTAGACGCCGCTGCCGCGGCGCGTTTCCAGGACGCCGGTGGACTCCAGCGCCTTGACCGCCTCGCGGACCGAGTTGCGACTGACTCCGAACAGCCGGGCCAGCTCGGACTCCGGCTTGAGTGGATCGCCGGGCCGCAACCCCTGCCTGAGGATGTAGTTCCTGATCTCCTGCTGCACGATCTGGTACAGCGGGGTTGTGTTGCCGAGATGCCGGAACTCCGGCTCCACGTCGTCCTGCTGAGTCGCCACGCTCTCGTTCAACCTCTCGCTCTGTTCAACTTGTAGGACATCTTGCCACTCTTGACACCCATGATCTGCAGGCCTACGGTAGCGAAATCTGTAGGACATCTTGCAGTTACGCGCAGGCCACACCAGCGCCAAGGAGGTCGTCAGGTGTCAGGTGGAGCCCTCGACGGCGTGGTCCGGGACGGGAGCGCCCCCAGCGGCACCACGCCCGGCGTGCCGGATCGCGGTGCCGGACAACCGGTGCTGAGCCTGCGCGGCCTGGTCGTCGAGTTCACGACGTCGGCGGGCGTGGTGCGCGCGGTCGACGGGATGAGCTACGAGGTGTTCGGCGGCGAAACGCTCGGCGTGGTGGGGGAGACCGGGTCCGGCAAGAGCGTGTCGGTGCTCGCCGCGCTGGGTCTGCTCCGGACGCCGAACCTGCGGCGGGTGTCCGGGAAGGCCATGCTCGGCGACGTCGACCTGCTCGCCCTGCCCGAACCGGACCTGCGGCGGCGGCTCGGGCGGGACGTGGCCATGATCTTCCAGGACGCGGTCTCGGCGCTGAACCCGGTCCAGCGGGTCGGCCACCAGATCGCCGAGGCGCTGCGGGTGCACGACCGCGCCCTGTCGGCGACCGCGGCGCGGACGCGGGTCGTGGAGCTGCTCGACATGGTGGGCGTCCCGCACCCGGGGACGCGCTATGACCAGTACCCCCACCAGTTCTCCGGCGGCATGTGCCAGCGTGTGATGATCGCGATGGCGATCGCCAACCGCCCGAAGGTCCTCATCGCGGATGAGCCCACCACCGCGCTGGACGTCAGCGTGCAGGCGCAGATCCTGGACCTGCTGCGGGTGGCGCGGCAGGAGACCGGAGCCGGCGTGGTGCTGATCACCCACGACCTGGGGGTGGTCGCGGAGACCGCAGACCGGGTCAGCGTGACGTACGGCGGCCGGATCGTGGAGGCCGGCGACGTCGCCCAGATCTTCACCCGGCCGCGGCACCCCTACACGGCGGCACTGCTCGGCGCGCTGCCCCGGCTCGACACGGCGTCCGAGCGCCTGCTCCCGATCCCGGGACAGCCGCCTGACCCGAGCGAACTGCCTCCGGGCTGCGCCTTCGCGCCCAGGTGCCCGATCTCCCGCGGTCGCGCCGCGTGCAGCGATCTCCGGCCGGAGCCGGTGCCCGGCGGCGGCACCGGGGCGAGCGCCTGCCATTTCCCGGACGAGGCGGCGAACCTGCTGGCTGTCCGGCCGGGCGGTGAGCAGGCCGAGCCGACCGGCACGCAGGAAGGCGCCGACGCTCCGGACACCGCCGGTGGGCCGGCCGCGCCGGTGCTCGACATCCGGGAGGCCATGGCGCGCTTCCCGGTGCGTTCCGGCCTGCTCGCCCGCCCGTCCGCGTGGGTGCACGCGGTGGACGGGGTGTCGCTGCGAGTCCCGGCCGGGCGGACGCTGGGACTCGTCGGCGAGTCCGGGTGCGGCAAGACCACGCTCGCCCGGCTCGTCCTGCGCCTCGTCGAGCCGACGGGCGGCCACATCATGGTCGACGGCGACGACGTCGGCGCATCGGGCCGGTCCCGGCTGCGGCGGATCCGGCGGCGCGCTCAGATGGTTTTCCAGGACCCGTACGCCTCGCTGAACCCCCGGCTGAGCGTCGGCGACAACGTCGCCGAGCCGCTGAGGTTACAGGGCGTGCCCCACGGCCGGCGCCGGCGCGAGGTGGCCGACCTGTTCACCCGGGTGGGGTTGCGGCCGGAGCACGCGGACCGCCTGCCGGCGCAGTTCTCCGGCGGGCAGCGCCAGCGGGTCGCGATCGCGCGGGCGCTGGCGTCGCGGCCGGGGCTGCTGATCCTCGACGAGCCGGTGTCCGCGCTGGACGTGTCGGTGCAGGCGCAGGTGCTGAACCTGCTCGCCGACCTGCAGCGGGCGTCCGGGATGGCGTACCTGTTCGTCAGCCACGACCTGGCGGTGATCCGCCAGGTCGCGGACGAGGTCGCGGTGATGTACCTGGGGAGGATCGTCGAGTCCGGCCCGGTGCGGCGGGTGTACGACGACCCCCGCCATCCGTACACGCGGGCGTTGCTCGCCTCGGTTCCGGTTCCGGATCCCGTCGGCCGCGCGGGCCGGCGGCGGGTGCCGCTGGGCGGTGACGTCCCCAGTCCGGTGGATCCGCCCTCGGGATGCCGGTTCCGGACCCGGTGCCCGCTCGCGGCCGCCGTCTGCGCCGAGGAGGAACCACCGTTGCGGCTCATCGCCGGCGGCCACACCGCATGTCATTTCGCCGAGCAGACCCCGGGGCTGGAACCGGCCGAGCAGACCCCCGATCCTGAACCGGCCGAGCGGGCCGCCGGCCAGGGACCGGAGGTGCGCGGATGACCGCGGTCCCGGACGCTCCCGCGCTGGCGCCCCGGCGGCGGCTGGCGTCGCTGCGCCGGTTTATCCGGTCCCGGTCGGCCCTCGCCGGCGCGGTCGGGTTGCTGGTGCTGGCCGCGCTCGCGCTGTTCGCGCCGCTGATCGCCCCGTTCGACCCGGCCGCGCAGGACGGTGAGCCCCTCCTCGGCCCGTCCGGGGCGCACCTGCTCGGCACCGACCAGCTCGGCCGCGACATCCTGTCCAGGCTGATCCACGGCGCCCGCGCCTCCCTCATCGCCGCAGCCGGCGCCGCCGCGGTCGGCGCGGGCATCGGGGTGCCGCTGGGGCTGCTCGCCGGCTACCTCGGGCGGTGGGTGGACGCGCTGGCGATGCGCCTGGTCGACCTGCTGCTCGCGGTGCCGGGGATCCTCCTCGCGCTGGTCATCATCGTGGTACTCGGCCCGGGCCGGCTCAACCTGATCCTCGCGATCGGGATCGGCGCGGTGCCGGAGTTCGCCCGGCTCACCCGCGTGGCCACGCTCGGCATCCGGGACCGCGACTTCGTGCTGGCCGCCCGGGGGATGGGCGCGAGCACTCCGGACACGATGGTGCGTACGGTGCTGCCGAATGTGCTCGCTCCGATCGTCATCCAGCTCGTCGTCACCGCGTCGATGGCGGTCGCGGTCGAGGCGGGCCTGACCTTCCTCGGCCTGGGCACCCCACCGCCGGCGCCGTCCTGGGGCGGCATGCTCCAGGACGCCCGCTCGTACCTCTATCAGAGCCCGAGCTACGGGCTGTTCCCCGGGCTCTGCCTGGTCGCCACGGTGTTGTGCCTCGACAGGATCGGGCGCGGCCTGCAGCTCGCGGTGAGCGGCAGCGGCCCGAACGTGGCGACGCGCGTCACTACCGGAGGTGCGGTCTGATGTACGGCTACCTGTTCCGGCGGCTGCTGCAGTTCGCCGTGGTGCTGCTGCTCGGCTCGATCGCGGTGTGGGGCTTCACGTTCGCCCTGCCCGGCGATCCCGCGACGGTGCTGCTCGGCCCGGACGCGAGCGAGGCGGAGCTGGCCGCGACCCGCGACCGGCTCGGCCTGGGCGGGTCCGTCGTGGAGCAGTACGTGTCCTGGATCGGCCACGCCGTCGCCGGCGATCTGGGCTCCTCCTACTACTCGGGCCGGCCGGTGGTCAGCGAGCTGCTCGACCGGATCCCGGCGACGGTGCAGCTGGCCGGGTTCGCGATGGCCCTGACCCTGCTCATCGCGGTGCCGGTCGGCATCGCCGTGGCGCTGTGGCCGCGCTCGGTGGCCGGCCGGGCGCTGCAGGCCTACCTCACGGCGGGCCTGGCGGTGCCGGCGTTCTGGCTCGGCCTTCTGCTGATCATCGTGCTGGCCGTGCAGCTGCGGTGGCTGCCCGCCTCCAGCGACTTCGTACCGCTGTGGCGGGATCCGGGCGGCGCGCTGACCGCCACGATCCTGCCGGCGAGCGCCATCGCCGTGCACACCTCCAGCGTCACCGCCCGCTTCCTCGCCACCTCCCTCGGCGAGGTCATGGGCAAGGACTACATCCGCACCGCCCGCGCCAAGGGTGTGCCGGAACGGGATGTGATCCGCCGCCACGCGCTGCGGAACGCGTCCCTGCCAACCGTCACCATCGTCGGCCTCCAGCTCGGCGGCTTCCTCGGCGGCACGGTCGTCATCGAGGCCGTCTTCAACTACCCCGGTCTGGGGCGCCTGCTCTACACCGCGATCGGCGAACGCGACTACTCACTCGTCCAGGGCGGGGTGCTGTTCGTCGTCGCCACCTTCCTCCTGCTCAACCTGCTGGTGGACGTGTTCTACGCCGTCCTTGACCCGCGTATCCGGCTTACCTGAGATCCACCCCATCTCACCCCTCAGGCGGCAACACCATGACCATTTCCCCGATCCAGTCCCGCCTCATCGCCCGACGTACGCTGCTGCGGACCGGGTTCCTCGCGGTCGGCGCGCTCGCCGGCGCGCCACTGCTCAGCGCCTGCGGCTCCGGCAGCGGAGGGGGCGGGGGCGGCACGGCCGGCAAGATCACGCTCGGCACGACGAAGATCATGCAGTTCGATCCGTACCTCACGAACACCGACATCCACATCCACTCCTTCTACACGTACCTGATCGACTACCCGTCCGACGGCACCTACAAGGCCATCCCGGCCGGGGCCGAGAAGTGGGAGTTCGCTTCCGACCACAAGTCGGTCGTCATCAGCCTGCGGGAGGCGAAGTACCATTCCGGAGCGCCGGTGACCGCCGGCGACGTCGTCACCGGGGTCAAGCGGGCGCAGGACCCGGACGCCGGATTCACCCTCGCCCAGCCGACCAGCTTCATCGCCTCGGCGACCGCGGTCGACGACCGGACCGTGCGCCTGAACTTCAAGCAGCCCGCGCCCGAGGCGCTCGTGCTCGACTGGATGTTCGCCTTCCCGCTGGTCGCCGCGGCCGGCAACACCCCGGAGAAGCTGGAGCACGAGCCGGCCGGATCCGGCCCGTTCCGGCTCGCGGAGTTCCAGCGCAACCAGCGCCTGGTGCTGAAGAAGAACCCCGACTTCTACGACGCAGGCAAGCCGTTCCTGGACGAGGTGGAGTACCGGTTCTTCACGGACGAGGACGCGCTGGTCGCCGCGCTGGAGTCGGGATCCGTCGACGGCGCCGCGTACATCGCCTTCCGGCACGCTGACCGGCTGCGGGACCGGTTCTCCCTGGTGGAGGGCAACGGACGGATGTCGCTGTTCTTCATGAACGCCCTCATCCCGCCCTTCGACAACAAGCTCCTGCGGCAGGCGCTGGCGCGGGCGATCGACCGGGAACGCGTCCTCAAGCAGGTCAACTTCGGCATCGGCGACCCGGTGTACACGGCTTTCATGCCGTCCTCACCCGCGTTCGACCCTGCGTACCTCGACTCGCACGGGTTCGACCTGGACGCGGCTGCGGCGCTGCTGGAGCAGTCGGGCGGCGCTCGTAAGGCCGTCGCGGGCGTCACCTCGGGAACCCCGGCCGTCTCGACGCTGGAGATCATCCAGGCGGACCTCAAGAAGATCGGGTTCGAGCTGGAGATCGCCCCGCAGGAGGAGGCGGCGTACCTTGAGGCGCTGTTCGCCAGCAAGCTGCAGTGCACCGTCGCGGCGCAACCCAACAACATGCAGAGCCCGTCGCTGGTCGCCCGGGGCCGGCAGATGCTGACCACCAAGGCGAACACCACGTTCGGCGACAAGGTGCCGCCCGCGTACGTCGACGCGGTCGACGCGGCGGCCGCCGCCATCACGCCCGAGGAGCAGAAGGCCGCCTACGCCGCGCTGAACCGCATCCTCGTCGAGGAGGCGTGGGCGATCGGCATCACCACCATGCCGTCGCTGTTCGCACTGGACAAGCGCGTCTCCGGCCTGGTCACGGACGCTCGCGACTTCGTCAACCTCACCGAGACCAAGGCCTGACCTGCCGGTGGGAAGCAGAACCCGTCCGCCGGCAGGCACCGAGAAAGGACCCGCATGACCCGGTTGCGCTACTCCACCGACGGACCGGACATGGCACTGCTCACCGCCGTGTTCACCCCGTTCACCGAGACCGGTGAGCTCGACCTCGACACCGTATCGAAGCAGGCGGACGACCTGGTCGCGTGGGGTTCGGCGGCGGCGTACGTCGGAGGGACCGCCGGTGAGGGGGCGTCCCTGTCGACCGCGGAGCGGATGGCGCTGGTCGAGCGGTGGTGCGAGGTCGCGGCAGGCCGGCTGGACGTCATCGTCCACGTGGGACACTCCAGCCTCACCGAGGCGCGCCGGCTGGCCGCGCACGCCGAGTCGGCGGGAGCCAGGGCGATCTCCGCGGTCGCGCCGTATTTCCACCGTCCGGAGACGGTGGACGCCCTGGTCGACGCCTGCGCCACCATCGCCGACGCCGCACCGGCCCTGCCGTTCACCTACTACCACATCCCCTCGATGACCGGGGTCGACCTGCGGGCCAGCGACGTGCTGCTGGCCGCCCGGGAGAGGATCCCGACGTTCGCCGGCGTCAAGTTCGCCCACAACGACATGGTCGACCTCCAACGGTGCCTGCACCTCGCCGGCGGGCAGCATGAGGTCTTCGTCGGCGTCGCCAAGCTGGTGCTCGCCGCGTGGCAGTGGGGGGCCCGGGCCGCGATCGGATCGGTGTACAACTTCGCCGGTCCGCTGTTCCGGCAGCTGCTCGACCACGCGGCGCGCGGCGAGCTGGCCAAGGCGCGGGAGTGCCAGATGCTGGCGCAGCAGGTCATCGACGCGGCCGCGCGGCATGGCGGCGAGCTGGCCGGTTTCAAGGCACTGGGCTCCCTGTCCGGGGTCGACTGCGGAGGCTGCCGCCCGCCGCTGGCGTCGCCCGGCCCGGAGCAGGTGGCCGCGCTGGGCGCCGAGGTGACCGGGCTCGGGTTCGCCTGCCGGGGCCGTTGATGGCGACGAACGTGCTGGTCATCCAGGCCGACCAGTTCCGGGCCGACTGCCTCGGCGTGGCGGGCAACCCTGATGTGCGTACCCCTCACCTGGACCGGCTCGCCGGAGACAGCGTGCGCTACCGCAACGCGTACTGCCCCTTCCCGGTCTGCACCCCGTCCCGATATTCGCTGGTGTCCGGCCTGCACGTCCGCCAGCACGGCGGCTGGACGAACCACTGCACCCTCGCCCCCGGCATCGACACCTTCCCCCGGGCGCTGCGCCGGGCCGGATACCGGACGGCCGCGGTCGGCAAGATGCACTTCACGCCGACCTACCTCGACGTCGGTTACGACCACCTGGAGCTGGCCGAGCAGGACGGACCCGGCCGGTACGACGACGACTACCACCGGGAGCTGGCGGCGGCCGGGCTGGCGCCCGTGACCGACCTGGTCGACCAGGAGCGCGAGTTCCGCGCGCTGGCCCCACAGTCCTACTGGGACACCTACGGCAGCGGCCGGTCGAACCTGCCGGAGGAGTGGCACTCCACCACGTGGATCGGCGAGCGGGCGCGGCGGGCGCTCGCGGGCTGGTCCGACGCCGGTGGCCAGCTGCTGCACGTGTCTTTTGTCAAGCCGCACCACCCGTTCGACCCGCCCGCCGGCTGGGACGAGGCCTACGATCCGGCGGCGCTGACCCCGCTGCCCGGCTGGACGGAGGCGATCCCCGCCGCCGACCAGCGGCACCGGCGGGAGTACTTCGACTACGAGCTGCTGGACCTGCCGCGGCTGCGGCGGGTGATGGCGCACTACTACGCCACCATCACGCACCTGGACCACGAGGTCGGGCGCATGCTCGACCTGCTGCGGCAGCGCGGGCTGTACGACGACACCCTGATCGTCTTCACCGCCGACCACGGTGAGTACCTCGGCTTCCACCACCTGCTGCTCAAGGACGGGCCGATGTACGACCCGGTGGTGAAGGTGCCGCTCCTGGTCAAGTTCCCCGGGCGGCAGCGACCCGGCGAGGCCGTGGACGCGCTGGTCTCGCTGATCGACGTCGCCCCGACGGTCCTTTCCGCCTGCGGGCTGCCTCCGACGACGCCGTTGCCGGGCAAGGACCTGGCCGATCCGGCCGCCGGGCACGACTGCGTCTTCGCCGAGGACCGCCGGCACGGCATCGCGGGAATGGCCCGTACCGACCGGTACAAACTGCTGTGGTCGGACGTCGCGGGGGAAGCCCTGTTCGACCTGAGCGAAGATCCGCACGAGCTGGCGAACGTCGTCGACGACCCGGCGCACGGCGACGCGCTGCGGCGGGTGCGCGAGGCCGTCGGGCGGTGGGCGCTGTACGACGCGACCCCGCCCACCTATCTGGACCAAGCCGCCCCGCGGCGGGACGCGGTCACCAGCGGCGACCGCGCCGCCCGGCACCGGCTGTTCGCCGGCGCGGTCGCCGAGCACCGCACCGGCGCCTGACCTCCCGGCTCCCGACGCTTGACGTGGAGAGGAACGACGATCGTGACCACTCATCGTTCGCCCCGATATCGCGCGGTGCTGGTCGCCGCCCTGGTGAGCGCGACGGCGAGGGCGGCGCACTTGACCCTGCGCAGCACCTCGTTCCTGCTGAGGCCGAGCCCCTTCGCGATGAGCCGCTCCGGGCGCACACGGGCACCCCGGCGGAGCCGCTACCGGCCCGCCGGCGTGTAGGTCGCGATGATCACGCCGCTCTTCATCACCTTGGTGGCGGCCAGGGTCAGCGTGGTCTGGACGTCGCTCAGCGGCGCCGAGATCGAGGGGCCACCCACGAACACCGGGGTGATCCAGAACCGCACCTCGTCGACCAGGCCCGCCTTGACCAGGGCGTGGGTGACCGCGCCGTAGCCGTACATCAGGATGTTCCTGCCCTCCTGGGCCTTGAGCCGGGTGACCTCCTCGATGAGGTCGCCCTGCAGCACCTCGCTGTTCTTCCACTCCGGGTCGGTGAGGGTGGTGGAGGCGACGTACTTCTTGACGTTGTTGAAGTAGGCCGCGCCGGTGCTCGGGTCGCTCTCGTCCCGGCTGGGCCAGGCGGCGGCGAAACCTTCGTACGTGCGGCGGCCCATCAGCAGCGCGTCGGCCGCGTCCGTCTGCTCGCCGGCGAACGCGGAGGCCTCGTCGTCGAAGTACGGCATCGTCCACGCCGGGTCCTCGATGACGCCGTCGAGGCTGATGTAGGTCGAGTTGATGATCTTGCGCATTCCGGGTCCTCCTGATGCCAGTACGCGTTCCGCCGATCGTGACGGGAGCCGCTCAGCGCGCCGTCCCGCTGTGACTCTCATCCTGGGGGGTGCACCTTACGATCCGCTTCAGGTCGCCTTCCGGCAGGGCCCGCCGGGCACGTGCCGGTCGGCCGTTCCGACCGGGCCGCCGCGGCGGCGATGTTCACCGGGATCCGCCCGAAGATCAGCCCGTGGAACGGCAGGAGCCCCCACCAGTAGAGGTGGCCGAGCAGCCCGCGCGGATGGAAGATCGCCCGCTGGGTGTAGGAGGTGCGGCCGCCCTCCTCGCGGACGCCGAGTTCCAGCCAGGCCAGGCCGGGCAGGCGCATCTCGGCGCGCAGGCGCAGCAGCCGGCCTGGCAGCACCTCCTCCACCCGCCAGAAGTCGACCGCGTCGCCCACCCGCAGCCGGGCGGGGTCGCGCCGCCCGCGCCGCAGCCCCACCCCGCCGAAGAGCCGGTCGAGCAGGCCCCGCAGCTGCCACGCGACGGGCAGGGAGTACCAGCCGTTCTCGCCGCCGACGGCCTCGATGACCCGCCACAGCGCCTCGGGACTGGCGTTCACCTGTCTGTCGCGGCGGTCGATGTAGAGGCTGCCGCCGGTCCAGCCGGGGTCCGTGGGGAGGGGGTCGCTCGGCGCGCCGGGCGTCGACGCCGACGACCAGCGGGTGGCCACGTCGGCCTCCTTGATCTTCTGCAGCGCCAGGGAGACGGCCTGCCGGAACCCGGTCAGCCCGCCCTCGGGATCGGGTACGTGACGGGCGATGTCGTGCTCGTGGCAGACGGCCTCGGTGCGTACGGACTCGACCAGCGGACGCGCGATGCCCGCGGGCACCGGCGTGACCAGGCCGACCCAGTGGCTGGACAGCGTGGGGGTGAGCACCGGCACCGGCACGATCACCCGGGACGGCAGCCCGGCCACGGCCGCGTACCCGTGCATCATGTCGGCGTAGGTGAGCACGTCGGGGCCGCCGATGTCGAAGCTCCGGTTCACCTCGCCGGGCACGGCGGCCCAGGCCACGAGGTAGTACAGCACGTCGCGGATGGCGATGGGCTGCGTGGGCGTGCGCACCCAGCGCGGCGTCGTCATGACGGGCAACCGTTCGGTGAGATAGCGCAGCATCTCGAACGACGCCGAGCCCGAGCCGATGATCACGGCGGCGCGCAGCACCACCGCGGGCACGCCCGACCGCAGGAAGATCTCGCCCACCTCCGCGCGGGAGCTCATGTGCGGGGAGAGCCGCCCGTCGGCGGCCAGCCCGCCCAGGTAGACGACGCGCCGCACGCCCGCCCGCTCGGCCGCCGCCGCGAACGTGCGCGCGGCCAGCCGGTCCTGATCGGCGAACCGGCCGGACGTGCCCATCGCGTGGATCAGGTAGTAGGCGACCTCGATGCCGCGCAGAGCCTCGTACGTCTGCTCGGGGTCGGTGGCGTCCGCCTCGGCGACCTCGGTCCGGCCGGCCCACGGCAGGTCGCGCAGCCTGGCGGCCGAGCGCACCATGCACCGGACGTCGTGACCGGCGGCCAGCAGCTCCGGGACCAGCCGCCCCCCGATGTAGCCGGTCGCCCCTGTGACCAGGCAGTTGGCCATCCGGCGCTCCCTCCTGCGGTTGTCCATCCGTTTCCCCGCCGCGCCGTCGTCATGCGTCCGGGAAAAGGGTCACGCGCGCGAGCCGTGCCGGGCAGCCGCCGCCCAGACCGCGGCGGGTGTCAGCGGCATGTCGATGTGGTCGACGTCGAGCGCGTCGCACACGGCGTTGACCACGGCGGGCGGGATGCCGATGCAGCCGGCCTCGCCCGCGCCCTTGGCGCCCAGCGGCGTGTTGGGATTGGGCGTGACGGTCTCCAGCAGGGTGACCGGCGGCATGTCGGCGGCGGTGGGCAGGAGGTAGTCCAGCAGGGTGCGCGCGTACGGCATGCCGTCGGCGCCGATGAGCGCCTGCTCGTAGAGGACCTGCCCGAGGCCCTGGGCGATCGAGCCCTGGCCCTGGCCTTCGACGATCATGGGGTTGACGACCACCCCGTAGTCGTCCGCGGCGACCAGCCGCAGCACGTGGACCGTGCCGAGATCCGGGTCGATCTCCACCACGGCCACGTGCGCGCCGTACGGGAAGGCCTGCGGCGGGGCGAAGATCTCGTCGGCGCGCAGCGGGCCGGTGCGGGCGACCAACTCGCCGAGGCTCAGCCCGGTGACCGGGCCCGTGTCGAGACCGGCGCCCGGGGCGTCGTCCGTTCCCTGGCATGGCGGCTCCGAGGCGCCGGCCAGCAGCCGGCCACCCGTGTACGAGATGTCGTCCTCCTGCAGGCCGAGCAGCCCGGCGCAGCGGCGGCGCGCGGCGGCGACCAGCGACTCGGCGGCCCGCCACAGCGCCGTCCCGCCCACCTGCATGGAACGGCTGCCGAAGGTGGCGAACCCGTACGGGACCTCGCCGGTGTCGCCTTCGACGACCCGGACCAGGCCGATGTCCACGTCCAGAACCGAGGCCACGACCTGCGCGAACGCGGTCAGGTGGCCCTGCCCGGTGGACGTGGACCCGACGCGGGCGATGAACGTGCCGTCCGCGCGGGCCTCCACGCTGCCGAACTCGTCGCTGCCCGGAGGCCCTCCCGAGCGCTCGACGTACGTGGCGATGCCCACGCCGATCGGCGGCCCGCCCTCCTGGCGGCGCCTGGCCTGCTCGGCGCGGATGTCGTCGTAGCCGGCGGCGGCCAGCGCCTGGTCCAGCGTGGCGGCGTAGTCGCCCGAGTCGTAGGTGCGCCCCGTCGGCGTGAGATAGGGGAACTGGTCAGGGCGGACGAAGTTGCGGCGGCGCAGCTCGGCGGGGTCCATGCCGAGCCGCCGGGCGAGCCGGTCCACGGTGCGTTCGAGCGCGTACGCGGCCTCCGGGCGGCCGGCGCCCCGGTAGGACGCGGTCGGGGCGGAGGTGGTGAGCACGCACCGGACCCGGGTGTGCACGTCCGGCGTGCGGTAGGCGCCGGTGCTCATCGCCCCGGTCATCATGGGGACGAGGGCTCCGGTGTGCGGGTAGCCGCCGACGCCGGCGTCGACCAGCAGCTCGTACGCGAGGAAGGTGCCGTCGTCGTCGGCCGCCAGCCGTGCGCGCTGGTTCTGGCCGCGGCCGCGCGGGCCGGCCAGCATGGCCTCGGCGCGGTCCTCGCACCAGCGCACGGGCCTGCCGAGGTGGAGCGCGAGCAGGGCGGCGACCACGTACTCGGGGCAGGTCTGGCTCTTGGCGCCGAACGCGCCGCCGGTGGCCGGGACGACGACCCGGATCCGCTCCCCGTCCAGGCCGAGCGCTTCGGCGAGGGAGTCGCGCAGGCGGTGCTGGGCCTGGTGGGAGGCCCACACGGTCAGGCCGCCGTCGCCGGGGTCGGCCAGGACGGCCCTCGCCTCCAGGGACGTGGGCAGCAGGAGCTGCTCGCGGTAGGCGGCCTCGACGACCACGGGGGCGGTGGCGAACACGTCGCCGGCCGGCTCGCCGAAGGTGCGCTCGGCGACCACGTTGCCGCGACCGCCGGACAGCGATGGTGCTTCCCCGGCGGCCATCGGGTCATCGCCGGACAGCGGGGGCGCCTCCTGGGCGGCCATCGGGTCGCAGACGGCGGGCAGCGGTTCGAGGTCCAGCCGGACGGCCTCCGCGGCGTCCTCGGCGCGGGCGCGGGTGTCCGCGGCGGTCACGGCCAGCGCCTCGCCCGGGTAGCGGACGCGCCCGGTGGCGAGCAGCGGCCACGGCGGCGCGTCCCGCCCACCCGGCACGGCACGGGCGGCGAGGTAGGGCAGCTCGGCGGCGGACCACGCGCCGGCCACCCCTTCCTCCTTGAGCGCTGCGGCGACGTCGACGCCGCGGATCAGCGCGTGCGGCACGGGGCTGCGGGTGAAGGCGAGCTCCAGGGTGCCGGGCAGATCGAGGTCGGCGACCCTGCGGGCCCGCCCGGCGAGCAGGTCGGGGTCCTCGCGCCGCGCGAGCGGCATCCCGATGTACCGCAATGTTTGGACACCCCCGCGTTCGGTACCAACGTGGGATATCGGATGCCCGGGATGAGGGATATGAAACCGCCACAATTCGACTACGTGGCGCCCGCTTCCGTGCCGGAGGCGGTGGCCGTGCTGGCCGAGCGAGGGCCGCAGAGCCGCGTGCTGGCCGGCGGGCAGAGCCTGCTCATCGAGCTGCGTTACCGGACCGAGCGCCCGGCCCTCCTGGTCGACGTCAACCGCATCCCCGGACTGTCGGACATCGCGGTCGAGGACGGGTCCGTGCACGTCGGCGCGCTGGTCCGGCACGCCCAGCTGGAGCGCGCCCGGTTCTGCGACCCGCTCGCCGAGCTGTTCCGCCAGATGGCGCCGTACGTCGCCCACCCGCCCATCCGCGCGCGCGGCACCTTCGCCGGCAGCCTGGCCTGGGCGCATCCGGCGTCGGAGTGGTGCGCGCTGGCCATGGCGCTCGACGCCGGGATCGAGCTGGACGGCCCGTCCGGCCCGCGCACGGTACCCGCCGGCTCGTGGTTCCGCGGCCCTTTCACCACCGCCTGCCTGCCGGAGGAACTCGTCACCGGCGTGCGGCTGCCGCGCCCGCCCGCGGGAACCGTCGCGGCGTTCGCGGAGCACCGTCGCACCCACGGCAGCTTCGCGCTCGCCGCCGCCCTGGTCATGCTGCGCGTGTCCGAAGGCCGCGTGGCCTGGGTCCGCATCGGGCTCGCCAACGCCGCCGACGTCCCCCTACGCGCCGTCGAGGCCGAGCGCCTCATGACAGGGGAGCGGCCGGAGCCAGACCTGCTCGCCCAGGCCGCGGCACGAGCCGCCACCGAGGCCGACCCGGCCGACGAACCGCACGCGCCGGCCGCCTACCGCAGGCACGCGCTGGCCACCCTGGCGCGGCGCTGCCTCGCCCGAGCCGTCGAGAACGCGGAAACACCATGAACGTCGAGCTCACCGTCAACGGCAGCACCCACCGGCTCGACGTCGAGCCGCGCACCAGCCTCGCCGACGCGCTCCGCGACCAGCTGAGGCTGACCGGCACGACGCTGGGGTGCGAGCACGGGGTCTGCGGGTCGTGCACCGTGCTGGTGGACGGCACCGCCATCCGCTCCTGCCTCGTCCTGGCCGTGCAGGCGGACGGCGCCGACATCCGTACGGTCGAGGGGCTCGCGGGCGACGGCGGGCCGCATCCCCTGCAGGAGGCGTTCGCCGCCGAGCACGCCCTGCAGTGCGGGTTCTGCACGCCCGGGTTTCTCATGCTGCTCGCCGGCGCGCTCGCCGAGGAGCCGGACCTGGACCGCGACGAGCGGCGGATGGACGAGGTCCTCGCCTCCAACCTCTGCCGCTGCACCGGGTACGCGGGCATCCGCCGCGCCGCGGCCCGCGCCGCGCGACGGATGCGCGGGGACGGCGCTCCGGCATCGCCGTGACCGCCTCTCGGCGGTGGCTCAGGCGGCCAGGCTCGATTCGCGGACGACCAGTTCGGTGGCGAGCTCGACGTGACGGGACTCGACCTCCTCGCCGTCGGCCAGGCGCAGGGCCGTGCGCAGGGCGACGGCCCCCATCTCGCGCAGCGGCTGGCGTACGGTGGTCAGCCGCGGCGAGGACATGAAGGCGACGTCCGTGTCATCGAAGCCGACGACGCTGAGATCTTCGGGGACGCGCAGGCCACGGGCCCTGGCGGCGTGGATCGCGCCGAGGGCGGCCTCGTCGGAGGCGACGAAGACGGCCGTCGGCGCGGGGGACAGGTCGAGCAGGGCGGCGCCTCCTCGCACCCCGTCGGGATAGCAGTAGCCGGGCGTGACCACGTATCCGGGCAGGACGGGCACGTCCGCCTCCTCCATGGCGGCGCGGTAGCCGTACATGCGGGCCTGGTTGGAGGCCGCGGTGGCGGGGCCGCCGAGGTAGGCGATGCGGCGGTGGCCGAGGGCCAGCAGGTGCTGGGTGGCGGACAGGCCGCCGGCGAAGTTGGTGGGGCCCACGCTGGTCACCGAGGCGCCGGGGAGGCCGAGCGGGTCGATGACGACGACCGGCAGGCCGGCCCGTGAGAGCGCGGCGAGCTGCCGCGGGGCCGGCTCCTCGAACAGGGTGATCACTGCCCGGCGTCCGGCGGTCACGTCGAGGGGCCCGGTGGCCCTTCTGGTGACGACGACCGACACGCCTGACGCGGTGCCCGCCTCGATCACGCCCTTGATGCTCTCGGACGAGCACGCGCAGAGCTCGTCCACCTGCACCTCGACAGTGCCGGGCTCGGTCCGGCCACGCCGGGGCGGGACGTAGCCGTGCTCCTGCAGCAGGGACCGCACCAGGGCCCGGGTGGCCGGTGCGACGTCGCTGCGGTCGTTGAGCACCTTGGACACGGTGGCCACCGACACGCCGGCCGCGGCGGCAATGGTGGCCAGCGTGGCACGCCTGCGACTTGCCTGCATCGACCCTCCCGATATCCGGCATTCACCATATCTGGCCCAGAGCTGGACATGCACGACGTCCTCGCTCGCCGCCGGTGCGGGGAATCCATCCACCCGGATCGGAACGGCGAGTGACGGTAAGCCACCCCCGATGCCTCGCCACCTTGCGTAGCCCCCCGGCGAGGATCGCGGCTTTGGAGTCAGCTCATGCTCTCGCCCCTCTCTGTCAGCAATCATCGCCTTCGGTCAAGGCCCGCAGCACCTTGGCCTGCTCGACGTCGGTGCCCACAGCCCTCATCCGGGCCGCCTCCTGGGCGGTGAAACCCGCCGCGCGCCAGGCCGCCACCTCGTCGATCGGCACCCCGGCGCGCCAGAACTCAGTCATCAGGGCAACAGCGTCCTGCCCCGAGACGAGCACCCGTTCGGCCTCACGGGCGGACAGGCCGAGCGCGTCGAAGATCCCTGCCTGTCCCGCCTCGATGCCGCGTTTCGCCCACTCCACCGCGGCGCCGTCGGTCCAGCCCGCCTCCACGTAGGCGCGCGCCCGGCTCGCTGGGACGCCCGCCCGCAGCAGCTCCCGCATGCTGCAGGAGCGTTCCTCGTCAGCGAATGCCTCGCCCACCTCCTCGCCCCGGTGCAGCAGCCGCCACAGCCAGCCCCGCGGGTGCGGGCGCTCCCCGGCGAGATGCCGGTCGGCGGCCTCCTCGGGCGAGTAGCCCAGTTCGCGCCACTGCACGGCCTCCCGTGGGGTCATGCCGGCCCGTAGCCACAGATCCACGGTGTACGGGGTGGCTCCGGCGGTGCGCCACGGCCGCGCGTCGGCAGCGGTGTAGACGCCGGACTTGCGCCACCGCTCCGCGTCGTTGATCGAGAAGCCGTCCTCGATCCACTGCCGGGCCTCGGCGACGGTGAAACCGCGTTGCCGCCACTCGTGCAGCGGCTCGGGGCCCGGCTCGTCGGCGTAGCTCGTTGTCATGACTCTCCTTTCGCCGGCGTCCGCCTCGGCACGTCCGCAGGGATGCGGACCACGGACGCCCAGTCGGGCGCATGCCCGCCGTCGCCTATCAGACAGACCACCACATGCGCCGCAGGGCGCTGCTCGGGCCACGGCGTCTCGCCGTCGGTCAGCACGATGACCAGGCCGGGCCGGGGTCGCAGGGCCATCGCCGCGGCGATACCGGCCCGCATGTCGGTGCCGCCGCCACCGACCAGTTCGATCTCGCTCGCCCGGCGCACCACCTGAACGGGGTGGGGGTGGACGTCGCAGCAGAACGCCCGCAGCCGCCGGTGAGGGCCGGCCACGCTGTCGATGATCCCGGTCACCTCGGCGAGCAGCCGGTTCAGCACGTCGTCGGAGACGCTGCCGGAGGAGTCGATCACCAGCACGGTGTCCGGGACCGCGTGCACCATCGACGGCGGCACGATGTCGGTGTAGGCGCCGGCGCGGCGCGACGGGCGGCGATAGCTGAAGTCGACCTGCCCGGCCACCGTGCTCAGCCCGCGCCGGATCATCGCGCCCAGGCGGGCCCGCCAGTTCGCCGAGGGGCGCAGGCGCTCCTCGGCCCAGCGGCGCCACCCCGACGGCACCTCGCTGCGCGCGCTGATCCTGTCCTGGATGCCGGCCGCGATGGTGCGTTCGAGCAGTTCACGGTCGAGCTGGGTGAGCCCGTCACCGGACCCGCTGTCCTCGTACGTGCGCTCCTGCCCGTCCACGGCGCTGCCGCAGTCGATCGCCTCGGTCAGTGCCCGCCCGCCGCGGCCCATCGCCTGGACCAGCACGTCGAGCATCGGCACGTACTCCTCAGCGGTGCAGTTGGCCGGAAGGCCCAGCTCGACAGGCGACACCACGCCCGCCGGGCCGCGCAGGTTCTCCGCCTCCAGGTCGTCGTTGATCTCGGCGTCGGCGGCCTGGTTCCAGCGGTGGGCCTCCTCGTCGCGGACCACCCCGGCGGCGTGGCTCAGTTCATGGCCCGCGTCCGGCCGCACCGGCGAGCGGGCCGCGTGGCCGCGCACCAAATGACCCACCTGGTGCAGCATCCACCAGCCGACCTCCTCGACCGGGGTGGCCAGCGCGGTGCCCGGTTCCACGTACAGATTCCAGCGGGTGTCGGCGGGAAAGGCGCGGAAGTCAGGGTCGGCGACGGGCACGCCGGTGTCCTCGTCGTGGGCCGGTTCCAGAATGACCGGGTTGAGGGCGAAGACGGCCGAGGCGAGGTACGGCGCCTGGTGCGCTGCCCACAGCCGCGCGGCGGCGATGCCGGCGCGCACCGCCTCTTCGTAGGCGGGGGCGCGGGGGTTGTCGGCGCTCATCGCATGAGCCCTGCCGCGCGCAGCACCGGCGCGAGTTCGAGCATCGTCCTGGGCAGGGCGGCGCCCTCGGGCCGGGAGCGGGCCAGCGACCGCGCCGCGGCCGCCGCCACGTCCGGCGCCGTGCGCGCGACCCGGGCCAGCACCGCCCACGCCCGCTCCCACGTGCCGGCCGTGCCGTCCGAGTGCACGTATGCCACCACGGCGGCGAGCAGTGCATGCAGCCGGTCGAGGCGTTCGGGCAGGCGGGCCTGGGGGTCGTTCAGCAGGGTCAACGGGTCGGGCAGGTCAAGGTTGCGGCGCCAGGAAAGCAGCTCGAATCCGGCCGCCTCTCCGACCGCGCCGAGCACCAGCTCGGCCAGGACCGGCTCGCCAGCCCTCATGTGGTCGCACGCGGCGACCGCGCGGGCGGCCATCTCCCAGCTTCGCGGGCTGGGCCAGCCGCGGCCCGCCCGGTCGGGGCTGTCGGGCACCGCCAGCACGAGTTCCGGCCGTACCCGCAGGAACGCCCCGATCAGCGCCCGCGCGCCGGCGACCTCGGCGGGCCCGACGGTGTCCTTCACGTCGAACTCCGACATGGGGAAGCCACCCGCGAAGCCCTCGGCGATGTCCTCGGCCGAGACCGTCCAGTTCAGGTGGATGAGCCGGTTGGCCAGCGGCGCGGACAGGTCCCAGCCGTCGGCGGCCTGGTCCGGCGGGTTGGCCGCGGCCACGATCCGCACCTCGTCCGGCAGCACCAGGTCGCCGACCGTGCGCTCCAGCACCACCCGCAGCATGGAGGCCTGCACGGCCGGCGGCGCGGTGGTCAGCTCGTCGAGGAACAGCAGGCCGCCGCCCTCGGCGGCGAGCCGCTCGGCCCATCGCGGCGGTGCGAACCAGGTGCTGCCCTCACGCAGCACCGGCAGCCCGGAGAAGTCGCTGGGCTCGCGAATCGAGCCGACCACCACCTCGACCGGCAGGCCGACGGCCGCGCCGAGCGCGGTCACCGCAGACGTCTTACCGGTACCCGGCGAACCCCACACGATGACCGGCAGATTGGCTGTCACCGCAACCGCGAGAGCCTCTCGTGTCACTGATGGCGCTGCCATATCGTCTCCTCGCCAGCCACCCGGACCGTGCCCGCGCAGCATGTATCGGGACGTCGAGCCGTGACGCTGACGTCCGGTGTGGTGTCTGTCAGCTATTCCTGGGTGCGGAACAGGCCCCGGCCGCCGTACTTCTTGTGCACCGCCTGCTTGCTGAGGCCCAAAGTGGCGGCGATCTCCGTCCAGCTGTTGCCCTGGGCACGGGCTCGGCGGACCGTCGCCGCCTCCAGGCGCGCCAGCTCACGGCGGAGCTCGGCGATGACCGCGAGCGAGCTGATCGGGTTGTCGGCGTTCACCGCCTCGGCGAGCACTGCGATGCGGCCGGGCTCCATAACGTCATCCTAGGTTGACGACCGGCCCCGCGTCAATCAAGGTTGACGGCCGACAGCAATTCAGCGTTGCCGCTCGCGCCGATCGTGCCGGGGAGCGGGGGTCACAGGTCGCCGCGGCGCCAGGCCTCGATCTCGGCCCGCAGCGCGTGCTCGTCCAGCGCAGGGGGGCGCGCCCCGTCCATCCACCGGCGCAGGAGCGGCGCGAGGCCGGCCGGCCGGGCGGGCTCGACCTCCTCGTGCGCGGTGAGGTACGCGACCAGCGGCCCGGCGACGGGATGGCCGGCGTCGCATCGGGCGCACAGCAGCACCTCCCGGACGCCCCTGACCGGTCGCCCCGAGGCGTTCGTCCAGCCGTGGGGGACGCGCAGCACGGCCAGGATCTCGCCGGTGCGGCAGCGCGGGCAGGCCGGGCTCATGCCGCGCCGATCGAGCCGGCCCCCAGCAGCGCCTTGACGTCGCCGTAGAACGCGGGCTCGGCGGCGACGCTGAAGGGTTCGAGGTTGAGCAGCAGGTCCTTGCGGCCCTGGCGGTGCAGGCGCACGTGTACGGGCGCCCGCCCTGGATGGGCGGCCAGGATGTGCTTGAACTCCCGCACCAGCCGCTGGTTCAGGCGCGTCTCCTGGATCGAGATGACGACGGGGGAGGCGGTGTTCGCGGTGGAGACGTCAAGGAGGGTGATCTCCTCGCCGTAGATGCTCATCGTCTCGTCCCGGACGTTGATGCGGCCCCTGACGGAGATCACGCGGTCGTCGGCCAGCAGCTCGCCGTACAACGTGTACGTCTTGGGGAAGATCAGGCACTCGACGGCGGCGTCGTGGTCCTCCAGGGTGACGATCGCCCACGGGTTGCCCTGTTTGGTGACCTTGCGCTGCAGGCCCGAGATGATGCCGCTGACGCGGGTCACGCCCTCCTGCCGCTCGGAGGCGAGCAGGCCCGCGATCGTGACGTCGCGGTGGGCGTCGAGGACGCGTTCCGCGCCGTCGAGGGGGTGGCTCGACACGTACAAACCGAGCATCTCGCGCTCGTACGCGAGCAGGGTGGCCTTGTCCCACTCGCCGTCGGGGATCGCGACCGAGAACGCGCCGGCCTGGCCCGGCTCGCCGAACAGCGAGTCCTGTCCCTGCGCCTCGTTGCGTTTGAGGTCGATGACCGCGTCGATGGCCTGCTCGTGCACCGCGACCAGGGCCGCGCGGTCGTGCCCCAGGCTGTCGAACGCGCCGCTCTTGGCCAGCGACTCGATGACGCGCTTGTTGCAGACGACGGTCGGCACCTTGGACAGGAAGTCGTTGAAGCCGGTGTAGCGGCCCTTGGCGGCGCGGGTGGTGACGATGGCGTCCACCACGTTCGCCCCGACGTTGCGGACCGCGCCCAGGCCGAAGCGGATGTCGGAGCCGACCGCGGCGAAGTCGAGGCGGCTCTCGTTGACGTCGGGCGGCAGCACCTTGATGCCGAGCCGCCGGCAGTCCGACAGGTAGACGGCCATCTTGTCCTTGTCGTCGCCGACGGAGGTGAGCAGCGCGGCCAGGTATTCGGACGGGTGGTTGGCCTTGAGGTAGGCGGTCCAGTAGGAGACGAGGCCGTAGCCGGCGGTGTGCGACTTGTTGAACCCGTAGCCGCTGAACGGCACCAGGACGTCCCAGACCGCCTTGATCGCCTCGTCGGAGAACCCCCTGCCGCGCATGCCCGCCGAGAACGTGTCCCACTCGGCGTCCAGGACCTCCTTCTTCTTCTTGCCCATGGCCCTGCGCAGCATGTCGGCGCCGCCGAGCGAGTAGCCGGCGAGCTGCTGGGCGATCGCCATGACCTGTTCCTGGAAGACCACCAGGTGGTAGGTGTCGCCGAGGATGGGTTCGAGCGCCTCCTCCAGCTCCGGGTGGATGGGCTCGACCTGCTGCTTGCCGGTCTTGCGCAGCGCGTAGTTGGTGTGCGCGTTCATCTCCATCGGGCCGGGCCGGTAAAGCGCGTTCACGGCCGCGATGTCGGTGAACGTCGTGGGCTGCATCAGCCGCAGCAGGACCCGCATGCCGCCGCTGTCCAGCTGGAACACCCCTAGCGTGTCGCCCCGGGCCAGCAGCTCGTACGTCGTCGGGTCGTCGAGGGGCACGTCGTGGATGTCGATGTCGATGCCCTTGTTGGCGCGCACGTTCGCGACGGCGTCGCCGATGACGGTGAGGTTGCGCAGGCCGAGGAAGTCCATCTTCAGCAGGCCCATGTCCTCGGCCTGCGTGAACGGGAACCCCGTGATGACGGGGCCGTCGGCCTTCGGCTTGACCAGCGGCACCACGTCCATCAGGGGTTCGGACGACAGGATCACGCCGGCGGCGTGGACGCCGGTGCCCCGGGTGAGGTTCTCCACGCCGGTCGCGGTGTCGATCACCCGCTTGACGTCGGGGTCCTGCTCGTACATCTGGCGAAGCTCGGCGGCCTCGCCGTGGCGGGGGTGGCGGTCGTCGTGGATGGCGGCCAGCGGGATCTCCTTGCCGCCGTTCGCCGCGGGGAAAGCCTTGGTGATGCGGTCGCCGAGCGCGTACGGCAGGCCCAGCACGCGGCAGGAGTCCTTGATGGCGGCCTTGGCCTTGATGGTGCCGAACGTGACGATCTGGCAGACGTGCTCCGCGCCGTACTTGCGGGTGACGTAGTCGATCATCTCGTCCCGCCGCCGGTCGTCGAAGTCGAGGTCGACATCGGGCATGGTGACGCGCTCGGGGTTGAGGAAGCGCTCGAAGATCAGCTTGTGCTCGATGGGGTCGAGCTCGGTGATGCCCGTGCAGTACGCGACCATCGATCCGGTGGCCGAACCGCGGCCGGGGCCGAGGCCGATGCCGTTCTCGCGGGCGAAGCGGCAGATGTCGGCGACCACCAGGAAGTAGCCGGGGAAGCCCATGGCGTCGATGACGGACAGCTCGTAGTCGATGCGCTCCAGCACGTCCTGCGGCGGCTCGCCCCGGTAGCGGCGGCGCGCGCCCTCCAGGGCCTCCTTGCGCAGCCAGCTCGACTCGCTCTCGCCTTCGGGGACGGGGAAGCGCGGCGTCAGGTCGCGGTGGGCGAACACCTCGCCGTAGTCGCCGATCCGCTCGGCGATCTGCAGCGTGTTGTCGCACGCGCCGGGGATCTCGGCGTCCCAGAGCGCCCGCATCTCCTCGGCGGTCTTGACGTAGTAGCCGCTGCCGCCGAAGCGGAACCGGTCGGCGTCGGCGAGCCGTTTGCCGGTGCCGATGCACAGCAGCGCGTCGTGCGCCTGGGCATGGCTCTCCGTCACGTAGTGGGAGTCGTTGGTGGCCAGGGGCGGCAGGCCGAGCGTCCGGCCGAGCCTGAGGAGGTCGTCGCGGACCCGGCGCTCGATGGCCAGGCCGTGGTCCATGAGTTCCAGGTAGTAGTTGTCCCTGCCGAAGACGTCCCGGTAGCGGGCGGCGGCCTCGACGGCCTGGTCGTACTGGCCGAGGCGGAGCCGGGTCTGCACCTCTCCGGACGGGCAGCCGGTGGTGGCGATGATGCCCTGGCCGTGCTCGGCGAACAGTTCATCATCCATACGCGGATATTTCTGGACGTGCCCTTCGAGCCAGGCCCGCGACTGCAGCCGGAACAGGTTCCGCAACCCCCGCGCGTCCGCCGCCCACATGGTCATGTGCGTGTACAGGCCGCGCCCCGAGACGTCACCGCCCTCGCCGGTGTCGTCGTTCGACCTGCGCAGGGCGAGGTTGTCGCTGTAGAACACCGGCTGCCGGTGGCGCCGCGACGCGGGGGCGACGTAGGCCTCGATGCCGATGATCGGCTTGACTCCCGCCCTGCGCGCCGCATGGTAGAACTCGTACGCGCCGTGCACGTTGCCGTGGTCGCTCATGGCCACGGCGGGCATGCCCTGCCGCGCCACCTCGTCCATGAGCGGGCCGACCTTGGCGGCCCCGTCGAGCATGCTGTACTCGGTGTGCACGTGCAGATGGACGAAAGATCCCACAGGCTGAGACTCCTCGTGGTTGTAGGCTCGTACGCGACCCGAGCATTCGACCCGAGGGCAGGCAGGGTTGTCCAACAACCAACACCACGATCCGTCACAACCAGAGGTTGTGACGGAGCTGGATCTCGGCGCCGTGCGCGCCTTCGTCGCCGTCACCGACGACCGCTCCTTCAGCGAGGCCGCCGTCCAGCTGGGCATCAGCCAGCAGGCCATCTCCAAGCGGATCGCGCGGCTGGAGTCAGGCCTCGGCCTGACCCTGCTCTTCCGCTCGCGCAACGGGGCCGCGCTCACCGAGGACGGCAGGGCGTTCCTCCCGCACGCGCGGGCCCTCGTCGGGCTGGCCGACCAGGCGGTGGAGGCGCTGCGCGGCCGGCGCCGCACGCTGCGGATCGACGTGCTCGACACGCGGCTCTCGGCCTCCGTCGACCTGGTCAGGGCGTTCCACCAGGCCACCGAGAAGGCCGACGTCGAGATCATCACCTCCAACGGGCTGAGGTCCGCACGCGACGCGCTCGCCCGCGGGTCCGTCGACGCCGCCTTCGCCCGCGCCATCGGGCCTCTGGATGAGCACCTGCGGCACGTGCCGGCCTACCTGGAGCCCGTGCACCTGCTGGCCGGCCGCGACCACCCGCTGGCCGGCCTCCGGGAGGTGGAGGCCGAACGGCTGGCCGGCTCGACCGTGTGGATGCCCGGCAACGTCCCCGGCAGCGAGTGGGCCGACTATTACCGCCTGCTGGGCGAAACCTTCGACATCCCGATCGACGACAACGGGCCGGACTTCGGCTGGGAGTATTTCGTGGAGGAGATCGCCTCCGGGGAACGGATCAGCCTCGTGGGGCTGGCGTGCCGGCTGCCCTGGAACCCGCGCGTCGTCCAGATCCCGGTCGTCCGGCCCGCCCCCGTCTATCCGTGCTCGCTGCTCTTCCACCGGCAGAACCAGCATCCGATGCTGGCCCGGCTCGTCAGCTCCGTGTGCGCCGGCTTCCGCCCGTACGACCCCGGCCGCCAGTGGCTCCCCGAACCCGACCGCGCCGCGTTCTCCCAGCGCTGATCGCAGGCGGTGGCGGACGCCCCGCACGCCCGCCGGACCCGCGTCAGATCCAGCCGGCCTCGGTCGCGATGCGGATGGCGTCGACGCGGTTCCTGGCGTTCAGCTTGGTGACGATCTTGGTGAGGTAGTTGCGCACGGTCCCCACCGACACGTGCATGGCAGCCGCGATCTCAGGCGGCTCCGCACCGTCCGCGGCCAGCCGCAGCACCTGGACCTCCCGCCCCGACAGCGGCATCTCGCCGACGTCCCACGCGGTCAGCGCGAGCTGCGGGTCCACGATGCGCCGCCCGGCCGCCACCTCGCGTACGGCCTGGGCCAGCCTGTCGGAGGGCTGGTCCTTGAGCAGGAAGCCGGAGACCGACACCGAGAGCGCTCGGCGCAGCGTGCCGGGGCGGCCGAGGCCGGTGAGGATCAGCGTGCGGCAGGTCGGCAGTTTCGCGTGGAGTTCCTCGGCCGCGGACAGGCCGTCGAGCACCGGCAGGTCGACGTCGATGATCGCCACGTCGGGACGGGTCTCCAGCGCCATGGGCACGATCTTGTCACCGCTGTCGACCTGGGCCACCACGGTCAGGTCGTGCTCCAGGTCGAGCAGTGCGGCCAGCGCGCCGCGCACCATGTGCACGTCCTCGGCGAGGAGGATCTTCAGCGACAACAATGCCCATTCCCCTTGTCCACGCCCCAGCGGTAACGAGGGTCCCCGCCATCGTGCGACCGGGTGCGGCGCCACACGCCGAAATGCCGCTATCCGCCATCGGATCAGGCCACAGGTCCAACCGTCTGCCCCCGAATCGTACTCATCCTCGGGGAAGAGGCAATGCCGCCGACTCCTTACCCTTGGTCAGATCTGCTGTCAACTCGCGGGCCGAGGGCCCCGGCGGGCGCGGTGGCCACCAGGCGGAACGTCCCGTCGTGCGTCTCGGCCGAGAGCCGCCCGCCGATCGCCCGCAACCGCCCAGCCAGATCGCCCAGGCCGGTGCCGCCCTCCAGCACGGGGACCGGGCTCTGCCTGGCGCCGTCGTTGGCGACGCTCAGGCGCACCTCGCGCCCGTCCCCCTCAGCCGTGATCCGGCACTCGGCGCCGTCGCTGTGGCGCAGCACGTTGGTGACGGCCTCGCGCAGCACCATCGCGAGCACCGCGTCGAGTTCGTCGGGAATCGTGTCCGCGGCGATGTCCGCGCGGGCGTCGATCCCGGCCGCGGTCAGCGTGGACAGGGCCGAATCGACCTCCGCGGCCAGCGACATGTGCCGGTAGCCGCTGGCCACCGAGCGCACGCCCGCGACCGCCCTGCGCGCGATGTCGAGCACGTCCGCGATCTCCGACTTGGCCCGCCCGGCGAGTCGGGGCAGCAGGCGGAAGGCCAGCTCCGACTTCACGGTCATCGCCGACAGGTCGTGTCCGAGCAGGTCGTGCAGGTCGCGGGCGACCCGCAGGCGCTCGCGCGTCACCGCCATCCTGGCCAGCTCGCCGCGGGCCTGGTCGACCTGCTTCACCAGGTCGGACAGGGAGCTGACGCCGAACACCACCAGCCCGGTCAGCAGCGTGGAGATCGTCAGATAGGCGCTCCAATCCAGCGGCTCGCCGTAGGCCAGGGACAGCAGGAGCACGCCCGCCCCGGCCGCCGCGTACAGCGCCCACCTCCGCCATCCGGCCAGCGCGAGCAGCAACGACCCCGCCAGGAAACCGCCCATCGACCCCCATGGCATGGCGATCCACACCAGCGGCAGCACCGTGACCACCGCCTGCAGCACCAGCATCCCCGACCGGGCCCGCACCGGCCACGAGCGCGAGTCGCGCAGCGACATCACGATCTGCGCGCCGACCAGGACCGCGACGCATCCCACGGCGCCGGCCGATTCCACCGGCGGTTGCTCCAGCGCGAGCACGTTGATCACGAGCAGCACGCCGTATCCGGCCAGCACCACGACGGTGACCAGCCGGGCCATGCGCAGGTGCCACGGCTGGGAGGCCACCTCACCTGAGGGGGCGGCCTCGCCCGGCGGACGTTCGGCCGTCCCCGACCGCAGCGGCGCCTCGGCCGTCAACCCGAACCATCCGTGCTCGACCCGGACCGCCTCCAGCGTGCCGCCGATGGCCGTCAACCGGGCCTCGAGGTTGCCCAGCCCGGAGCCGTTCGCATAGGGGGCCGCACCGGGTGACGGCTCGGCCCCGTCGTTGGCCACGCGCAGCCGCACCCGGCCGTCGTCCACCGCCACCTCGATCACGCAGCGCTGCGCCTTGCTGTGCCGCAACACGTTGGTGACGGCTTCGCGCAGCACGACCGCCAGCACGGTCTCCAGCCTTTCCGGCAGGCCCTCCACGGAGCCGCGGACCTGCACCCGCATCTCGGCGGCCGCCAGCATGGACTCGGCCGAGGCCAGCTCGGCGGCCAGCGACATGGGCCGGTAGTCGCCCACCACCGCCCGGACGTCCGCCAGCGAGCGGCGGGCCACCCCCAGGACGTCCTGGAGCTCCTCGCGGGCCCGCTCGGCGGCGGCGGGCAGCAGCCGGTAGGCCAGCTCGCTCTTCACCGTCACCGCCGACAGGTCGTGTCCGAGCAGGTCGTGCAGGTCGCGGGCGACCCGCAGGCGCTCCTTGACCACGGCCATCCTGGCCAGCTCGCCGCGCGCCGCGTGCAGCATGTCCACCAGCGACGCCAGGGAACTGACGGCGTAGACCATGAGCCCGGTCAGCAGCGTGAAGTACGCACCGTAGAGCAAACCCACCGCGTCGACCTGCCCGGGCGACAGGGCGAGCAGCACCCCACCGCCGACCAGCGCGTAGAGCGCCCACCGGAACGGACCCGTCACGGTCAGCAGCGTGGACCCGGCAAGGAAGCCGGCGATGGTCCCGGCCTGCGGACCGACCCAGAGAAAAGGGGCGAACGTCACCACCGCCTGCGCCGACAGGGTCACAACCCGCGTCCGGGCCGGCCACGCCAGGCTGTCGCCCGTCGAATGCGCGAGCTGCAGCAGGAACAGCACGGCCAGGCACATGCCGAAACCCGCCAGGCCCACCCCGCGCAGACCGTCGCCCCAGACGAAGAACGAGACGTTGGCGACGTAGCCGAGCAGGACCGCGATCGTCACCGCCCGCGCCATGCGCAGCGCGCCGAACCCGCCCGTCCTGAGCTCCACCGGTGACCTGGGAACCAGCCGTGCCAGCCAGCGCTGCGCGAAACCGGCCTGTCCAGCCATCGACTTCTCCTCCGAAGCCCGACGGGCTCCCTCGTCGGCAGCCGGGGTCCGCACGCAATGTACAACAGATCCACGATCAGGTCAGCATGGCCCGCGCCCTGACGGCCCAGTCGTCGTCGTTGATCGCGTACCGCTCCGCCGGTCCCTCGACGTCGGGCCCGGCGTGGTGGCCGATGACGAAGCCGCCGACGCTCGACTCCACGCGCCAGTCGAGGCCGAACACGCGGGGCGCGGTGTCGGTGTCGCCGATGTCCATCCGGCAGACGGACAACCTCATGGCGGTGCTGACCAGGGAGAGCGTCTGGCTCAGCGCGCCGACGTTCTTGAGCACCAGCGCATAGCTCATCCCGTCGTACTTCCACGACACCCTGCGGAAACGCGCGGTGATGAAGAGGAGGGCGGACGGCGTGCCCGCCAGGTTGGCCGCCACCCTGCCGGTCTGCAGCAGCTCGTCCGCGCCTGCCGGGTCGGCGGGGATCGGTTCGAGCCGGTGGCCGAAGGGGTCGTAGTGGAAGACGCCGCGCGGGATGCCGGCGCACCTGTCGATGATCGCGTACAGCTCCAGCTCGTAGCGGCCTCCGCTGCTGGCGTAGGGGCGGTCGCTGGTCGCGGTGGCCGAGCTCTCCAGCGACGAGCCGATCAGCGCCCGCACCCTGGCCGCCCGATACAGCAGCTCGCCGAGCTTCTCCGCCGTCAGCGGCAGCCCGGCGTGGCGGTGGCCGGGTTCTGCGGCCTCGACCGCGGTGGTCAGCTGCGGGTCCGCCGCGACCAGCCGGTCCCAGGCGGGACGCGGCAGCGCGATGGCGGCCTCGGCGGAGCTCGGCTTCACCACGGGCTCGACGGCCCGCTGCTCGCCCAGGGGATAGGTCGCCCCGAAGTCGTGATCGTGCCGGCCGAGCGTGGAGCGGGTGTGGAACATGAGGTCGAACGGCGACCAGGCGACCAGGGCGGGGTCGCGGTCCTCCGCGAAGCGCACCGGCTGGAACGGATCCCCTTCCTCGGCCTGCACCGCCATGCCCGCGGCCATCAAATAGGTGATCACCGAGTCGGTCTCCTGCTCGGCCGGTACGGCCGGCCGCATGAGCTCGCCGAGCTGGGCCATGGCGTCCGGCCGGTGCAGGATGACCCGGTGCAGCGACAGCGGGGACTCGATGGAGCAGTGGTTGCCGTCGGTTCGGATCAGCGCGAACCTGGACAGCCGGACCGGGTGCGCCAACGGCGTCTCAGGGAGCCGGAAGCGCGCCTGCTGGGTGAGCGGGATCACGGAGATCAGCGGCTGCTCCCGGTCCAGGCCGAACGAGCGCACCACGAGATGGTCCAGCCGGTCGAGCAGCGCGGCCAGCTCCCGCCTGTCGGCGTCCTCGACAATCACGTTGCCCAGGGAGATCGGCCCCAGGCTCATCCGCCTCATGGCCTCCAGCACGGCGGGCCTGGGGCTCGGCAGCGTCGTGTCCTCCCAGCGGCTGTGCACCACCACGACACTGCGTTGAGGCACGGGCTCGACGTACACGTCCTCGCGGAAGGACCACAGGGGGAAGGGTCCTCTGGACATATCGCTACTCCATACTCGGGTGCTTCACAGGAACAAGGGGATGGGATTGAGATCCTCGTACGCCGTGGGCGCGGCGAGCCGGCCGAGGCGGACCGGCACGTCGTAGAGCCGGCCGGGGGCGAACCGCGCCCAGAAGTGGCGCAGGCCGGGGACGACGACCTTGACCACCGGCATGCCGATGTCGGGGCGCGTCTGGTCGAGGACGAGAACCTCCAGGCCCTGCCTGCGGGCCAGCCCGAGCAGGTGCTCGATGTCGGCGCGCAGATCCTCGCGCGGGGTGTACGCATAGTCCGTCAGGTCCTTACGGGGCCCGCGCCCGTCGGGGCGCAGGTAGGGCTGGTTCGTCGTCGTCGCCGTCCGCCACCAGTGCTCGATGTGGTGGTCGGCCGGCCCGTACCCGGTGCCGTCGGCGCGGGCGCCCACCACGGACGGCAGCAGCTGCCCCAGCTCCGTCAGCGCGCGGCGGGCCGCCACGCGCGGGTCGAAGTGGGCGCCGAAGCCGAGCATGATGTCCTCGGCGGGTTTGTCGACGCGCCGGGAGACCGCCGCCATGACCGGCACGCCCAGGTCTGAGGTGATGTCGAGGACCCAGAGCTCGCGGTCGAGACCGCGGTAGCGCCGCTGGAGGCCGGCGATCCACGGGTCGTCGAACGAGTCGAGGTCCACGGCGGGGTGGCTGGTGCGGTTGTACCACCACAGTGCCACACCGTCGCGCTCGACCAATTCGAGGAAACCCTGGACGATCGCGTCCTCGACGCTGGCGCCCGCGGCGTTGCCGTTGGAGTCGGCGCGCAGCGACGCGTGGCCGTTCCTGGTGAAGTAGAGCAGGTCGGTGGGGAGCAGGCGGTGGCGGTTCGCGGTGAGCGACCAGACCGGGGTCCAGTCGATGACCTCCGTGGCGTCGAAGGGTTCGGGGACACGCTGGAAGGCCATGTTCGCCGCGTTCCAGGCGTCGCGGCCGAGGAACTGCCGGTGGTGGAAGAGCTGGCACGCGTCGGGGTGAACGGCCCGCTCCGCGCCCAGGTCGCGGTAGCTGCCCCGCACCGTGGGCTCGTCGCCGAGCCGCGCGCCGCAGTAGCGCTCCACCGCCTCGCACAACGCGCCGACCCTGGCTTCGAGGTCCGTGCTTCCCTTGCCGCCGCTCTGCTGGCGCAGGCCCATCCTGATCGCCGAGAGGCTGTCGTCGGCGAGGGCGAGGTTCGGCCCTGACAGGTAGCAGTGCACGAAGGACGGGCTGCGGGGGTCGCGCTGGATCTCCTCGGTGATGCCGGTGACGGGGTCGGCCAGGTGCCGGTAGTGCTCCCACACCTGCTCGGGGGCCAGCGCGCGGTGCCCGTTGCCGCCGGCGGCCGTCTTGCCTCTGGAGACGACGGTCACGGGCCCGGCCACGCGGGCCGCGACGAGGCCGGCGTCACCGCAGGCCGCGCACTGCGGGCGCCGGTCCACGCGGTGCCGCCCGCTCTCCAGCGACATGGTGTCGAGCGTCCACACGGCGTTCTGCCGCTCGCCGCGCGAACCGGCCAGCCACTTGGCCGTCTCCAGCGCCGCGAGGTGCAGGCCCAGCGCGCGGGTGAGCGGCAACGAGGCCTCCGGCGGGGCGACCAGGTCGCTCAGCGTGTCGCGCAGCCACCGCTCACCGCGCCGGTGCCCGCGCAGCCTGGTCGCCAGGCAGGACCAGCAGGCGCCCGTCCCTGGCTGGAAGACCGGGCCGATCCACAGGTCGGCGCCCGTCGGCTTGGCCAGCAGCCAGGGCCGGCCCTCCGCCAGCATGCTCGCGTTGACCCGCTCGAGTTCGGGGTCGAGGTAGTCGTCGCAGAGCACCAGGGAGAAGTCCGCGGGCGCCTCGCCGACGGTGACGTCCATGGACCGCAGGGTCTCGGCCGCCTGCCCGGCGTCGACGCCGCCCAGCGCGAGCAGCCGGACGGTCGCCCGCGCCAGGTTCGAGACGGCCTCGTCGGCGTCCAGGTGGGCCAGATCCCAGTACGCCTCGGCCGCGGCGTCGCCCGTGGCGGCGGCGGGCCGGCGCGGCCCGACCAGGTTGGCCCGCGCCAGCTTGCCGAGGAGCTGTTCCAGCTCGATCGGCGAAAGTCCCCCGTGCTCCTGCACCTCGGCCAGGCTGCGGCTGCCGTCCAGCAGCGGGGCGAGCGCCTGGATCCGCGGCCCGGAGAGCGCGATCGTCTTCCGCGCCGAGGTGAGGTAGACGGCCTCCCCGGGAACGGTGGTCGCTCGCAGGTGGCGTTTGAAGCCGATCAGCGGAGGATTCGCCCGGTCCACGATGGTCACCCGGTGTAGGAGGGAAGCGCGTAGAAGCCGGGGGCGGGGCGGTCGAGGTCCTCGATGCGGACGAGGTCCTCGGCTTCCGTCCAGGTGGCCATGGCGTGGCCGGTGACGTGCCGGTCGGTGCGGTCGAGTGTGGTGGTCATCGCAGCCCCCTCGGGGTCAGGTGTGGTGTTCCGACGCACCAAAGTCTGGAGCGGCGGCCCCGGCGGGCATAGTTTCCGCGTCACTTCCGGAGCGTGAAAGATTCACACTCCGCCCGTGGCCATATGTGTAGGCTTCTCAGATTTTCTCGACCTAGGCTCGCCGCATCCGTATCGAAAGATTGGGGGAGACGTCATGCGACAGCTCCAGATCGGCAGGTCGCAGAGAAATCGCACGATCCGCCGGGCGAGGAGCAGGATCTCTCTCGACCTCGACACGCGCACCCCGGGCGGCGTTCGGCTGCCGTACTGACCTGCGAGGATGCCGCCGGCGGCGGCTGCCCGTCGAGCGGGGTCCGCCACGGGAGGTGATGTGGACGGAGAAACCGGGAATCTCCGGGGGGCCCGGCCACGCCGCTCCCCGGCGGTTTCCCCTTTCACTCTGAAAACGGTAATTCGCTGGAACGGAAGGGAAAATGTATCACGATCTGCAGATAAACCGCCTGAGAGCTCTGGTGACCGTCGTCGACCTCGGCGGTTTCCGGCGGGCGGCGGAGGCGTTACACGTGACCCAGCCCGCCATCAGCCAGCAAATCCGACAACTCGGCAACCTCGTCAAAGGGCCCATCTTCATCTCCACCGGGCGGGAGCTGCGGCTCAGCCACCAGGGCGAGGAACTCCTCGGGTACGCCCGCAGGATCGTCTCGCTCAACGACGAGGCCGTCGACCGGTTCGTCCCGCCCGCGGGGAACGTACGGGTGTCGATCGGCATCGGCGACCAGCTCGCGGAGGCGCTGCCCGACATCCTGCGGCTGCTCACCAGGGGCATGCCGCACGCGCAGGTCAGCGTGCGGACCGGATTGAGCGAGTCGCTGGAGAGCCAGGTGAACAGCGGACAGCTGGATCTGGCGCTGCTGTTGCAGCCGCGTTCGACCCGCGCCTCCGCCACCGGGTACGAGCTCGGCCACATGCGCATGGACTGGTTCGGCCAGCCGGCGCACGGCGAGGGGGCGGCGCTGCCGCTGACGCTCTTCACCGAGCCGTGCACGCTGCGCAGCCGCATCCTGGAGGCGTTCGACGCCTCCGACGTTCCCTGGCGGGTCGCGTACGAGGGGTCGGAGCTGGTCGGGTTACGCGCCGCGGCGAAGGCCGGGCTGGGCGTGGCCTGCCTCATCGCGAACGGCGACGAGTTGTGGGGCCTGCCGCGCACGGTCCGGCTCTCGCTGCCGGACCCGCCCGGCCCCATCCCGGTGACCCTGGCCGTCTCCACCGGAGCGGCGACGTCCGGCTTCGTGAAGATCGCCAGAAAGGCCCTCCAGAACGCGCTGCGCGGCTACCCGTTCGCCCAGTGAACCGGCGCCCCTCCCGCCGGGCCGGGGACCCGTACGAGCTGTCTCCCTGAAAACCACGTGAACCAGCGCCCCCACACCAGAAGAATGCAGTGATGCGCACCCTTTACGCCGTCACCCATCCGGAGGCGACGCACCACGTCGAGGGAATCGTCGGCGGTTGGCACGATTCGCAGCTGACGCCGGCCGGGCTCGGCGCGGCGGCCTCCGTCGCCCGGGCGCTGCGGGCCCAGATCCCGGACGGCGCCGACGTGGAGCTGTTCTCCTCGGATCTGCGGCGCACCCGGCAAACGGCCGAGAAGATCGCCGAGTTGTTCGGCGTGAAAGCGATCCTGGACCGGCGGCTGCGGGAGAAATCCTACGGCGAGGCCGGGGGAAGACCACAGGCGTGGCTGGACCAGCGCTTCGTCCCACCGCCGGCCGAAGGGGAGCGGTTGGAACACGACGAGGGCGTGCCGGGCGCCGAAACCAGGGCGGCGCTGGCGCAGCGCGTCTACGCGGCCATGGACGAGATCGTGCGGCGCCCGTGTGAACACCAGATCATCGTGACGCACGGTGGCTCGCTGACCTTCGTCGTGACGTCCTGGATCAAGATGCCGATCGAGGCGGTCGGCCATGTCAGTTTCCGGGCGCCGTCCGGCAGCATCACCACGCTGCGCGAGGACGACTTCTACCACAACCGCACGGTCTACCTCGGCGACACCCGCCATCTCGGCTCCGGCGAAGCCCGCTGACCTCTACCTGGCCCGCTCTCCCGCGAGTCCGCCGCCGGTGGCGACGGTCACGGTGTCGTCCTCTCTCGTTCGTTGACCCAGCTCGTGACCGCCTTCGCCAGCACCGCCCTGGCCTTTCTGAACTCCGCCGCGTCCAGCCGCTCGCCACGGGTGTGGTCGAGCGCGGCGTCGCCGGGGCCGTAGGCGACCATGGGGACGTCCTGCCAGGTCGCGGCGAGGGTGTTCATGGCGCTGCCGCCTCGCCTGGCCAGGAACCGCGGCGTCGTCCCCGTTTCGCGGAAGGCGCGCGAGAACGCGTTCACCAGCGCGTTCGTCCTGGGCGTGAGCACGCCCGGCGTGGCGGTGAGCACCTCCACGCCCGCCGGGTCGGCGACCAGCCGTACCAGCGCGACCAGGTTCTCGACCGGCGTGTCCCGCGGCACGCGTACGTCGAAGACGGCCTCGCCCTGCTGCAGGTGTCCGGCGCTGACCGCGTGGATGGCGAGGACGGCCATCAGGGCCTTCGGAGAGGCCTCCGCGATGGCGTCGCGGAGCCGGCCCAGCAGGTGCATCACGCGCTCGCCGGTGGTGACGACGCCGGTGCCCGCGGTGTGGCCGAGGGGTTCGGTGACGCTCAGGCGGATCTTGAGCCGGCCGTGGTTGCCGACGGTCAGCGCCTGCGCGCCGCTCGGCTCGCCGATGATGACGGCGTCGGCGGGATAGTGGTCGCGGACGAAGGACGCGCCGCGCGCGGTGTTCGCCCTCTCGACCGCGCCGATGACACGGACCTGCGCGTGGCCGGGCACGTCCGTCCCGGCCAGCGTCTCCAGGAACGCCACGAGGCTGCCCTTGGCGTCCACGCAGCCGCGGCCCGAGAGGGTTTCGCCGTTCCAGTGCACCGGCCAGCGGTGGGCGGCCGTGTCGAGATGGCCGAGCATGAGCATCCGCTCGGGTCCTGAGCCGCGGGTGGCGACCAGGTTGCCGGCCTCGTCGATCTCGGCGTGGACGCCGTGCTCCGTGCACCAGTCCACCAGGAACTCCGCGAGCTCCCGCTCGTCGTACGAGACCGAGGAGATCTCCACGGTCCTGGCGAGCAGCGACAGGTCGCCGGCGGGCGCTGGGGCGCGCCAGAAGCGGGTGCCGGAGGCGGGCGACAGGATGTGCGGCCCGGTGATCGCGACGTCCGCGGTGCCGGACAGCGCGATCTCGGCGGCCCGCACCTTCTGGCGCATGCGGCCCCGCGCGTACGCCTGGCCTTCGCCGCGGGTCGCGTGCTGGATCCGGCCGGCCGGGTCCGCCGGGTCGGCGAGCAGGCCGGCCGTGCCGGTGACCAGGCGCAGGTGGTCGGCATCCAGGGCGTTGGCCAGTTCCGCGGCGAGCACGTCGGCGTCCACGCTGAGCGGCGTGCCGCCCGTGGCGTCGGAGACCGGCGGAGCCAGGCACACGACGTCGAACACCTCGAGCAGCCGGTTGACGCCGTCGACGTCCACCGCGCACACCGTGCCGGCGCGATGGTCGCGCACCGCGCGCATCCGGCCGTCGATCTCGGCCCGTACCGGCGGGTTGGGCAGGGCGGACACCAGGGCGCCGGTCTGCGCGACCGCGGCGAACGCGCGCAGTCCGCGCTCGGAGAGCGCGCGCCGCACGCGGGGCAGGGTCACCTGCTCGTAGGCGGCGACGATGTGTGGGATCTCCGCGGGCGGGCAGTAGCGCACCTCGCCTCCGCCCGTGCGCATCGTCCGGACGAGCCGGCCGATGTCCGCGTAGTGCCGGGCGATCCCGGCCGTGCCGCCCGCCACGAGCAGCAGCCTGGCGCCGCGGGCGCGCAGGCCGGCGACCTCGTCGAAGAGCTTCTCGTGGTCCAGACCGGCACTTCCGATCTTGATGACGTACAGGGCCGCCCTGCGGGTGCCGGCGACGTGTCCTGGCACGGACATCTTCGGCTCCTCTTTCGCCTGATGCCACGGAGGGGTCGCCTCCACCGGCAAGCGGCACCGTTCCGGCATGGAACTCGCTGTCCACAGGAACGAATGATTACTACGCGAGCATAAGCCGCCGAATAGGCACGTTTCCGCAGTTCAGCAGAAGGATTGCTTATGTCGAAACAGCCGCTCCATTATCACTGTGGATGAGCGTCTTCGAGGCGTACAAAGGCTTCAGCGAATTGCTGCATGGTCATGGAGTCACCGCACGGAGTTGATCGGCATTCTGATGATCATGGTGAGTCCGCCTCCTGGTGTCTCCTCGGGAATGAGGGCACCGCCCATGGCCTCGGTGAGCCCGCGTGACAGCGCGAGGCCGAGGCCGACGCCGGTGCCGTTGTCGCGGTCGCCGAGCCGCTGAAACGGCAGGAAGACCCGCTCGTACGCCTCGGGCGGGATGCCGGGGCCGCGGTCGATGACGCGGATCTCCACCTGATCGTCGTGGCAGCTGGCGGTGACGAGGACCTGCTGCGCGGGCGGGCTGTAGCGGACGGCGTTGCTCATCAGGTTGACCAGCACTCGTTCGAGCAGGGCCGGGTCGGCGACGATCTCGGGCAGGTCGACGGGGATGTCGCCCTCGACCCGGTCGCGCAGCGGCCCGAGGTCGTCGATGGCGTGGGGGACGACCTCCTCCGGTGCGAGGGGCTGGAGGGAGAGCCCGAGCGCGCCGGCCTGCAGGCGGCTCATGTCGAGCAGGTTCTCCACCAGCCGGTCCAGCCTGGCCAGGGACTCGTCGGCGGTGGCCAGCAGCTCCTCGCGGTCCTCCGGAGTCCAGTCGACGTCGTGGCTGCGCAGGCTCTCGACGGCGGCCTTGGCCGCCGACAGCGGGGTGCGCAGGTCATGGCTGACGGCCGCCAGCAGCGCGGTGCGCATCCGGTCGGCCTCGGCCAGCGGCTTGGCCTGTTCCGCCTCCCGCTGCAGGCGTTCCTGGCGCAGCGCGACGGCCGCCTCGGCGGCGAACGCCTCCAGCACCCGCCGGTCGCTGGCATCCAGCAGCCGTCCCCGCGCGGCGAGCACCAGTTGGTCACTGACGGTCACGTCGGTGTCGGCCGCGGCGGGGGTGGTGCAGGGCGCGGAGCCGGAGGTGGCGATGATGCGCCAGGCACCGGCTTCGCATTGATCGTCCGGCGTGGGTTCGCCGACGCGTTCGAGCAGGGTGACCGAGTCCAGGGCGAACGTCTCGCGCAGTCGCCCGAGCAAGGAGGACAGCGCCGCCTCGCCGCGCAGTACGTGCCCGGCCAGGGTGGACAGCGTCGCGGCGTCGGCGCGGGCGCGGGCCATCTCCCGGGCACGCCGGGCGGCCAGGTCGACGATCGCGCTGACCGCGGTCGCCATCAGGACGAACACCACCAGGGCGAGAAGGTTCTCCGGGTCCTCAATGGTCCAGGTGTACAGGGGAGGGGTGAAGAACCGGTTGAGCAGGAAGAAGCCGCCGATCGCCGCAGTGATCGCCGGCCAGGTTCCGCCGATCAGCGCGATCCCGATGACCAGGCTCAGGAACAACAGGATCTCGGTGGGCAGCGAGAGCACGCCGCGAAGCGGGGCGAGCGCGGCGGTCAGCAGCGGCAGGCCCGCCACCGCCACCGCCCAGCCGGCCAGCCTGCGCTTCCTGGTGAGCGCGGCCCGGGAGCGCTCGGGGTGGCGGCGGCCCTTCTTGGCCTCCTCGTGGGTGACCAGGTGCACATCGATGGGGCCGGACTGGGCCGTGGTCTCGACCCCGACGCCACGGGAGAAGATCTGGGCGAAGCGTCCCCTTCTCGACGCTCCCAGTACGAGCTGGGTGGCGTTGACGCCGCCGGCGAAGTCGAGCAGGGCCCGCGGGATGTCGTCGCCGACGACCTGGTGGTACGTGCCGCCCATGCTTTCGACCAGGGCGCGCTGGCGGGCCAGGGTGGCCGGGTCGCCGCCGGCCAGCCCGTCGGCGCTGGTGACGTGGACGGCCAGCAGGTCGGCGCCCTTCGTGCGGGCGGCGATGCGGGCGGCCCGGCGTACCAGAGTGTCGCCTTCCGGGCCGCCGGTCAGCGCCACCACCACGCGCTCGCGCGCCTCCCAGGTGCTGTCGATGCCGTGGTCGGCGCGGTAACGGTCGAGCTGCTCGTCGACCTTGCCGGCGACCCAGAGCAGGGCGAGCTCGCGCAGCGCGGTCAGGTTGCCCACCCTGAAGTAGTTGGACAGCGCGGCGTCCACCTTCTCCGGGGCGTAGACGTTGCCGTGCGCCAGGCGGCGGCGCAGCGCCTCAGGGGACATGTCGACCAGCTCGATCTGGTCGGCTCGCCGCACCACCTCGTCGGGCACGGTCTCGCGCTGCGGGATGCCGGTGATCTCCCGCACGACGTCGTTGACCGACTCCAGGTGCTGGATGTTCACCGTGGAGACGACGTCGATACCGGCGTCGAGGATGTCGTCGATGTCCTGCCAGCGCTTGACGTTCTTCGAGCCGGGCACGTTGGTGTGGGCCAGCTCGTCGATCAGCGCCGCCTTCGGCGCGCGGGCGATGACGGCGTCCACGTCCAACTCGGTGAAGGTGGCCCCGCGGTAGACCAGCGTCTTGCGGGGGATCACCTCCAGGCCCTCCACCAGGGCGGCGGTGCGGGAGCGGCCGTGGGTCTCGACGAACCCCACGACCACGTCCCGGCCGCGCTCACAGGCCCGGCGGCCCTCGCCGAGCATCGCGTACGTCTTGCCCACCCCGGGGGCCGCCCCCAGGTAGACCCGCAGGCGACCCCTTTTCATGAGCGGTCGAGCGCGAGGTTGAGTTCGAGCACGTTCACCGCCGGCTCGCCCATGAAGCCGAGCGCCCGACCGGCGGTGTGCTCCTTGATGAGCTGCTCGACCCTGGCCCGGTCGAGACCGCGTTCCTTGGCCACGCGAGGCGCCTGCAACTCGGCGTAGGCCACAGAGACGTGCGGGTCGAGGCCGGAGGCGCTCGCCGTGACCGCGTCGGAGGGCACGGCCGGCGTTCCCGCGTTCCCTCTGACCGGCACGGTCTTTCCGGCCGCGTAGTCCTCGCCCGGCCTGGCGCACTCCACCTTCAGTCCCTGGTACGCGGTCACGAACGGGGTGGCCGGGCAGGCCTGGTTGACGCTCACGGCACGGTCGGGGAAGACCTTGAGCACCGCGCCGACCCCGTCGGGGGTGCAGTACGGGCGGGCGCCGCTGACGCCCTCCAGCTCGCCGACCGCCTTGGAGCGAGCGCACACCTGGGTGAGCAGCGACCGCTTACCCTCGTCCTTCGCGCCGGGCACCGGCAGAACGTCCACGACATCCTCGGGGCCCAGATTGCCGGCGCTGGTCGAGGTGGGATCGTAGCCGTCCCCGGCGGCCGACGGGCGGGACTGGAAGTACATCCTGATCGGGTTGCCGCCGGCGTCGGTGAAGGACTGGCCGATCAGCGCGCTACCGATGATCTTGCCGTCCTTCTCGACGAGTGAGCCGTTGGCCTTCCCATTGAACAGCGCCTGGGCCACGCCGGTGGCGGCCAGGGGGTAGATGAGGCCGGTGACCACCGTGAGCACGAGCAGCGCGCGCAGCGCGGCGAGGTGCTGGCGGACCCAGCTGGGCATGCGGTCCATTTATGACATCCCCGGAAGGAACTGAATCAGAAGATCGATGAGTTTGATGCCCATGAACGGCGCCACGATGCCGCCCAGGCCGTAGACGTACAGGTTGCGCGACAGCAGTTTGGAGGCGCTGGTGGGCCGGTAGCGGACCCCACGCAGCGCCAGCGGGATCAATGCGACGATCACGAGGGCGTTGAAGATGACCGCCGACAGAATCGCCGACTGAGGGCTGGCCAGGCGCATGATGTTGAGCGCGTCCAGGCCCGGGTAGACCGCCGCGAACATCGCCGGGATGATGGCGAAGTACTTGGCGACGTCGTTGGCGATCGAGAACGTCGTCAGCGCGCCCCGCGTGATGAGCAGTTGCTTGCCGATCTCGACGATCTCGATGAGCTTGGTCGGGTTGGAGTCCAGGTCGACCATGTTCCCGGCCTCCTTGGCGGCGGACGTGCCGGTGTTCATGGCCACGCCGACGTCGGACTGCGCCAGGGCGGGGGCGTCGTTGGTGCCGTCACCGGTCATGGCGACCAGGCGGCCCCCCTCCTGCTCCCGCCTGATCAGCGCCAGCTTGTCCTCGGGGGTGGCCTCGGCCAGGAAGTCGTCCACCCCGGCCTCGTCGGCGATGGCCTTGGCGGTCAGCGGGTTGTCGCCGGTGATCATGACGGTGCGGATGCCCACGCGGCGCATCTCGTCGAAGCGTTCCCGCATGCCGGCCTTCACCACGTCCTTGAGGTGCACGACGCCCAGCACCCGGCCCTTCTCGGCGACGACCAGCGGGGTGCCGCCGGAGCCGGAGATGCCGTCCACGATGTGCCCGACCTCGTCCGTGGGGTGGCCGCCGGCGTCGCGCACCCACTTCATGACCGCGGTGGCCGCGCCCTTGCGGACCTCGCGGCCGTCCAGGTTCACCCCGGACATGCGGGTCTGTGCGGTGAACGGCACCCACTCGGCGTGGGCCAGCGCGCCCGGCCGGCGCTCGCGCAGCCCGTAGGCCTGCTTGGCGTAGACCACGATGGAGCGGCCCTCGGGGGTCTCGTCGGCCAGGCTCGACAGCTGCGCGGCCTCGGCCAGCTCGGCCTCGCTCACCCCGTCCACCACGACGAACTCCGACGCCTGCCGGTTGCCCAGGGTGATGGTGCCGGTCTTGTCCAGCAGCAGCGTGGACACATCCCCTGCCGCCTCGACCGCGCGGCCGGACATGGCGAGCACGTTGCGCTGCACCAGGCGGTCCATGCCGGCGATGCCGATGGCCGACAGCAGCGCGCCGATCGTGGTGGGGATCAGGCAGACGATCAGCGACACCAGCACGATGCCGCTCACCCCGTCGCCGGTCAGGGCGAGCGAGTCCGGCACACCGGGGTTGATGGACGTGGAGTAGATGGCCAATGGCTGCATCGTGGCGGCGGCGACCAGGAAAATGATCGTCAGGGCGGCGAGCAGGATGTTGAGCGCGATCTCGTTCGGCGTCTTCTGCCGGTTCGCGCCCTCCACCAGCGCGATCATGCGGTCGACGAAACTCTCGCCGGGTTTCTGCGTGATCCGCACGATGATCCGGTCGGACAGCACCTTCGTGCCACCGGTCACCGCCGAGCGGTCGCCGCCGGACTCGCGGATCACCGGCGCGGACTCGCCGGTGATGGCCGACTCATCCACCGACGCGATGCCCTCCACCACATTGCCGTCGCCGGGGATGATCTCCCCGGCCTCAACCACCACGAAGTCGCCCTGCCTGAGTTCGGGCGCGCCGACCACGTCCCACTCGGCCGAGGTGCGGCTCTTGAGCCGGCGGGCGGTGGTGTCGCGCCTGGTTGCCCGCAACGCGGCGGCCTGCGCCTTGCCCCGCCCTTCGGCCACAGCCTCGGCCAGGTTGGCGAAGACGACGGTCAGCCACAGCCACGCCACGATCGCCCAGGCGAACCAGGAGGGATCGCCGATCGCAAGGACGGTGGTGAAGACCGCGCCGATCTCGACGATGAACATCACCGGGTTGCGCCACATGGTGGCCGGGTTGAGTTTCCTCACCGCGTCCGGCAGCGATCGGATCATCAGCTTGGGATCGAGCAGCCCGCCGCCCGCCTTTCCACCCTTGGGCGCGGGGGTACGGCCCGGAGCCTGCACTGTCGACGTGGACATGGCTAGCGGATTCCTTCTGCGAGCGGCCCGAGCGCCAGCGCGGGCAGGAAGGTGAGGGCGACCAGAATGATCGTCACGCCGACGACCATGCCGACGAACTGCGGCCGGTGGGTGGGCAGCGTGCCCACGCCCGCCGGAACGGGCGCCTGCTGGGCCAGGGAGCCGGCCAGCGCCAGGGCCAGCACGATGGGCAGGAAGCGGCCGAGAGCCATGCACAGGCCGAGTGTGGTGTTGTGGAACGGGGTGTTCACGCTGACACCGGCGAAGGCGGAGCCGTTGTTGTTGGACGCCGAGGTGTAGGCGTACAGGATCTCCGACAGGCCGTGCGGGCCGCTGTTCAGCATCGCCGCCCGTCCCGTCGCGGTGGCCATCGCCACCGCCGTGCCGACCAGCACCAGCGCCGGGGTGATGAGGAAGGAGAGCGAGGCGAGCTTGATCTCGCGGGCGCCGATCTTCTTGCCCAGGTATTCAGGGGTGCGGCCGACCATCAGCCCGGCCACGAAAACGGTGATCACGGCGAGGATCAGCATGCCGTACAGGCCCGCGCCGACGCCGCCGGGGGCGACCTCGCCGAGCAGCATGTTGAAGATCAGCATGCCGCCGCCGAGCGCGGTGTAGGAGTCGTGGAAGGAATCGACCGAGCCGGTACTGGTCAGGGTGGTGGAGGAGGCGAACATGGCCGAGTTCGACACGCCGAAGCGCGTCTCGCGGCCCTCCATCGCCGTCCCGACGGCCTGCGGCACTGTGCCGCCCGCGCTCAATTCGGCCCAGTTGGTCAGCGTCACGCTGATCAAAAAGATGCTCGCCATCACCGCGACGATGGCGTAGCCCTGCCGGTTGTCGCCGACCATCCGGCCGAAGGCGCGCGGCAGTGAGAACGAGATCACCAACAGGAGGAAGATCGTCAGCCAGTTGGTCCACGTTGTCGGGTTCTCGAACGGGTGGGCCGAGTTGACGTTGAAGATGCCGCCGCCGTTGGTGCCCAGGTCCTTGATCGCCTCCTGTGAGGCGGCCGCGGCCGGGGTGAACGTCTGCTCCCCGCCGGTCAGCGTCGTCCACGTGCTGTGATCGGCGAACGTCTGGATCGCGCCACCGGCCACCAGTACCAGGGCCGCGACGAAGGCGATCGGCAGCAGGATGCGGATCGTGCCGCGGACCAGGTCCATCCAGAAGTTGCCCAGCGTGTCGCTCTTCGTGCGGGCGAACCCGCGCACCAGCGCGATCGCCACCGCCATGCCGACCGCGGCGGAGACGAAGTTCTGCACCGCCAGGCCCGCGGTCTGCACCACGTGGCCCATCGTGGACTCGCCGGAATAGGCCTGCCAGTTGGTGTTGGTGACGAAGCTGACCGCGGTGTTCCAAGCCGGCGCCGGCTCCACCGGCTCCATGCCCAGGGACAGGAACAGGTGGTTCTGCAGCCGCTGCAGGCCGTACAGGAACAGGATCGACACCAGCGAGAACGCCAGCACGCTACGCGCGTAGACGCCCCAGCGTTGCCCGCTGCCGGGTCGCACGCCTGTCAGGCGGTAGATCACCCGCTCGACCCGCGAGTGCTCGGTGCCGGTGTAGACGCGGTACATGTAGTCGCCCAGCGGCCGGTAGCACAGCGCGAGAGCGAGCAGCAGGGACGCGATGAACAAGATCCCGGCCAGAGTCGAGGACATCAGAACCGCTCCGGGAACAGCAGGGCCGCGACCACGAAGACCACGAGGCCGGCAATCACGACCAGGCCTGCGGCGTTGACGGCGTTCACAGCCGCTCCACCGCCTTCACAACCAGCCCGAGGATCACGAACACCGCGATCGTCAGGCCGACGAAGATGACGTCCGTCATCCTCACTCCTCAACTGGGTGATAGGTGTTTCGACCGCCGGAGCGGGCGGCGTTGAGGCAAGCAAATCCCGGAATTTCAGACGCCTTGCAGTTCTTGACGGGTTTTATACGACTAGAGCCCGATAATTGACGCCATTGCTACGCCCCGGCGTGTGCCGGGCGATCAGGGATCCCGCGATGATCTCGGGACCGGCGCCCGTGCGGTTGGGCGCGGTTGGAGCGTTGACCTGATGCTTTGACATGGGGAAAGCTGCGGCAGCGATCCTCCGGCGATCAGCCGATGACGAAGGGGAGGCGCGCGGCCAGGTCTCCCAGCGCGGCCTTCTCCGCGCCGGTCGCGGCGCGTCGCCCGGTGCCGACCAGCAGCGCGTCCTTGTCGGAGAGCGACGCGGGGAACGCGGTCCCTGCGATCTTCTCCAGCATCTCCCTGGACCGGGCGAGCCCTTCAGCGGGGGGCTCCTCCGCGTCGGGCAGGTGCGCGATCAGGTCGAGGTGGTGCAGCGTCCACTCCAGGACGTACGCGGACAGGTAGTCGCCCGCGGTGAGAACCATGTCCTGGGTGGCGACCCGCCTGCGCGGGTCGGCGAGTTCGGCGGCGCGGCCGGCGGCGGAGCCGACGTCGTCGAGGTGGAACTTGAGCAGCCGCGGCTCTTCGTACGCGGCGGCCAGCCGGACGATCAGCGCGTCGAGCGGGTCGTCACCGGCCGGCGGCGTCGAGCCGACCTTCCAGTAGGTCACCGCGTCGCAGGTCGGGTCCTTCTCCGCAGGGGTCACGAGCGTGATCAGAACGTCCTGGGCGTCGATGATCAGGTGACACGCGAGGTCTCGCACGAGCCAGCCCGCGCAGCCGGACGGCCGGGCGAAGTCCTCGTCGGGCAGGTCGGCGACCGCCGTGCGCAACGCCGTCCAGGAGCGCGAGAAGAGATCCATGCCGTCACCGTAGTGCGGCGCCGCGAAAGCCGGCAAACGCCTTCGCGACGGTCAGCCCGACCGCCCGGCCGGGCACTCACCGCTTCTCCTTCATCGAGGCCAGGACCGCCGGGTAGTGCCGGTTGCACATCAGAACCGACTACTTTGTTCGCTCCTCACGTAAGGGGGCCTGCGCACCGACGGGCAGCAGTTCCGGGCGTTTGGCGGTGCGGTGGTCACCGGAGGAGCGGCCGCGCAGGCGCCGGCCGGCCCAGGGGCCGAGGAAGCCGGCGACCCAGCGCAGCTCCGCACCCGCGGCGCGCCACCAGGACAGGTCGGGCTCGGGTGGCAGGGGATGCGTCCATGCGTCGCTGCTGCCGGGCAACTCCAGCGCGTGGGCGACCGCCGCGGCGATGCGTTCGTGCCCGAGCGGGCTGGCGTGCAGCCGGTCGGGGCTCCACAACCGGGCATCCGTGACGACCGGGTGGTGGGCGGTCTCGGCGACGACGACCCCGTGGTGTCGGGCCGCGGCGCGGATGCGCTGGTTGAGCGCTGCGGCCCGCGGGCTGAACGGGCGGGCGAGCGGGGTGATCCGCGCCAGGTCGGGGAAGGTGACGGTGGCCACACGGGCGCCCTGGGCGGTGAGCGCGGCGAACATCGCCTCCAGGTGGCCGCCCACCTCGTCGGCGTCGAACCGGGGCCGGAGCAGGTCGTTGACCCCGGCGACGACGGTGGCCAGGTCGGGGCGCAGGGCGAGAGCCGGCCGGAGTTGTTCGGCGTGGACCTGGGCGGCCACGCGCCCGCGCACGGCCAGGTTGGCGTACCGGAGGCCGGGAACGGCGGAGGCGAGCTGCTCGGCGAGCCGGTCGGCCCATCCGCGCAGGCCGCTGGCGTCGTCGCCGTCGCCGAGCCCTTCGGTCTGGCTGTCGCCCAGCGCGACGTAACGCAGGTCGTCACCCTCGCGCATGCGCCGTCCGCCTCTCTTCCAGGATCGCCGCGCTCCGGCGGCACCAGTCACGGTTGCCCTGCTCGAACGCGATGCCGCGCAGGCACGTCAGGTAAGGGCCGATGCGTTCGCCGTGGCGCAGGAACTCCTCCTCGCTCATGCCGCCGCGCAGCTTCCGCAGCAGGCCGCCGAGCAGCTCGATCTTGGCGTCGGCGAACGCGGCCCGCTCCACGAGCTGCTCGATGAGCGCGCCGGCGGCGACGTGGTCGGCGGCCTGGACCTTCACGAGCAGGTCGTCGCGGATGAAGGAGGGTTTGTTGGCGGTCGCCGCGAACCGCTCCAGCTCGGCCAGGCCGGCGTCGGTCACGGTGAACAGGCGCTTGTTGGGCCGGGTGTCCTGCACCACCTCCCGGCCGCTGACCAGCCCGTCGCGCTCCAGCCGGGCGAGCTCGGCGTAGAGCTGCTGGGGAAGGGCGTGCCAGAAGTTGGCCACGCCCAGGCCGAACGCCTTGGCCAGCTGGTATCCGCTGAGCTCCTCGTCCAACAGTGCCGCCAGCACGGCGTGCCGCAACGCCATCGCGACGTCCTCCTCTTCCCGTACGAACACCGTCATGCTAGTCAAGAAACTGACTATTCGCCTTTTTTGCTAGGAAGGACGGGCCATGACCGCCGCCGACCGTTTCAGGGCCGCCGTCGAGCGGCGCGATCTCGCCGCGCTGGACGAGCTGTTCACCGACGACGTCCGCCTCTACAGCCCGGTGACGTTCACCCCCTTCGAGGGCAAGCCCGCCGTCCTGGGGCTGTTCGGCGTGCTACTGCGCGTCTTCGAGGACTTCCGGTACGCCGGCCGGCTCGACGGCGCCGCCCAGACCGGCGCCGACGGCGCCGAGACCCCGTCGATCGTCCTGGTCTTCCAGGCCACCGTACGCGGCAGGCAGATCCACGGCATCGACCTCATCCACCTGGACGAGGCCGGCCTGATCAAGGAGTTCACGGTGATGGTGCGCCCGAAGTCCGCGGTCGAAGCGCTGGGCGAGGCGGTCCTCGACGGCCTCGTCGCCGACGGGCTCGTACCGGCGCGCTGAGCCCTCGGGCGCTACCCGGCCGTGGCGGACGTGCCGGCGTCCTTCGCGATCCCGCCCGCTGTTTCGCCGGCGATGATCCCGATCGCCTGGCGCACGGCCTCGGCCTGCGCCGGGGCCAGCCCGTCGAGGATCGGCTCGAGCAGTGACGGATCCCACCCGTGCGCGCCCAGCCCGGAATCGGCCAGCAGGTGCTCCATGCTGTAGTCGGCGAGCGAGCGGGCCAGCGGCGCGATCCTGGGGTCGCCGGGCTCGGCGTCGGCCAGCTCGTCCAGCCTGCGGTAGAACTCGTGCCCGATGGCCGTCACCTCCGGATCGGCGGCCAGCGTTTCCAGCTGCCCGAAGGCGCGGCTCCTGCCGGGCTCGCCGGCCACGCTGTCCATCAGCACCAGCAGCTCGCGGTCCCAGGCCGCCGCCTTCGACTCGGGCAGACCCACCACGCGCAGGAACGCCACCAGGTCGGGCGAGGCGATGTCGTCGGGGTCGAGCGACCCCGTCTCGGCCCGCCTGAGCACCTCCGCCAGCTTCGCCCGCCGCTCCCGGATCTCCCCTTCCTGCCTGGCCAGATCCGCGTCGATCTCGGCCAGGATCTCGGCCAGCTCCCTCGACCGGTCGTCGGCGATCACGCCTCGTGCCTCGTCCAGGCTCAGCCCGAGCTGGACCAGGCGGCGTACGCGGGCCAGGGCGACGGCGTCGCGCATGCCGTAGTGGCGGTAGCCGTTGGCCAGGCGCGGCGGCTCCGGCAGGACGCCCTGTTGGTGGTAGTGGCGCACCGTCCGGGTCGACACCCCGAGCAGCGCGGCCAGCTCTCCGATCCGCATGCCCCTAGTAAAGCCGGTGTCGCCGGGCCGCGGCCCGGCGGCCACGGCGGAAACCATATCGGCGGCCGGTACGTCTGAATAAATGAGTGGCATCCGCCGGCGACCGCCGGTTAATGTTTACTCCGTCGAGATCGGAAACGTCAGGAAAGGCCAGTCATGCGTTACGCGGTCACCACCCTGGAGCGGGAACGGCGCAGCTGCCGCCGACTTGTGGTGCTCGGCTGCGGCCTGGCCGGGCAGGCTTCTGGATAACTTCTCGCCACACTCATCCAGAGGCCGCCGGATCCCATCGGGCGGCCTTTTCTCTTGTCCATGCCCGCATACGGGCCGACGCCTTTTGACAATTCCATGAGCGCATCACGCCGCAGAGGCCGAACGGGTTAAGGCAGCTGGCTTCCACCCAGCAGGACGGGGTTCGAGCCCCCGCTGCGGCTCCACGCGTCCGTAGCCCAAGGGGAGAGGTACCGGCCTCAGGAGCCGGGTGTTGCGGGTTCGAATCCCGCCGGACGTACGAACCTCGACGCATGTCGAGGCAGGCCCCGTTGGTCTAGCGGTCAGGACGCCCGGCTTTCACCCGGGAGAACACCGGTTCAAATCCGGTACGGGGTGCTACCACTATGTTTTTCCGGCCCTATAGCTCAATGGAGAGAGCGCCGGCCTACGAAGCCGGGTCCGTTGCAGGTTCGAATCCTGCTGGGGCCACTTGGCCAAACCACGGCCTGTAGCTCAGGTGGTCAGAGCGCCGGTCTTACAAACCGGGCGTCGCAGGTTCGACTCCTGCCGGGCCGACCACGAATTTCCCCCGCGCGAGCTGGGCACAGGGGAGCCCACCCGGCTGTAAACCGGGCGCTTCGGCTGTGGCGGTTCGACTCCGTCCTCGCGCACGATCCGCCTCGACGGGATGGGGGCCGAGGCGGGCCTGGCGCAGTCCGCGGGTGCGGAGGTAGGCCTGCAAAGCCGTCCGTGCGAGTTCGACTCTCGCCTGCGTCTTTCTCTGTCCGGCCGGGACCGCCGTGAACACGACCGGGCTGAGCGCGCCATCCACCGTTCGGTGGATTCCGCGCTCAGCCCGATCCGCCGCCGAGCATGGCCGGCGGGTCGATCCCCGCCGTGAGCTGCGAAACCATGATTTACGCATGGCAGTCATCGACGTCGCCGGCCTCACCAAGAGGTACGGCGACCACACGGTTCTGAACGGCGTCTCCTTCTCGGTCGAGCAGGGCGAGATCTTCGGCCTGCTCGGGCCCAACGGCACCGGCAAGACCACCACCGTCGAGTGCGTGGAGGGTCTGCGGCGGCCCGACGGCGGCACGATCCGGGTGCTCGGGCTCGACCCGATCGGCGACGGCCGCGCGTTGCGCGAGCGCATCGGGGTGCAGCTCCAGCACACCCAACTGCCCGAGAACATCAAGGTGTGGGAGGCGCTCGACCTGTACGCCTCCTTCTACGCCGAGCCGCGCGACTGGCGCGAGCTGCTGGAACAATGGGGGCTGGCCGGCAAGCGCGACGCCCGTTTCAGCAAGTTGTCGGGAGGCCAGAAGCAGCGGCTGTTCATCGCCCTGGCCCTGGTGGGCAACCCGAAGGTGGCCTTCCTCGACGAGCTCACCAGCGGGCTCGACCCGCAGGCCCGCCGCGCCACCTGGGAGCTGATCAAGCAGGTGCGCGCGTCGGGTGTCACCGTGGTCCTGGTCAGCCACTTCATGGACGAGGTGGAGGAGCTCTGCGACCGCGTCGCGGTCTTCGACGGGGGCGGCATCGTCGCGACCGGCAGCCCGGCGGAGCTGATCGACGGGGTCGACGCCGAGCACCAGATGCGGTTCACGCTGATGGCCGGGGACGCCAGCGACCCGGTCGCCCTGCTGAGCGGCCTTCCCGGCGTCTCGGGCGTGACCCGCGACGGCGACGGGGTGAGCGTGACGGGCCGGGGCGACTTCGCCACGGCCGTCACCTCGGCACTGGCCCGCAACCTCATCCCCGTCGCGGACCTGCGCATCGACAAGCGCACGCTCGACGACGCGTTCACCGCCCTGACCGGCCGCTCGTTCCACCCGTGAGGAAGATCCCCGTGACCGTCATCGCCAAGCTCACCACCGTCGAGCTCAAGCTGCTGGCCCGCGAGCCCGGCTCGATCTTCTCGGTGCTCATCCCGCTGTTCATCCTCGTCGTCTTCGGCAGCTCGATCCCACCCGGCGACACGATGCTGCTGCCGATGACGCTGGTGATCGCCGTCGGGCTCGTCGGCCTGTACCAGCTGCCGACCACGTTGGCCACCTACCGCGAACGCGGCATCCTGCGCCGGCTCTCCACCACCCCGGTACGGCCAGGGAGCATGCTGGCGGTGCAGCTCATCCTGCAGTTCGTGCTGGCGCTGACCGCCTGCGCGCTGCTGATCACGGTCGCGGGCACCGTCCTGGGCGCGCACGTTCCCTCCCAGGCGCTGCGGATCGCCGCCGTGTTCCTGCTCGGCACGGCCGCGATGTTCGCCATCGGCCTGCTGATCGCGGCGGTGGCGGCGAACGGGCGCACCGCCAACGGGGTGGGCGTGCTGCTGTACTTTCCGCTGGCCTACCTCGCAGGGCTCATGCAACCGGTGAACCAGATGCCGGATATCCTGGCGCGCATCGGCGCGTTCACCCCTATGGGCGCGTTCCGGCAGGCCCTCCATGACGTCTGGGCGGGGTTGTCGCCGGACCCGCTGGTGCTGGGCGTCATGGCCGCGTACGCGGTGGTCGTCAGTCTCGCCGCGGCCAGGTTCTTCCGCTGGGAGTGAGTGATGACGACAGGGGACGGCGCCCGTCTTGACCGGTGGGAGCGGCTGCTGCAGCGGCTCCTCACCGCCGTCCCGTACGTCCTGCTGGCCATCTCGATGGCGCTGTCATGGCTGGCCGACGACCGGCCGGGGACGTACCATCTCGTCACGCTCGGCCTCTCCGCGCTCGCCGCGGCGTGGATCTGGTTCATGCCCGGCCGCCAGCCGGCCGTCTACGTCACGGGCCTGGTGATCCTGATCGCGGTGCTCTGCTCGCGTGGACTGTGGTTCGGCAGTTTCTTCGCCTTCACCGGATACCTCCACGCCTGGCACCTGCTGAAGGGGAAGTGGAGGTTCGCCGGTGTGACGGCCACGGCGGCCATCTCCATCACGGCCTACACCGGAGGGCTGCCCGAGCCCACCCCGACCGCGATCGCCACCCACCTGCTCTTCACCGTCGCCATCGTGGCCGTGGTCAGCCTGTTCAGCTTCGTCGGCGAGGTCACGGCCGAGCGCAGCGCCGAACGCAAGCGCATGGTGACGCGGCTGGAGGAGGCGATGCGGGAGAACGCCGGCCTGCACGCCCAGCTCCTCGTCCAGGCCCGCGAGGCCGGCGTGCTCGACGAGCGCCAGCGCATGGCCAGGGAGATCCACGACACGCTCGCCCAGGGCCTGACCGGCATCATCACGCAGCTTCAGGCGGCCGTGCAGACCGAGGCCGACCCGCAGGCCTGGCGGCGGCACCTCGACCACGCGGTGGGGCTGGCCCGCGAAAGCCTGGCCGAGGCCCGCCGATCCGTGCACGCCGTCCAGCCGGGCCCGCTGGAGTCCGCCCCACTGCCGGCGGCGCTCGCGGAGATCGCCGCCCGGTGGTCGGAGCTGAACGCCGTGCGCGTGGAGGTCGCCACGACCGGCACGGCGCGTCCCCTGCATCCCGAGGTGGAGGCGACCCTGCTCCGCATCGCCCAGGAGGCGCTGGCCAACATCGCCAAGCACGCCGACGCGTCGCGGGCCGGGCTCACGCTGTCCTACATGGAGGACGTGGTCAGCCTCGACGTGCGCGACGACGGCGCGGGCTTCGACCGGGCGCGCGCGCTCGACGGCGGCGGCTTCGGCCTGGTGTCGATGCGCGACCGGGTGACCCGCCTGGCGGGCGCCTTCGAGATCGAGTCCGAGCCTGGGGCCGGCACCGCTGTCTCCGCCGTCGTGCCCGCCATCACCGCGCTCGCCGCCACCACCCCTGAGGAGTCCCGGAGTGCCTGAGGCCCCCGTCCGGCTGCTGATAGCCGACGACCACCCCATCGTCCGCGACGGCATCCGCGGCATGTTCGCCGGCGATCCCGGTTTCGAGGTGGTCGCCGAGGCCGGCGACGGCGCCCAGGCCGTCGACCTGGCGCGGGCACTCGACCCCGACGTCATCCTCATGGACCTGCGGATGCCCAGGATGGACGGGGTGACGGCCATCAGGGAGCTCGCCCGGCTGGGCCTCAAGGCGCGGGTGCTGGTGCTGACCACGTACGACACCGACAGCGACGTGCTGCCCGCGATCGAGGCGGGCGCGACCGGCTACCTCCTCAAAGACGCGCTGAGGGAGGAACTGGCACGCGCGGTCGCCGCGGCGGCGCGCGGGGAGGCGGCGCTCTCCCCGTCGGTGGCCACCCGCCTGCTCGGTCAGGTCCGCGCCCCCGCCGACCCGCTGAGCGGGCGCGAGCTGGAGATCCTCGACCTGATCGCGCAGGGCACCACCAACCGGGAGGCGGCCGCCCGCCTGTTCATCAGCGAGGCCACGGTCAAGACACACCTGCTGCACATCTACGCCAAGCTGGGCGTCAACGACCGTGCGTCGGCGGTGGCCGCCGCCTTCCAGCGAGGTCTCCTCCCCAGGGGATGAGCCGGCCGGGCCGGCCGGTCAGGCCCACCTGCACAGCGCAAGGGGGCATCGCCGCGTGCGCGCCGTACTGACCTGTCTCGGCAGCTGACGACACCGGACGGATCCGCGGTACTAGGAGTTCAGTCGACTAAAAAATTGCAGTCGACTGAACTTTTGCAGTAGGTTCCCGTTCATGACGGAAGGGCTGCGGGAGCGGAAGAAGCGGCGGACCCGGCAGAGCATCTCCGAGGCGGCCCTCGGCCTGTTCGTGGAGCGCGGCTTCGACAGCGTGACGATCGCCGAGGTCGCGGCGGCCGCCGAGGTGTCGGTCAACACCGTCTACAACTACTTCGAGTCCAAGGAGGACCTGGTCCTGCCGCCGGATGAGGCGTCGCCGCAGCGGCTCGCCGACATCGTGCGGGCGCGCGAGCCGGGCGAGTCGGCGGCGGGGGCCGTGCTGGGGCGGCTGCGCCAGGAGGTGCGCGGGCGCGAGCGCCAGGTGGGCCTCAGCCCGGGGTTCGGACGGGTCCTGGAGATGATGCTGGCCGCCCCCACGCTGGCCGCCCGGCTGGAAGGCCTGGGCCGCCGGATGACGGACACGCTGGCCGCCGCGCTGGCCGAGGAGACCGGCGCGGCCGCGGACGACCCGCTGCCGCGCGTGATGGCCTGGCACATCGGGTCGCTGCACGCGCTGGTCCTGGGCGACATCGCCCGCCGCACCACCGCGGGGGAGCGGCCGGAGGTGATCGCCGAGCGGGTGCTGGATCTGCTCGACACCGTGGAGAGCGTGCTCGGCGAGCGGGTTCTCACCTATGCCGTACGAGAGGAACGACCATGTTCAGGGTGACGATCAGGGGCAAGTTCGCGGGGTTGGACGACGCCGGCCGGGCCAGGGTGCGGGCGGCGAGCGGCACCGTCTTCACCGAGGCCGGCACGTTCACCCACGACCAGAGCGTCTCGGCGTTCACCTTCCGCTGCCAGGTGCCCGCCGGGCCGGACGACGGCGAGGACGAGGCGGCTCTGGGCGCGATGGCCGCGCTGGAGGCGCACGGGCACGCGTACGAGATCCTGAAGATCGGGGTGACCGACATGCGCGACATCAGGATCCGGCGGGGCGGACGCCGGCCGGGACTCACCGGGCGCGCGTGAGAGCGCTCAGGCGGGATGCGGGTGACGCCACGGCCTTGTCGATGGCCGTGGCGTAGGCGCGGCGGGTGTTGGGGTTGGCCGTGCGCGGGGTGGCGAGGAAGGCGTCGGCGGCCTCGTGCGAGGGAAGTGCTGGGCTTCCGCTTTCCTGATTCATCGAATATCGTCGATAGACGATGGATGAGAACAAGGGGCCCTTGCCGCGTGCGGAGGCCGAGGAGTACGCGAGCTGGTTCAAGGCGCTGGCCGACGCCACCCGGATCCAGATCGTGTCGCTGCTGGCGCGGCGGCGCGCGCCGATGAGCGTGGGCGAGATCGTGGCCGCGTCCGGGGTGGGGCAGTCCACCGTCTCGCACCACCTGAAGATCTTGGCGGAGGTGCGGTTCGTGCTGGTCGACCGGCAGGGCACGTCCAGCCTGTACCGGATCAACGAGAACTGCGTGAACTGTTTCCCGACCGCCGCCGACGTGGTCATGGGCAATCCCGTCCCGTCCGCGCCCACCTGCGAGTGAAGGAGCCTGGTCATGGCGCACGATGAGATCATCGATCACTACTCCGCCCTGGCCCGTGCCGCGGACGCCGGCCGGACGGTCACCGACTGCGGGCAGGACGCGTTCGAGCAGGGCGGCTTCGGCGCGGCCGGCTACGACGACCTGGCCGTGCTGCCCGAGGGGGCGGTGCGGGTCAGCCTGGGCTGCGGCAACCCGGTGGCCGTCGCCGACCTGCGCCACGGCGAGACGGTGCTCGACCTCGGCTCGGGCGGTGGCATCGACGTGCTGCTGTCGGCGCGCCGCGTCGGCCCGTCCGGGACGGTGTACGGGGTGGACGCCAGCACGGACATGGTGGAACTGGCCCGGCGCAACGCCGAGCAGGCCGGCGCGGCCAACGTGGAGTTCCTGCACGGCACAATCGAGCGGGTGCCTCTGCCGGAAAGATCGGTGCACGTGGTCATCTCCAACTGCGTGATCAACCTGTCCGGCGACAAGGCCGCCGTGCTGGCCGAGGCGTTCCGGGTGCTGCGGCCCGGCGGCCGGTTCGGCGTCAGCGACGTCGTCACCTCACAGGCGCTCGACGAGCAGGCGCGGCAGCGGGCCGAACAGCGCATCGGCTGCGCGGCCGGATCGCTCACCGTGCAGGAGTACCGGGACCTGCTGGCCGCGGCCGGATTCGTCCAGATCGCCATCACGTTGAGCGCCGATCATGGCGATGGGGTGCACTCGGCCATCGTCCAGGCGATCAAGCCCGCCATTGGGCCCGGTCTGGAGATCCGGCCGATGCGCGAGGGCGACGCCGCCGAGGTGCTGGCCATCTACCAGGCCGGGCTGGACACCGGCCAGGCCAGTTTCGAGACCACCGCGCCCAACTGGGAGGGGTTCACGGCGAGCCGGTTGCCGCACCTGCGGTACGTGGCGACCGATGGCGACTCCGGTGAGCTGCTCGGCTGGGTGGCGGCTTCGGCGGTGTCGTCCCGTCCCGTGTATGCGGGCGTGGTCGAGCACAGCATCTACGTCCACCCCGGCTGCCAGGCCCACGGCATCGGCCGCGCGCTGCTGTCGGCGTTCATCGCCGCCACCGAGGACGCCGGCGTGTGGACGATCCAGTCGGGCGTCTTCCCGGAGAACGCCGCAAGTCTGAGCCTGCATCAGGCGCTCGGTTTCCGGATGGTGGGCGCGCGCGAGCGCATCGGCCGCCACCACGGCGTCTGGCGTGACGTGATGCTGATCGAACGCCGCAGCGCTGTGGTCAGAGCCTGAAGGTGCTCAAAGAGGTCGGGCTCCTCGCTGCTGCTCAACTGGCTGGCCTGCCCAACACGGACCGACGGCGCCGGCCGCTTCCCTGAGAAGGCAGGGCGGCGCCCGTTTCACGCCGGTGGGGAGGGCACTCGGGTGGCTGCCCTGTCGGGATCCAAAAGCACAGCGGCTCCTGGCCGGATGGTGCCCTCGTTCAGTGATCAGGCCCGCTGGGCGGCCAGCAGCCACACGGTGGCTACCAGCAGTCGGGCCGCTGCCACCAGGGTGTCCGGCTGGACGCGGTCGGGGGTTTCGGCGGGGGTCTGATAGCCGGGCATGCCCATGCCGATGCCGATCGCGGCCAGCCCGGCGGCGGCGTAGCGGCGGTTGTCAGAGGCCATCGCGCCCGCCCGCAAGGGCACTCCGGTCAAGCGGGCGGCCTGGTCGAGGGTGGCGAGCAGAGCATGGGCGGGGCCGCCCGCCTCGACGGCGGCGGCCTGGTGAAGGTGCGCGGCACCGTCGAGGTTGATCACGAGCGTGTCCGGCGGCAGGGTGGGGGCGTTGTGGGCCGAGCCCCACGCGCCCGCCTCCTCCGCGTCCAGGAACGCCACCGTCAACTCCGGCACCCTGGGTGGCGGCGCGGCGGCCAGCACGCGGGCGGCCTCCAGGACCGCGGCCACCCCGGAGGCGTTGTCGGCCGCCGCGGGCAGGCGCCGGTCGGGATCGTCGCCGACGCCGTCGTAGTGCGCGCTCAGCAGTACCCGCAGCCCGGCCTGCCCGCCGCCGTGAGCGTTGCCGCCTCGGTGGCCGCCGACCTCGGTGCCAGTCCCGGTGCCAGTCCCGGTGCCAGTCTCGGTGCCAGTCTCGGTGCCAGGAAGGCGCGTGAGGCGGGCGTAGATGTTGCGGCCTCGGGTGGCGATCTGCCGCAACGGCATCGAGCCGGTCACCTGAACCGGGCCACCGTCCAGCGCTTCGGCCAGGCGCCGATGGACCTCCGGGTGCACGGCGATGATGGGCACCGCGCGGGCAGGCGGCCCGGCGATCATCTTGGGCATCCAGCCTTCGGCGTCGGTGCCGCGCACGGTCAGTACTCCGGCCGCGCCCTGCGCCTCGGCCAGCTCGCACGCTCGCCCCCAGTTCGCGGCCTCGGCCAGCACCCACCGCTCGCGCAGCCCGGTCCCCGAACCGTCCGCATCGCCGGTCTCGGGGACCTTGACCAGGATCGCAGAGCGCGGGTGTGGCAGTTCGGCGGAGGCAAGGTGCTCGACGAAGTCGCGGCGGTGCTCCAGCCGCCGTGTCTGTCCGGCGCCGGTCCATTCGAGCACCGGCGTCGCGTACAACTCGCGCACCCCCACCACGTCGAAATCCGACAGCTGCACCTGGGCGCCCAGCTCGCCGAGTCGCGCGGCGAGCCAGGTCGCGGCGGCGCGGCCACCGGACGTGCCCACGCGACGCCCGGCGTAACGGTCGCCGGCCAGCTCGCACACCACGGCGTGCATGCGGGTGGCCGACACCGCCTCCACCAGGGCGGCCAGATCCGGCCCGCCCTGGCCGAGGTCGGATGCTGTGCTGGTCATCCGCAGCACCCAGTGGCGCCCTGAACCCCGTCCTGAGAACCGGCCGGGTGAGCGGCCGGAGCCGGGGCCTGGCCGCAGCAACCGCTCCGGGCGGCCTGCTCGGCGGCGACCAGGCTGCCGCAGCAGGCAGTCGCCGCAGCGGCCGGCTCCGTGCTCTGCCCTGCGACGCCGGACGGCTCGCCGGCGGAGGGGGAGGGGGAGCCGCAGCAGCCTCCCGCAGCGGGTGGGGCGAAGGCCTCGTGCAAGTTCCCGAGGAAGCCGCCGCTGGTCTGGTTCGTCATCGTGTCTCCCTACCGAGCTGGATGGATCGCCCACCTCAGCCCTAAGAGTTAGATGGATATCTAAGCAGTCGCTACGATCTCATGCTGTTTCGATATCCGTCAAGATAGACAATAATCTAATTAGTGCGATCATCGGTTGCCAGGCGCGGCGCGCACTACAGTTGGGCGGAGATCTCGGCGGCCAACTGCCGGGCGATACGGCCGGCGCCGATCAACGTGGCCGAGGCGGGCCCGGTCCAGTCGCCGTAGCCGAGCAGATGCAGGCGGGGCTCACCCACCGCCCGGGTGCCGCGGGTCGGGATGAGCCCGCCCCTGCCACGCAGGCGCAACGGGGCCAGGTGGCCCAGGGCGGGCCGGAAGCCGGTGCACCACAGGATCACGTCGCAGGCCAGCGTGCTGCCGTCGGCCCAGGCGACGCCGCGCGGGGTGATGCGGGCGAACATGGGCTCGGCCTTGAGCACGCCCCGGTCGCGGGCCTCGCGCACGGGCGGGACGGCGACGATGTCGCCGAGATCGGCGATGCCCGCCGCGGCCTCCCCCGCCTGGGCGGCGCGGTGGCGGCGAGTGGCCAGGTCGAACAGGGCGCGGCCGTCGATGTCATCGGGCAGCAGGCGCGGCGGCCGCCGGGTCGCCCAGGTGACCTCGGCGAGCGTGGACAGTTCGGCCAGGAGTTGGGCGGCGGAGTTGCCGCCGCCCACGATGACCACGCGCTTGCCGCGCAGCGGTTCCGGGCCGCGGTAGCCGGCAGTGTGCAGGTGCTCCCCGCCGAAGACGCGCAGGCCGGGATAGTGCGGGATGTAGGGACGCCACCAGGTGCCGGTCGCGCTGATCACGCTCTTGGCCCGCCAGGTGCCCTGGCCGGTCTCGACCAGGAGATGGCCGTCGCCGCGCCGCACCGCGTGCACCGTCACCGGGCGCAGCACCGGCAGCCCGTAACGGCGTTCGTAGTCGGCCAGGTAGGTGACGACCTCGGCGGCGCTCGGGTAGCCGCCGCCGGGCGGGATGGGCATCATGCGGCCGGGCAGCGAGCTGTACTGAGCCGGTGAGAACAGGCGCAGGCTGTCCCAGGCGTGCCGCCACGCGCCGCCGGCGCTGTCCTGGGCGTCGAGGATGACGAAGTCGGCTCTCGCGCGGCGCAGGTAGTACCCGGCGGCCAGGCCCGCCTGCCCGCCGCCGATCACCAGGACGTCGACGGACCGGGGGGCGGCCGTCATGAAGGCAGCAGTTCCAGCTCAGTGCGTCCCGCCGCAGGCTGGGGGACGGACTCGGTGAGGGGAGCGAACAGGGCGCCGAGCTTGTTCACCGCTTCGGGGATGATGCGGTAGTAGACCCAGGTGCCGCGGCGTTCGCCGTCGATCAGCCCGGCCGTGCGCAGCACCTTGAGGTGGTGGGAGATGGTGGGGGCGGTCAGGTCGAAGGCGTCGGTCAGGTCGCAGACGCAGGCCTCGCCGCCGGCGTGGGAGCCGATCATCGACAGCAGGCGCAGCCGTACCGGGTCGGCGACGGCCTTGAGCATGGCGGCGAGTTTGGTGGCGGTGTCCTCGGCCAGCGGTTCGCGGGCGATCGGGGCGCAGCACTGGCCGGTGGGGACGGTCATGACAACCCCTCCTGATTAGAAGTGTGTCGAAATTATAGGCGGTGGTAGGCCACCAGCGCGAACGCCGCGATCGCGCACGCGGCGGCCACCGCGCCCATCACCCAGCCATACCCCGCGGCCTGGGCGAGCGCGACCGCGCCGAGCGGAGCCAGCGCCTTGTCGGCGACGGAGAAGACGGCGATGCGACCGGCCAGCGAGGCGTAGGCGGTGGTTCCGTAGCGGCCGACCAGCAGGTGCGGCAGGGTGATCGAGGCGATGCCGAAGCCGAGCCCGAACAGCAGGACGGCTCCGATCACGCCCGCCACGCTCCGCCCGATCAGCGGCAGCAGCAGGACGGCCACGCCTTGCAGGGCGAAGATGGCGGCGGCGATGAGGGCGGCGGGCAGCCGGGTCTGCAGGCCGGTGGTGATCAGCCGTCCGGTCACCGACAGCACCCCCAGCAGCCCGGCCAGGGTGGCGGCCAACACGGGCGGGTGACCCAGATGGATCAGGTAGGTGATGAGCAGGACCGCCACGGTGGCGACCGCGCCGCCGTTGGCGGTGAAGGCGATCACCAGCAGCCAGAACGGCCGCCGACGAGTGGCCGCCTTGACGATGTCGGCCCGCTCCCGCGCCGCGGCGGACGCCGGCGTGCTTGCCGTACGGGTGCGGCGGCGCAGTACGAGGGCGTGCAGCGGGACCGCCGCCATCCCGTAGATCAGGGCCAGGATCACCAGCGCCGTACGCCAGCCGTACCGGTCGACGAGGAGGCCGGTGAGCGGAAGGAAGATCGAGGAGGCGAACCCGGCGACGATGGTCAGTGCCAGCAGCCCGTTCGCCCGGCCGCGCTCGTTGCCGGCGAAGATCGAGACGATGACGGCGAAAGCGGCCTCGTACAACACCATGGAGCAGGCGACGCCGACGAGCGCGAACACCGCGTACAACTGCGGCAGGCTCTCCACCCTCGACCAGGCCAGCACCGCTGCGGCGCCCAGCAACGACCCCGCCGTCATCAGCGCGCGCCCGCCGCGGGCGTCCAGCCACCGGCCGACCAGCGGCGCGCACAGGGCCGCGATCAGGATGGACAGGGTGAGGGCGGCGGCGATCTGCGCGTTGGTGGCGTGCAGGTCGCGCGCCATCGGGGCGAGGAAGACGGAGAAGGCGTAGTAGAGCACGCCGTAGCCGATGGTCTGGGTGATGGCCAGCGCAGCGACGACCCGCCGGCCATGTCCGGAACGCGGCGGACCGCCGCCCTGCTGTTCGCGGGCGGCGGTCTCGGCGGTGGAACTCATGCTGGACAGGCGATCAGCGCGCGGCCTTCAGCCGTGGTCGCCCACCCGCCTGCGTGGGTCTCGGTGACGAAGCCTTGGGCTTGCAGACGCCAGGCGAGCGTTCCCGCCATCCGGGCGATCGCCGGCGCGTATCCGGGGTTGGTGCTGGGCCTGCGGGCGGCGACCAGTTCGTCGGCCAGCCGGTGGGCGGGCATCGGCTCGTGGTCGCAGATCAGGCGCAATGCCTCCTTCTGGGCGGCGGTGGGGTAGCCGTCGGACATCGGGTTTGTTCCTTTCACCCGCAGCAGCCGCCGCCGGACTCGGCGGTGGCGGTGGCGAGGGGAAGCGGGGCGGACAGCAGGCCGCCGCTGATGCCGGTGGCCAGGCCGACCCGCTGCTCTTGGGCCTCGGCCAGGTTGGAGGAGCACACGCCGGTCTCGGGCAGGTCGAGCTGGACGTCGCGGGCGGCCTCCCAGTCCCCGGCCAGGGCGGAGACCACGGAGCGAACCTGCTCATATCCGGTGGCCATGAGGAACGTGGGGGCGCGGCCGTAGCTCTTGACGCCGACCGTGTAGTAGCCGGGCTCGGGGTGCGCGAGCTCGTCCGCGCCGTGGGCGGGGACGGTGCCGCAGGAGTGCTGGTTGGGATCGATCAGCGGGGCCAGGGCGCGGGGGGAGCCGAGCACCGGGTCCAGGTCCAGGCGCAGCTCGGAGGCGATGGAGTGGTCAGGGCGGTAGCCGGTGGCCGACACGATCCGGTCCACGGTGACGCTCTGCTCGCGCCCGGACGGGTCGCGGCTGACCACCTCGACGCCCTGGCCGGTGGCGTTGACGCGGTGGGTGAAGAAGCCGGTCAGCAGGGTGATGCGGCCGGATTCGACGTGGGCGCGCAGCCGCGTGCCCAGCGCCCCGCGGGCCGGCAGCGCGTCGGCGTCGCCGCCGCCGTAGGTGCGGCTCGCGCTGACACCGCGGATCGCCCAGGTGATCGGCGTGTCCGGCAGCTCGGCCAGGGCCAGCAGAGTGGTGGCGGCCGAGTGCCCCGCCCCGACCACCAGCGTGTGCTTGCCCTCGTAGCGGTCACGGTCCGCGCCGAGCACGTCCGGCAGGGCGTGGTCGACGAAAACCGCACCCTCGCCATACGCGGGCAGACCGCTCGCCCCGAGCACGTTCGGAGTGGTGTAGGTGCCGGACGCGTCGACGATCGCCCGCGCCTGCAGCTCTTCGCCGCTCTCCAGGCGGATCAGGAACGGCACCTCCTCGCGGCCCGCCGTGCGCACCCGGTCGTAGCCGAGGCGGCTGATCGCGCTGACCTTCACGCCGAGACGCACCTTGTCGCCGAACAGCTTGGCCAGCGGGGCGAGGTAGTCATCGATGAGCCCGGCGCCGGTGGGTAGCCACTCGCCGTCCGGAGCGGTCCAGCCGTCGGCCTCCAGGAGGCGGCGGGCGGCTGCGTCGATGTTGTACTTCCACGGGCTGAACACCCGCACGTGGCCCCACTGGGCCACCGAGGCGGCGACGCGGTCGCCGGCTTCGAGGATCGTGAAGTCGATGCCGCGCTCCGCCAGGTGGGCGGCGGCGGCCAGGCCGACCGGGCCGGCGCCGATCACGACGACCGGCAGGTCGCCCGGCTGCCCGGAGGTGGCCTGCTGAGGGGTGGCGAACTGCTCGGTCTCGACGGCAACGGTGCCGCAGCAACGGTCACTCATGACGGCTCTCCAAATGGCGCGGGTCAGCGGAAGGACGGGGACGACAGGGCGGAGGTGCGGGCGCGCTCGATGGTGGCCTCAGCGCGGCAGGTGTGGTCGCACACCTCCGAGGTCGCTTCGTTGAAGGTGAAGCCCGAGACGTCCCCTGAGATGCCAGCGGGGCGGCGCAGGCGGGTGAGCAGAGCGCGCATCGCGTACCTCCTGAATAGAAGCTCATCTAAACAGCTCAGATTCTGGACCACTGATTAGAGGATTGTCAAATTAGTCGTGTATCGAAGCAACTGATCAGAGGCCGACCTGTGCGGGGGCATCCCGCACGCGAGCGGCCAGTGGGCCGACGACGTAGGCGGCATCCCGACTCACGCCGCGCAGCGTGTTGGAGGCGAACGAGCGCTGGAACTCCAGCCCCGGATGGACCAGCCCCGGCAGCACGGTGGAGACGCCTCTCTGGTGCAAGGGCAGGCCTTCGGGGGTGAGGGCGCCGAGCGGACGCGGATAGAGGTAGTCGGCGACCTCGTCACGGCGGGGGTAGCGGTCGGATCACCAGGGAAGTCCAGGCCGGGCATGGCGCTGAAGCGGGCCGGAGAGTAATTTCCTCAGACCAGGAGCCCAGGGTTTCGAGCGTTTCCCAGGGCCGTTAGATGCCGCTCAAGGTCGGCTGCCTCCATGCGCGCACTGGTCGATCAGGTCAGCGAGGGGATTGCCCGGCCCTGCTCGGCGTGGTCCCGCAGGAGAGCGATCACCGGCTCCAGCGGTTGCATCGAATCCCGCGGAACGTGCGCCGTCGCTCGCCCTGATGTCTCCTGACACGGCTAGTCTCTGTTCGAGGTGACCAGACCGCGAGCGATGGCGTTTATCGTGGCGTCGAGTACGGCGTTGTAGGCGTCGCCGTACATGTGCCGGTTCATGACAATCAGCCCGATGGTGCGCATCACGCCCATCACGATCTCGGGTTCGACATCCCTGGTGATCACTCCCTGGGCCTGCCCTGTGGCGATGTACTCCAGCAGTGGGGTCATGATGTACGGCGTGACGCGGGCGGCCTCTTGTGCGCCGATCCGTCTGGACACTGCCTGGAGCTCGTCAGGGTGGGTGAACAACCGCCGGTAGAACGGATCCGCGGTCAGCACGGTCGTCATCGCTCGCATCACCTCTGCCAGGGACTCCACGCTCGCAGGACGGCGGAACACCGCACTGTGCCGTTCGGCGATGAGCGGGGCCCGGCGGATCATGACCTCCTTGTAGAGGGTCTCCTTGGAGTCGAAGAAGGCGTAGAAGCTGGCCTTGGAGATCCCTGCCGGCGCGACCAATTCCTCCAGCGAGGTCTTCTTCAGTCCTTGGGATGCATACAGCCGTTCGGCGGCATCCAGCAGGTCGGCGGTGATCCGCGCCCGCTCCTCGTCAGTGAAAGCAACAGCCACGATATTCACCTGTGTCCAATCGGGATATCGGGCTACAGTTTAATCGGGCTCTTGCCGCCCTCATGGCACGTGAACCCGACGCCGGCAGCAGGGGCAGGGAAACGGCGCATGAGTGGCCAATGAGCGCCGAAGGCGCCACCGGCCACGGGGATCGATCGGGCCGCGCCGACACCTAGCGCACGGTGCCGGCCCGCTGCTGCTCCTCATAGAGCACGCCGAACCGGTCGATGCGCCAGAGCTGGCCCATGATCATCAGTGTGGCGCCGAAAGCGGTCGGCCAGATCTCGAGTGAGACGAGCCCGTAGGCGATCAGCGAGATTGCGGCGGGGCCGCCCACCACGATCAGCAAGCGCTGGATTCGGCGGTGATCGGCTGTGGTCGGCCATTTGTCCTTGAACCACAGCTTCTCACCGTAGATGCCCTTGGCCGACCATGTGGTCGGCATGTGGATCGGGCGGAAGATGAACGGGTTCAGCCACAGCCACAGCATCACGACGGCGATCGGGACCAGGCACCACCAGCCCAGCCAGACTCTGCTCCAGACCGCCGCGAGCATCAGCGGTATCGCGGCGAGCCTGGTCCATACGCTCCAGGGGTTGGCGTGCCGCTTCCAGCTGTCGTCACTCATGTGCAAGATGCTCGCCATTTTCGACGCAGCGCTCATGTCAACCTCCGTTCGGGAAGCCCTCCCGGGAGGGCGGTGGCGGCGCGATTTCACGTGCCGGTCACAGCCATCGACGACCATCCACCAAGGAGCTATAACCGGATTGGACATTGGGTTACAGGCTAGTATGCTCCTGCTCGCCGGGAAGTCAAGCAGGCGGATGAAACGATGCCGATCGACGCATTCCCGGCATCGCAGCGGACCATCGGCGGCGGCGCCGTCACAGACGAGAACCTGCTCTCGATGGCTCCGCATCTGCGCGACCGGAAACCTCGGCCTGCCCGTCATCACCAGCGGCGCGGAGAGTGGCCCTCACCCCTCGGTCGCGACCGCCCTGCGCATGCTGCGCGATCTGACCGGCCGAGCATCAGTTGCCCGTCGCGCCAGCGGAACGCCGTACGGGTGCACTCCACGCTCGCGCGGGTCTTCTTCTTCGCTCTTTAAGGTTCTGTCGTGGATGCCAGGACATCATCGCAAGATGACTCGCTGTTGCAGTGGAAGAATGGTTTCCAGGCTGGAATGTGCAAGAGGTAAGGTTGGGGGTTGTGACGACATTTCGGATCAGCGAGGCCGCGGCGCTGCTCGGGGTCAGTTCCGACACGGTCCGCCGCTGGGTGGACGCGGGCAAGCTGGCCGCGGAGCGGGACGAGCACGGCCACCGGCAGGTGAGCGGCGCCGATCTGGCCGCCTTCGCCCGCGGGCAGGTCGAAGCGGTCGACGGCGGCCGCTCCTCGGCGCGTAACCGCTTTCGCGGGATCGTCACCGAGGTGATCCGCGATGCGGTGATGGCGCAGGTGGAGATCGCCGCCGGGCCGTTCCGGGTGGTGTCGCTGATGAGCCGCCAGGCCGCCGACGAGCTGGGCCTGGAGGCGGGGGTGGTGGCGGACGCCGTGATCAAGTCCACCAACGTCGTCGTGGAGATCCCCGGTCACGAACGCGTGGCCGGCCATGTGTGAGGAGCCCGCCGTGGTGTTCAGGCGCCTTTTCCGAAGGGCGATCGCCCTGCCGGCCGCGCTCGCGCTCGTGTGCCTGTCCGGATGCGGCTCCGGTGGGCCGGCCTCGTCCGCGACCACCGGAGGCGGGGACGCGAACGAGGTGACGGTGTTCGCGGCGGCGTCGCTGACGGAGACGTTCACCGAGCTCGGCAAGGCCTTCGAGGCCGCGCATCCGGGCACCACGGTGAGACTCAACTTCGGCTCCAGCGCCACCTTGGCCCAGCAGATCGTCCAGGGCGCGCCGGCGGACGTGTTCGCCTCGGCCAGCCCGGCCACGATGAAGACGGTCACCGACGCGTCCCTGGCGAGCTCGCCGACCACGTTCGTACGCAACAGGCTGCAGATCGCCGTGCCCGCCGGCAACCCGGCGAAGGTCGACGAGCTGAAGGACCTCACCGATCCGAACGTGAAGGTGGCGCTCTGCGCCGAGCAGGTACCGTGCGGCGCCGCCGCGGTCAAGGCGCTGGACGCGGCCGGGCTCACGGTCACCCCGGTGACGTTCGAGCAGGACGTCAAGGCCACGCTGACCAAGGTGGGGCTGGGCGAGGTGGACGCGGCGCTGGTCTACACGACCGACGTGATCGCCGCGGCGGGCAAGGTTCGGGGCATCGCGTTCCCGGAGGCGGACCAGGCGGTCAACGACTATCCGATCGCCGCGCTGGCGAAGGCTCCCGCTGGTGAGACGGCCTGGCGGTTCGTCGACCTGGTGCTGTCACAGCAGGGCAGGAACGTGCTGACCAAGGCCGGCTTCGAGCCTGATCTCCGATGAGCTCTTCCGCGCCGCAGCAGCCGTACCCGGTGGACACGCCCGCCGGGCGGCCGGCCGCGGGCCGCAAGGTCTCCGGGCGGCTGCCGTGGATGCTGGTCGTGCCCGCGCTGGCGGGGCTGGCGTTCCTGGTGCTGCCGCTGGCCGGGCTGCTGATCCGGGCGCCATGGCCCACGTTGCCGCAGCGGCTGGCCGAGCCGCACGTGCTGGAGGCGCTGCGCCTGTCGCTGGTGGCCGCCACCATCGCCACCGCCTTCTGCCTGCTGTTCGGGGTGCCGCTGGCCTGGCTGCTGGCCCGGGTGGAGTTTCCGGGCCGGCGGCTGGTGCGGGCGCTGGTCACGGTGCCGCTGGTGCTGCCTCCGGTGGTCGGCGGCGTCGCGCTGCTGCTGGTGCTGGGGCGGCGCGGGCTGGCCGGGCAGTGGCTGGAGGCCACGTTCGGCATCACGCTGCCGTTCATCACCGCCGGGGTGGTCGTGGCCGAGGCGTTCGTGGCGATGCCGTTCCTGGTGATCAGCGTGGAGGGCGCGCTGCGCGCCGCTGACCAGCGCTTCGAAGAGGCCGCCGCCACGCTCGGAGCCTCGCGCTGGACGGTGTTCCGCAGGGTGACGCTGCCGATGGTCATGCCGGGGGTGGTGGCCGGCGCGGTGTTGTGCTGGGCGCGGGCGCTGGGCGAGTTCGGGGCGACGATCACGTTCGCGGGCAACTTCCCCGGCACCACCCGCACCATGCCGCTGGCGGTCTACCTGGCGCTGGAGACCGAGCCGGAAGCGGCGATCGTGCTCAGCCTGGTGTTGCTGGCCGTCTCCGTCGTCATCCTGGCCAGCCTGCGCGATCGGTGGGTGAGCGCGGCATGACCCTGCACGCTCGTCTCGTGGTCGAACGGGCCGCGTTCACGCTCGACATCGAGGTCGAGGTCGCGCCGGGTGAGGTGGTGGCGCTGCTCGGCCCCAACGGCGCGGGCAAGACCACCGCGCTGCGCGCGCTGGCGGGGCTGACCGCCATGACCGGCGGCCGGATCCTGCTGGACGGCAACTCCATCGACGGCCTGGCCGCCGAGCAGCGGCCGATCGGCATGGTCTTCCAGGACTACCTGCTCTTCCCGCACCTTTCGGCCCTCGACAACGTCGCGTTCGGGCCACGCTGCCAGGGGGTGGCCAAGGCTGAGGCCCGTCGTCTGGCCGCGCGGTTGCTGGAGCGCGTCGGCCTGGCGGACCGGGCCTCCGCCAGGCCGCGCCAGTTGTCCGGCGGGCAGGCCCAGCGGGTGGCGCTGGCCCGCGCGCTGGCCGTGCGGCCGCGCCTGCTCCTGCTGGACGAGCCGCTGGCCGCGCTGGACGCCCACACCCGGCTGGAGGTCCGTTCCCGGTTGCGCCGCCACCTGGCCGACTTCGACGGCGCGACCGTCCTGGTCACCCACGACCCGCTCGACGCGATGGTGCTGGCCGACCGGCTGATCGTCATCGAGAACGGCGCCGTCGTCCAGCAGGGCGCCCCGGCCGAGGTGGCCCGCCGCCCGCGCACCGACTACGTGGCCCGCCTGGTCGGGCTCAACCTGCACCGGGGGGTTGCCGACGGGGCCCGGGTCAAGGTCGGCGAACTGCTGTTGACCACCTCGCAACACCTGGAGGGACCGGTGTTCGTGGCCTTCCCGCCGGCTGCCGTCGCGCTCTACCGCTCCCGGCCCGACGGCAGCCCGCGCAACCTGTGGCAGGGCCGCATCGACGGCATCGAACGCCACGGCGACAACGTCCGCGTGCACCTCGACGGCCCCGTCGCCGCCTTCGCCGACATCACCCCCGCCGCCGTCGCCGACCTCGACCTGACCCCGGGGCGGCAGGTCTGGGTGTCGGTGAAGGCGACCGAAACCCACGCCTACCCGGCATGATCGGCGATCGCTGCTACGGACCAGCGGTGATGGTGATCTGGGCGGGCAACGCGTCCAGCAGGATGAGGACTCCCGCTATCCCGACGATCCAGCGCAGGGTGGTACGGGATCCGGAGTCGAGCCTGCCCTGCCACCGTTCGAACCGTTCGCGGATCCGCTCGCCCAGGGCGGCCCATGCGGCGAAGAGCAGGACGCCGGGGATCACCATGATGCTCACGTAGACGCCGAGGAGCGGCGACCATTGGGCGGCGGGCAGCCCGGCGAGGGTCATGATGCCGATCGCGCCGAAGTAGGGCACGGCCGTGGCGAACTCGAACAGCCAGGTCACCAGCCCCAGCAGCAACATCGAGCGCATGGTGAAGGACCGCGCTCTGACGGATGCGCGTTCGGGGTCCCGGTCGGGGATGAAGGAGCTGCCCACCACGAGGGCTGCGCCGAAGGCGGCCTGTCCCCAGGCCCACGCGGTGTCGTCGACGCGGGGCACGACAACGCCCAGGCCGAGCATGAGCAGCACGCCCAGGGTGAAGTACGCGACCGCGACGGTGCCGAGATAGCCGCCGAGCAGCAGGCCGACGCGGTGCGGCCTGGCCAGCAGCAGATAGAGCGTTATCCCGATCACCGCGGGGCTCAGCGTGTCGAGCAGGGCCAGACCCAGCACCGCCACGATCGTCTCGATCGGCACACCTGTCTCCTGCGGGGGAAGGAGTCGACGGACCGTAATAACACGCCCGTGTCAGTACGATAGCACAGGTGTGTTAGCACGTGCGTACTAACATGTGGACGTGCCACGACTCGTTGACCACGACCAGCGACGGGCCGAGCTCGGCGAAGCGGCCATCCGGATCATCCTGCGCGAAGGGCTGGCCGGCGTGACCGTCCGCGGCGTCGCCGCCGAAGCCGGCTGGTCCACCGGGTCCCTGCGGCACTACTTCGGCAACCAGCACGCGTTGCAGGCCTACGTCGTGCAGGCCACCACCGACGCCCTGCGCCGGCGGGTCCTGCCGCGCGTCCAGCGGCCCCGTACCGAAGGTTCGGTGGTCGAGCAGGTCGCCACGATCGTGGAGGAGATGCTGCCGCTCGACGAGGAGCGGCGCGAGGAATACGCGCTGTGGTCGGCGGTCGTCGAATGGGAGCGTCAGCACCCTCAGGAAGAGGGCTCGGCGACGTGGAACGACCAGCGGGCACTGCACCGCCAGTGCGTCGCCGCCCTGCGCGGGCACGAGCCGGTTAGCGACCCGGGCCAGGCCACGGCCGCGCACCCCGATGCCGAGGTCGAGCTCTGGGCGGCTCTCCTGCACACGTTCGTCGACGGGCTCGCCTCCCAGATCGTCAACACCCCCGGCCAGGTGCCGGCCGGCACCGCCGGGCGCCTGCTGCGTGCCCTGCTGTGTGCCGTGCCCCGGCCGGAGAGCGCGCCGCACAACCGCTGATCCGCGTGGGCCGGGACGGCGCTCTGGCCGGCGTCTCGTATCCCAGTGCAGATGATCGCGTTGAATGTTGTGGGATACCTCCATGACTGAAGCGTGCCGTTCTGGTGTGAGATCGACCCCATGAAGGATGAAGGGAAGCAGCGCAGGTTCCCCACGGGCGACCTGGCGAGAGTGGCCGTGTTCGCCGCGCTGATCGCCGTGCTCGGGTTGCCGGGCACCATCAACGTCTTCGGCAACGCGGTCCCGATCACCCTGCAGACCGCCGGCGTGATGCTGGCGGGCGCGATCCTCGGCTCCTGGCGGGCGGCGCTGGCCGTCGCCGTGCTGCTCGTGCTGGTCGCGGCCGGCCTGCCGCTGCTGGCGGGCGGGCGGGGCGGGCTGGGCGTCTTCACCGCGCCGTCGGCGGGATTCCTGCTGGGCTGGCTGCCCGGCGCGGCCGTGACCGGCTGGCTGGTCGAGCGGGCGGGCCGCCGGCCGGGCTGGATCCAGCTGTTCGTGGCGAGCCTGGTGGGCGGCATCGGCGTGGTCTACCTGGTCGGGGTTCCCGTCCAGGCGATGGTCTCCGGCGTGTCGCTGGGCGCGGCGGCGCTGCTCACGGCCGCGTTCCTGCCCGGCGACCTGATCAAGGCGGTCGTGACGGCCTACGTCGCCAGGGGCGTGCAGGCGTCCTACCCCGACGCGGTGCCCGCCGTGCACCGCGAGCGGTTGCGCACCGGGGAGCGTTGACCCCGCGATGCCGGTAGCAGAACACGTGCTGCGGCACTCCGCCGAACGTCCCGGGCGGCCGGCGGTGTGCGGCCAGGACGGCGAGCTCTCCTACGCCGAGCTCGCCGCGAACCTCCAGGGCGCCGCCCGGCACCTGCGCGGCCGGGGGATCGGCCCGGGCGCGCTGGTCGCGATCGGGCTGGCCGACCCGGCCGCGCTGCTGACCGCCGTGCTCGCCGCCGACCTGGCCGGCGCCACGCCGCTGGTGGGCGACCCCTCCTGGGGGCGCGAGCGCTGGGCGCGCCTCACCGGCGCGGTCACGCCCGACCTCCTGGTCGCCGAGCCGCTCCCGCACGCGCCCGGCCCGGCCATGACCCCGCACGCGGCCCCCGCCGACCTGGCATGGGCCTGCTTCAGCTCCGGCAGCACGGGCCGGCCGCGCGCCGTCGTACGCCGCCGCGCGTCGTGGACGGACTCGTTCGCGCACCTCAGCGACCTGGCCGGGATCGGCGCCGGCGACATGGTCCTGGTGCCGGGGCCGCTGACCTCCAGCCTGTACGCCTTCGCCGCCGTGCACGCGCTGGCCGCCGGCGCGACCGCCGTGCTGCCCGGCCGCCGCCCGGGCAGGGCGCTGAAAGCCAGGGCGGAGTCGGCCACCGTCGTGCACCTGGTGCCGCACCTGCTGGACGACGTCCTGCACCGTTTCGGGGCGCTGCGCACGGCCGTGGTCGGCGGCGCGGCCCTCGCCGCGGGGGCGCGCGCGGCCGCGGCGCGGGCCGGGGTCAACGTCGTGGCCTACTACGGCGCGACCGAGCTGTCGTTCGTGGCCGTCGACGCCGACGGAGGCGGGCTGCGCCCGTTCCCCGGCGTGGAGATCGAGGTCAGGGCCGAGCCGGGGGCAGCGCTGGGCGAGGTGTGGGTGCGCTCGCCGTGGCTGGCCGACGGCTATCTGGGCGACGTGCCCGGCCCGTTGCGGCGCGATGCGCGCCGCTGGGCCAGTGTGGGCGACGTGGCGCGGCCCTACAGGGAGGGTGAGGTGCTGCGGTTGCGCGGCCGGGGTGAGGGCGCGATCCAGACCGGCGGCGCGACCGTCGTGGCCGAGGACGTCGAAGAGATGCTCAGGACGGTGCCGGGTGTGGGCGACGTCGTGGTGGTCGGCTCGCCGCACCCGTCCCTGGGTTCGGTGGTCACGGCGATTCTCGAGGCGGAGGGCGCCTCGCCGCCGTCGCGGGAGTTGCTGGAGGCGATGGCCAGGGGCGGGCTGGACGCGGTGCAGCGGCCGCGCCGCTGGTACGCGGTGCCGAGCCTGCCGCGTACGCCGTCGGGCAAACCCGCCCGCGCCCTGGTGGCGGCCCGGCTGGCCGGCGGCGATCCCGACATCCGGCGGCTGGTCTGATGGCCGTCGTGGTGGCGGCCCGGCGCACGCCCATCGGCACGGCCGGGCACGCGTACAAGGAGCTGACCGTCGACCGGCTGGCCGCCCCCGTGATCGCCGCGGTGGTGGACGACGTAACGGGTGACAGCGCGGGTGGCGGGGCGGGTGGCGGGGCGGGTGGGGGGGCCGGGCGGGGGGGGGAGGACGTGGGGCTGGGCA
>NZ_JBDPLS010000021.1:0-120342 GCF_039871515.1 Nonomuraea sp. B1E8 | reverse complement strand
TCCGAAGGCAGCGTAACCATGTCAAGAAGATCATCGGTAAGCCGTATGCGGGAAAACCGCACGTACGGAATTGAAAGGGGGATGGGGAACCGGGCCTTCACGGCACCGCGCCCCTGACTACCAATGGCCACCGACGATCTGATGACCAGGGCGCTCGAAGCGCTTGGGGATGACGGTCCGCTGTCGGTCGAGGCGATCCACCGTCTCGCCGACCTGGCCGACCTGCCCGCGACGATGACGATCGCCGAGGTTGCCGGCCTTCTCGACATCTCGCCTCACACGCTGCGCTACTACGAGCGAAGCGGGCTGGTCGAGGTGGCCCGCGACGGTAGCGGTCATCGCGTCTACGACGCCGGAGCGGTTCGGCGGCTGGTGTTCCTCACCCGGATGCGGTTGTCCGGCATGCCGATGCGTGACCTGCGGCACTACATCTCGCTCGTCGACGCCGGCGAGCACACGGTGCCCGAGCGGCTTGATGCCCTGGTCGAACATCGCGACATCATCCGGCGCCGGATCCGCGAGCTGACCCTTTCCCTCGCGGCGGTCGAATTCAAGATCGCCACGTACGGGGGGTCGACCGGGCCGGACGTTCAGGCCCCCGGCACCACCACCGGTACCGAGCCCATGGCGCCACCGGGCGAGCCTCCGCGGCCGGCACACCCGGACGGGTGAGGACCGCTAATTCCAGGCACCGGGCACCTGGTAGGGCACCTTGCCCTCGAGTTGCTTCTGGTCGAGCACCTCGCCCTTCAGGGGCAGCGCGACGGTGACCCGTCGTCCCCAGGCGGAGTAGCGGGTGTCCGACTCGACGCGGAGCACGGAACCCTTCCAGTGGCGCAGGGCTCCCTTGGCCGTAACCCGTTCCACCAGTCCCGCCCTGCTCAGGCGGAGGGCGTACGAGATGGTGCTGACGGGCTTGCTGATGGAGTAGCCGCTGAAGCGCGAGGCGAAGGAACGGGATACCTCCACCAGCCTGTCGGCCTTGATCGTGCCCTTCACCACCCCGCCCCGCCACGACGTACGCTGAGCCAGCAGCGCCTTGAGCGTGGCGGGCTCCAGAACCTCCAGCAGCGGGTTGCTGGCGGGCAGATCAGTGAACGAGTAGCGCACCCATGTGGCGCCCTGCGGCAGCACGCCGGCGAATCGAGGGCCTGCGAGGTAGTCGTCGTAGCCTGACGAGATCACTCGCAGGGGTGTCTCGTCCAGGGCGGCTTCCTCCGCCACGTCGGACTTTTTCAGGAGGCTCCTCGCCGTCTTGCCATATTTCAGGCTTTGGGACGTGTCGGAGGCGATTTCGCCTCGCGGCCCGAACGCGAGCAGGCCGTCCAGTTCCAGGGTGTAGTACCAGCCGCGACCGTGATCCATCTTTACGGTGGAGACGACGTTCACGCCCTTACCCGGGCTCAAGGCGGATCGAAGCACTTTTACGGGGTCGCTTACGGCCGCCGCCTGCACGGGGGCGGCGACGAGTTGTGCCAGGCCCGCGACCAGCATCACACCCACGACGGTCCGCTTCATCACGATCCCTAAGAAAATGGACGGAGGGACGCAATAATCTTGTGGATACGAGATCAACTGTCAAGCCGATTCGACTGAGTGACCAAGCCGGACAGGAGCCAGCGGTGCGGACGCGACGAGGTGCCCGGGTGGTGCTGCTGGATCAGGACGATCGGATTCTGATGATCCGGCACAGGGACGACGGCGCCATCGTCGTTCCCGGGTTTCCGGTCCGGGAGTTGTTCTGGGTGCCCCCGGGTGGAGGGTTGAAGGACGACGAGGACTTCGTTCAGGCCGCTCGCCGGGAACTGCTGGAGGAGACCGGGCTGACGGAGGTCGAGTGGGGGCCGTGTCTGTGGACGCTCGATGCGGACGTGCGGTGGAGAGGCGAACCCGTGCACATGTACGAGCGGTACTTTCTCGCGCGGGCACGCGGCGCGCAGGCCACCACCCGCGCCTATCTGGAACCGGACGAACAGCAAGCGATCGTCGACCACCGATGGTGGTCCCTGGCTGAGCTTGTCGCAGCCCAGACCACGGAGACTCTGCGGCCTGTGGGACTTCCGGAGTTGCTGGCCGAGGTGCTGGCCGTAGGGGGACGTCCGTCAGGCGGGCCGCGTGCCCTGCGGACGTAGGAGTCCGGCGGCCGGGTCAGGGGGTGGCGTTGTGGCGCTGGTAGTGGCGTGCCGCCCGCGCCCGGTTGCCGCATGACGGCTTGCACCACTCCTGCCGCCCGTGGCTCCTGACGAAATAGCGTACGCAGCGCGGCGCGTTGCAGGCCCGCAACTGTTCGCGTTGCGGGCCGCTCAGGAAGTCGATGGCGGCCCGGGCCAGGGCGGCGATCAGCCGGACGTTCGGGTCGGATTCATCCGACAACACGCCCACCCGAGGTGGTGAGTCCGCTGGCCAGTCGAGTTGCGGGGCGATGGCTTCACGGGCGGCCGCCGCGTTGAGGTGGGCCAGCGCCTGCTCGACCGGCATCAGCCGGTGGGCGTCGGCCCGGCTCGGCGGCGCGGGGCTGACCGCCTGCGCGAAGAGCGCCCGCACGGCCCGGCGCAGCTCGACGATCTCGCTGCCGAGCGTCTCGTCCACCGTGAGCGCCGCGACGTCGACGTGGCCGGCCAGCAGCTCGGCCTGCTGGTGGATCCAGCGGGCCGTGCTCTGCGGCGTCTCCAGGTCGTCGGCGACGCCGCCGGCGCCGTCATGGCGGATCGTGCTCGCCAGTTCCAAGGCCGGCCAGCGCTCCACGCTCACCCCTCCGGGTTGTCCATCTCCTCTTCGCACCCTACCCTTCTAACGATAAATTCCATTTAACCATTAGAAGAGGCGCCACGATGACGTTGTTGCTGGCCCAGATCAGCGACCTGCACCTCGACGGCACCGACAGGGCGCTCCGGCGCGCCACCCGGGTCATGAGCTACCTGCGGGCACTTCCCCGCCCGGTCGACGCCGTGCTGGTCACCGGCGACATCGCCGATCACGGGGAGGAGGCCGAGTACGAGCAGGCCGCCCAGGTCCTGGCCGCCCCCTTCCCCGTGCTCACCTGCCCCGGCAACCACGACGCCCGCCCGGCCTACCGCAAGGCGATGTTGCGGCAGCCGCCCGACCCCGGCCCCGTCAACGAGGTGCACGGCGGCACCGCCATCCTGATGTGCGACTCCACCATCCCCGGCCGCAACGAGGGCCGCCTCGCCCCTGAAACCCTCGCCTGGATGGACGCCACCCTCGACGGCCTCGCCCCTGACACGCCCGCGCTGATCGCCTTCCACCAGCCGCCCGTCGCCCTCCACCACCCGTTGCCCGACTCCCAGCGGCTGGAGGGCACCGGCGACCTGGCCGCGCTGCTCGACGCCCACCCGCAGGTCGTGGCCGTGCTCACCGGCCACGCTCACACGCCGGCCGCGTCCACCTTCGCGGGCCGCCCCCTGATCGTCGCACCGGCCACCACCTGGACCCTGCGCCTGCCGTGGGAGGGCGACCAGCCCGCCGACCGCGAACAACCGCCCGGCCTGGCCTTCCACGTCCTGGACGGCGACCGCCGCCTGACCACCCATTACCGAGTGGTGCTCCAGGCGTGATCCACCCGTACGCGGTCGCCGCGTTCCTCCTGGCGATCCTGCCCATCATCGCCACGCCGGGCGCGAGCCTGACCCTGCTGATCCAGCACGTCACAACCGGCGGCCGCCGCCAGGCTCCGCCCGTCATCCTCGGTACGGTCAGCGGCCTGTACGCCCACGCGACCATGGCCGTCGCCGGTCTGTCGGCGCTGGTCATGCACTCCAGCCAGGCCTTCACCGCCGTCAAACTCCTCGGCGCGGCCTACCTCGTCTGCCTGGGCCTGTGGACCTGGCGCTCCACGACCCGGCCTCCGCCTCCCGCGCTGACGGACCAGCCGGGAAGGCGGAAGGGCTCCGTCTACACCCAGGCACTGCTCGCGAACGTGCTCAACCCCAAGGCGGCCTCGATCTACCTGACCCTGGTCCCGCAGTTCATCCAGCCCGGCCGCGATCTCGGCGGGCAGATCCTCGCCCTGGCCACCGCCCACGCCCTGCTGATTTCGGCGTGGTTGCTGACCTGGACGGCCCTCCTACATCGGGGGGCGCACTTCTTCCACGGGGCTCGCTTCAAGCGTGCGGTCGGCAAGGTGACGGCGGTGGTGCTCGTCGTCCTCGGCCTCCGTGCCGCCACGACGTAGGCGGTTGGCGGGGCGCGGCGTTGCGGGCATGCGGGCAGGCGAAGTGGACGGGCATGGCACCCCATAGATCGAACCGATCGGTACGAACTTGATGCTAACAGCCAGAACGAACCGACCGGTACGGTCCAGGCTCGACGATCGACCCGGGACTGCTGTCTCTCGTCGCCTGGCGCGCAACGATAAGGAATCCCGATACATCAGGATTCGTTTCTCTTCGGGCTGAAGTAACGGATAAGTCCGGCGCCACGCTCACCCAGACGATTACCCGGCAAGGAAACGGGCTGCTCCCGCATGTGTGGCGAACGCCCATTTCCGGCCTGTGGCCTGCCTTTGTGCAGGCCACAGGGCGTTCCGCCGTCCTCTGGGGGGCCCGAATGTTTGAGAAGTAATTCTCCCGCCCACGCCAAGTCGCGCCGTCGAATCCGTGAAGTGTTTGTTAATCTCCACAACGCAAACGGTCCGTTCGCAGCTGGAGGGGAAATCTCATGGCTCGACCGCACATCCGAACATTGGCATTTCTGGCGGTAATGGGCGCCGCGCTGCCGGTGGTGGCCCAGGTGCCGGCGCACGCCTCCGCCCTGCCGGTCTTCAGCAGTTGCCAGGACGTCCGCCGGACGAATCCGATCGCCAGGGACGGCACGTACCTGCTCATCAACGACGGAAACGTGTTCACGGTGTACTGCCACGACATGGCCACCAGGCCCAGCGAATACATCACGCTCGCGAGGAGGGGCCGGGACGTCAATTTCTCGCAGTACACCGCCGGCGGCGCCTCGCCCGGCACGAACGTCAGAACGACCTTCACCAGGCTGCGCGTCGACCCCCGCACCCTGACCGTGGACATCGGCGACCTGACCTTCGCGTCGTCCACCGGCTCGCTGCGGCACGGCTCGACGACCGTGACGAGCATGCCCTACGGTGCCGCGATGGCGTGCACGGGGCGGGCCGACGGCCGGGGCAACATCGACCTGCGTGACACGCCCTTCCAGGTGAACGACACCTTCGTCACGGCCGGCAACGGCTCCAGCGGGTCGGCGAGCGTGAGCGCGCGCAACCAGGTGGTCGGCCTGCAGGGCGGCGGCTACTGCGGCTGGATCACGCCGGCTCCGGCGATGTACAACCCCTTCAACCCGAGCCCGGGCACGCCCCACCTCGAGCTGAGGTGCGCGGGCAACGGCATGGTCTTCTCGCGGGGCCAGTTCTGCCTCCGCCTCGACGACGGCGCCCCGGTCACCACGCAGGTGCGGCGGCAGGGCGGCCAGGGCCGGGTCATCGTGCAGCACGGCGGCAAGGCGGTGGCGGTGTTGAGCCCCGACGGTCAGGTGCGCTCCCTGCGCTGAGACGTCCCACTCGGCAGGCCCGGTTCCCCGTCAAGGAGCCGGGCCTTCTGCCGTACGCGGTGCTTGGGTGCTGGGCGCGGTGAACGCCGCCCCCATCCTGCTGGGACTGTGGTGACCCGCGCCTCGTGAGACAATGACGGGGTACGGAGCCCTCTCCGCCGCGGACCGCGTCCAGGCGAGAGGGTTTTTTCATGCCCGCGGTGACGCCTTCCCGCGGACGCCTTCTCCCCGACCAAGGAGTGATCCCCATGGACCTCGGTCTGACGTGCCCGCGTTTCACCTGGCCCGGTGGCGACGCCGCCATCGCCGCCCGATTCGCCGCCGCGGCCCGCGGCGCCGACCAGGCGGGGTTGCGCAGCTTCTGGGTGATGGACCACCTCTTCCAGATCCCCAACTTCGGGGCCGTGGAGGATCCGATGCTGGAGGCGTACGGCGCGCTGTCCTACGCCGCCGCCCTCACCGGCAGGGTGAGCCTGGGCGCGCTCGTGACCTGCGCCGTCCACCGCGAGCCTGGCCTGCTGGTGAAACAGGTCAGCACCCTCGACGCGCTCTCCGGCGGACGAGCGGTCCTCGGCATCGGCGCCGGCTGGTACGAGCCCGAGGCCCGCGGGCTCGGCCTGCGTTTCCCGCCCCTGGCGGAGCGGTTCGAGCGGCTGGAGGAGACGCTCCAGATCGCCCGGCAGATGTGGAGCGACTCGGACGGACCGTACGAGGGCCGCCACTACCGGCTGGAACGCACGCTCAACGCCCCCCAGGCGAACCCGCCCGTCCTCATCGGCGGCAGCGGGGAGAAAGAGACCCTCCGGCTCGTCGCCGAATACGCCGACATGTGCAACCTCCTGTACGGCGCGGACGTCACGCACAAGCTCGGCGTGTTGCGTGCCCACTGCGAGCGGCTGGGACGGCCCTACGAGGAGATCGAGAAGACCCTCCACATGCGCGTCCCGGACGGCCAGAGCGTCGAGGAGAGCGTCCAGCGCTGCGGCGAGCTCGCCGGGCTGGGCATCGACCACGTCATCGTGGCCGTGCCGGACGCGGCCGACGACCGGTGGCTGGCGTACCTGGCCGAGCTGGCCGTACGGATCGCCGGCATCACCCCGCCCGGCCGCTGAGCGCCGGGGCGGCCGAGACGTGCCTCGGCCGCCCCTCCGGTATCGTCCGCGCCCGCCGGAGAGGTCACGGGCGAGCGCGGAGGTCGTGTCCTGCGTCCGGGTCAGCAGCGGGGCGCCACCGCGTCGATGCGGCCGCCGAAGTCGTTGTCGTAGACCCTGCGGTAGTCGCCGTTCCTGACGATGCGCGTCTCCTTCCTGGTGGGCACGTGGATCCAGTTGATGAAGCAGCCGGCGGCGTGGGCCCGGAACGACCCGACGTTGTCGTGCAGTGCCGGCGGCACGTCGACGTAGCCGTTGCCCGGGTTCCAGCACCAGGACGCGCCCGTGTAGTTTCTGCCGCTCCACAGGCAGATGTCACCCGCCCTGGACGATCCCGGGGCGGCCGCGGCCGGGACGGCGCCCGCCACCAGGACGAGGCCGATGGCGGCGGTGAGGGTGGCGATCCGCGTGCGAGTGGTCTTCATGCAGTTCTCCTCGTGTCGGTGCTGCCGCGGGCTGCTGCCCGGCGACTCCGTCACATTGTGTAGCAGTGTGACCACGGATCGCGTCCGCCCGGTGGATACAAGATCCGGGACCTGGGGCGGGGGAGAACTGACGTACTCGTGACAGCGGTCGCTCAGGGGGGCGTGAGGTCGCCGGTGAGGTGGTGCTGCACGACCGGGGCCACGTACGCGACCGCGGTCGGCCGGTCCAGGGCGGCCAGCGGCTCGACGCGCAGGACGTAGCGCGCGGTCGCGACGCCGAACAGGTAGGCGCCGGTGAGGGTGGCCCGGAGCTCGGCCTGGTCGGCCCCGATGGCGCGCGCCAGAGGCAACATCACCGCGTCCGTCATGAACGCCGTCACCATCGCCGAGGCGCTGGGAGCCGCGGCGGCGGCCCTGATCACGGCGAGCATCCGGGGGCCGGTGTGCGGGTCCTCCCACAACTCCAGGTAGCGGGCGGCGAGCCGGGCGCCGAGGTCGGACGGGTCACCCTCGCGGGCGAGCGAGACCAGCGAGCCGACGGGCGGGTCGTCGCGGAGCGCGGCGTCGAAAAGGCCGTCCTTGCTGCCGAAGAACTGCAGGACCAGAGCCGGATCGACACCCGCGGCGCGGGCGACCCCCCTGATCGTGGTGAGGACGTAGCCGTGTTCGGCGAAGCTCTGCTGCGCGGCGGCCAGGATGTCGACCCGTGTCCGTGTCGCGCCAGGCCGGCGTCCTCCTGGCCTTGTGCTCACTCGTTCAAGCATAGTCATCGATGTTGAATTTCCCGGACACTCCAACTAACTTGGCCTCAACACTGTTGATATATGGAGGCGTGACCATGGAGTACCTGCTCGTCCGCCAGCGGTTCACCGACTACGACCAGTGGCGCGCGGCGTTCGACAGCCTTGCTGACACCCGGGCGGCGGCCGGCATGCGTACGGCGCTCGTCAGCGTCAACGCCGACCAGCCCGACGAGGCCGTCGTGCTGTTCGAGTGCGAGGACGCGCAGGCCATGCAGCGGCACTACGCGTCGGAGGCGCTCCAGGAGGCGCACCGGCGGGCCGGCGTGGTGCCCGGAAGCAATCACGCCACGGTGTTGCTGAGCCGCTGACCCCGACCGCCGGCTCCCGTACGGTTCCGTCCATGACAGAGCGACGCACGATTCTCAGCGGCTCCACCTTCGAGGAGCAGATCGGGTACGCCCGCGCCGTGGTGGACGGCGACCGGGTGCACGTGTCGGGCACGACCGGCTTCGACTACGCGACGATGACCATCTCCGACGACGTGGTGGAGCAGGCCGCCCAGTGCCTGCGCAACATCGGGGACGCCCTGGCCGAGGCCGGCTGCACCTTCGCCGACGTCGTACGAGTGCGCTACCTCCTGCCCGACCGTGCGGACTTCGAGCCCTGCTGGCCGGTCCTGCGCCGGTGTTTCGGCGAGGTGCGGCCGGCCGCCACCATGCTCGTGTGCGGCCTCGCCGACCCGCGCATGAAGATCGAGATCGAGGTGGACGCGCGGCGGGGCGGCGCCGCATGAGCGTCTCGCCGCGCTGGAGAGAGCTGCACCGCGACCGCCTGGACGAGGCGGTGCGCCGGTTGTCCGCGATCCCCGGCGTGCACGGCCTGATCGTCGGCGGCAGCGTCGGGCGCGGCGAACCCTGGCCGATGTCCGACATCGACGTGCTCCCCCTCTACGGCGGCGACCCCGAGCAGGCCGCGGCGCACGTCGAACGCGAGCAGGCCGAGCTCGTGGACTGGTGGGCCGCCAGCGGCCGGGCTCAGACGCTCGACCTCGGCTGGCTGGCGTTCACCGTCGCCGAGGCGCGGGAGGCGGCGTCGGCGGACGCGGCGTGGGCGGTGGAACGGCTGACGCGTGACCGGCGCTGGTTCCACGGGATGGACAAGGCCTTCCGCGGGCGTCCCGCCGACCCCGGCGACCTGCTCACGGGCCGTTTCGTGGCCTGGCTGACGGAGATGCGCTTCCATCCCGCCGTGGTCGAGGCCAGGATCGGCTGGTGGTCGCGGAGCGCGGCCGACGCCCGTGACCGGGCCCATCGGGAACGCGCGGCGCGGCGCCTGGACGCGGCCACGTACGAGCTGCGGGAGGCGGCGCGGGCCCTTCGCCTGGCCGTGCTGGAGCGGTGGGGCGAGCGGCTGGGCTCCATGGGCAGGGAATGGACCAGGTTCGAGCGGATGGCGGCCGCCCGTGGGGAGGAGGCCCTGGCCGAGCGCATCGCCCGCCTGGCCGGTGCGCATGCCGGCGACGCGGCCGGGCGTGAACGGCTGGCGCCCCCGTGGTTGCGCGAGCGGATCGACCTCTGCTGGGAGGCCCGCCGGGCCGTGGGGGAGGAGGTCACGTACGAGCAGAACGCCCGCGACCAGCTGGCCGCGTTCGACGTGCACGTCGCCCGCCACCGCCCGGATCTGGCGGGCCCCTGGACGGGCAGCCCGGACCCCGCCCTCGACCAGCAGCTCCGCCGGCTCGACGTCCTGCTCGCCGAGCATTCCTGACCACCGGCCCTCGGATATCTAAGTGCTGTTACATTTATCCAAGCACTGTTATATTTCGAGAGGAACCGCCTTGAATCTCCCCATCGAGCCGTACGAACACGGCATGCTCGACGTCGGTGACGGCAACCTCGTCTACTGGGAGGTCTGCGGCAACCCGGAGGGCAAACCCGCTCTCGTCGTGCACGGCGGGCCGGGATCGGGCTGCTCGACCAACGTGCGCCGCACCTTCGACCCGGAGCGTTACCGGATCGTCCTGTTCGACCAGCGCAACTGCGGGCGCAGCCGCCCCCATGCCGCCGACCCGGCGACCGACCTGAGCGCCAACACCACCCACCACCTGATCGCCGACATGGAGCTGCTGCGCGAGCACCTCGGGATCGACCGGTGGCTGCTGTACGGAGGGTCGTGGGGGTCGACGCTGATCCTCGCCTACGCCGAGACCCACCCCGAGCGGGTGTCGGAGATCGTCATCCCCGCCGTCACGACCACCCGCCGCTACGAGATCGACTGGCTCTACCGGGGCGTCGGGCGGTTCTTCCCCGAGGCGCTGGAGCGGTTCAGGCAAGGGGTGCCCGAGGCCGACCGTGACGGCGACACGTTCGCGCTGCTGGCGGCGTACGCGCGGCTGCTGTCCGACCCCGACCCCAAGGTGCGGGAGAAGGCCGCCACCGACTGGGTCACCTGGGAGGACGCCGTGATCTCCATGGAGGTCAACGGCAAGCCGAACGCCTACAGCGACCGGCCCGCCGACGCGGTGATGGCCATGACCCGCATCTGCTCCCACTACTTCTCCAACGGCGCGTGGCTGGAGGAGGGAGCGCTGCTGCGCGACGCCCACAAGCTGGCCGGCATCCCCGGCGTGCTGATCCACGGCCGCCTCGACATGGGCGGTCCGCTGGAGACGGCCTACCAGCTCGCCCAGGCCTGGCCCGGCGCCGAACTGGTCGTGGTGGAGGACTCCGGGCACACCGGCAGCACGACGTTCAGGAATACGATCTTCGCGGCTCTCGACCGTTTCGCCGGCAAGTGAGAGCGAACCCGCGGCTCGGGATCATCTGGGGGATCAGGACGGTGCCCCTGGTGACCATCGCCTCGCCGTCGGTCGGGTGAGCCGCGGGTTCGTACGGCCCGCAGGGGGAAAAGGGCGCGGCCAAGCACCGGCGTCCGCATCGCCGTGCCCCTGGCCCCCGTGCTGACCTGCTGTTACGGTAGCCGCGCCCGACCGGCGCACACCACCGGTTTATCGCCTGCGGCCGGCGTCTCGGGCAGCGCGGCCGACGCCGCGCGGAGCCCGCCCGATCGTGTACGCGGCTCCCGCCACGACCAGCGCGACACTCACCAGCGCGGCACTCACCCACAGCGGGGAGCGGAAGCCGAGCCCGGCCCCGATGGCGAGCCCGCCGAGCCAGGGCCCGGCCGTGGCGCCGACGTTGAGCGCCGCCGTGGCGAAGCCGCCGCCCAGGGTGGGCGCGTCCGCCGCCGCGTAGAGCGCCTGCGAGATCAGCGTGGACCCGACGGCGAACGACAACGTTCCCTGCACGAAGACGAGCACGATCGCCGGCGCCGGCTCCCCGGCCGTCATCGCGAACGCCGCCCATCCGGCGGCCAGCGCCACCCCGCCGCCCACCAGCAGCCCGACGGGACGCACGTCGGCGAGCCGCCCGCTGATCGTCACCCCGGCGAACGAGCCCAGCCCGAACAGGGCCAGCATCGCCGGCATCCAGCCCGGCCCGAGCCCGGTGGTCCCGGTGAGCAGCGGGGCGAGGTAGGTGAACGTGCAGAAGGTGGCGCCGTTCACCAGCGCGCCCAGGAGCAGCAGCACCAGCAGGCGCGGGCTGCGCAGCACTCGCGACTCGCCCCGAGCCGTGGGCCCTTCGAGGTCCGCGGGGGCGGCGGGGACTGATCGTACGACCGCGACGATGGCCGGGAGCAGGGCGGCGGCCACCGCCCAGAACGCCGAGCGCCACCCCCACACCTCGCCCAGCAGGGCACCCCCGGGCACGCCCGCGACGCACGCGAGCGTGATGCCGCCGAGCAGGACGGAGGTGGCGCGGCCCTTGGCGTCCGGAGGGGCGAGGCCGATCGCGGTCGCCATGGCCACGGCCAGGAAACCGGCGTTGGCCAGCGCCGCCACGACCCGGCTGACCAGCAGGACCTCATAGCCGGGCGTGACCGCGCCGGCCACGTGGGCCAGCAGGAACGTGAGCAGGAAGGCCAGCAGCGCGCGCCGCCGGGGCCAGCGCAGGCTCAGCACCGCCATCAGCGGCGCGCCGGCCGCCATCCCCACGGCGAAGGCCGACGTCAGCAGCCCCGCGGCGGGGACGGATACGTGCAGATCTCGCGCGATGCCCGGCACCAGACCGGACAGCATGAACTCGGATGTGCCCTGGGCGAAGACCGCCAGCGCGAGCAGGTAAACAGCGAATGGCATGAGAAGAACTCCGCGACCACGGATCGGGCAGGCCGGACGTCGGCCCGCCGATGAAGGGGAACCTGAGTGGCGGCACGCGGGAGCGGCGCACGGCTCAGGTGGGAAACAGCCCGCAGCGGTGATCCGAGTGGCGAGCGGTCGCGGCACAGCGAAGATCCCGGCCTCAGCGAGGCCGGGAGAGGCGACAGCGCGTATCAGCCACCGGACGACCGGTGGCTAGCGTCTTGACGCCTCGGGGCTGGACATACGCGGCAACCTAGCAACCCGGCGGGCGGCCCGTCCAACCCTTTCCTTGCCTCACGCCCTTCCCGATGCCGGCGATCGCCGGCCTCACCGGTCTCTGCCAGGGAAGAAGTCCGCGCTCTGGACGTACTCCATCGCCTTCGTGAACTCCGGGTCGCCCAGGCGGCGCTCCATCTCCTCCTCCGAGACGTCCTCGATGTGGGTCTGGATCCAGTAGAGGTTGCCGAACGGGTCACGCACCCGCCCCACCCGGTCGCCGAAGAACAGGTGGGTGATCTCGGTGACCGACGTCCCACCCGCCTCGACGGCCCGGCGGTGGACGGCGTCGGCGTCGGGGACGTACAGGCGCAGGAAGGCCGGGGTGGGCGGCCAGCCGGGCTGGGCGTCGAACATCATCACCACCGCGTCGCCGACGCGGACCTCCGCGTGCCCGATGCGCCCTTCGGCGTCGGTCATGCGGCCCAGCTCGACGGCGTCGAAAGCGGCCTTCAGCCAGTCGATCAGGCCGGCCGTGTCGTGGCCGATGATCCACGGCGTGACGCTGGTGTAGCCCTCGGGGGTCGTGCTGACGGTCATGTTTCCTCCTGGCTCGCGTAGGTGCTGACCACGCTAAATGTCCAGTAGGTCAGGACTTGTCCTACATGTCGGGCATGCTGAAATTCATGAGCGACTCCCGCCTCCTGACCCTGCTGTCCCTGCTCCAGACCCCACGCGAGTGGCCGGGCGGCGAGCTGGCCGAGCGGCTCGGGGTCAGCCGCCGTACGGTCCGGCGCGACGTCGAACGCCTGCGCGCCCTCGGCTACCCGGTCGAGGCCAGTATGGGCGCCGACGGCGGGTACCGCCTGGTCGCGGGTACGGCGATGCCGCCCCTGCTGCTGGACGACGAGGAGGCGGTGGCCATCACCGTCGGCCTGTCCACCGCCGCCCGGCATCCGGTGCAGGGCATCGAGGAGGCGTCGGTACGCGCCCTGGCCAAGCTCGAACAGGTGCTGCCGGCCCGCCTGCGCCATCGCGTCGGCGCGCTCGGCGCCGCCACCGTGCCGATGCCCGTGCCCGGCGCGCCCGAGGTCGATCCGGAACTGCTCGCCGCCCTGTCGATGGCCGTGACGGGGAAGGAACGCGTGCGCTTCGTGTACCGGACCAACGACGGCAGGACGGGCGGGCGGCTGGTCGACCCGCACCGGCTGGTCGCGGCCGGGCGGCGATGGTACCTGCTCGGACACGACCACGACCGCGACGACTGGCGGATCTTCCGCATCGACCGCATCGCCGATCTGCTGCGGACGGGCGCCAGGATCACACCGCGCGAGCCGCCGGCCGACGCCGCCGCCTACGTGGCGGACCAGCTCTACTCCACCGCCCCCACGTACGAGGCCGTCGTCACACTGCACGGCCCGGGTACGGAGGTCGTCAGGGCGCTCGGCGAGGTCGTCGGAGAAGACGAGCGGACCTGCCGGCTGCGCATGCACGCCGACACCCTGGACTGGCTAGCCTTCCGGCTGCTCTCGCTGGGCGGCGAGTTCGAGGTGCACGAACCGGCCGAGCTGGTCGCGCACCTGCGGGAACTGGCCGCCCGCCTCGCCCGGGCCGCCGGCTGACCGCGCGGACCGCGCCGCTCAGCCCTGCGCCGGCCAGCTCTCCCGGTCGGCGACGAAACTGCCCCGTTGTGGCAGGGTCATCACCCAGCCTTCCTCACGCAACAGGGCAACGGCCTGACGGGCCGTGTCACGCGCCACCCCATGGTCTCGAACCATCTCCGATTCGGACGGAATCCGGTCGCGGGGGCCCAGCTCACCATTCTTGATCTGCGTTCTGATGATCGCCGCCACCTGCTGGTAAATCGGCGTCGGGTCAAACCTGTCCACACCCACGTGAGTGACGTTAGACACGTAGTCGACGCTGATCATATGGCCAACGTCCTAGACGAGGTAGACAAGAAGTGATTATGGTGACTCCATGAACTGGCCTTACCACGGCATCCACGTCCAACCCCCTAAACCGGATCACAAGAAACTTGCGTGGAGCGAACCACCCTCTCGCGGCGCACATGTACGCGTTCGACGACACACCTGCGCCTGCCAGGACATGGCGTTCGAACTGTGCGTCGCGGGTGGCCTGATGTTCATCAGGCGGACCACTCACACGCCGGCCGCCGTCCTCGTCCACGAAACGGAGAGCTGGCGTAGCAAGCGCGCTGAAGATGTCTGGACGCGGCTTCTGTCCGGCGAGGCATATTGAACGAGCGTTCACCTGCCCTTCTCGCGTGAGCGAAGGGTCCTAGTCGACGGCAACCGAACACTGTCGATTGCGGACGGTAATAACCCAGGGCCGTGTACTACCGGCGGCCCACCCCATACCTCCACGCACACGCCGTACAACAGCACGCCCGGTTCACCGCGACGCAGGCACGATTCGGGCTCGGTGGTGTTCTGGCGTCGCTAAGGTGTCCGTACATCAACCATCCATGGCGGATCGCGGCAGCCGAACACAAGCCGCTGCAACTCGCTGTCGCTCGTACCGCAGGATTCACGATCCCGGCGACGCTGATCACGAACTGCATGGCCGACGCACGTGCCTTCGCCGATGAGCATGGGCCGATCATCTACAAGCCACTCCGTATGACACCCCTCGACGGCGCGGACGGGCAGCCGGCAACCATCTGGGCCACGCCGGTGAACCCCGATCAGCTCGACCAACGGGTGAACCACGCCGCCCATCTGTTTCAGGCCCGTGTCCACAAAGTCGCCGATATCCGAGTCACCGCCGTAGGAAATCGTTTGTTCAGCGTCCGCATCGAATCTGGGATGCTGGACTGGCGGCAGGACTATGAGAAACATCGCTATGTGGTCGTCGATCCCCCTTCTGCCATCATCGAGGCGTGCTTGGCCTATCTCAAGCACCTGGACCTGCGCTTTGCCGCCTTCGACTTCGCTGTGACCGACGATGGGCGGTGGGTGTTCCTCGAAGCGAATCCGAACGGTCAATGGGCATGGTTGCAAGACGCCACCCGGCTACCGATCGCATCTGCGATCGCTGACCTGCTCCTGGAGCGAAAGTGAACGCATACCACGGCGACGACCTGGGGATGCGGCTACGCCGTAGCCTGGCCGACCAGCTTGCAGAGGGCCGCGACCTCCGCAGCCCACTGTGGCGTCGCGCGGTCGAGACAGTACCCCGCGAGGCTTTTCTGCCGGACGACGCGTTCCGCAACGTCGACGGGCAGTGGGAGCCGGTCCGTCGTGCCGAGGTCGGTGACGAAGCGTGGCTGCGTCTGGTCTACGAGGACCGGACCATCGTCACGCAGTGCAATGAGATCGGCGAGCCGACCTCTTCTTCGACGCTGCCCGGCCTGGTCGTTCGCATGTTGGAATACCTTGACCTGTGCGAAGGGGACAAGGTGCTGGAGATCGGCACAGGCACCGGCTATTCCACGGCGCTCATGTGCCAGCGACTGGGCCCCGAGCTGGTCACCTCCATCGAGATAGACCCCGCTGTGGCCGAACGCGCCGCCGCGGCACTGCGCGGGCTCGGTCACGAACCAGAGCTGATCACCGGGGACGGGCTTCACGGCCATCCGGGCGGCGTACCCTACGACCGGATCATCGCCACGTGTGCCGTGCGCCACATCCCCAGGGCATGGCTGCGGCAGAGCCGCACGGGCGCGATCATCCTGGCCACCTTGTCGGGCTGGCAGCACGGATTCGGCCTGGCCAAAATGACAGTTGACGGTCCCGGCACCGCGCATGGCGAATTCCTGCCCGGCCACGTGTCATTCATGATGGCCCGCCCTCACCGCGCCCCACTGCCGGACGCCGGCCTGCCAGGCAGGGGCGGGTCACTCCGCCCGGCAAGCCTCGACCCCAACGACATCTGGGAAGACTGGACCTCCACGTGGGTGGCCCAGCTCGCCGCCCCCGACACCCAGCACACGCTGGTCTTCGCCGATGACGGGCCCGCCGAGCACCTGCTCACCGACCACGTCTCACAGTCATGGGCATGGATCTCGGCGAACGGCGATGGATGGGTGGTCCGCCAGAACGGCCCACAACGCTTGTGGGATGTCATCGAGAAGGCGATCCACATTTGGGACGGCGCAGGACGTCCCCATCAGTCCGCGTTCGGGATCACCATCACGCCCAGCGCACAACGGGTATGGCTGGGAACCCCTGACGGCCCGAGCTGGAATCTGCCCACCTCCGCAGGTTGAGAGCCATCCCCGCCGTACGCCAGTGAACACGGCGTGCTCCTGTGATGGCCGTGGGCTAGACCGCGCCGGCCAGGAACTCCAGCACCAGCGGGCTCGCGACCTCGCGGAACTCCTCGAAGTACGCGTGCCGTGCCCCCTCCACCATCCGCAGCCGCGCAGCCGGGATGCGGCCGGCCAGCAGCGGCGCGTTGGCCGCCGGGTTGAGCACGTCGTCGGTGCCGTGCACGATCAGCGTGGGGGCGGTGATGGTGGGCAGCGCGTCCCAGCTGTCGTGCCCGGCGCTGGCGGCCAGGTGGCGGCGCCGCGCGTACGCCGGCATGCGCGGGTCGCCGACGGTGCGATGCGGGCCGGGGTGCGTGGCCAGCCAGGCGGGTGTGTACATGAGCTCCAGCAGCGCCCGCTCGGCCGCCGCCCGGTCCGGCTGGGCCAGCGACCGGCGGACGTCGTTGCCCCGCTCGAACCCGTGGGCGCCGCCCGGCGAGCTGCACCCGAGCACCAGCGCCCCGACCCGCTCCGGATGGTCGGCCGCCAGCCACTGGGCCACCCGCCCGCCCATCGATGTGCCGTAGAGGTGCGCCCGTTCCACGTCCAGCTCGTCGAGCACGGCCAGCACGTCGGAGGCGAACCCGCGGGTCGTGTACGGCTCGTCGGGCTTGTCGCTGTGGCCGGTGCCCCGGTAGTCGAAGGTGATCGTGGTGTACGACGACTCGAAGTCGGCCCGCACCGGGTCCCACCAGCGGTGGTCGTTGGCCTGGCCCTGCAGCAGCACGAGGGGCGGCCCGGCGCCGCGGACCTGGTAGGACAGCTTGACGCCGGTGGCGTTCGCGTATGGCACGCCTTCGATGGTGCCCTACGCGCCGGCCCGTACGTCAGCGGGGCGGTCATGGGCGTGGACGGCGGCGGCGTGCTCGTGTGAATCTTTTCCGGAACGTGTCCGGTGCGCGGCCTCGGCTCCGACGTCCCTGGCGAGAGGCAACGGAGGAAGGACCCACCCACGATGCGGCCGGGCGCGCGATGAGCCGGCCCCAGGAGCGCTACCTGCGCGCCAGGGCCGCAAAGCTCACGGGCACCGTGGAACCTCACGTGCCACGGGCTGACGCGGATCCGCCGCAGCCGACGACTTAGCGGACCGTCGGCGCCGGTGGTGAGCGGGCCGTTGATCCACGCCGGCGAAGGCCGGCCACGGCTGGGCGCAGAAGTGGCGGGCTCAGCGGGCCGCGAAGACCGTCAGCGCCCTCAGCTCCTGCCTGCTGACCTCGCAGAACAGCTCGTCCAGACCCTTGTGGACGCGCTCCAGCTTGTCCTCGGGCAGGCGCAGCCGGCGGCCGATCGGGGAGGGTGAGGTGCCGCCGTGCCAGGCGATCACCACCCGGCCGCCCGGGCGGGTGACGCGGCGGAGCTCTCGCAGGCCCGGTTCCAGTTCCGGCCAGAGGGCCACGTTGTTGACCGAGACCACGCAGTCGAAGCTGCCCTCAGGGAATCCTGTGTCGGATGCGGTGCCCAGCCGCAGCTCGGCCCCGCCCGCCCGGCGGCCGGCCAGCGCGCGCATGTCGGGCGACGGGTCCACGCCACAGACTTGTGCGGCACCGGTCCGGCCGAGCAGCTTGATGAGCGCGCCGGGACCATAGCCGACCTCCAGGACGTGCTCGCCCGGCCGCACGTCGAGGGCGGGTAGCAGCTGTTCCTGGTGGTTGGCCACCAGCATGAAGCGTCCGGCCAGGCGGCCGCGCAGGCCGTTCGGGGAGGCGAAGGGCGAGTTGATGGGGCCGCCCGTGACCCAGGAGGTGATTGGCATGCCCCCAGCGAAGCGGTTCAAGCCGACTTGAAGTCAAATGAGGTCATGGACCTGATTTCGATCGGCGAGGCCGCCCGCGTCCTCGGCATGAACGCCTCCGCGCTGCGTTACTACGAGGAGCGCGGCCTGGTCGTACCCGTCGCGCGCCGCCGGGGCCGCCGCATGTACGGCAGGCAGGAGTTGCGGCGCCTGGTCTTCCTGCGGACGTTGCAGCAGCTCGGCATCTCGCTGGACACCGCGGGGGCGGTGCTGGACGCGCCGGGCGAGGAGTGGCGCAAGGCGGTGGGCGAGCGGATCGGGGAGTTGGACGAGCTCATCGCGCGGGCCAGAGCGGCGCAGGAGGTGTTGCGGCACGCGCTGGAGTGCCCGGCTGAGCATCCGGCGAGGGAGTGCGAGTTCCTGGTGGGGATGCTGGATCAACTCCTTGACGGTCGAACGTTCGCCGAGTTCGCCGCCGGTCACTTCGACGATGCCGGTTGACGGGGTCACGAGCCCGGCAGCTCCCGAGCACGCCGCCGCCCGCTCCTGACCGCGGCGGAAATCGACCAGGCCGATCGGGGAATGTCCGGCCGCCTGGCGGGGTTATATGACGCGTGGCCGGTGTGATCAGTGTCCCCGGGCCTCACCTATTGCCTTCGCGGACTACCGTTCGGCTGGAGCCGCGTTGTGCCTTTCGCCGAGAGGCGACCTGCACACCGGTGCGCACTCGTGGGGCGCCCGCCCTCTCCGGAGGGCGGGCGCTTCGCGCGTCTCAGGCCTTCCCGTAGTAGGGGTCGGTCACGCCGCCCGGGGAGGCCAGCGCCTCGGTGTCGAGCCGGGTCAGCTTGGCGCCCGCCAGGTAGGCGCTGTCGAGGAACTCCAGCACCGCCGCCACCGGCTCTTCCATGCCTCGCACGTCGTCGTAGCGGAGCACGGCCAGGTGGCTGCCCCTGGCCGGCAGCCATTCGGCTTGCGCGGGCCGCAGCGGCTCGCGCTCCAGCCCTTCGGGCTCGGGCGCGGTGTAGGAGTAGAACGCCGGCCATGGACGTTCTTTGTCGCCGAACCAGAAGCCCGAGCTGATGACCTCCCAGCTGTAGGCCTCGCGGGTCACCGGGTCGGCGTCGGGCGAGACCCGGACCACGCGCCCGGTGAACCGGGCGACGGCGATGTCGAACGTGTGCCAGAAGTGGTGCACCGGGCTCGTCTTGCCGGCGAACCCGGCGGCGAACCGGTCGAGGAGCTGCACCACCTGCGACAGGATCCGCCAGTAGCGGTTGATCAGCACGGGGTCGTAGCGGGCGTGCAGGGTGTCCTCGGGGAACGGCGTGTCGTCCCCCATGTCGAACGGCACCGCCCAGATCTCGGGCCGGATGCCCAGCCCGGCCAGGGTCTCGAACAGCCGGTCGTGGAACGACGCCACGGACCGTCCGATCAGGCCGAACTCCGCGCTGCGCCCGTCGAGCACGTCGATCACCAGGCGGTGGCGTACGAGGTCGAAGTCGATGCAGAACAGCGGCTGCTCGCCCAGGCCGCCCATGGGGCGCGTGGTGAGCCCTCGCCCTGTCGGGTGGAAGGGCACCTGCCACCAGTGGTTGCGCCGGTTGCTCGACGCCAGCCGGATCTTGCCCACGATCTGCGCGAACCTGTGAAAGGTCTCCTTGGCCTCCGTCCACTCGGCGAGCGGCATGGCGGGAAACAGCTCCATGACGGCCCCCCCTTCTGGTGCTGCCCCGCCATCGTAACTACCGGGAGTGTTCGAACGGCTCTCCGGGGTCATGGATGGAGGCCGGAGCTCATCCTGAGCTGACGTATTTCCTCGGTCGCAGCGCGTGTGCGCGCAGCGCCGCCAGCGCGGCCAGCTGGCCCGGGCGGCGCATCCGCACCGCCAGCTCGTCGCTGTAGGCCAGCTCCAGCGCCGTGAGCTGGGCCACCAGGTCGGTCACGGGCGCGGAGACGTCCTCCAGGCTCGTCGCGGGATGCCAGCCCTCACCGCCGACCACCTCCGCCACCCGCTCGCGCAGCTCGGCGGGCGACATCAGGGTGCCGTCGGCGAGCAGCATGAGCGCGGCCTCGCGGGCCGACACCTCGAACTCGTGCTCGCCCCTGGCCAGCAGCAGCTTGGTGACCGCCCTCCACATGGCCTTCGGGGACTTGAGCAGCCGCTTGCCGTAGTCGGTGATGATCAGCTTGGTGCCGTCACGGCTGATCGCGCCCAGCTCGCGTTCGGCGAGCTCGCGCAGCCTGAGCGCCTCGGGTGACGGGGCCAGCCGCAGCGGCAGGCTGCCTTCCGAGGCGGCGGCCAGGGAGAGCAGCCGGTGCAGGGCGGGCAGGGGTTGCGGGGTGACGGGTGCGTGCAGGCGCACCTCGAACGGCTGGGCCAGCTCGCGCCTGGCGGGGCCGCGGCCCAGCACCCAGCGGTTGAGCCGCTCGCCGTGCACCCGGTTGAGCCAGCTGTCGCCGCCCAGCTCGGCCCGTGGCTCGGTGAGCCAGCGGCGGGTCAGCGCGGTGCGGTCGACGCTCGCGCGGGCGACGATGGCCAGCTCGAGCGCGGCGGAGCAGGCCAGGTGGGCGCCCAGCTCCTCCGGGCCCATGATCATGCTCCACTGGAGTTCTGGCACATCGGGCGGGAGCACGCCCGTGGCCTCGAGCGCCTGCTGGTAGGCGCTCGCGCCGGCGTCATCGCCCTCGCGGGCGTACGTGCGCAGGATCTTGATCGTCGTGGGGGACGTGCACAGGTCGGCGTACCGCTCCAGCCCGCCGAGCCGCAGCAGTTGGCCGAGCGAACGTGCGAGGCGCTCGTGGTCGCCTCCAGGCTTGAGCGGCCCCACCTTGATCGGCAGGGTGTACCAGAGAAACTCGCAGACGTCGAGCTGGGTTACCGTCTCCAACGGCTCCCCACCCGTCAACCATTCGACGGCGGTCCTGGCCTCTTCGGCAAGGTCCGGCTGAGAGCGCTCCAACTCGGCGAGAAGGGCGGTGACATCCGGTGCACTCATGCCTCGAAGTTTGCCGTATCGACCCCGGACCTGACGATGTCCGAAGGTGGTGCGTATCGGGTCTTGCACTGCGACTGCCCTAAGAAACCACTATTGAGCCGACGGAAACGTGATCATATCCACTGCTTCTCGAACAGCATGCGGGCCTTCCACTCGACGTACGGGATCAGCTCACCCGACAGGACGGGGTGCAGCCACCAGAAGTTGATCAGTGCGAGCAGGGCGAAGGCGCCGACGACGGCGGCCGCGGTGGGACGGCGGTAGTACCTGGTCCCCGGCAGCCTCTTGCCCGCGCGCCCGATCATCAGCCCCGCGCACAGCGTGATGGCCAGCACCATGAACGGCACCATCGGGATGGCGTAGAACAGGAACATGGTGCGGTTGCCGGCGATGGCGAAGTAGAACCACGGCAGCCAGCCCATGCCGTAGGCCAGCAGCACGGCGCCGGCCCGCCAGTCGCGCGAGGAGACGTACCACGCGATGAGGGCCACCAGCGCGGCCACCGCGCCGAACCAGATCACCGGCGTGCCCACGCCCAGCACGGCCTCCGAGCAGTCCTTGACGCCGCAGGCGTCCTGCCTGGCCTCGTAGTAGAAGGCCACGGGACGCAGCAGCAGCGGCCACTGCCACGGCTCGGACATGTAGGGGTGTGAGGTCTCCAGCCCGCTGTGGAAGGTGAAGACCTGCCATTGGTACTGGATCCACGACCGCATCGAGTCGAAGACGAAGTAGAGCGGCCCGGACGAGGTGGCCTGGTCCCAGTTGCGGCCGTAGCCGGTGGCGTTGGCGAACCAGCCCGTCCAGGTGGCCATGTACGCCACGAACGGCACCGCCACGAACGCCAGCGCCCCCTGCGGCACGTCCTTGTTGAACGCCCCCATGTAGGGGCTGCGCAGTCCCACGGCCCTGCGCGCCCCGAAGTCCCACATCAGCGACATGACCGCGAACGCCACCGCGAACGCCAGCCCCGACCACTTGACCGACATCGCGAAGGCCAGGCACACGCCGGCGGCGATCCGCCACCACCTGATGCCCAGCGACGGCCCCTGCGGCGACAGGGGCGAGCTCTCGTACCAGGAGACCAGCCGTTCCCGTGCCTGGTCGCGGTCGGCCACCAGGCAGGCGAACGCGGCCAGCACCCAGAACATGAGGAAGATGTCGAGCAGTGCCGTGCGGGAGAGCACGAAGTGCAGGCCGTCGAGGGCCAGCAGCAGGCCGGCGAAGCAGCCGAGCAGCGTCGAGCGGGTCATCCGCCGTGCCACCCTGGCCAGGACGAGGATCGACAGGGTGCCGATCAGCGTGGCGGCGAAGCGCCAGCCGAACGGGTTGAGCCCGAACAACCACTCGCCCGCGCCGATCATCCACTTGCCCAGGGGCGGGTGCACGACGTAGGAGGCGCACTTGTCCATGGTCTCGGCCGTGCACGACTGCCAGATGCCGCCGGTGTCGCCGGCGATGATCGCCTTGTCGGCGTCCTTGACCGTGACCCGCTCGACCCCCCAGGTGATCAGCGAGTAGCCGTCTTTCATGTAGTACGTCTCGTCGAACACCACGGCCTTGGGATGGCCGAGATCGAGGAAACGGAGGACCCCGCCGAACACGGTGACCAGCAGCGGGCCGAGCCACCCCCACATCACGCTTCCGCGCATGGGAGGAATCACCCGATCGCGTACGGACCGGGCGACCTCGTGCTGGCCGTCGCCGGCCTCCGAGTCGTCAAAGGCCTGGTACGAGGAGTCGGTCACCGCCATTCGGCCATCGTACGGGCCCTCAGCGGAAAGCCATGCAGAAACACCGTCTAATAGGGATAGCCTGCCACAATGGCCAGGTGACTGGAGAGCGCGGCAGGCTGGTGCTGGCAGGAGCCCCCATAGGCCAGGCGGGCGACGTCTCGCCCCGCCTGCGCGAGGCGCTCGAAGACGCCGACGTGGTGGCCGCCGAGGACACCCGCAGGCTGCGCAGGCTCGCCGCGGAGCTGGGGGCGGAGATCACCGGCCGGATCGTGTCCTACTACGACCAGAACGAAGCGGGCCGGGCCCAGGAACTCGTCGAGGCGCTGTGGGAGGGCCGCACGGTCGTCGTGATCACCGACGCGGGGATGCCGGGCGTGTCGGACCCGGGCTACCGCCTGACGAGGCTCGCGGTCGAGGCGGGCGTCACGGTCACCGCGCTGCCGGGCCCGAGCGCCGTCACCACCGCCCTGGCCGTGTCGGGGCTGCCGAGCGACCGGTTCTGCTTCGAGGGTTTCCCGCCGCGCAAGCCGGGCGAGCGCGCCCGCCGCCTGGCCGCGCTGGCGGGCGAGGAACGCACGATGGTCTTCTTCGAGGCGCCGCACCGGCTGGCGAGCTCCCTCACGGCCATGACGGAGGCGTTCGGGCCCGGCCGCGAGGCGGCGGTCTGCCGCGAGCTGACCAAGACCTACGAGGAGGTGCGCCGGGGCGGCCTCGGCGAGCTGGCCGCCTGGGCGGAGGGCGGCGTCAAGGGCGAGATCACGGTCGTGGTCGCCGGTCACGTCGCGCGGGCGGAGGAGCAGGACATGGACGCGCTCGTCGCTCAGGTCGACCGGATGGTCGCCGAGGGCACGCAGCGCAAGCTGGCCGTCGCCGAGGTGGCCAAGGGGGCGGGGATTCCCAAGCGCGAGCTTTACGATCTGGTGCACAGGAGATCAGCGACACCATAAGGTGCGCTTCGTGAGTAATTGGGGGGCTTCGCCGCGTCGACTGATCCCACCCATGCAGGACGGCGTCCTGCTGGGGTGGGTCGGGCCGATCGTGGTGGCGATCTTCGGCGGCATCCTCAGGTTCGTCAGGCTCGGCGATCCCAAATCCGTCGTCTTCGACGAGACGTACTACGTCAAGGACGCCTACTCGCTGCTGACCCACGGCGTGGAGCGGACCATGCTCGGCGACGCCGACAACCCCATCGCCGACCGCCGGCTCATCGCCGGCAACCTGGACATCTTCAAGCAGTGCGCGCAGCCGTCCGACTGCGCGTCGTTCGTGGCGCATCCGCCGCTCGGCAAGTGGATGATCGGCGTGGGCGAGTGGTTGTTCGGGATGAACCCGTTCGGCTGGCGCTTCGCCGCCGCGCTGATCGGCACCCTGTCGATCCTGATCCTGGCCAGGGTGGCGCGGCGGATGACCCGCTCGACGCTGCTCGGCTGCCTGGGCGGGCTGCTGCTGGCGCTCGACGGGCTGCACCTGGTGTTGTCGCGCACGGGGCTGCTCGACATCTTCCTGATGTTCTGGGTGCTGGCCGGATTCGCCTGCCTGGTGGCCGACCGCGACCAGGCGAGGGAGCGGCTGGTCTCCTGGTACGAGAGCTCGCCCGTCGCCGGCATGGGGCCGCGGCTCGGGCTCAGGCCCTGGCGCATCGCCGCGGGCGTCTGCCTCGGCGCCGCGTGCGCGGTCAAGTGGTCGGGCATCTTCTTCCTGCTCGCGTTCGCCGTCATGAGCCTCATGTGGGACATGGGGGCCAGGCGGGCGCTGGGGGCGCGCGAGCCGGTCAGGGGGGCGCTGGCGTACGACCTGCCCGGCGGGTTCGGGGCGATGGCGCTCGCGTCCGCGGCGACGTTCACGGCGTCGTGGGCCGGGTGGTTCGTCAGCGCGGACGGCTGGGGACGCAACTGGGCGCAGGCCACCTCGTCGGGGCCCGCGTTCTTCGTGGTCGACTCGGTGCGGTCGTGGATGCAGTACCAGCTGCAGGTGCTCGGCTTCCACAGCGGACTGGACACCTACCACCAGAACATGTCCGAGCCCTGGCAGTGGCCCGTGCTGCTGCGTCCCGTCACCTTCCATTACGCCGGGGACCTGCCGCCGTCGGCGTGCGGGGCCGACAAGTGCTCCCAGGCTGTGATCGGGGCCGGCACCCCCGCCCTCTGGTACGGAGCCGCGCTCGCGCTGATCGCCCTCGTCGTGTGGTATTTCAACACGCGTGACTGGCGGGCCGGCGCCGTGCTGCTGGCCTACGCGGTCGGCTGGCTGCCGTGGTTCTACTACGCCATCGCCGACAACCGGACGATGTACCTGTTCTACATGATCCCCGTCGTGCCGTTCATGGTGCTGGCGCTCGTGCTGGTGGCGGGGCTGATCCTGGGCAGGGCCGCGGCCACGCCCGCACGGAGGGCGTTCGGGGCCGCGGTCGTGGGCGCGTTCGCGCTCATCGCCCTGGTCAACTTCTGGTGGCTTTACCCCGTGCTGACCGCCGAGACCATCGCACACGCAGAGTGGTGGGCCCGGATGTTCCTGCGCTCCTGGGTGACCGTCGCGCCGAAGTGACGCCCTTGCGCAGCGTGATCGCCGCCGCGATGCAGGCCAGCGGCACGGCCGGAAGCACGTAACGGTAGTCGAACTCCGCCGTCGCGGCCGGGGCCAGCAGCAACCCGAACGCGCCGAGCCACGGCAGCACGACCGGGCCGCCGAACTTGCGCCACCGGACCGCGACGCCGTACAGGCCGATCAGCAGGATCCCGCCGAGCACGATGCCGCGCAGGTAGAACACCTTCTGGTAGCCGCTCATGATGTCGGCCCACGGATGCACGATCCTCGTCTCGGGCGGGCCCTGCTCGTAGCTGAACGCGTCGGTGTCGGTGCGGCCGCCCGCGTACGACGACCACTTCGGCAGCCGCTTGGGCTGGCCGTTCGCGTCGATCTCGTAGTAGGGCTTGAACTGGTACATGTTGTACGTGGACTCGTCGGGGAAGCGCGGACGGGCCCAGTGGAACGAACGGAAGAAGTCGCGCACGACCACCTGCAGGTAGTCGCCCGGCTGCGACAGGATCGCGCGCGTGGCGAACTTGCTGGCGGCCTCGTTGGTGATCTCGCTGAACTTCTTGTTGGTGCCCCAGCGGTGCAGCACCTCGCCGGTGCCCGTGCCGTCGCCGTTGCCCTGCCCCCACAGATACCACTGGGCGTAGTCTTTGCGCTGGTTGACCGGGTCGTTGATGCAGAGCAGGAGCAGCTGCACCTCGGTGTACTTGTCGATGTCCATCTTGTTGCAGTCGGCGAAGATGGCCGTGCGCATGTACAGGATGAGGCCGTCGCTGTTGGTCATGGCGAATTTGCCGTACGCGGAGGCGAACCAGCCCATGTAGGCCAGCACCGGGAGCGCGCAGGCCGTGATGACGGCCGTGATGGGCCGCCAGCCGGTGCGCTTGACCAGGAGATAGAGCACCACCAGGGCCAGGATGGGCAGGCCGATCGAGCGGGTCAGCCACGTCAGCGCCAGCAGCAGGCCGATCACGGTGCCCGCCTGCCACGTCAGCCGCCGCTTCCACAACACCATCGTGATGACGCCGACCACGAGCAGCATGAACATGGTGTCGGACATCACCAGCTGCTCCAGCTGGATCTGGTAGGCGTCGAACAACACCGGCGCGGCGGCCAGCGTCGCCCCCCACTTCGGCAGCCTGAACTTGATGCGCAGCAGCGCGTAGATCAGGCAGGCCGTGGCCAGGCCCATCAGGTGCTGCGTCAGGACCACCAGGGTGAAGCTGTGGAAAGGCTTGAGCAGCATCAGCCAGAAGCTGTAACCGTCGGGCCTGATCGGGTGGGGCCTCGGGTGCAGGGCCACCGAGACGTACTCGTAGGAGTCGTTGAACCACATGGCCGGGCCGTAGCCGAGCATGGTGATGAGCCGCAGCACGGCGCCGACGCCGAAGGCCGCGGCGAACACCCGATGCCGGCGCACCATGGACAGCGCACGGGCTGCAGGGCCAGGAGCGGAGTGGTCCACAGGGGTAATCTCCGCGACGCTCACCATGCTGTAAAGAATGCCAGTCGTTTGTGGGTCTTGACCCGACCACACTCGGGCACAGGGCATGATGGTTGACTGGAACAGCCTTAACTGAAGGGTAGACACGTGGAACTGACGGTGGTCATGCCCTGCCTCAACGAGGCGGAGACCGTGGAAGTCTGTGTGCGCAAGGCACTGGCGTGCATGGAGGAGCACGGCATCGAGGGCGAAGTCCTGATCGCCGACAACGGCAGCACGGACGGCTCGCAACAACTGGCCCGTGATGCCGGCGCCCGCGTTGTCCACGTCGATGAGAAGGGCTACGGCAACGCCCTCATGGGCGGGATCCGGGCGGCGCGCGGCAAGTTCGTGATCATGGGCGACGCTGACGACTCCTACGACTTCACCTCGTTGCTGCCGTTCGTCGAGCAGCTGCGCGACGGCGCCGACCTGGTGATGGGCAACCGCTTCAAGGGCGGCATCGCCCCGGGGGCCATGCCTCCGCTCCACCGCTATCTCGGCAACCCGGTGTTGTCGTTCATCGGCAGGCTGTTCTTCCCGTCGGCGATCGGCGACTTCCACTGCGGGCTGCGCGGCTTCAGGCGCGAGTCCATCCTGCGGCTGCACCTGCAGACCGGCGGCATGGAGTTCGCCTCGGAGATGGTGGTCCGCTCCACGCTGTCCGGCCTCGACGTGCGCGAGGTGCCCACGACGCTCTCGCCCGACGGCCGCTCACGCCCGCCGCACCTGCGCTCGTGGCGCGACGGCTGGCGTCACCTGCGCTTCCTGCTCCTCTACAGCCCCAAGTGGCTGTTCTTCTACCCCGGCGTGCTGATGATGGTCATCGGCCTGGTCGCGAGCACCGCGCTGACGTTCGGCCCCGTCGAGATCGGCGAGCTGGCCTTCGACGTCGACACGCTGGTCGGCACGTCCGCGCTGATGGTGATCGGCTTCCAGGCCGCGCTGTTCGCGCTGTTCACGAAGGTCTACGCGGCCGAGGAGGGCTTCCTGCCGGAGTCGCCGCGCATCCGCAGGATCATCGACATCGTGACCCTGGAGAAGGGGCTCGTGGTGGGCGGCCTGCTGGCGCTGGCCGGCCTGGTCGGGCTGGTGATGTCGCTGGTGCACTGGCAGGTGCGCAGCTTCGGCGAACTCAACCCGCGCGAGTCGCTGCGGCTCGTCGTGCCGTCGGCGACGGCGCTCGTCATGAGCTTCCAGACGATCTTCGCCTCGCTGTTCATCAGCATCCTGGGCATCCGCCGCACGCGCGAGAGCTCCATCGACGTGGCCGCCAAGGCAGCCGAAGAGGCCGCCGAGGCGATCTCCCTCGAGAAGTCAGAGCGATAAACGCCCTTTAGCGCTGCGGGCGGGCGCGCGGGGCCAAAGCATCTTTTACGCGCTGCTGGGGTCGTCCACCCGCTGGCGTGGGTTCCCGTCCGTCCAGGGAAACGCCCTCTGACCGGTCAGTGGCGCGCCGCCGTTACGGAGCGCCCTGCCGGCCCGGTCCGTGGTCAAGGCGTGGACCACGGAGCACGGGCAAGGGTGGGCTCGCGTTGCGGTCGGTCAGCGGTGAAGGGTCAGAGGCCGTTTCCTGGAGGGCCCTCAGCCGGAGTGCGGCGGGTGGCGGACCACTGGTGACCGTAACGAGGAATCTCGAAGATGGGCGGGCGGCGGACCACGGGTGACCGTAACAAATGATCTTCAGAGACCCCGTAGGCTTAGGACCATGTCCCAGCACATCTTGACCGCCGTCGCGTGGCCGTACGCTAACGGCCCTCGCCACATCGGGCACGTCTCAGGTTTCGGCGTGCCGTCCGACATCTTCAGCCGCTACCAGCGGATGGCGGGCAACAAGGTGCTGATGGTCTCCGGCACCGACGAGCACGGCACGCCGATCCAGGTGCAGGCCGACAAGGAGGGCGTCAGCGCCAAGGAGCTGGCCGACCGCTACAACCGCGTCATCGCCGAAGACCTGACCGGGCTCGGGCTCGCCTACGACCTGTTCACCAGGACGACGACGAAAAACCACTACGCCGTCACGCAGGAGATCTTCAAGGGTCTCTATGACAACGGCTACATCTTCCCCCAGACCACGATGGGCGCCATCTCGCCGTCCACGGGCCGCACGCTGCCCGACCGCTACATCGAGGGCACCTGCCCTATCTGCGGCTACGACGGCGCGCGCGGCGACCAGTGCGACAGCTGCGGCAACCAGCTCGACCCGATCCAGCTGATCAACCCGGTGAGCCGCATCAACGGCGAGACGCCGGTGTTCACCGAGACCGAGCACTTCATGCTCGACCTGCCCGCCTTCGCCGAGGTGCTCGGCTCCTACCTGCAGTCCAAGCAGGGCGAGTGGCGGCCCAACGTGCTGAAGTTCGCGCTCAACCTGCTCGGCGACCTGCAGCCGCGGGCGATCAGCCGCGACCTCGACTGGGGGGTGCCGATCCCGCTCGACGGCTGGCGCGACCAGCCCAACAAGCGGCTCTACGTGTGGTTCGACGCCGTCATCGGCTACCTGTCGGCCTCGATCGAGTGGGCCAGGCGCTCAGGAGACCCCGACGCGTGGCGCCAGTGGTGGCAGAATCCCGACGCCCGCGGCTACTACTTCATGGGCAAGGACAACATCGTCTTCCACGCCGAGATCTGGCCGGCGATGTTGTTCGGCTACAGCGGGCGGGGCGACCGCGGCGGCACGCCCGGCTCGCTGGGTGCGCTCGACGCGCCGTCCGAGGTGGTCTCCAGCGAGTTCCTGACGATGGAGGGCCGCAAGTTCTCCTCCTCCCGCCAGGTCGTCATCTACGTGCGCGACTTCCTCGAGCGCTACGATGCCGACGCCCTGCGCTACTACATCGCGGTGGCCGGCCCGGAAAACCAGGACACCGACTTCACCTGGCAGGAGTTCGTCAACCGCAACAACGGCGAGCTGGTCGCGGCCTGGGGCAACCTGGTCAACCGGTCGATCTCGATGGCGGCGAAGAACTTCGGGGCCGTGCCCGAGGCCGGCGACCTGACCGACGCCGACCGGGCGCTGCTGGAGCGTTCGCGCAACACGTTCGGCCCGGTGGGTGAGGAGCTCGGCAGGTCGAGGTTCAAGAACGCGATCAGTGAGGCGCTCGACGTGGTCCGCGAGGCCAACAAATACCTGGCCGAGCAGGAGCCGTGGAAGCTCAAGGGCGACCCCGAGCGGCAGAAGTCGATTCTGCACGTGGCGCTTCAGGTGGTCGACGACGCCAAGACGATGCTCACGCCGTTCCTGCCCAGCTCGTCCAACAAGGTCCACGCCATGCTGGGCGGCGAGGGTGTGTGGGCGGGCATGCCGGAGATCCACGAGGTCGACGAGGACGGCGGCGATCCCTACCCGGTGATCACCGGCGACTACGACGGGGCGGCCCGCTGGGAGCACCAGCCCATCAAGCCGGGCACGCCGCTCGCGCCGCCGGTGCCGCTGTTCAAGAAGCTCGACCCGAAGGTCGTCGACGAGGAGCTGGCCCGCCTGGCCGACTGAGGCGCTCCGGCGGGCCGGGTGCCGCCGCACGGGGGCTACGGTGGATGCCGTGACCAAGCTTCCCGCCGCGCCTGAGCCGCTTTCCTCGCCCGTGTTCGACAGCCACTGCCACCTCGACATCATGGTGGGCGACAGGCAGGCGTCGTCGGGCGATCCGGTGGCGCAGGCCGCGCAGGCGGCGTCGGCCGGCGTGCGCGGCATCCTGGAGGACGCCAGGGCGGTCGGCGTGACCCGGCTCGTCACGATCGGCTACGACCTGGCCTCCTCCCGGTGGAACGCGCGGGTGGCGGCCGAGCAGGAAGGCGTCTACGCCGGCGTGGCCGTCCACCCCAACGAGGCCCACGAGGCCACGCCCGAGGTGCTGGCCGAGATCGAGGCGCTGGCCCGGCGGCCGGAGGTGCGCGCGGTGGGGGAGACGGGGCTCGACTACTACCGCGACTGGTCGAGCAGGGACGACCAGCACGCGAGCTTCCGTGCCCACATCGAGATCGCCAAGCGCACCGGCAAGGCGCTGGTCATCCATGACCGCGAGGCGCACGACGACGTGCTGAAGGTGCTGGCCGACGAGGGGGCGCCGGAGAGGGTGGTGTTCCACAGCTTCTCCGGCGACGCCGAGATGGCGAAAAAATGCTCGGAAGCGGGATATTTCATGTCGTTCTCCGGCCCGGTGACGTACAAGAACGCCGCCTACCTGCGCGAGGCCGCCGAGGTCGCGCCCGAGCAGCTCATGCTGGTCGAGACCGACGCCCCCTACCTGCCGCCCGTCCCGCACCGCGGCAAGCCCAACGCCCCCTATCTCATCCCGCTCACCCTTCGTTGCCTCGCGGAGGTCAAGGGCGCCCATCCGGACCGGTTGTGCGAGGCGATCAGCGCCAACGGAGTCACGGTCTTCGGCGAGTGGTGACCATCGTTTGGTGAACCGGCGGATCCGGCGCCACGACCACCGCTAGCGTTCGGGCGTTTCCCGTCCGTAACCGGAGGTGGTCCGTGCGAGGTAAGAGGCGCGCGCCGCGCCCGCCGATCCCGTGGCGCTCTCCGTGGACGCCCGTCGTGTGCCTGGCGGGCGCCGTGGCGCTCGGCACGCTCGTGGCGGTGTCGCTGCTGGTCAAAGAGGTCGTCGTCATCGTGGACGGCGAACAGGCGGCCATCCGCGGCTTCGCGGGGACCGTGGAGGAGGTGCTCACCGACGCCGGGATCTCGGTGGGCACGGGCGACGTCGTTCGCCCGGCCGCGCGCGAACGCGTCGCCGACGGCGCCGTCATCGAGGTGCGCCGCGCCCGCCCGCTCACGGTGACCGTGGACGGCCGCACGAGCACGCATCTCGTCACCGCCACGAACGTCGCGGACGCCCTGACCGAGCTGGACATCGAGGCGGCGCGCGGCACGCTCTCCGCGTCGCCCGGCCACGCGGTGCCGCTGTCGGGGATGGCGCTCACCGTCCACACCAGGCGCGAGGTGCACATCGTCGCGGGCAACCGGCGGCTCACCTCGCGGACGACCGCCAGGACCGTACGGCAGGTGCTCAGGCAGCACCACATCGCGCCACGCCACGGCTACCACGTGAGCCCGCCGCTGGGCGGTTTCCCCGAGGACGGCACGGTCATCACGCTCACCCCGCAGCACATCGAGCCGGTCGAACCCGCCGTGACGCGGCTCGACTGGCCCGCCCTGGCCGAGTGCGTCGCCCACGGCGACCCGCTCGCCTACAACCCCGACGGGCCCCACTACGGGATGTACCAGTTCAGCGTGCGCATGTGGGAGGCCGTGGGCGGCATCGGGCTGCCGAGCGACTGGCCCGCCGACGAGCAGACCTACCGGGCCCAGATCCTCTACCAGCGGGAGGGCCGGGAGAGCCAGTGGCCGGCCTGCGGCGACCGCCTGTCGCGCTGACGGGCGACCGCCCGTTGTTCTGACCTCGTGACCCGCTAACCGGCCACCGACACCCCGAAGTCGGCCCCCTTGGGCGGCTGCAGCGGCCGCGGCGTCTCCGCGTTGCGGCCCGTCACCTCCACCCGCCCGTCCGGCTGCGCGTCCGGCTGCCCCACGAAGAGCTTGTTGCCGCTGAAGGCCACCGACCAGCCGAACAGCCCGTCGCGGGTCGGCAGGATACGTTCCTCGGAGGGGTCCTGCCACGACATCACCCGGACGCCGCCGCCGAAGGGCGCGCCGACGGCCAGCCTGCCGTCGTCGGACGTGGCCAGCGAGAAGCCGAACGCCTGCTCGCCCGCCTGCGTCACCGTGCGCACCGGCTTCCTGTTCTCGTCGAGAAGCTGCACGTCCCCCGGGCCCGGCGAGCTCACCGCGTACCCGGCGCCGTCGGCGTAGGCCACCGCGTAGCCGTACCTGTCGCCCGAGGCGTTCGTCGGCGAGTCCAGCTTCACCGTCGTCAGCTGGGTCGCCAGGACGTCGTCGATGAAGACGACCGAGCCCGAGTCGATCTTGCCGTCCTCGACCTGGCGGCCCAGGCCGTCGTCGTTCTCGTACGGGACGCCGACGAGCAGCGCGTTCCCCGGCCCGTACACCATCGACCAGCCGAACTGGTCGCCCACCTCGCTGTTACCCCGCACGTCCACGGACTCCTGGCTGATCCTGCGCAGCTCGCCCGTGCCCTTGCGCACGTAGAGGGCGCCCACGTCGAGCAGCCGGTTCTCGTCCTCGTACGGCGCGCCGATGGCCACCAGGTCGCCACGCGCGGCCAGCGACCAGCCGAAGTGCGCGAACCGCTGCGGCCGGGCCGCCGTCAGCCGCTGCGGGGGCGAGGAGCCGGCGCCGTAGACGACGTAGGCGGCCCCGGCGTCCTCGGCGCCGTCGACGTCCGCGTACGGGGCGCCGATCACGAGGTCGGCGCAGGCGTCACCGTCGACCCTGGCCAGCCGCACCGACCAGCCGAACGCGTCGCCCCTGGCCAGGCCGGGAACGGTGACGGGAACGACCTTGCCGCCCGACAGCACGTGCACCGACCCCTTCTGCCCGTCGCCGAACGGGTCGCCCACCGCGACGTCGGCCACGCCGTCACCGTCGAAGTCGGACTCTCCCGCGCACGCGGCCCCCGAGGCGGACACGAGCGGCATCACCGCGGCGAGCAGGAGCGCGACGAGGGCGGACCGGATCATCACAGCGTGACCTCGATCTGCTTGCCGTTCTCCAGCATGGTCGCCGTCACCTTCACGGGTCTGCGGTAGTTGGGCAGGTCGAACACGAACGCGCTGTCCACCCGCCCGCCGGGCAGGATGGCAGGGGGAAGGGTGACGGCGGCCGGATCATGCTCGGCGCCCCGGTCGTCGACCATGGAGATGACCGGCTGGACCAGCGGCTTCCGCTCGCCACCAGGATTGATCATCGTCCAGCGGATGACGCAGAACTGGCCCCTGGACGCCGTCGTCCCCTCGTACGTCTTCAGCCCGCACTCCGGGGCGGAGGCGACGACGGCGACGGGGTCGTCGAAGTCCGAGCCCAGCGCGAACCTGCGGCCCACGTCATTGGAGCGCGCGCCGGTCGGGGAGGCGGCACCCGCGTCGCCGGGGGTGGTGCCGGTACGGCCGGAGGTCACGATCAGCACGCCGGCCGTCACGACGACGGCCAGCACGGCGGCCGCGGCGGCGATGAGCCAGCGGGTGCCGGACGTCCTCGCGCCGCCGAGCGTGGCCGGCTCGCCGGCGGGCGTGGGGGTGCCCCGCTCCCCGGGCCAGGTGTCCGTACGGGTCGCGGGCGCCGCACCCGGCCGCGCCTGCTCTTCGGCGGGCGCCGCACCCGATCGCGCCTGCTCTTCGGCGGGCGTCGCGTCCGATCGTGCCGCCCGCGTCCCGGTCCCGCCGGGGGAGCTCGCGCGAGGGCTTTCCGCACCGGGCTGTGGCCTGCCAGGCGGGGCGCCGGAGTCACGCGGATCGCCCTGCGGGGGCGCATCCGGGTCAGGAGGGACGCCCGGGCCGCCGATCACCGTCTCCAGGCGCGTGGTGTCACCCGGCGAGGGAGCCGTGAAGGCGGCCGTGACGTCCGGATCGTCCTCCTGCGGCGGCCGCCGGTCGTTCAGCAGCTCGGTCGCCACCAGCGTGGGCGGATTGATCGACGGCGTGGGCGTGTTCCCTCCCACCAGCGCGATCAGCAGGTCCTGCGCCGTGGGGCGCTGCGAGGGGTCCATCGAGGTGGCCAGCCGGACGAGGTCGTCCAGCGGCGCGGGCAGCGTACCCAGGTCGGGCGGGGTGTTCAGGACACGGTGGGCCAGCGTGATGGGATCGCCCCGGCCGAACGGGTGCCGCCCGTTGGCCGCGTACGCCACCAGGCAGCCCCAGGCGAAGATGTCCGCCGCCGGGCTGACCGGCTCGCCGCGCACCTGCTCGGGCGCCCACCAGCCCGGGCTCCCCAGGAGTTCGCCGGAGAGCGTGAACCCGCTCTCCCGGTCGAGCGCCCTGGCGATCCCGAAGTCGATCACCCTCGGGCCGGACAGCGAAAGGATCACGTTCGCCGGTTTGAGGTCCCTGTGCACGAGTTCGGCGACGTGGATGGCCGCCAGCGCCGCGGCGACCCCGAGCGCGACGCCGTGCAGCGGGCCAGGATCCAGGGACCCCTGCTTCGAGATCTGGTCGGACAGGGGGGTGCCCGCGATGTACTCGGTCACCATGTAGGGCCTGCCGTCCGCGGTGTTGCCGTTGTCCAGCACCTGGGCCGTACAGAACGACGCCACCCGCCGGGCGCTGTCGACCTCCGCGTGGAACCTGGCCGCGAACCCCTCCTGGTTGGCGAACTCCGCCTTCACGACCTTGAGCGCCACGAACCGCCCCGTCGGCGCCCGCGCGAGGAACACGGTCCCCATGCCACCCTCGCCTAACCGCCCGAGCAGGCGGTAGGGCCCGACCTCCCGCATGTCCGTCGGGCGTAGGGGCGCGGCGCCCGTTGGCTCCATCAGGTGCGTCCCTTCCTGTTCCACGCCATCCTCTCCTCTGGTCTCCCCGTACGCCATCGCAGGTTCTTCGATGCGGGAGACTGATGGGATGATGAGGCTGTTGGGCCCTGCGGAAATACGTATTTTGGCGAACAAGCTAGATCTTCGTCCGACAAAAAAGCTAGGGCAGAACTTCGTGATCGACGGGGGCACCGTCCGCCGCATCGTGCGCGTGGCCGATCTGTCCCCGGACGACGTCGTCATCGAGGTGGGCCCCGGTCTCGGCTCGCTCACCCTGGAACTTCTGGCGTCGGCCGCGCACGTGGTGGCCGTGGAGATCGATCCGGTGCTCGCCCACCAGCTTCCCCTCACCGTCGCCGACCGCGGCGCCTCCGAGCAGCTCACGGTGATCAACGCGGATGCCATGAAGATCTCCGAGACCGATCTGCTGGGCTTCGCCCCCACGGCCCTGGTGGCCAACCTCCCCTACAACGTGGCCGTCCCGGTGGTGCTCCACCTCCTGGAGGCCCTGCCGTCGCTGCGCAAGGGCCTGGTCATGGTGCAGTCGGAGGTGGCCGACCGCCTGGCCGCCGGTCCCGGCTCCAAGGTGTACGGCGTTCCGTCGGTCAAGGCCGCCTGGTACGCGGACGTGCGCAGGGCGGGCCCCGTCGGCCGGTCGGTCTTCTGGCCCGCGCCCAACGTGGATTCCGGGCTGGTCTCCCTGGTCCGCCGCGACCCGCCCGCGACGACGGCGTCGAGGGAAGAGGTGTTCGCGGTGATCGACGCGGCCTTCGCGCAACGCCGCAAGACCCTGCGCGCGGCCCTGGCCTCGTGGGCGGGCAGCCCGGCCCGGGCGGAGAGGGCGCTCAGAGCCGCCGGGGTGGACCCTTCGGCGCGCGGCGAGCAACTCGACATCCACGCCTTCGTCCGCATAGCCGAATCCGCCCCCTGATCGAACGCGCCGAGCACCTCCGGGTGCCCGAACGGCGTCGGGGTGCGCCACGCTGGTTGAATCGCAGGGGTGGAGACAAGAACCCAGGGCCTGGACGATCTCGCTGATGTGGCTGAAGAACCCCCAGCCGGCTCGGCCGGCTCGTCGGCGCGGTGTGTCGTGATGATGTGCGGGATCGCGGGATCAGGCAAGTCGACCTATGCACAGGCGTTGGAGCGACGCGGCTATGTCAGGCTGTCGATCGATGAAGTGATCTGGACCCGGTTCGGGCGCGATGCCGCCGAGTTCGATTCGGCAGAGTACGAAAGCCGCAAGGCGGCTGCCGAGGAAGCGTTGAGGAAGCGGCTCGTAGACCTGATGGAAGCCGGCCAACCGGTGGTCCTGGACTACAGCTTCTGGCGCCGGACGACTCGTGACGACTACAAGGCCCTGATCGAGAGTCATGGGTGCCGGTGGAAACTGGTCTATCTCAAGGCCAGCCCGGAGACGCTGCGTCGGCGGCTGGCCGTGCGCAACAAGCTGCACGGGGCCAACTCTGTGACCGTGTCCGAGGATCTTCTCAACAGGTACCTGGCCGGATTCGAGGAGCCCGTCGACGAAGGGGAGCTCACGATCCTGCAGGACTGATGCGAAGGGCGTACGACATCGTCCGTGAATGCGCCGGAGAGAGGCGACGTTCTTCGTGCCGTGGCCTGCGAACCTGTGGGCAGGGTCTTTCCACAGCCCGCCTGCTGTGGCGGCTCCTCATCCACAGAATGCCGCTCGGCCCCATGTCCCCTCACCTCGCCGGATCATCCTGGCCTCCCGAACCCACGTACGAACCCGGGAGGCTCGCATGCTCCGACGCATCGCTCTCATCTGGCTCGCCCTCGGCGGAGGCCTCTGCACCACGCTCGTCGCCGTTCCCGATCCCGCCCTGGCACAGCCGAAACGCACCCCGACCAGAGGCGAGACAGCCGCCGCCGCGGCCCTCAGCCAGCTGGGCGTCTCCTTCTCCTGGGGAGGAGGCTCAGCCAAGGGCCCCACCATCGGCATCGGGCGAGGAGCCGCCACGACCGGCTTCGACTGCAGCGGCCTGACCCTCTACGCCTGGTCCAGAGCCGGGGTGCGGCTGAGCCACTACACCGGCGCCCAGTTCCGCCAGGGCCGCAGAATTCCGCTGAGCGCTCGCCGCCGAGGTGACCTGCTGTTCTTCGGCGGTGGCACGGGCGACCCCACCCACGTGGCCCTGTTCCTCGGCGGCGGCGTCATGATCCATGCTCCCAAGACGGGCGACGTGGTGCGCAGGGTCAACTTCCTCCGCTCGCCCTACTTCCGCTCCGCGTTCCGCGGCGCCGTACGCCCGGGCTGACCGCTGTCCGCGCCGCCCTCCGCGGGCCACGGCCGGGCTCGCCCCTCACCGTCCCGAGCAGACATCGACCACCTGCTCGACCAGGCCGGAGAGCAACTCCTGGTCCTCCCGCCTGGACGGCTCATATTCCGTGAGTCCCAGGCCTGCCACCTCATACCGTTCGGCGATGGCGCCGACCAGAGCAAGGAGCTGATCGGGATGCAGTCCACCAGGCGCCGGGCTACCGACGCTCGCGAAGACCTGCGGATCGAGCACGTCAAAATCGATGTGCACATAAACGGCCGCCGCGCCACGCGAATCCCCGTCGGTCGCACCGGCCGCCGTGCCGCGCGAAGAGCCGACCGCTGCGTCGAGCGGGGTGCCGTGGCAGGCCGCGACCGCGTCCACGAGGGCCGCGGCATCCGCCTCCAGGACATGCCGGATCCCTCGCGTTTGGACGAATTCCGCCTCCGCGCGGTCGAGATCGCGTCCGCCGGCCAGCACGATCCGCTCCGGCGGCACCGTCACCTCCGGCACCAACCCTTCGGGCCCCTCTCCGGTGAGCGCGCGCAGCACCATCCCGTGATAAGCCCCGGAAGGCGACGACTCAGGCGTGTTGAGATCCCCATGAGCGTCGAACCAGACGACGACCAGCCGATCCCCAAACCGCTTCCGCGCCGCCGCCACAGGTTCCAACTCGACCCCGCAGTCGCCGCCCGCGGTGACCACCAGCCCAGCACGCACCGGCGCGACTGCCTCCCGCACCCTGGCGGCGGTGCCGACGAGATCGTCATCGGCGTCCACCAGCACCCGGTGATCGGCGTCCACCATGTCGGCGAGCAACCGCGCGCCCTCCCGCAGCCGCTGCGCCGTGGGAGCTCCCGACCCCCGCCACTGCGGCACCTCGATCACCGTCACCTCAGCCAACGCACACACCCTCCTCGCTCGCGGTCGACCCTCCGCACCCGACCGCAAACCCGGCCAGTCCGGCGACCTGGTCGAGCCGTCGAGATGCGGTGATCTCGCCTGGGCGGGGTAGCGTCGGCGTGCGTGTTCTCGGCGCCGAACCGCAGTGGAGCGACCGGCGGCAAGACATCACGATTTGTAACCGATTGGGATCGGGGCATAAGCCCATGACCTTGACTCTATGTGTTGCAGGGCCGTTGCCAGCGGCGCGATCTTTCGAGAACCGCATGTCAGGGCGGCGTGCCCCGATAACATCGAGTGTCCTTGACCCCGGCAAGTGATGAAAGTGGCAGAAGATCGATGAGTTCGGTGACCGTACGTGTGCCTGCGAAGGTCAACGTGCAACTTTCTGTCGGCCCGCTCAGGGAGGACGGCTTCCACGACCTGGTCAACGTCTTTCACGCCGTATCGATCTTCGATGAGGTGACGGCCAAGGAGTCCGAGGCGATCACCGTGTCGGTGTCGGGAAAGTGGTCCGATCAGGTGCCGGTCGACGACGGCAACCTGGCGATCAGGGCTGCCCGCGCGCTCGCCAAACACGCAGGCCGCGGCTACGGCGCCGACCTGCTCATCCAGAAGGACATCCCGGTCGCCGGCGGGATGGCGGGTGGCAGCGCCGACGCGGCGGGCGCGCTGGTGGCCTGCAATGAGCTGTGGGGGCTCGGGCTGCCCTTCGAAGACCTCATGGAGATCGCCGCCGACCTCGGCAGCGACGTGCCGTTCTCCCTGCTCGGGGGCACAGCGGTCGGCACGGGCCGCGGCGAGCAGCTGAGCGAGTTGCCCACCGGGGGGTTGTTCCACTGGGTGTTCGCGCTGGCGGACGGTGGTCTCTCCACCGCCAGCGTCTACGCGGAGTGCGACCGCCTCAGGGAGGCCGCGGCCGCCGAGGTGCCCTGGCCCCAGATCGACGACTCGCTGATGGAGGCTCTGGGCACCGGCGACGCCTACGCTCTGGGCGCCCACCTGAGCAACGACCTCCAGGAGGCCGCGTTCAGCCTCCGCCCGGAGCTCGCGCCGACCCTCGAAGCAGGACGCCAGCACGGCGCGCTGGGGGCGATCGTCTCCGGCTCCGGCCCGACGTGTGCGTTCCTGGCCATCGACGCCCTGCACGCCCGCGATCTGGCCCGCGGGCTGACCACGACAGGCGCCGCTCACACCGCCGTCCCCGCCCACGGCCCCGTCGCCGGCGCCACCCTCCTCTGACCGCCCAGTTCCTCCTCTGAGGAACCGCCCTTCCGTCCTCTTCTCTGCGCGGTGGTCGCTCGTTCGAGGGCCGTCATCCCTCACCGGTGCCGCCATGTCCGGCTGAGCGCCGTCATCCCTGTACGGTGACCGTCGCACTCCCGTCTCGCCGCCGACCCGCCCGGGGTGGACCGCTCTTGCTGTCGGTCGGCCCGCGGCGAGCCGATACCCTGGGATCGCCATGAATCTGGTCAACCTTGAGTCGGTCTCACATGCTTACGGGCCCAAGCCACTCCTCAGCGACGTCTCCCTGGGCGTAGAAGCGGGGGAGCGCATCGGGGTTGTCGGGCGCAACGGGGGCGGTAAGACGACCCTGCTGTCCGTCATCGCCGGGGCAGTGCGGCCGGACACCGGCCGGGTCACCCACAACCGCGGGCTGCGCGTGGGCTTCCTGTCGCAGCGTGACGAGCTCGACCCCGACGCCTCCGTGAAGGAGATCGTGCTCGGCGGGCTGGCGGAGCACGAGTGGGCCGGCGATCAGCGGGTTCGCGAGATCCTGGCCAACCTGATCGGCGACCTCGACCTGGAGGCCAGGGCCGCCGATCTGTCCGGTGGCGAGCGCAGGCGTACGGCGCTGGCGCAGTTGCTGATCGACGACCATGACCTGGTCATGCTCGACGAGCCCACCAACCACCTCGACATCGAGGCGATCGCCTGGCTGGCCGGGCATCTGGCGGGGCGGAAGAGCGCGCTGGTGGTCGTGACGCACGACCGGTGGTTCCTCGACGCGGTGTCCACCCGCACGTGGGAAGTCGTGGACGGACGGGTCGAACGGTATGAGGGCGGATATGCCGCTTACGTGCTGGCCAAGGCGGAGCGGGCGCGGATCGCCCAGGCCGCCGAGGAGCGCCGCCAGAACCTCATGCGCAAGGAGATCGCGTGGCTGCGGCGCGGTCCGCCCGCCCGTACGTCGAAGCCGAAGTTCCGCATCGAGGCCGCCCAGGCACTGATCGCGAACGAGCCGCCGGCGCGGGAGACCGTGGAGTTGATGCGGTTCGCCGCGGCCCGCCTCGGCAAGACGGTCTACGACCTCGACGACGTCACCCTGCACGCGGGCGGGCCGGGCAGCGGGCCGCTGGTGCTCGATCGGCTGACGTGGCAGTTCGGCCCGGGAGACCGGATCGGTCTGATCGGCGTCAACGGGTCCGGCAAGTCGTCGGTGTTGCGGCTGCTCGCCGACACGGTCAAGCCCGACGAGGGCCGGGTGGTCAGGGGCAAGACGGTACGCCTGGCGCACCTGTCACAGGAGCTGGCCGAGCTCGACCCGCAGCGGCGGGTGCTGGAGTCGGTGGAGGAAATTCGCAAATACCTCCAGGTCGGCAAGAAGGAATGGTCGGCGTCCCAGTTGCTCGAACGCCTGGGGTTCAAGGGTGAGGCGCAGTGGAAGGTCGTCGGCTCCCTTTCTGGTGGTGAGCGGCGACGGCTGCAGCTGCTCCGGCTCCTCATGGACGACCCCAACGTGCTGCTGCTCGACGAGCCCACCAACGATCTTGACATCGAGACGCTCAACGAGCTCGAAGACCTGCTGGACGGCTGGCCCGGCACGCTGATCCTGGTGAGCCACGACCGCTACTTCCTTGAGCGGGTGACCGATCGCTGCGTCGCGCTTCTGGGTGACGGGAAGTTGTCGCTGCTGCCCGGCGGGGTCGACGAATATCTCGAACGCCGCGCCGCCGGCACGGCCCTGACGGCCCGCGTGGCCGGTACCACCACCACGACCACCACCACGACCACCACCACGACCACCACCACGACTGCGGGCCCCGGCGCCGCCGGTGCGGCCGGCTCCCCAGGGTCGGCGGCGGATCCGGCCCCTGCCGCTCCGAGCGGGCTCTCGGCCAAGGAGGAGCGCGAGCTCCGCAAGGAGCTCAACCGTCTCGAACGCCAGCTCGACAAGCTGAGCGACCAGGAGTCCAGGCTGCACGCCGCGATGGCCGATGCGGCCACCGACTATGCCCGGCTGGGCGCCCTCGACGCCGAGCTCCGCGAGATCACCGCCCAGAAGGACACCATCGAAGCCGAGTGGCTGGAGACCGCCGACCGCCTCGGCGACTGACCTCACCACCTGGCGTTCCGGTGCCGCCGCAGCGAAGCGGACGGTGAAGGGACGCTCGTAACGGCGGGTGCGCCGTTGGCCCTCACGACCGGCGCGTGACAGAGGGCCGCCGACGTCGGCGAGGCGGGTAAGTCGGCTTGCCGTAAAAGAAGTAAGAGCGCGCACGCCGACCCGGGGCGGCTCGACCCGCCACAGTGGGAGAGCGGGGCGGCCGGGGTGGGTGATGACGTGCCGCTGAGGGAGAGCCGGGTGGGTGATGGCATGCCACCGAGAGGGAGCGGTTCACGGCGGAGAGTCGAACGGGGTGAGGAGGGTGCGGAGGAGGGAGGCGAGGGCGCGCTGGTCGGTGGGGCCTAGGCCGGACAGGAGGTCGTGTTCGCGGCGGAGCAGGTCGGAGAAGGCGGCGTCGACGCGGGCGAGGCCGGTCTCGGTGAGGGAGACGAGCACGCCGCGCCGGTCTTCGGGGTCGGGGCGACGCCGTACGTGCCCGGCCTGTGCGAGGCGGTCGATGCGGTTGGTCATGGTGCCGGAGGTCACGAGTGTGGCCCGCAGCAGGGCACCTGGGCTGAGCTCGTACGGTTTGCCGGCCCGCCGCAGCGCTGTCAGCACGTCGAACTCCCACGGCTCCAGGTCGTGTTCGGCGAACGCCGCCCGTCGAGCCCGGTCGAGATGCTTGGCCAGTCGTGACACCCTGGAGAGCACCTGGAGCGGTTCGACGTCGAGGTCGGGGCGCTCCGTCCGCCAAGCCGCGACGAGGCGGTCGACCTCGTCTCTAGCATCCTCGGTCATGACACAAGAGTGTACTGTCTTGACATCGAGATATCTCTCTCGATATCAATTATCTTCATGTCAAGAGATATGTGGGACCCTGTGACGTACGCCGTCTATGCGGACGAGCGGTCGAGGCCCTTCATCGAGCTGATCTCCAGGGTAGGGGCGGTCGATCCCGACTATGTCGTGGACGCCGGCTGCGGCAGCGGCGAGCTCACCGCCCAGCTGGGCGCTCGCTGGCCCCGCGCGACCGTGGAGGGTTTCGACTCCTCGCCCGCGATGATCTCCAAGGCGCGGCGGCTGGAGGCGAAGGCCAGGTTCGCGGTCGCCGACGTGGCCATGTGGCGGCCCGACCGGCCGGTGGACGTGATCGTCTCCAACGCCGTGCTGCAGTGGGTGCCCGAGCACCACTCGGTGCTGGAGCACTGGGTCGAGGAGCTGGCGCCGGGCGGCTGGCTGGCCTTCCAGGTGCCGGGCAACTTCGATGCGCCCAGCCATGTCGCGATCCGCGAGCTGTGCGCCTCCCGCGCCTGGTCCGACCGGCTCGGCGACGTTCTCAGGGTGAAGCCGGTCGACGAGCCCCTCGACTACCTCGACCTGCTCAACCAGGGCGGCTCTCAGGTCGACGCCTGGGAGACGACCTACATCCACGTGCTCCATGGTGAGAATCCGGTGCTCGACTGGGTGTCGGGCACCGCTCTGCGGCCGGTGTTCGACCGCCTCGCCCCGGACGAGCAGCGGCGGTTCAAGCGCGACCTCGCCCCGGTGCTCGCCGACGCCTATCCGGCCAGAAATTACGGCACGCCGTTTCCGTTCAGAAGAATCTTCGTCGTGCTGCAGAAATGAGGGAGGGACGATAATGATCAGAGCACTGCATCACGTGCAGCTCGCCGCGCCCGCGGGGAGCGAGCCGCTGCTGCGCGAGTTCTACGCGGGCGTGCTCGGCCTGGAGGAGGTGCCCAAGCCGTCCGAGCTGGCCGGACGCGGCGGCGCGTGGTTCAGGGGCGAGGGCGTGGAGGTGCACCTCGGCATCGAGGACGGCTTCAGGCCCGCGCGCAAGGCCCACCCCGCGTTCCTGGTCGACGACATCGACGCCTACGCCGCGAAGATCCCCGGAGCCGTGCCGGACGACCTTTTTCCCGGCTTCCGCCGCATCTACGTCTCCGACCCGGTGGGCAACAGAATCGAGCTCCTGCAATTCGCCTGATGTTCACCTAAGGGTGGCATTATTGTCCTAAATCGGACTTTTGTGAGGTGTAGTGGGAATCGAGATCGAGGACAAGTTTGATGTCACCGCAGAGTACGAAATTCCGGACCTGAGCGGTCTAGCCGAGGTCGTCGGCCCGAAGACTTACCAGCTCGTGGCGCTCTACTATGACACCCCCGATCTGCGGCTGGCCTCCCGGGGCGTCACCCTCAGAAGACGACGAGGCGGCGCCGATGCCGGCTGGCACCTGAAGCTGCCCAAGGCCAAGGGCGCGCGCCAGGAGATCACCCGTCCCCTCACCCGCAGCACCAAGATCGTTCCAGCGGAGCTGGCCGAGCTCGTCCGCGCCTTCACCCGCGGCGCCGAGCTCCAGCCGGTCGCCCAGCTCGACACGCGCAGGAGCGTCACGGTCCTGTTCGACGGAGACGCCAGGCTCGTCGAGGTCGCCGACGACCGCGTGAAAGGCACCGTCTTCGGCGTGGAGCCCATGGTCGTGCGGTGGCGCGAGGTCGAGGCCGAACTGCTCGAAGGCGGCGACAAGGCGCTGCTGGCCAAGGTCGGCAAGCGGCTCAGGAAGGCGGGCGCGACCCCGTCGGCCTCCTCCAGCAAGCTCGCCAAACTCCTCGAACCCGCCCCGCTCCCCAAAGCCCCCACCGAGCCGGGCACGGCCGGCGAGATCGTCGTCGCCTACCTGGCCGGCCAGGTGTCCGCCCTCCTCTCGCAGGACCCCCGCGTACGCTGGGCGGAGGACGACGCGGTGCACCAGATGAGGGTGGCCGCACGCAGGATGCGCAGCGCGCTCAAGGCGTTCAAGACCGTCGTGACCGGCACCGATCGGCTCCAGGACGAGCTGCGCTGGCTCGGCGCCGTCCTCGGCGAGGCCCGCGACCTGGAGGTCATCAGGGCCAGGTTCGGCAAGGCGCTGGACGGGCTGGCCCCCGAGCTGGTCACGGGCCCCATCCGGACCCGGCTGGGCGCGGATCTGCACGAACGCGAGCAGGAGGCGTACGAGCGGATCAAGGACGCGCTCAGCGGCGAACGCTACTACACCCTCCTCGACTCGCTCGATGCCCTCGTCTCAGCCCCGAAGCTGGGTAAGGCCGCGGCCAAGCCCGCGCAGGAGCGGCTCAGCACCATCGCGGCGGCCAACTGGGACCGCGTGACCAAGGCGTACGACACCGCCCAGGCCATCGAGGACCCCGAACGCCGTGAGATCGCCATGCACGACGTGCGCAAGGCGGCCAAACGTGCTCGGTACACCGCGGAAGCGCTCCGGCCCACGCTGGGCAGAACCATGGCCAAGCTGGCCCAACTCGCCGAGGGCATCCAGGAGATCCTGGGGACGCACCAGGACGGCGTGGTCGCGCAGGAAACCCTGCAGAAGGAGGCCGGGAAGGCCCGCCAGGCAGGCGAGGACACCTTCACGTACGGGCTGCTCGTCGGGCTCGAGCGCGGCACGGCCGAGCGGGCACACGCCGAGTTCCCCAAGGTCTGGGCAGAGACCGTCGAAGCGGTTGACCAGGTTCTGTGACGACTCTTCCGGTCATCCCCTTCGCACGGAGCGGGCTGGTCGAGGTGCCGCCTCGCCGATCCCGCACGGCCTGCCCGGATACGCCCACGAGGACATCATGATCGGCGACGCCACGATCCGCAGGGGCGAGGCTGTGGTGATCACGCCGGGCGGCCCGGCGGCCCGTCACCTGGTGAGCGCTCTCACGCCGGGTAACGCTCGACGCCGACGACGTGCCCGCCGGCCCGGTGCAGCACGGCGAAGGCGCCCTTGCGCAGGTGCACGCTCTTGCCGCTGAGCGCCTCGATGAGCCCGGGCAGCACCTTCCCGTGGCTGCACACCGCCGCGGGCACCGTGAGCTCGCCGACGAGGGCGGGGGTCTCGCGCGGGTCCTGGTCCTCCTCGCTGAGCAGCGGCTCGATCCGGATCGTTGCTCCATGCGGCATCGTGTCCCGGTACGGCTCCACGGTCTGGACGCACCGGGCACTGGGGGAGCTCACGAGCAGCTCGGGCCGGTAGGCGGGCAGCGCGGTGGCCAGGCTCGCCGCCTGGGCTCGCCCGGCGTCGTCGAGCGGGCGTTCGGCGTCCTCGCCCGGCCACTCGCTCCTGGAGCCGGCCGAGCCGTGCCGGACGAGGACGAGGGGCGTGGTCTCCAGGGGCGCGGCGGCCAGCGCCCGCAGCAGCCCCGCGTCCCACTCGTACGTCAGCAGCCGCCTGGCCTCGTCCACCGGCAGCCAGCGCAGCTCGTCCACCTCGTCGCCGGGCACGAACCCGTCGTCGGCGACCACCCTGCCCACCCAGTAGTCCACCCGCTTGAGCCGCTCGGATCTGAGGTAGTGGATGGGCGGCAGCGCGCGGCCGAGCGCGACCGTCATGCCGGTCTCCTCGCGCACCTCGCGCAGGGCGGCGGCGATCACGTGCTCGCCGGACTTCAGCTTGCCCTTGGGGAAGGTCCAGTCGTCGTAGGCGGGGCGGTGGATGACGGCCACGTCGGGGCTGCTCTCCTCGCCCCTCCAGACCACGGCCCCGGCCGCGCGGAGCAGGTCAGTCGTCAACGGTCCTCCAGCGGCGGGTGCCGATGAGGTGGCTCTGCAGGTCCTCGCCCGGGTGGCGGACCCACGTGCCGTCGGAACCGAGCCACCACGTGTTGGTCGTCTCGGCCATGGCCCGGTCCATCAGCTCGACGAGGTACGTCTTGTGCTGCTGGGATGTCACCTTGACCAGGGCTTCGACGCGGCGGTCCAGGTTTCTGCGCATCAGGTCGGCGCTGCCGATCCAGACCTCGGGCCGCCGTCCCAGGCCGAACTCGTACACCCGGGAGTGCTCCAAGAAGCGCCCCAAGACCGACCTTACGCGGATATTTTCGGACAAATCTGGAATCCCTGGCCGGAGCGTGCAGATGCCCCGCACCCAGAGATCCACCGGCACGCCGGCCCTGGACGCCCGGTAGAGCGCGTCGATGATCGGCTCGTCCACCAGCGAGTTCGTCTTGATCCTGATCCTGGCCGGGCGCCCGGCCTGCTGGTGGGCGATCTCCCGCTCGATCCTGGCCAGCAGACCGCTGCGCATGGAGTGGGGGGCGACCAGCAGCCGCCGGTAGGCGGAGTGGTTGGAGTAGCCGGTCAGGTGGATGAACAGGTCGGTGACGTCCTCGCCGACCAGCGGGTCTGCGGTGAGCAGGCCGAAGTCCTCGTACTGGCGGGCGGTCTTGGGGTTGTAGTTGCCGGTGCCGATGTGGCAGTAGCGGCGCAACTCGCCCGAGGCTTCCTGGCGGATCACCAGCGCCAGCTTGCAGTGCGTCTTCAGCCCGACGACGCCGTAGACGACGTGGCAGCCGGCGCGTTCGAGCTTGCGGGCCCAGGAGATGTTGGCGTGCTCGTCGAAGCGGGCCTTGATCTCCACGACCACCACGACCTGCTTGCCCGCCTCGGCCGCGTCGATCAGCGCGTCCACGATGGGCGACTCGCCGCTGGTGCGGTAGAGGGTCTGCTTGATGGCCAGGACGCGGGGGTCGGCCGCGGCGACCTCGATGAAACGTTGCACGCTGGTGGCGAACGAGTCGTACGGGTGGTGCAGCAGCACGTCGCGCTCGCGCAGGATCGAGAAGACGTCGTCCTCGGCGTTGATCACCTCGGCGGGCACGAACGGCCGGTAGCCGAGCTCGCCGCGGTCGAGGTCGGCGATGGCGTGCAGGCCGCTCAGGTCGAGCGGCCCCGGCAGCCGGTAGATCTCGTGGGGTGCCAGCTCCAGCTCCTCCACGAGCGGCGCCAGCACCTCGGGCGTGATCGTGTCCTCGACCTCGAGCCGCACCGGCGGGCCGAAGCGCCGCTTGAGCAGCTCCTTCTCCAGGGCCTGCATGAGGTTCTCCGTGACGTCCTCGTCCACATCGAGATCCTCATTCCTGGTCACGCGGAAGACGTGGTGCTGAAGGATCTCCATGCCCTTGAAGAGCTGGCCGAGATGCGCCGCGATGACGTCCTCCAGCGGCACGAACCGGTCCTTGGACGCGGGGACGAACCGCGGCAACTGCGAAGGGACCTTGACCCGCGCGAACACGGTGTGATCGGTCGACGGGTTGCGCACCAGGACGGCCAGATTCAGGCTGAGCCCTGAAATATAGGGAAATGGATGGGCGGGGTCGACGGCCAGCGGCGTCAACACCGGCCTGATCCGCTCCCTGAAGAGCTTGCGCAGCTCCGTGCGCTCCTCCCGGCCCAGGTCGTCCCATCTGACGATCTCGATGCCCTCGCCCGCCAGTTGCGGGAGGATGTGGTGGTGGAAGGCCGCCGCATGCCGTCTGGCCAGCTCGTCGGCCACCGTGCCGATCCTGGCCAGCTCCTCACGGGGCTTGAGCCCGCTCTTGGTCCGCAGCAGCAGGCCGGTGGCCATCCGCCGTTTCAGCCCTGCCACCCGTACGCGGAAGAACTCGTCGAGGTTGCTCGCGAAGATCGCGAGGAAGCGCACCCGCTCCAGCAGCGGCACCGAGGCGTCCTCGGCCAGTTCGAGCACCCGCTCGTTGAACTGGAGCCAGCTCTCCTCGCGGTTGAGAAATCGTTCCTGGGGGAGGGGCAGGTCGTTGGCGGGGTGAAACGCTTCCGCGGACATATGTCGTATATTGCCCCGATTGGTTGAACAGAACGTTAACGTCGTCGCAACGGCTCACTCTTGTCGGTCAGCCCTGCTCGACCCCATCGTCACCCGTGATGACCTGCATGTTCAAGAGGTCACTCCGGGTGATCGGCCTGACCGAGACGCGCCGCCCGCTCGGCCAGGCGGGCCTCCCGCTGGCGGATCTTCTCCTCCCGCTCGCGGGCCTTCTCGGCCTCCTTCAACAGCCGCTCGCGCTCCTTCAACTCGCGCACCCTGGCCTTCTCGGCCTCTTTCAGCTCGCGCTGGCGCAGCTTCTCGGCCTCTTTGAGCTCCTTCTCGCGCGCCTTCTCCAGCTCGCGCAGCTCCTTTTCGCTGGCGCGCGCCTTGACCGGCGGGGCCAGCTGGCGGGTCGTGAGGCTGATGACCGGGTTGGGGTTGAGCCCCGTAAGACCGTTCCATGCCAGGTTGACCAGATGGGCGGCCACCTCCTCGCGCCCCGGCTTGCGTACGTCGAGCCACCACTGCCCGGTCAGCGCCACCATGCCGACCAGCATCTGCGCGTACATCGGCGCGAGCTTGGGCTCGTAGCCGCGGCCGGCGAACTCGTCGGCGAGGACGTCCTCCACCTGGCTGGCGATCTCGCTGATGAGGCTCGCGAACGTGCCCGTGCCCGATGCGGCGTGGGAGTCGCGCACCAGAATGCGGAAGCCCTCGCTGCTCTCCTCGATGTACTGCAGCAGGGCCAGTGCGGCCCGCTCCAGCTTGATGAGGGAGTGGGAGGCGGCGAGGGCTTCAGTGATCATGCCGAGCAGCTTCTGCATCTCGCGGTCGACCACGACGGCGTAGACGCCTTCCTTGCCGCCGAAATGTTCGTAGACCACGGGTTTGGACACCTGTGCGGTGGCGGCGATCTCTTCGATGGAGGTCCCGTCGAACCCCTTCTCCGCGAAGAGCGTGCGGCTGATGCGGACCAGCTGCTCTCTTCGCTCGCTACCGGACATGCGCCTGCGGGATCGGGGTTCCGTCACGGTCTCCATAATGACGGCCACGGCAGTGTGGCCGCCCGTCGGCTGTTCGGCGTCAGGCAATGCGTTTCGCCGCCAGCCGCTCCGGAGTGGGCCAGCGAACGTCGTATGCCCAGCCCAGCCGCTCGAAGATGCGGATGAGGCCGGCGCTCAGGTCGATCTGGCCCTTGAGCGCGCCGTGCCTGGCGCAGGTCGGGTCGGAGTGGTGCAGGTTGTGCCACGACTCGCCGAAGGACGGGATGGCCAGCCACCACACGTTGCGCGACTTGTCACGCACCTGGAAGTCCTCGTCGCCGAAGACGTGGCAGATGGAGTTGATGGACCAGGTCACGTGGTGCAGCAGGCCGATGCGGACGAGCGAGCCCCAGAACAGCGCGGTCAGCGCGCCCTGCCAGGACCAGGTGATGAGCAGGCCGAGCAGGCCGGGCAAGAGGATCGAGACGAGGGCCAGCGGGCCGAACCACTTGTGCAGCTTGATGACGTCGGGGTCCTTGCACAGGTCGGGGGCGTACTTCTCCCTGTTCACACGCTCGCTCTCGAACAGCCAGCCCATGTGGGCGTAGAGCAGGCCCTTGCTCATGTTCTTGAAGCCGGGGCCGAAGCGCCACGGCGAGTGCGGGTCGCCCTCCTTATCGGAGAACTTGTGGTGCTTGCGGTGGGTGGCCACCCAGTCGAGCACCGACATCTCCAGCGACAGGCTGCCGGCGACGCCCATCGCGATCTTGAGTGGCCGCTTGGCCTTGAACGATCCGTGCGTGAAGTAGCGGTGCAGGCCGACGGTGACGCCGAGCCCCGAGACGACGTAGAAGACGAGGGCGATGATGACGTCCGTCCATCCGAGGCCCCATCCCCACGCCAGCGGTACGGCCGCCGCGATCGCGACGAGGGGGAGCCCGACGACGAGGGCGAAGGTGACGAGTTCGGTCTTCGAGCGTGGTTCCGGTTCGAAGTCCGGCTTCGGGGCAGGGGTGGAACGTTCGGTGGTAACGGTCATGGGCGACCTCCAAGTGCCTGTATGGGGACGATTGTCCGGCTACGCAACCGTAACCTACGCCAGCGTAAGTTAGGAAGACCTAAGCCGGGAATATGGCGAAGGTGAAGATCCGCCGGGCCAGGTGGGTGGGGTTCATGCCTTGCGACTTTTTGGCTGGTCTGTTAAGGGTGGGGCGTATCCGTATCGTCGCTCTCACCTGGGCGGATCACCCGCCACGCGGAGCCGAGGCGTAATTACGGGCGCGCGCGCACGTGCGGGCTCGGTATCGTAGGGATGTGTCGGACAGCCACGTGTCCGATCTGTCCCGGATCGTCTAATCGGCAGGACAAGTGGTTTTGGTCCACTTTGTAGGGGTTCGAGTCCTCTTCCGGGAGCTTAGAGGTGATCCCCCCGCTGAGCGTCCCGGCTGAGGCCAGGTATCCTCACGGTGTCGGGAGGGTGTCGGTGCGGTAGCCGCACCGTACAACCCTGATCCGTCCAGCCACAGGGAGCCTCAGTCCGTGAGTGTGCCGCGCCCGGCAGCCGTCATCGTCCTCGCCGCGGGCGAGGGCACCCGGATGAAAAGCCAGACCCCGAAAGTCCTGCACGAGCTGTGCGGCCGCGCGCTGCTCGACCACATGCTCGCCGCCGCCCGCGACCTCGGCCCCGAGCGGCTCATCGTGGTGATCGGCCACGCGCTCGAACGCATGCGCGACCATCTGGCGGCGACCAGCCCCGACGCGCGCGCCGTCGTCCAGAACGAGCAGCGTGGCACCGGCCACGCCGTGCGCACCGTCCTCGAAGAGGTCGGCACGATCTCCGGCACGGTCCTGGTCACCTACGGTGACGTGCCGCTGCTGCGCCCCCAGACCCTCGCCACGCTGCTCGAACGGCACGACGCCGACGGCAACGCGGTCACCGTGCTGACGGCCGAGGTGCCCGACCCGACCGGCTACGGGCGGATCATCCGCGATGATTCCGGCGCCGTGCTGGAGATCGTCGAGGAGAAGGACGCCGACGCCGGGCAGCGCGCCATCAAGGAGATGAACTCCGGCATCTACGCCTTCGACGGCGAGCTGCTGGCCGACGCCGTCAAGCGGGTGTCCGCCGACAACGCCCAGGGCGAGGAATACCTCACCGACGTGCTGGCCATCCTGCGCGGCGACGGCCACCGGGTCGGCGCGTGCGTGGCCGGCGACTTCGTCGAGGTCGAGGGCGTCAACGACCGCGTCCAGTTGGCCGCCGCCCGCCAGGTGCTCAACCGGCGGCTGCTGGAGGCCCACATGCGCGCCGGCGTCACGATCATCGACCCGGCCGGCACCTGGGTCGACGTGAGCGTGCGCATCGCGCCCGACGCGGTGATCCACCCGGGCACCCAGCTCCACGGCGACACCGTCATCGAGGCGGGCGCCGAGATCGGCCCCGCCACCACGCTCACCAGCACCCGGGTCGGGGCGGGCGCGACCGTCCGCAACGCGGTCTGCGACCACGCCGACATCGGGCCGGAGGCCAACGTCGGCCCCTACGCCTACCTCCGCCCCGGCACGGTGATCGGCCGCAGATCGAAGGCCGGCACGTTCGTCGAGATGAAGAACACCAAGGTCGGCGAGCGCTCCAAGGTGCCGCACCTGTCCTACGCCGGTGACGCCACGATCGGCGACGACGTCAACATCGGCGCCTCCACCGTCTTCGTCAACTACGACGGGGTCGACAAGCACCACACCACCGTGCGCGACGGCGCGTTCGTCGGCTGCGACACCATGCTCGTCGCCCCCGTGACCGTCGGCGACGGCGCCTACACGGCGGCGGGCTCGGTGATCATCGACGACGTCCCGCCGGGCTCGATGGGCGTGGCACGAGCGCGGCAGCGCAACATCGAGAAATGGGTCCTGCGCAGGCGCGCGGGCACCAAGTCGGCCGCGGCCGCCCAGCGGGCGCTGGCCGAGCGGGATCAGGAGAAAGAAGCATGACCGAGCTTGCCGAGGTCATCGAGCAGCACAGCACCGTGGTCGTGAGAGCGACGAAGGGGGTCTCATGACCAGCATCAAGCAGCCGGGCGAGAAGAATCTCATGCTCTTCTCCGGCCGGGCCTACCCCGAACTGGCCGAAGAGGTGGCCGAGCACGTCGGCGTCTCGCTCACACCCACCAAACTCATCGACTTCGCCAACGGCGAGATCTACGCCCGCTACCTCGAGTCCGTACGCGGCTGTGACGCCTTCGTCATCCAGAGCCACACCGCGCCCATCAATCAGTGGATCATGGAACAGCTCATCATGGTCGACGCGCTGAAGCGGGCCTCCGCCAAGCGCATCACCGTGGTCATGCCGTTCTTCGGCTACGCCCGCCAGGACAAGAAGGGCCGCGGCCGCGAGCCCATCACGGCCAGGCTGATGGCCGACCTGTTCAAGACCGCCGGCGCCGACCGCCTCATGTCGATCGACCTGCACACCTCGCAGATCCAGGGTTTCTTCGACGGCCCGGTCGACCACCTGTTCGCCATGCCGGTGCTGGAAAACTACCTGAAGAACAAACTCGACCTGGCCAACACCACCATCGTCTCGCCCGACACCGGCCGGGTCCGCCTGTCGGAGCGCTGGGCCGACACGCTCGGCACGCCGCTGGCGTTCATCCACAAGCGGCGCGACCTCGACGTGGCCAACTCGGTCAAGGTCAACGAAGTCGTCGGCACCGTGCGCGGCCGCACCTGTGTGCTGATCGACGACATGATCGACACCGCGGGCACGATCTGCAAGGCCGCCGACGCCCTCTATGAGCAGGGCGCCACCAACGTCATCGCCGCCGCCACCCACGCGGTCTTCTCCGAGCCGGCGGTCGACCGGCTGAAGAACTCCCGCATCAGCGAGGTGATCGTCACCAACACCCTGCCGCTGTCGGCGGCCAACAGGTTCGACAAGCTGACCGTCCTGACGATCGCGCCGCTCATCGCCCGCGCCATCACCGAGATCTTCCAGGACGGCTCCGTCACAAGCCTGTTCGAGGGCGACACGTGATCGCACGAGGCGAATGAAGGCCGGTCGGCCGGAGGCCGGCCAGCCGGTAGACTATGAGGGTTGCGCTCGTAACGCCTTCCGCTAGGGCGGGTGAGGGGGAGCGCTCACCGATCCGACGTTGATGCATCCCTAGGAGATGTCGTGTCTGAAGTACGTATCGCCGCCGAGCAGCGCACCGCGTTCGGCAAGGGCGCCGCCCGCAAGATCCGTCGCGCGGACAAGGTGCCCGCCGTTCTCTACGGGCACGGCGCCGACCCCCAGCACCTGACCCTGCCCGGCCACGAGGTGCTGCTCGCGCTCCGCACGCCCAACGTGCTGATCCGCCTCGAAGGGCCCGGCGTCGACGAGCTGGCGCTGCCCAAGGGCGTGCAGCGCGACCCGATCAAGGGCTTCGTCGAGCATGTCGACCTGCTCCTGGTCAAGAGGGGCGAGAAGGTCACCGTCGAGATCCCGGTCACCACGGTCGGCGACGTCCACCCCGACGGCCTGCTCGACCAGCAGCTCGTCTCCATCGCCGTCGAGGCCGAGGCCACGCACATCCCGACCGGCGTCGAGGTCGACGTCGAGGGGCTGGAGGTCGGCAGTGTGATCACCGCCTCCGACCTCCCGCTCCCGGAGGGCACCACGCTGTCCGCCGACGCCGACGCCGTGGTCCTCCACGTCATCAACAAGCCGGTCGAGGCTCCGGAGGAGGGCGCCGAGGGCGAGGTCGCCGAGGCTCCCGAGAGCGCCGAGGCCGCCGCCGAATAAGGTCATCCGGGCAACGGGGCGGCTTCGCGCGAGCCGCTCCGTTGCGCTATGAGGGGATCACATGGATCGCTGGCTGATCGCCGGGCTGGGCAATCCAGGGCCCGAATACGCGGGCAACCGGCACAACGCGGGCTTCATGGTGCTCGACGAGCTGGCCTCCAGGGCCGGCGGGCGGTTCAAGGCGCACAAGAGCAGGGCCGAGGTCTGCGAGACCCGCGAGGCCATCCTCGCCAAGCCCCTGACCTACATGAACCTCTCCGGCGGGCCCGTCAAGGCGCTCTCCGACTTCTACAAGATCGGCGTCGACCGGCTGATCGTCGTCCACGACGAGCTCGACGTCCCCTACGGCGCGCTGCGGGCGAAGCTGGGCGGCGGCGACAACGGCCACAACGGCCTCAAGTCGATCACCAAGGTCCTCGGCACCCGCGACTACCTGCGGGTGCGGTTCGGCATCGGGCGCCCGCCCGGCCGCATGGACCCCGCCTCCTACGTGCTCAGAGACTTCGCCACCGCCGATCGCAAAGACCTGCCCTTCCTCGTCGACCGGGCGGCCGACGTGGTGGAGTCACTGATGGCCCGAGGTCTTGAGGCCACCCAGAACGACTTCCATCGGGCTGATCTGCACATATCCGGCCCACCTCGCTGATCGCCGCATAGAGTCGTTCGCCGGTTCCTCCGCGTCCCCGCCGCTACGATCTGTGACTGTCCGTACGGGAATGGTCACCGGGGAGGCGCGTGTGCGCGGTGAAGGGCTCATGGCCGTCGCCGGAAACGGTCATGCCGTCTCCTGGGGGGTCGGGCCGCGCGTGCCCTCCTGGGTGCGCTCCTACCAGCTGCGCGCCGTGCTGGCCGACCTGTGCGGGGCGGGCGCCGCGGCCACGATCGCCTTCACGATCAGGTTCGGCGGGCTCACCCCCTACGTGCTGCCGTACCTTCTGGTCAGCCTGGCCCTGCCGGTGGTGTGGTGCTGCGCGGTGGCGCTCAACAGGGCCTACGAGCCGCGCATGCTGGGCGTCGGCTCCGAGGAGTTCCGCAGGATCCTGCAGGCGGGCGTGGCGCTGACCGCGGGCACCGCCATCGGCTCCTACGTGACCAAGACCGACGTCGCCCGCGGCTACGTCGTGCTGGCGCTGCCCCTGGTCACCCTCTTCACGCTGATGCTCCGCTACGGCCTGCGGCGCTCGTTGCACCGGCGCAGGGCGGCGGGCGAGTGCATGCGCCGGGTGGTCGCGGTCGGCCACCCGGTCGCGATCGCCGAACTGGTGCGGCTCTTCCGCAGGGAACGCCACCACGGCATGGACGTCGTGGCGGCCTGCCTGCCCGGCGGACGGGCCGGCGACAACGTGGGCGAGGTGCCGGTCGCCGGCGACTTCAGCGACGTGCCGATCGCGGTCGGCCAGTACACCGCCGACACCGTGGCCGTGCTGGCCTGCCCCGAGATGGACGGCCAGGCGCTGCGGCGGCTGGCCTGGCGGCTGGAGCGCACCCACACCGAGCTCGTGGTGGCTCCCGCGCTGATGGACGTCGCCGGCCCGCGCACCACGATCAGGCCCGTCGCCGGGCTGCCGCTGCTGCACGTGGAGCATCCCGAGCTCACCGGGGCCAGGCAACTGGTCAAGAACGTCTTCGACCGGCTGGTCGCGGCCGCGCTGCTCGTGCTGCTGGCGCCCGTGCTGGTGGTGCTGGCGATCGCCGTCCGCGTGACGAGCCCGGGGCCCGCGCTGTTCCGGCAGACCCGGGTCGGCAAGGGCGGGAAGTTGTTCACCATCGTGAAGTTCCGCACCATGCGGCGCGGCGCGGAACGGCAGAAGATCACCCTCGTCAGCGACCGCGACGGGCTGCTGTTCAAGATGCGCAACGATCCGCGGGTCACGCCGCTCGGCGTGTTGATGCGCCGCCACTCGCTCGACGAGCTGCCCCAGCTCATCAACGTCCTACGCGGTCACATGTCGCTCGTCGGCCCCCGCCCGCCGCTGCCCGAGGAGGTGGCGCGCTACGGTGACGACGTGCGCAGAAGACTCCTCGTACGCCCTGGGCTGACCGGGCTGTGGCAGGTCAATGGTAGATCTGACCTATCGTGGGAGGAATCCGTCCGTCTAGACCTGCGTTACGTCGAGAACTGGTCCCTCACTCTGGACCTCCAGATCCTGTGGAAGACTTGGTCGGCCGTCGCCCGCGGGCAAGGAGCTTATTGATGACGATTCGCGACGATCACGCCCTCGCCGCTGACCTGGCCACCGAGGCCGGCGAGCTGCTGCTGAGGGTCCGCGAGCGCACCGGGTTCGACGACCCCGCCGCGCTGCGGGCCGAGGGCGATCGCGCCGCCCACGTCCTGCTGATGGAGTCGCTTTCCAGGCTGCGGCCGAGCGACTGCGTGCTGTCGGAGGAGGCCACCCGCGAGGAGCGCCTCGACCCGCGCCGCCTCACCGCCGACCGGGTGTGGATCGTGGATCCCCTGGACGGCACCCGCGAGTTCTCGGAGCGGCGAGCAGGCCCCGGAGGCGGTAGCTTGCGTGACCACGAAGGGGCCGTGGGGAGCGCGACCATGGGCACTGAGCGGCGAGCAGGCCCCGGAGGCGGTAGCTTGCGTGACCACGAGGGGGCCGTGGGGAGCGCGACCATGGGCACTGAGCGGCGAGCAGGCCCCGGAGGCGGTAGCTTGCGTGACCACGAAGGGGCCGTGGGGAGCGCGACCATGGACACAGAGGAGGGCCGGGCTGACTGGGCCGTGCACGTGGCGTTGTGGGAGCGCGGCAGGCTGACCGCGGGCGCCGTGGCGCTGCCCGCCCAGGGCCGTACGCTGACGACCGCCGACCCGCCCAAGCCTCCCGCCCACGTGAAGGGGCGTTTCCGCATCGCGGTGAGCCGCACCCGGCCGCCCGAGTTCGTCCAGAAGCTGGCCTACCTGGTCGGCGCCGATCTCGTGCCGATCGGGTCGGCGGGGGCGAAGATCTCGGCGGTGCTCACGGGCGAGGTCGAGGCGTACGTACACGCCGGGGGCCAGTACGAGTGGGATTCCGCCGCGCCGGTCGCCGTCGCCCTGGCCGCAGGGGTTCACGCGAGCCGCATCGACGGCTCCGAGCTGGTCTACAACCAAGCCGACCCGTCCCTACCCGATATCCTGGTTTCCCTACCCGAGCTGGCGGCATCTCTGCTGGCCGGGATCCGGGACCTGCACCGCTGACCTCCGGAGGAAGCTTCCATGCTCCAGCGCGACTACACGACGTCGCAGCTCGACGTGCTCGAGGCAGAGGCCATTCACATCATGCGTGAGGTGGCCGCCGAGTTCGAGCGCCCCTGTCTGCTCTTCTCCGGAGGCAAGGACTCGATCGTCATGCTCCGCATCGCGGAGAAGGCGTTCTGGCCCGCGCCCATCCCGTTCCCGCTCATGCACGTCGACACCGGCCACAACTTCGACGAGGTCATCGAGTTCCGTGACCGCCGCACCGCCGAGCTCGGCGCGCGGCTGATCGTGGCCAGCGTGCAGGAGTCGATCGACCAGGGCAGGGTCGTCGAGCAGACGGGCCGGCGCGCCTCGCGCAACCGCCTGCAGACCACCACGCTGCTCGACGCGATCGAGGCGCACGAGTTCGACGCCGTGTTCGGCGGAGCCAGGCGCGACGAGGAGAAGGCCAGGGCCAAGGAGCGGGTGTTCTCCTTCCGCGACGACTTCGGCCAGTGGGACCCGAAGAACCAGCGCCCCGAGCTGTGGAACCTCTACAACGCCCGCATCCGCAAGGGCGAGCACATCCGTGTCTTCCCGCTGTCCAACTGGACCGAGCTCGACGTCTGGGACTACATCAGGCGCGAGGGCATCGAGATCCCCTCCATCTATTTCGCCCACACTCGCAAGGTGTTCGAGCGCGACGGCATGTTGCTGCCCGACGCCGACGTCGTCCAGCGCGGCGACGACGAGCCACTGTACGAAGCGGTGGTGCGCTACCGCACCGTGGGCGACATGACCTGCACGGGCGCCGTGCAGTCCACGGCCACCACGGTCGAGGAGATCATCGAGGAGATCGCGGCCACCCGGATCACCGAGCGCGGCGCCACCAGGGCCGACGACCGATCGTCCGAGGCCGCCATGGAGGACAGGAAGAGAGAGGGCTACTTCTGATGGACATCCTTCGCTTTGCCACTGCGGGGAGCGTCGACGACGGCAAGTCCACCCTCATCGGACGGTTGCTCTACGACTCCAAGGCGATCTTCGAGGACCAGCTCGAGGCCGTCGAGCGCACCTCGCGCGACCGCGGCACCGAATACACCGACCTGTCGCTGCTGACCGACGGGCTGCGGGCCGAGCGCGAGCAGGGCATCACGATCGACGTGGCCTACCGCTATTTCGCGACGCCGCGCCGCAAGTTCATCATCGCCGACACGCCCGGGCACATCCAGTACACCCGCAATATGGTCACCGGCGCCTCCACGGCCGACCTGGCGATCATCCTCATCGACGCCCGCAAGGGGGTGCTGGAGCAGTCGCGGCGCCACGCGTTCCTGGCCTCGCTGCTGCGCGTGCCGCACCTGGTGCTCGCCGTCAACAAGATGGACCTGGTCGACTACTCGCAGGAGCGGTTCGAGGAGATCAGGGAGGAGTTCACCTCGTTCGCGTCCAAGCTGAACGTCGGCGACCTCACCTTCATCCCGATCTCCGCGCTCAACGGCGACAACGTGGTCTCCCGCTCGGAGAACATGCCCTGGTATCTCGGCACGTCACTGCTGCACCACCTGGAGAACGTGCACATCGCCTCCGACCGCAACCTGACCGACGTGCGCTTCCCCGTCCAATATGTGATCCGCCCGCAGCGGGCCACCGACCACGCCTTCCACGATTACCGCGGCTACGCCGGCCAGGTGGCGGGCGGCGTGCTCAAGCCGGGCGACGAGGTGATGCACCTGCCCTCCGGCCTCACCACGCGGATCGCGTCGATCGACACGTTCGACGGTCCGGTGGAGGAGGCGTTCTCGCCCATGTCGGTGACGCTGCGCTTCGAGGACGACCTCGACATCTCGCGCGGCGACATGATCGCCAGGCCCAACAACCAGCCGCACGTCGCGCAGGAGCTGGAGGCGATGATCTGCTGGATGGCCGACGGCATCAAGCTGACGCCCCGCACCAAGCTGACGATCAAGCACACCACCCGTACGGCGCGCGCCCTGGTGCGCGACCTGCACTACCGGCTCGACGTCAACACGCTGCACCGGGACGAAGAGGCCACGTCGCTCGGCCTCAACGAGATCGGGCGGGTGTCGCTGCGGGTCACCCAGCCGCTGTTCGTCGACGACTACTCCCGCAACCGGATGACCGGCGGCTTCATCCTCGTCGACGAGGCCACGAACGGCACGGTCGCCGCCGGCATGGTCATGGACGCGCACTGAGGTAGATCTTTTGGCGAATCCGTGACCATCTGATTACGCTCCGCGCTAGGGTCTTCGCGTTCCGTGTTGGCGACGCGAAGGCCCTTTTCCGTGACCGACCACCCACTTACCCGGGTCATCTACCTGGGAGGCCTCGGCCGTAGCGGCACCACGCTGCTGGAGAGGCTGCTGGGCGAGCTGCCCGGCGTGGTGGCGCTGGGAGAGGTGGTGCACCTCTGGGAGAGGGGCGTCCTCGCGCAGGAGCTCTGCGGGTGCGGTGCGGCCTTCCCGGCCTGCGCCTTCTGGCGTGCGGTCGGTGAGCGGGCGTTCGGTGGCTGGACCACGTCGGTGGCCGGAAGGGTCCTGGCGCTGCGGCGCCGGGTCGACCGCACCCGCAGGATCCCGCGCATCGCGCATCCCGACCTGGCCGAATACGCGCAGGCCTACCGAACGCTCTACTCCGCCGCGGGCGCGCCGGTCGTGATCGACTCCAGCAAGCACGCGTCCCTGGCGTGCTGCCTGGTCGCCGCGGGCGTGGACGTGTCGATCGTCCACGTGGTCCGAGACCCGCGCGCCGTCGCCCACTCCTGGGGCAGGACCGTCGAGCGCCCCGAGGACGGGCGTCCCATGACCCGCTGGGGCCCCGCCAGGGCGGCCGTCCACTGGACGGCCCAGAACGCCGCGCTCGAGCTGCTCGCCGGGCGCGGGGCGCGGGTGATCCGCGTCCGCTACGAAGACCTCGTGGCCGCGCCCGTGGCCACGCTCACCCGGCTGGCCCACGGCCTCGGCCTGGCCGCGGCGGAGCTGCCGTTCATCGACGGCTCGACCGCCTGGCTCGGCCCTTCCCACACGGCTTCCGGCAACCCGATGCGCTTCCACGTGGGGCGGGTGGAGCTACGGCGGGACGACGACTGGGTGTCGGGGCTGGCGGGCCGCGACCGGCGCGCCGTCGACCTTCTCACCTGGCCGCTCAGAGCCCGCTACGGCTATCGGAGCGCGGCATGACCCCGTCCGTCGGCGTGGTGATCCCGACCCGCGGCAACCGCCCCGCCCAGCTGCGCGAGGCCGTGGCGGCGGTCCTCGCCCAAGACCATCCCGGCGGGCTCCAGGTGGTCGTGGTGGCCGACACCCCTGACGCCGAGCCGGCCGCCGCGGCCCGCGACGTCGCCGAGCAGGTGGCCGGCGTGGCCTCTCCACGGCTGCGGGTCCTGCCCAACGTGCTCACCCCCGGGCTCCCCGGGGCGCGGAACACCGGGATCGCGGCGTGCGACACCGACCTCGTCGCGTTCTGCGACGACGACGACGTGTGGCTGCCCGGCAAGCTCGCCGCGCAGGTGCGGGCGCTGCGCGACGGCGGCGAGTTCGCCAGCTGCGGCATCGAGGTCGAATACGCCGGTCGCCGGGTGACCCGCCTCGCCGGAGCCTCGACGGTGACGGCCGGCGACCTGGTCCGTTCGCGGATGGTGATGGTGCACTCGTCGACGTTCCTGTTCGAGCGCGGCTCGTTGTGGGTGGACGAGAGCGCCCCCGCCGGGCAGAACGAAGACTGGGACCTCGCCCTGCGCGCCGCCAGGCGCCGGCCGATCGTGCAGGTCGACCGCCCGTTGGTCCGGGTGCGATGGGGCGGATCCCACTACGCCACGCGCTGGGCCGACCGCATCGCCGGGCTCGACTGGATGCTCGCCCGCCACCCCGAACTCGCCGGGGACCGCCGTGGCGCGGCGCGGGTCTACGGCCAGCTCGCCTTCAGCCACGCCGCGCTCGGGCACCGCCGCGAGGCCGCCCGCTGGGCGTTGCGCGCGTTCGCGGCCCGGCCGGGCGAGCCGCGCGCGCCCATCGCGCTCGCCGTGGCGGCCGGTCTCGTCTCCGCGCCCACCGTCCTCACCGCGCTCCACCACAGGGGGCACGGCATTTGACTCCACCCACCACCCCGGCCCACGCCACGGCTCCGGGTCACGTCGCCCCGGCCCACGTCGCCGCTCCGGCGCACGCCACCACCCCGGCCCATGCCACCACCCCGCTACAGGCCATCGTCCCGGGCGCCCCGTCCCAAGGGGACCCCGGCCCGGCCGGGCCTTCGCCTTCCTCCGGGCGGGCGGTGCCTGTTCTCGCGACACGGCTCTGTGCGGGGCCGGTGCCGTCCGTGGTGCCCGGAGCGGAGGCCCTCGGCCCGGGTGGGCGGCGCGCGGCGCGGGTGCGGGTGGGCGGGGTCGAGGTGGACGCGCTCACCGAGGACGAGGTGGTCGCATGGGTGGCAGGCGAGCTGGAGGCGGGAAAGGGCGGCCGGATCGTCACCCCGAACGTCGACATCTGCAGAGCCGCCTTCGCCGATCCCGCGCTGCACGACCTGGTGTGCTCGGCGGAGCTCGTCGTGGCCGACGGCATGCCGCTGGTGTGGGCGGCCAGGCTGCAGGGCACCCCGTTGCCCCAGCGCGTCACGGGAGCCGACCTCATCTGGTCGCTCAGCCGGTGCGCCGCCCGTCACGGCTGGCCCGTCTACCTGCTCGGCGGCCCGCCCGGTGTCGCGCGCAGGGCCGCGACCGAGCTCACCGGCCGCTTTCCGCGACTGCGGGTATGCGGTGCCCACGGCCCGCCGTACGGCTTCGACGCGACCCCCGAGGGCAGGGAGCGCGTCCTGCGGAGGGTGGTCGCCGCCCGGCCGCGGCTCGTGTTCGCCGGGCTGGGATTCCCGAGACAGGACCGGCTCATCGCCGACCTGCGGCACGAGCTGCCGGGGACGTGGTTCCTCGGGTGCGGGGCGGCGATCGGATTCGCCGCGGGGACGGTCGCCAGGGCTCCGGAGTGGATGCGGCGGGCCGGGCTGGAATGGGCGTTCCGGCTGGCCGTCGAACCCGGCCGGCTGGCGCGCCGCTACCTGGTCGACGACCTGCCGTTCGCGGCCAGGTTGCTGGGCGGCTCGCTCATCGCACGGGTCAGGTCCGGTGCCCGGTAGCTCCCATCAGGTGGAGGTGAGGGCTCGTACGCGTGCGACGTCCTCGGGGGTGAGGCCGCGGGCCGCGTCGCGCAGGGCCCGGCGGGAGTCCATGGGCCGGTACGCCGTGCGTGACAGGCCCGACCAGGCGAATCCCTTGCCAGGCGATGAGGGGCCGGTGCAGGCCCGCAGGATGCGGCGTTCGGCGGCGGGCGTCCAGGGCAGGCCGGCGTGGTCGTACAGGTCGCGGAAGCGGGGGAGCGGGTCGGCGGCCAGGGATTCGTACGATGTGATGAGGATGCCCGGCGTGCGGGCCAGGATCGCGCGGGTGGCCCGCCACAGCGCGGCGGCCTTGGCGATGCGGTCCTGCGAGCCGACCAGGGCGCGCAGTTCCAGCAGGCCGGGGTGGTCGCGCACGAGCAGCGGCTGCTCCAGCAGCTCGTGGAAGTGGACGGTCCACCCCAGCCGCTGCCAGCTCGCCACGAACGCCACCGGATCGCGCACCAGCGCGATCACCCGGCACCCCAGGCGGCGGGCGAACCATCCGGCGCTCAGCACGGCGAACGGGTCGTCCAGCAGCGCCCGCCGGCCCGCCAGCCGGCCGAACGTGAACGCGGTGCCGTAACGGACGAGGCGGGCCAGGTCGTACGGCGAGTGGTTGGCCCGCAGTTCGGACAGCCAGCGGTAGCGCAGGGCGACCGTGTCGCGGAAGGCGGGCAGCCAGGTGGCGGCGTTGTCGTCGCAGATGTACTGGAACCGGTGGGTCACCTCGGCCCTGAGCACTCCCGGGCAGCGTCCTGGCGGGTGTTGCGGGTTGAGCGGCTCGTTGACGTAGACGAGGTCGCCGCCGGCGGCGAGCATCTTGCCGGTCCAGCTCGTGCCGCTTCTCGGCAGGCCGGTCACCAGCACGGGGACTCGGGTCACGCGGCCGCCCATGTGCGCAGGCGCAGCGCCGTCAGGGTGTGGCGCCCGAAGGGGTGCAGGCCGTAGCGGCGGTGGAGCTGCCACAGGGGGAGCAGGTTCTTCACCAGGACGCCGCCCGACCAGCCGATGACCGCTCCGAGCGCTCCGTGCGAGGGGATCAGGGCCAGGTCGAGGGTCACGGTGCAGGCGATCGCGGCCAGCAGGTTGAGCAGGCTCGCGCCGGTGTGCCCGGCGGCGGTCAGCACCACGTCGACCATCCCGCAGGCCGTGGCCACCATCATCGTCCCCGCCAGCACGAGCGCCACCGGCGCCGCCTGGCCGTAGGAGGGGCCGAACAGGTGCAGCAGCCAGGGCGCCAGCGCCGCGTACCCCAGCCAGACCGGCCAGGTCATCAGCACCAGCCAGGCCGTGGCGGTCTGGTAGAGCTCCCCTGCGCGCGCCCGCTCGCCCTCGGCGAGCGCCCTCACCAGCCGAGCCTGTACGGCCTGCGCCAGCCCTTGGTTGGCGAGCTGCCCGACCACCTTGAACCGGGTGGCGGCAGTGTAGACGGCGGCCTGCGCGGGCCCGCCGAGCGCGGCGACGATCACGATGTCCACCCGCTGGAACACCGCCTGGATCGCCCCCGCGACCGAGCGGGGCGCGGTGTGGCGCCACAGGTCCCGGCCCGTGCCCGAGAGGTACGGCGTGCGCGGCGCCCGTCCCCGCAACATGGTGGCGGCCAGGATCGGCAGCAGCGCGTACGGCGCCGCCCACGCGACCGGCAACCACCACACCGCCCCGGCCAGCGCCACGGCGGTCACCAGGGCGAGCTGGCACCCCGGCACCAGCACGCCGTCCAGCACCACGGTGGGCCGCATGGCCCCGAACCCCCTGGTGGCGGCCAGCAGGACGTCGCCCGCCACGATGAGCGGGATCGCCGCGGCGGGCAGGCCGAGGTGCGGGTACAGCAGCGCGCCCGCGGCGCAGGCCGCCACCACGCTGGGGAGGAGCGCCGCCCGGATATATCCCGTAATGCCGCGGTACTCGTAGGTTCGAGCGCGGGCGATGAAGTAGATCAGCCCGTTCCCGGCGTCCAGCTTGGCGATCCCGGCCGCCATCAGGGCCAGCGCGGTCACCGTGAAGAACGCCCCCGCCTCCGCCGCCGTGAACGCCCTCGTCACCACCACGACCAGGGCGAACTGCGCGAGCGCGCTGAACACCGCCCCCGTGACCCCGGCGACACCGCACCGCCCCACTGGGCCGATCACTGGGCCGACCACTGGGCCGACCACTGGGCCGGTCACTGACGCCACGACGGCTCACCGCCCAGCCACCGCGCCAGCCGGGCGTCGTACGGGGCGAAGTGCTCCCGCAGCGCCCGCGCCAGATCGGCCGGCACCCGGCGCGGCAACGCCCGGCCGTTGTGCCGCTCGAACTCCGGACAGCCCAGCCGGGGCACCTCCAGGAAGTCCAGCACCCGCTCATAGACGGCCTTCGGCCGGGCGAAGAACAGGTGGCTGTCGAGCACCAGGATGCGCTCGCGCCCGAACAACGGCTCCAGCCGGTCGAGCTGGTCGGCGTAGCGGCCCCGGGCGAGGTAGGCCTGGTGGCGATGGGCGTGGTGGAGCGCGAAGGGTTCGTTCCGCAGCAGCTCCTCCGCCCCGGCCAGGCGCCGTTCCTCCAGCTCCACCGCGCGCTCGAAGTGCGACTCCGTCTCGAACCCCCGTGCCAGCTCGTGGGCGTGCGCGGAACAGGCCCGCTCCACCGGGTCGCGCACCAGCACGATGAGCTTCACACCGGGCAGGTCGGCCGCGATGCGCTCCCCGGCCAGCGGATGGAACAGGTAGTAGGGCGACGACTCGAACGCCAGCGCCCGCGCGCCGTACCGGCGGCTGAGCAGCGCCGCGCCGGCCCGCAGCGGGAAATGCCCCTGATACCAGGACATTCCCCGCTCATAGCCGACGTCGAAGTAGTGCACGCCCTTGTGCAACACCGGCTTGAGCAGCAGCGGGTGTTGTTCCAGGGCGCGGTACAGAGAGGTGGTGCCGCACCGCTGAGCCCCCGCGATCAGGAACGACGGCACCATCCGAGCGCCCGACGTGAACCTGCCCGTGTTCCTGGACAACGACAACACCGGCGCCTTGAAGGCCTTCACGTGAGCAGCTCCTCGTGGTCCACGACAGGGCAGAGCCAGGTCTCGGGAGGCCCGAGCGGGGCGTGTCCGTCGGACGCGTGCCTGTCGGCCAGCGCGATCAGGTAACGCAGGGCGGTCTGCCTCGCCACCGCCGCCGACACCCCCAGGGGCGCGAGCACGCGTACGGACTGTGCCAGGCAGGCCCGCGCCGCGACCGGCGGGCTCATCCTGCGCAGGGCCCGCTGGAAGAAGTGGTGCACGGCGTCGAGCCCGTAGGGCACGCCGACCTCGTAGCGCTCCCAGTCCCACACGAGCAGCCGCCCGTCGGGGGAGGGGCACATGTTCCAGGGCGCGAGGTCACCGTGCCAGGCCGGCGACGGCCCTCCGGTGGCCGCGATCTCCTTGATCGCGGCGACCCGCAGCGGCTCGCTCACCCGGCCGCGCCTGACCGGCAGCGGGGCGAGCGCCAGCACCGTGAGCCCTTTCCAGCCGCCGTGGTGCAGCACCCTGGGCGCGACCACCGTGTCCAGCGACATCCCGGCCAGCCGGCGCAGGGCGGCCGCCTCGGCGGCGACCAGTTCGCGGGCGCGCGGGCTGTCGCCGATCTTCACGAACGCCAGCCGCCGCGCTCCCGAGCGCACCTCCAGAACGGGCTTGCGGTTGGCCCGCCGCGCGGGACGTACGTGCAGGACCGTCTCGACCGGCCGGGCGAAGACCTCGCTCAGGTGCGCCGCGATGGAGCCCTCGACCGGCACCACGACCCGCGACCCCACATGCCACCAGCGGCGCGGCGCGAGCCGGCGCGGCAGGGCCGTGTGCGGCAGCACGGTGTACGGGCGGGGCGCGCCCGGCCCGGGATACAGCAGCCGCACGGTCTCCGCGAGATAGCCGAGGCGGACGGCGGCGTCGGTCATGCGTTCCTCCACAGAATGGCGAACGAGATGAGATACAGGCTGAGCGGCGTGACCAGCCCGTCGTAGACGAACATGTAGAGCAGCACGAGCCCCATCACGAGCACCCCGGCCAGCCCGATGGGGCTGCGGTCACGCCGGTGCCGCCGGATGGCGCCCGCGAAGAACGCCACGTAGAGCGCCGCCCCGGTGAACCCCTGCGTCATGATGAGCAGCCAGAGCTGCCCGTCGCTGCCCAGCGGGGGATGCCCGCAGCCCGTGCACCACTGGGTCTTGCCCGTGGTGATCGTGCGGTGGTTGCCGGTCGCGTTGCGCGTGTTGCCGTAGCCTATGACCGGCGAGTGGGTGGCGGCGGCGAGCGTCGCGGTGACGGTGAAGGCCCTGATGTCGTTGGAATGTGGGTTGTCCAGCCGCTGCGCGAACAGCGGGGCGAGCGGGCTGAGCGCGAACGCCAGCACCGCCACGGTCACGCCCGCGCAGAGCGCGACCCGCGTGCGCCCGCCCACCCGGACGATCAGGTAGAGCACGGCCAGGCCGAGACCGATCCACAGGCCGCGGTTGAGGGAGTACACGATGGGGACGGCGGCCAGAGCGATCAGCACGACGGTGAGAGCCCTGCGCCGCCGCCCGCCGTACACCCACCAGCCGACCACGAACCAGACCAGCAGCACCGACACGTTGCTGCCCCACGCGTTGGCCCATTCGAAGGGCGCCTCGGGCCTGGGCATGGCGTAGCCGAGCACCTTCTGCGTCTGGCCGGCGGTGGGGTGGATGAGGTTCTGGACGAACGGGTTGTCACCGATCCAGCCGGGCAGCAGCAACTCCACCGGCGAGGTGAAGGAGAACGACGGGAACAGCACGCCGAGCAGCCCGCCCGCGACCGTGGTGACGAAGAGCGCGCCCATCATCCGTACCAGGCGCAGTTGCGGCAGCTCGCGCTCGGTCAGGTTGCCGAGGTAGAGCACCACGATGAGGATCGCCGTGTAGAGCGCCAGCCGCATGCCGTAGCCGATGATCCTGCCGGGCCCGAGCTCGCCGTAGGTGCCGGGCGGCATCTCCGCCAGCATCAGACCGCTCACCAGATAGCCGGCCAGCAGCAGCAGCCACAGCCCGAACCCGCGCGGCACCCTGATCGGCCTGCGCCGCCAGAGGATCACCGCCATGGGCGCCGCCACGACGATCACCGCCAGGCCGCCGAACCCGAGCGCCCACCAGATCGGATAGCCGACCAGCAGCGCGGCGATGGGCCACGCGGGGCCTTTCACGCTGGTTTGCCCCTCCGCCTGGGCCGGTGCAGCGCCTGCATGCGCGTGCTCTCCGCCGGCACGCTCACTTGCAGCTCGCCGGTCGCGACGAGCTTGCCGAGCGAGGTGTGCGGACGCGCCTCGATGAAGGGGACGAACGACGGCACCGCGTCGGTGGCGGCCACCGCGCCGATGACGGGCACGTCGTGCCGGGCGAGGCGGCGTACGGTGGCCGCGACCTCGGTGGAGGTGACCCGGCGGAGCCCGACGAGCAGCAGGGCCGCGTCCGCCCTGGACAGGTCGCGCACGTCGGAGCCGTCGAGCACCGTCAGGTGCGCCCCGACCGCGAGCGGCTCGGCGGGCGAGGAGACGTAGAGGTGCGCGGGCAGCGCCTTGACCAGGAGCCGGTTGCCGGGGCATGCGGCGACCACGGCGCCGGCCAGGTCGTGGGGCAGCTCGTGCTCGCCCGGTCTCGACAGGTCGGCGAGGACGGGCAGCCCGGTCAGGCGCTCGATGTCGGCGGCTGTGCGCAGCCGCGTGTCGAGCCGGTCGCGGGCGTGGGCGGCGGCCGTGCCGGCGAGCAGCCCTGCCATGAGCCCGGTGCCGAGGTGGAGCGGCAGGACGGGGCCGCTGGGCTCGGCCGGCGGCTCGGCCTTGCTGATGATCGCGCCGGGGGTCACCGCGACGGTTCGCAGCTCGTCGTATTTCAGCGCGAGGTTGGCGGCCTGCCGGTTGAGGACGTTCTGGCGCTGGGCGGCGATCGCGTGTTCGGCGCTGCCGCGGGGCAGCGTGTGCAGCTGCTTGATCGTCAATTCGATCGCGGAGTTGACGTGCTTGAACTTGGCGAGGACCGTGCGCTGCTGCTCGGCCATCGCGGTCAGCGCGTTGTGGCGGCGGTGGGCGAGGTAGGCCTCGGCGTAGGCGCGCGACTGGGCGGCCGCTGCGGCGGGCTCGGCGGCGGTCACCGCGATCCACAACACCGCGGAGTTGGGCGGCACCGAGACCTCGACCTCCTCGAGCTCGGCGCCCTGCAGCGCCATGGCGGCCCGCGCGGCGACCACGGCGGACTGGGCGACCTGGGCCTCGGTGTCGAGGTTGAGCGCCTCGCGCTGGCGGTTGGTCACCTGGTTGCCCGGCTCCTGCGTGCCGACGGGCATGACGAGCACCTGCGTGGTCGCGGTGTAGGAAGCCGGCGTCAACCACAGCAGCGCGAGCCCCGCGGCGCCGCCGGCGACGACGCAGCCGACGAGGATGGCCCAGCGCCGGCGCAGCGGCGCGAGATGCTCACCCAGCTGGGCGCCGGTGCGGGGGACCTGAGGGTCCGGCGGCAGGCTCATGAGGGGCTCTCCTGGATCATGTGCGCGTCGTCATCGATCAGCGACTCTGCGTCACCGGCCGGGTGTGCGCCCACTATAGGGCCGCCCGCCTTTACCTCGGCTGAATACACAAGATTTTCTCCGGTACGGCCACAAAGAAGCCCCTCCATATATCGAAATACCTGGATAAGTCGGGCGAATTGTGGCCGTGGTGACGTGGGGAGACTTCCACACTGGCTGAAGTTCGCGGAATGTCATGGCAAGGTTCAGGTTTGACAGGCAGGGTCGTTCGGCAAGGGGGGTTGGAAGGCTTTGCGGCAACGGGGCATTTCTCATAACGCGACGAACACGGCATTCGCCGGCATGATCCTGGCCGTGGCCACGACGATGGCCGCCTGCTCCACCGTGGTCGACTCCGGCGCCGGGGCGCCGGTCGCGGTCGAGGAGCCGGCGCGTGACGTCGCGGGCCCGCCCGCGTGCACGGCGACCAGCAAGCTCATCCCGTCGTGCGGCGCCTGGTGGGGCATCGCGCCCGAGATCTTCACCGGCGCCCCGGTGGAGGAGGCGCTGCGCGGCGCGGAGTCGCGCATGGACGCCGGCGCCGACGTGCTGCACGTCTACCACCGGGGCAGCGAGTTGTTCCCGACCGACGCCGAGATCAGGCTGGCCCGCGACCCGGCCAGGCCGAGGCTGCTGCTGATCAACTGGAAGCCGTCGTTCGACCGCACCTGGGCCGAGATCGCCGACGGGGCGCTCGACGCCAGGATCGACCGGCTGGCCGGCCACCTTCGGCGCACCTTCCCCGAGCGGTTCTTCCTCACCCTGCACCACGAGCCGGAGAACGACGTGGACGCCTCGTCGGGCTCGGGCATGCAGGCCACCGACTACGCGGCGATGTTCCGGCACATCGTGTTGCGGCTGCGGGAGCGGGGCGTGAAGAACGCCGTCATGGTGATGACGTACATGGGGGCGCCCAACTGGGCGGCCAAGCCCTGGTTCGAGGACCTCTATCCGGGTGACGACGTGGTCGACTGGGTGGCGATGGACCCCTATGCCGACCACCGGGTCGACGACTTCGAGGGCCTGGTCAACAAGACCCGCAAGGAATATCCCGACTGGCCGGGCTTCTACCGCTGGATGCAGGCCCGCTTCCCCGGCAAGCCGGTCATGGTGGCCGAGTGGGGGGCGTTCTCGCGGCCGCTCGACCGGTCGTTCAAGCGGGCCTTCTTCGAGTCCGTACGCCGCCAGATCAAGCGTTACCCCCAGATCAAGGCGCTGATCTACTTCGACTCGCCGCAGGCGCCGCGCGGTGACACCAGCTTCGACTCCGACGAGGCGGCCGACCGCGCGTTCACCGCGCTCGCCCGCGACCCCTACTTCCGCGCCACCCCGGTGCCGCGGCCCTAGCGGGTGCCGACCTTCTCGCCCCGCGGCTGGGGGGTCTCGGCACTGGCGCGCAGGCGCCAGCCCACGACGGTGACCACGATGGCGGCGGCGAGGGCGCAGACGGTGACGAGGTCGTCCACGTCGAGCAGCTTGAGCGCGGAGGCGAGCAGGACGATCGCCAGCATCGCCCGGATGAGGCCGCCGGGCGCGCGCGAGGAGATCCTGGCGCCGAGATAGACGCCCGGGATCGAGCCGATGAGCAGCGACAGCGTGAGGTCCGCCTGGAAGTCGCCGAACAGCAGGTGGCCGAGCGCCGCGGAGACGACCAGCGGCACGGCCTGCACGAGGTCCGTGCCGACGAGCTGGTTGGCCTTGAGCGCCGGATAGAGCACGAGCAGGGCCACGATCATCAGCGACCCCGAGCCGACGGACGAGACGCCGACGACCAGCCCGCCTATCATACCGACCAGTAGGGTCGGAAATGGGCGCACGACGAGCTCATGCGCGCTCGACGATCCACCCCGCCCGCCGAGCCACGACTTGACCGCCATGCCCGCCACGGCCAGCAACAGCGCCACGCCGAGCGCGTATTTGACCGCGTCGGTGACCGCGAACGCGCGGGCCAGGAACACCCCGCAGAACGCGGCAGGCACCGAACCCGCGCACAACCAGGCCACCAGGCGCAGGTTGACCGTGCCGGTGCGCAGATGCACCACGCCGCCGACCGGCTTCATCACGGCCGAGGCGACCAGGTCGCTGGAGACGGCGGCCAGGGGCGGGACGTTGAAGAACAACATCATCATGGGTGTCATGAGGGCCCCGCCGCCCATGCCGGTCAGGCCCACCACGATCGCGACGAGGAACGACCCGCCGATCAGCGCCAGATCTGTGTTCATGGGTCGCTCACCGGCTCCTCATTCGCTCCGCGGAGTGCCTCGTTCCTCGGCCCTCCACTCCGCTCACTGCGTCGGGTTCGCTCCCTGTTCATGGGTCGCTCACCGGCTCCTCATTCGCTCCGCGGAGTGCCTCGTTCCTCGGCCCTCCACTCCGCTCACTGCGTCGGGTTCGCTCCCTGCTCATGAGTCGCTCACCGGACCCAGCCTCCGGACCTCAGCGTCTCCAGGACCCGGGAGACGGCCGCCTCGATCGTGATGTGCGTGGTGTCGATCGTCAGGTCGGCGTCGTCCGGCTCTTCGTACGGGTCGGAGATGCCGGTGAACTCGGGGATGAGCCCGGCGCGGGCCTTGGCGTACAGGCCCTTGCGGTCGCGGCGCTCGCACTCCTCCAGCGGCGTGGCGACGTGTACGAGCAGGAAGTCGGCCCCCACGGACTCGACCGTCTCGCGCACCTCCGCGCGGGTCGCCGCGTAGGGGGCGATGGGCGCGCAGATGGCCAGGCCGCCGTGCCGGGCGGCCTCGGCGGCGACGAAGCCGATGCGGCGGATGTTCAGGTCGCGGTCGGCCTTCGAGAAGGTCAGGCCCTTGGACAGCAGGTGGCGCACCACGTCGCCGTCGAGGTAGGTCACGGTGCGGGTGCCGAGCTCCAGCAGCGCGTCGCGCAGGCCGCGGGCGATGGTGGACTTGCCGGAGCCGGACAGCCCGGTGAAGAAGACCACGATGCCGCGCCGGTGCGGAGGGCCGGGGATGTGCACGGGGTCGGGGCCCGCCAGGTGCTCGGTCGCGCCGTAGGCGGTGGCGACGTGCTCGCGCAGCTCCAGATCGATCTCCGGCTCGTCGCGTGGCGCCAGGGGGACGGAGACGACGAGCGTGCCCTCGGGCAACTGGTCTCTCGCGCGCAGCGCGGCGCGTACGACGGCGGGGCCCGCCTCGCCGTACGCGAGGGGGAGCAGCAGGATCACCGCGTCGAGCTCTTTCGCGGTGGCGATGATCTCGGAGAGGTCGTCGAGTGGCCCCCGCATGGTGACGGCGAGCGCGGGCCGCCCGCCGAGCTCGGCCCGCACGTCGGACGGCGTGCGCCGCAGGCGCGCGAACGGCCCGTGCTCGGGCGTGCCGAGGCCGTGGACGGGCCCGGAGGTCAGCCCGTCGGGCTCGTGGGCGCTCACCGTCAACCTGGCCAGCGGCAGCCCTTCGGGATCGAGCAGGGTGACCTCGTCGCCGGGTGAGACGTCGGCGGGCAGATGGAGGGTGACGGGAGCGGGCCACGACGTGCCGTCGGCGAGCGTGCCGCGCTCATGCACGGCGTGCAGGTCGTCGTGGCCGAGGAACCCGGTCAGCGGCTCGAACGCGCCGGAGAGCAGCAGCTCGAGATCGGCCAGCTCGCGCGGGTCGGGGGTCCACTCCACGTATTCGTCATCCCAACTAATCCGATTGAATTGGTAGGAAAGAATCCTAGCGGGTGGAAACAGTGTGGCACTAGATGAGCCGGGCGAAGTGGTGCTGGGGTTTCCTGATCACCATGGTGATCTCGTCGTGAGAGGCGGGATAGCGGTCGTTGGTCAGCCTGGAGACCGCTGTGATGGCCGCGGCGCCGATACGGCGGGAACGCGCGGGGCCGCTGATGGTGCGCACCTCGTCGGTGATCATGAGGCCGCGGCTGAGGCAGAACGCGTGCAGGCCGTCGCTCGACGTCAGCGGCTCGTAGACGGCCGGCAGCGGCCCCGGCCATCCCGGCGGGACGAGCGGGCGCCACAGCAGGCCGCGCAGCCACGACGGCGTCATCCGGTCGAGCAGGCCATAGGCGGACCCGCGGTCGCGCATGCGCAGCAGCACCAGCCCGCCGGGGCGCAGTGACTGCAGCAGGCGGTCGAAGATGAGCTCGGCGTGCCTGACCCGCTCCAGCAGGAACGACACCTGCACCACGTCGTAGGACCTGGGCGGCATGGGCACGCAGCGCAGGTCGCCCAGTGACCACGCGGCCAGGTCTCCCCGCTCCTCGAGGATCCGCCTGATGGCGGGGTGGTCCTCGTCGGCTCCCGTGGCCTTGGTCTCGATGTGCTCGAGCACCAGCGGCCCGTCCTGCGCACAGCCGGCGACCAGCACGTCGAGCCGCCTGTGCGGCTGCATCGCGCAGTGCTCGCGGACCCGCTGACCGAAGAGGTCGCCTCGCTGGGCGACGGTTCGCACCTCAGACATGTCACCTACAGTAATCAACCAATCGTTATGTGTGACGTATTTCCCTGCTAGCGTCCTGGCCCGTGAGCGATGAGGTGCCCGAGCCGGGAATCTACGTGGGCAACGCGGGCGTCGACGGCGCCGGTGACGCCGGCTGGCTCCTCGGCCATTTCAAGCCCCCGGGCGATCCCCGCCACAGCGACGAGGTCGAGATCAAGTGGGGCGTGCACCCGCCGGGCGACCGGCGGGCGGCGTGGGCCGTCGGCGAGACGCGCACCGCCCTGCTCGTCCTGGTCAGCGGGCGTTTCGTGGTCGAGTTCCGCGGCCGCGACGTGGTGCTGGCCGAGCCGGGCGACTACGTCGTCTGGGGCAAGGGCGTCGACCATTCGTGGCGGGCGGAGGCGACGTCGACCGTGCTCACCGTGCGCTGGCCCTCGGTGCCCGGCTACAAGCTCGGGTGAGGCGGCACGGCGAGTACCCTGGGTGAGGAACCCCCGCGACCTGTCCCGGCCGGGGGTAGTCGTGTTGCCGCAAATGGGGCTGTGGGCGTATCTGATGAGTCTTTCCGGACTGCTTGACCTTGTTCGCGCTGACCCGAAACTGACCGCCGCTCTCGAGGAGGGCGGCGACGTCGCGCTGGTCGCGCCGTCCGCGCTGCGTCCGTTCGGCGTGGCCGCGCTGGCGGGGCACGACCAGCGCACCGTGCTCGCCGTCACCGCGACCGGGCGTGAGGCCGAAGACCTGGCCGCGGCGCTGACCAGCCTGATCGATCCCGCGGAGCTCGGCTCGGTGGCGGTGTTCCCGGCATGGGAGACGCTGCCGCACGAGCGGCTCTCGCCCCGCAGCGACACCGTCGGCCAGCGGCTCGCGGTGCTCAGGCGGCTGGCCCACCCGGTCAAGGACGACACCGCCGCCGGACCCCTCAGCGTGATCGTCGCCCCGGTCAGGGCGCTGCTGCAGCCGATCGTGAAAGGGCTCGGCGACCTGGAGCCGATCAGGCTGCGCGCGGGCGACGACGCCGACCTCGACGACGTGGTCACCAGTCTCGTCGACAACGGCTACCACCGGGTCGACATGGTGGAGAAGCGGGGCGAGGTGGCCGTGCGCGGCGGGCTGCTCGACGTCTTCCCGCCGACCGAGGAACATCCGCTGCGGCTGGAGTTCTGGGGCGACACGGTCGAGGAGATCCGCTGGTTCAAGGTGGCCGACCAGCGCTCGCTCGAGGCGGCCGGGGACGGGTTGTTCGCGCCGCCGTGCCGGGAGTTGCTGCTCACGGGCGAAGTCCGGGCAAGGGCCCGCGCGCTGGCCGACGAGCACCCTGCGCTGGCCGAGGTGCTCGACCAGCTCGCCGACGGCACGCCGGTGGAGGGCATGGAGGCGTTCGCGCCCGTGCTGGCCGGGGAGATGGACCTCCTGCTCGACCACCTGCCGGCCAGGTCGGCGGTGTTCGTGTGCGACCCCGAGCGCATCAGGAGCAGGGCGGAGGAGCTCGTACGCACCTCGCAGGAGTTCCTGGAGGCCTCGTGGATCAACGCGGCGGCCGGCGGTGAGGCGCCCATAGACCTGGGGGCGGCGGCGTTCCGCTCGCTGGAGGAGATCCGCACCCACGCCGACGTGCTGGGGCAGCCCTGGTGGACGATGGCGCCGTTCGGCGCCGGCGTCGAGCTGGACGCGCACGACTCCGAGGCCTACCGCGGCGACACGGCCAGGGCGCTGGCCGACATCAAGGGCTGGCTGGCCGACGGCAAGGCGGTCGTGCTGCTCAGCGAGGGCCACGGCCCCGCCGAGCGCATGGTGGAGTTGCTCAAGGGCGTCGACGTGCCCGCGCGGCTGAGGGAGTTCATCGACCAGCCGCCCGAGCCCAAGGTCGTGCACGTCACGACGGGCCTGATCGAGCACGGCTTCATCACGCCGGGCCTGGCCGTGCTCACCCATCTCGACCTGGTCGGGCAGAAGGCGTCCACCAAGGACATGCGGCGGCTGCCGTCGCGGCGCCGCAACATGGTCGATCCGCTGCAGCTCAAGGTCGGCGACCACGTGGTGCACGAGCAGCACGGCGTGGGCCGCTACGTCGAGATGGTGCAGCGCACGGTCCAGGGCGCCACCCGCGAATATCTGGTCATCGAATATGCCAAGGGCGACCGCCTCTACGTGCCCACCGACCAGCTCGACGAGGTCACCCGCTATGTCGGCGGCGAGGCTCCCACGCTCAACCGCATGGGCGGCGCCGACTGGGCCAAGGCCAAGTCACGGGCGAAGAAGGCGGTCAAGGAGATCGCCGGCGAGCTGATCAGACTCTATTCCGCCCGCATGGCCTCGCCGGGGCACGCCTTCGGGTCGGACACGCCGTGGCAGCGGGAGATGGAGGACGCCTTCCCCTACGCCGAGACCGGCGACCAGCTGGAGGCCATCGACGAGGTCAAGCGCGACATGGAGCGCGGCGTCCCGATGGACCGGCTGATCTGCGGCGACGTCGGCTACGGCAAGACCGAGATCGCGGTGCGGGCGGCGTTCAAGGCGGTGCAGGACGGTAAGCAGGTGGCGGTGCTGGTGCCGACGACGCTGCTGGTGCAGCAGCACATGTCGACGTTCGCCGAGCGGTTCTCCAGCTTCCCCGTCGCGATCAGGGCCGTCTCGCGCTTCCAGACCGACGGCGAGGTCAAGGGCACCCTCGAAGGGCTCAGGTCCGGCGCCGTCGACGTGGTGATCGGCACGCACCGGCTGCTCAGCCCCGAGGTCAGGTTCAAGGACCTCGGACTCATCATCATCGACGAGGAGCAGCGGTTCGGCGTCGAGCACAAGGAGGCGATGAAACACCTCCGCACGCAGGTCGACGTGCTGGCCATGTCGGCCACGCCGATCCCGCGCACGCTGGAGATGGGGCTGACCGGCATCCGCGAGATGTCGACCATCCTCACGCCGCCGGAGGAGCGGCACCCGATCCTCACGTTCGTGGGGCCGTACGAAGAGAAGCAGATCGGGGCGGCGATCAGGCGCGAGCTGATGCGCGACGGCCAGATCTTCTTCGTGCACAACCGGGTCGCCTCGATCAACCGGGTCGCCGCGCGGCTGCGCGAGCTGGTGCCCGAGGCGCGCATCGCGGTGGCCCACGGGCAGATGAACGAGCACCAGCTCGAGAAGATCATGGTCGGCTTCTGGGAGCGCGAATACGACGTGCTGGTCTCCACCACGATCGTGGAGTCCGGGCTCGACGTGCCCAACGCCAACACGCTGATCGTCGACCGGGCCGACAACTACGGCCTGTCGCAGCTCCACCAGCTCAGAGGGCGGGTCGGGCGAGGCAGGGAGCGCGGCTACGCCTACTTCCTCTACCCGCCGGAGAAGCCGCTGACCGAGACCGCGCACGAGCGGCTCGCCACGATCTCGCAGCACACCGAGATGGGCGCGGGCATGTACGTCGCGATGAAGGACCTCGAGATCCGCGGCGCCGGCAACGTGCTCGGCGCCGAGCAGTCCGGGTTCATCGCGGGCGTCGGGTTCGACCTCTACGTACGCCTGATGGCCGAGGCCGTGCAGGAGCAGAAGGCCAAGCTGTCGGGCGCCGAGGCACCGGAGGAGCAGCACGACGTCAAGGTCGAGCTGCCGATCAACGCCCACATCCCGCACGACTACGTCACCTCCGAGCGGCTGCGGCTGGAGGCGTACAAACGGATCGCGGCCATCGCCTCGCCCGCCGACATCGACGAGGTGCGCGACGAGCTCACCGACCGCTACGGGCGGCCGCCGGTGGAGGTCGAGAACCTCCTGGAGGTGGCGAGGTTCCGCATCAAGGCGCGCTCGGCCGGGCTGACGGACGTCACGCTGCAGGGCCAGAACATCAAGTTCGGACCGGTGCGGCTGCGGGAGTCGCAGCAGGTCCGGCTCGACCGGCTCTACAAGAAGGCGATATACAAGCAGGCGGCGGAGACTCTGCTGGTCCCGGTTCCCAAGACCAAGCCGCTGGGAGGGCAGCCGCTGCGCGATCTCGACCTGCTCAAGTGGTGTGGCGATCTGGTCGAGGCGATGTTCCTCGAGCCCGCACGGGTAAGCTAGCGGCGATTTACGGTCGGAAAGGGACGTACGTGAAGTCGATACGAGTGGCTGTGGCCGCCGCGGCGGCGGGCATGGCGCTGACCGCCTGCTCCTCGCCCATGCAGGCCGGCGCCGCTGCCGTGGTGGGCAGCGAGCGCATCTCCGCGAGCCAGCTGAACGAGGAGACGCGGGCCTACGTCGCCGCCCTGCGCAACGCCAAGCTGCCCCCGCAGCTGGAGGCCGCGCTCGCCGGCAGGAGCCTGGAAGAGGTTTTGGAGCAGGAGAGCGGCGTGCCGGCCAACCGGCGCGTGCTGCAGCGCATGGTCGAGGTCAGCGCCTACAGCCAGCTCATGGCGCGCCACAACGTGCAGGTGAGCCAGGCGGAGATCGACAAGATCATCCAGAGCCCGCTCGGGCCCGACGGCACGCAATATCCGTCCGCCGAGCTCCAGCTGCTGATCGGCCAGGGTGCCGTCGCGCCCCAGAACGCCCGCGAATACGGCCGGGCGCTGGCCGGCCTGATCAAGCTGCGGCAGCAGTTCGGCGGCCAGGGCGGGGAGGATCGGTTCAAGAAGGAACTGAGCACGGTGAAGGTCACCTTCAGCCCTCGCTTCGACACGCTGAACCCCAGGTTCGGCAAGGTCGCCGAGCAGCAGCCGCAGCAGCAGGGCTAGCCCGTGCCGCTGATCGTCGTCACCACCTCGCCCAGGGTCGCGCCGGGCCTGCTGAGCCACCACGCCTGGCAGGCGTTGCGCTCGGGTCCGGTGCTGACCGGCAACGCCGCTCACCCCCAGCTCCCCTACCTGGCCGAGGCCGGCGTCGAAGTCGAGGTCGTCGAGCCCGACGCGCGGGAGCTGGCCGTCAGGGCGGTCGCCGAGACGGTCGTGTGGCTGGCCGAGGACGACGAGGCCTTCATGCGGGCGGTGGGCAACGCCGCCATCGGGCTCGACGAGCCGCCGCTCATCGAGGTGGTGCCGGGGTCCTACGACCTGCCGGGGGCGCGGGTGCTCGACCTGGTCGCGGTGATGGACCGGCTGCGCACCGAGTGCCCGTGGGACCGTAAGCAGACGCACGAGTCGCTGGTGCCGTACCTCCTCGAAGAGGCCTACGAGGTGCTGGAGACGATCGAGCAGGGCGACTATCCCGCGCTCCGCGAGGAGCTCGGCGACCTGCTGCTGCAGGTGGTCTTCCACGCGCGGGTGGCCGAGGGCTTCGACATGGACGACGTCGCCGAGGGCATCGTCGGCAAGCTCGTACGCCGCCACCCCCACGTGTTCGGCTCGGTGCGGGCGGAGAGCGCCGACGAGGTGAACGACAACTGGGAGACGATCAAGGCGGCGGAGCGGGCGGCCAGGGGCAGCGAGTCGGCGCTCGACGGCGTGCCCATGGGCCAGCCGGCGTTGTCGCTCGCCGCCCAGCTCCTGCGCAGGGCCGAGCGCGCGGGGGCGCCGGCGTCGCTGTCGGCGGCCGTCGGCCAGGGAGTGGCCAGGGAGCTGTTCGACCTCGTGCGCAGGGCCGCGGAGGTCGGGCTCGACGCCGAGGCCGAGCTGCGGGCCGCCGCCCGCACCTACCGGGACCGGGTACGCACGTGGGAGTCGTCCAGCTGAGCGGGCGTACCGATAGGCTCTGATGGCATATTGCCTTTCGATTTAGGAGCGCATGCCGTGGCTACCATCGAGGTCGTATACGCTCGCGAGATCCTCGACTCCCGGGGCAACCCGACGGTCGAGGTCGAGGTCGTGCTCGACGACGGCAGCAGTGGCCGTGCGGCAGTGCCGAGCGGGGCGTCCACCGGCCAGTTCGAGGCGGTCGAGCTGCGTGACGGCGGCAACCGTTACGGCGGCAAGGGCGTCGAGAAGGCCGTGCTCGCCGTGACGGACGAGATCTTCGAGGAGATCAACGGGGTCGAGGCCGAGGACCAGCGCATCATCGACCAGATCATGATCGACCTGGACCGCACGCCCAACAAGGCCAAGCTGGGCGCCAACGCCATCCTGGGTGTGTCGCTGGCCGTCGCCAAGGCCGCCGCCGACAGCGCCGACCTGCCGCTCTTCCGCTATGTCGGCGGCCCCAACGCCCACGTGCTGCCCGTCCCGATGATGAACATCCTCAACGGCGGAGCCCACGCCGACACCAACGTCGACATCCAGGAGTTCATGATCGCGCCGATCGGCGCCGGGACGTTCCGCGAGGCGGTGCGCGTGGGCACCGAGGTCTACCACGCGCTCAAGGGCGTGCTCAAGGAGAAGGGCTACGCCACGGGGCTGGGTGACGAGGGCGGCTTCGCGCCCAACCTGCCGTCCAACCGCGACGCGCTCGACCTGATCCTGGTCGCGATCGAGCGGGCCGGCTACGTGCCGGGCGAGGACGTCGCGCTGGCGCTCGACGTGGCCGCCTCCGAGTTCCACAAGGACGGCGTCTACACGATCGACGGCAAGGGCCTGTCGGCGCAGGAGCTCATCGAGTTCTACGCCGACCTGGTCGCCAACTACCCGCTCGTCTCGATCGAGGACCCGCTCGACGAGGAGGACTGGGCGGGCTGGAAGGCCATCACCGAGGCGCTCGGCGACAAGGTGCAGCTCGTCGGCGACGACCTGTTCGTCACCAACCCGGAGCGGCTGGAGCGCGGCATCAAGGAGGGCACGGCCAACGCCCTGCTGGTCAAGGTCAACCAGATCGGCACGCTGTCGGAGACGCTCGACGCGGTCGACCTGGCCCACCGCAGCGGCTACCGGTGCATGATGAGCCACCGTTCCGGCGAGACCGAGGACACGACGATCGCCGACCTCGCGGTGGCGGTCAACTGCGGCCAGATCAAGACCGGCGCCCCTGCCCGTTCCGACCGGGTCGCGAAATACAACCAGCTGCTGCGCATCGAGGAGCTTCTGGACGACGCCGCCCGTTACGCGGGTCGCGCGGCTTTCCCGCGTTTCCGGCGCTAGGTTCGAGCGAGGGAGCACCGAAGCCCGGGCGGCGGCTCCTCACGGCGAGCGAGCCGCCTCCCGAGGTGAGGCGACGAGCAGGAGGTGCAGCACATGGCGAAGAGACCGCAGCTGACCGGGCGGGCGGCCATCCTGGCCGTCGTGGTGTGCGCGATCGCGATGAGCCTGGCCTACCCGGTGCGCGAATACATCAGCCTGCGCCGCAGCATCTCGGAGCTGCGCGAGGAGAAGGCCAGGGTCGAGGCGGAGAAGCAGGCCCTGCTGGCCCGCGACCGGCAGAGCAACGATCCCAACTGGATCAAGAAGACCGCCAAGGAGCGGCTGCACTACTGCGGCCCTGGCGAGAAGTGCTATGTCGTGATGGCGCCCCACCGGGGCAAGGAGCAGGCGGAAGTGAAGCAGCCCGCGGCGGTGCCGCCGTGGTACCAAACGCTCTGGGAGTCCGTCGAGGCCGCCGACAAGGGCACCGGGCGCCGGGCGGTCACCGGGAAGGAAAGTGTTGGACGGTAAAGACGCCGAGGTCGTCCACCGGCAGCTCGGGCGGCCGCCCAGAGGGCTGCGCGAGGTGGCGCACCGCTGCCCGTGCGGCAACCCCGACGTGGTGGAGACCGCGCCGCGGCTGCCCGACGGCTCGCCGTTCCCGACCCTCTACTACCTGACCTGCCCGAAGGCGGCCTCGGCCATCGGCACGCTGGAGGGCTCCGGCCTGATGCGCGAGATGCAGGCGAGGCTGGCCACCGAGCCCGAATTGGCGCGGGCCTACCAGGCCGCGCACGACGACTACGTCGCCAGGCGCGACCAGGCCGCGCGTGAGCAGGGTCTGGAGCTGTTGCCGCGCGACATGCAGAGCACGGGCGGCATGCCGCTGCGGGTCAAGTGCCTGCACGCGCTCGTCGCGCACGAGCTGGCGGTGCCCGGCGGCAACCCGATCGGCAGGGAGGCGCTCGACGCCCTCCCCGAATGGTGGAGTGACGGACCATGCGTGTAGCCGCCGTCGACTGCGGCACCAACTCCGTACGCCTGCTCATCGCCGACACCGGAGACGACGTGCTGGACGACGTCGAGCGGCGGATGGAGATCGTCCGCCTGGGGCAGGACGTCGACCGCACCGGCAGGCTGGCCCCCGACGCGCTGGAACGTACGTTCAAGGCGATGCGCGCCTACCGCGAGCTGATCGACAGGCACGGCGCGACCGCGACCCGTGTGGTGGCCACGAGCGCCACCAGAGACGCGGCCAACCGGCAGGAGTTCGTGGCCGGCGTGCACGAGATCTTCGGGGTGGAGCCGGAGGTCGTGACGGGCGACGAGGAGGCCGAGCTGTCGTTCACGGGCGCGACCAGGGGGCTGGTCAGGTTGTCGCCCGAGACCGAGGTGCCGCAGGGGCCGCTGCCCCCTTACCTGGTGGTCGACATCGGCGGCGGGTCCACGGAGTTCGTGGTCGGCTCGGAGCACGCCGAGGCGGCGCTGTCGGTGGACATCGGCTGCGTACGCCTCACCGAGCGGCATCTGCGTGCCGGCGACCCGCCCGCGGCGCCCGCTCTGGAGGCCGTGGTGGCCGACATCGAGGCGGCGCTCGACCGGGTCGAGTCGGCGGTGCCGGTGCGGCGGGCGCACACGCTCGTGGGCCTGGCGGGCTCGGTGACGACGGTGGCGGGCATGGCGCTCGATCTGCCCGCCTACGACCCGGCCCGCATCCACCATGCGCGGATCTCCGCCGAGCAGGTGCACGACGTGACGCGGCGGTTGCTCGCGATGACGCATGGTGAGCGTGCCGCAGTTCCGGTCATGCATCCGGGGCGTGTGGATGTCATTGGCGCGGGGGCGCTTATTCTCGACCGGATCGTACGCCGTTTCGCATTTTCGCAGGTCGTTGTTAGCGAGCATGACATCCTTGACGGTATTGCGTGGTCTATAGCCGGATAGCTGAAGAAATCCGGACATTTCCGGTCTATGCATCATGTTGAGGGCGCGATCAGTATTGTGCTTGAGTAAAGGTGCATACGGGGGCTTTGCCATATCGCTGTGCACGGAAGGTGCCGGCGTGGCGACCGTTCCCGAGCGCGCCTCTTCCCTCAAGGAATGGAGCACTCTCACATGATGTCTGTTGGGTTAGCACGTAAGGCGGCGGCGATCGGTGCGTCGGCCGCGGTGCTGGCCGCCTTGGCCGCGGGCCTGGTCTCCAGCCCCGCGCAGGCGGCGACCGCAGCCACGGCCGCCGCTGCCAAGGCGAAGGCGGGTTCCAAGGTCACGGTCGCCCGGCCGAAGGCCTCCACCCGCGATTACGAAGGTTCCTGCCCGGTCAAGATCAACTTCTCGGCCCAGGTCAAGGTGCCTGTCAAGGGCAAGACGAAGCTGGCCTACCGATGGCTGCACGGCGACGGGTCCAAGAGCAAGGTCAAGACGGTCACGCTCAAGGGCAAGGGCACCAAGACGGTCACCGTTAAGCAGTCCATCACCTTCAAGGACGACGTCAAGAAGGGCTGGGAGGCCGTTCAGGTCCTCGGCCCGAAGAAGGTCACCTCGAAGAAGGGCTACTTCTCCGTCTCCTGTGAGAAGGAGGAGAAGCTGAAGGAGGTGCGCACGCACCTCGACCGGTCGGTGTCGGCGCGTGCCTGGGTCCACCCCAGCAGGTACGTCGGCTCCTGCACCCCCGGCGACAGGATCGGCGTCGCCGGCGTCATCAAGACCGACCGCCCGACGTGGGTGCGTTACCGCTGGGTCCTCAACGGTGACGTCGTCGACTACGGCAAGGTCAAGGTCTACGACGCCCGCAAGGTCGGCTTCAGCTTCGCTCCGCGTCACAGCCAGCGTGGCTGGGCGCAGCTGCAGGTGCTCCGTCCGGACGCCACCTCCTCCAACCGCGCCTACTACAAGGTCTGGTGCAAGGACAAGCCTCCGGTGCACGTGCCCGACCACCACGCCAAGGTGAGCGCGTCCAGCTCGGTGTCCACCACGGCCGCGTGCTCGCTGAGCGCCTCCGGCACCATCCGCTCGACCGGCGCCGCCCGGGTGAAGTGGAGCTGGACGCTCAACGGCGCGACCGTGTCCAGCGGTGTGGCCACGTTCGGCCGTCACGGCGGCTCCGAGAGTGTCAGGTTCGTCTCGGACAAGCTGACGGGCAGGCACGCGAAGGGCGGCAACGTGACGCTGTCGGTCACGGGCCCGAACAACAGCGACTCCTCCACGAGCAGCTACGCGCCCTGCACGCCGGACGTTCCGCTTCCGGCCGCTTCGTCGTCGCCGGTGCCTTCGGTCCCGGCCACGGACATGCCGTCCAAGTGAGCGACTGAACGAAGAACCGGGTGGTGCCTCCTGGCGCCACCCGGTTTCTTGTTGCCGCTATTACGCTTTGCACAGTAGTGTTCATGGCGTGGATAGCAGCCAGCTGCTCAAAGGCGTGCTCGACCTGGCCGTGCTGGCCGTGCTCAAAGAGCGCGACGGCTACGGCTACGACATCGTGCGCAGGCTCAGGGAGGCGGGTCTCCACGAGGTGGGCGACGCCTCGGTCTACGGGACGCTGCGCCGCCTGTTCAAGGCCGGAGCGCTGACCTCATATGTGATGGCGTCCGACGAGGGCCCGCACCGCAAGTACTACGGGCTCAACGAGGTCGGCCTGAGCATGTACGCCGCCTCGGCGAAGACCTGGTCCTCCTTCGCGGAGACCATGGCATCCCTGCTCAAGGAGGGCCAAGAATGACTCCAGAAGAATACGCGCAGGCCGTACGCGATGCTCTGGCCGATCATCCGGAGCGGGAGGAACTGCTCGACGATCTCGACGACCATCTGGCCGAGATCGCGGCGGAGTCCGGCCTGCCGCTGGAAGACCGGCTGGGGCCGCCCGCCGCCTACGCCGAGGAGTTGGCCGCCGCCTACGGAGAGCGCCCCGAGCGCCGGCGTGGGCGCCGTCGAGGCCCGCGGGAGCAGGCGCTGAGGGCGCATGCCTTCCTCATGGGCTACACGCCCTACAGGAGCCTTGTGGGCTTCCTGCCGGAGCTGCGGCCGGGGTGGTGGGTGCTGCGCGGCTACGTGCTGGCCATGATCCTGGTGTCGATGGCGGGCGACAGGACGCTCGCTCCGGTGACCGCCGCCGACTGGGCCGTGGCGGTGGCCTGCGTCCTCGCCTCGGTGTGGTTCGGCAGGAGGCGCAAGGGTCGGCTGGTCGTGCTGCTCGCTGTGGCCGCCAACGCGGTGGCCGGGCTGGCGTTGTTCGCCGCGATGGTCGACGCGCCGCGCTCGCCCGCCCCGGAGTCGGTCTACATGGCCGAGCCCGCGTGGGTGCGCAACGCGTCGTCCGACGGCGTCTACAACATCAAGCCGTACGCCAAGGACGGCACCCCGCTGACCGACGTCTACCTCTACGACCAGGACGGCAACCCGCTCACCATCGACCCCGAGCAGTACGGCTACACGGTCGACCGGTCGTGCGGCGAGCCGATACTCAACCGCTACCCGCTGCCGCTGACCCGGCAGGACTTCTCCCGCGCCGGCTCGCCGTCACCGTCGCCCTCCTGTGCGGAGCCGGCGCCGAGCGCCACCCCGTCGGCCACCGATCCGGAGCCGACGGCGACGGCCACGCCGAGTCCCAAGGCGACGCGCTGATCGGGCACCATCGATGTCATGAGCTTCGTACCTCCCGGCACAGGATGGCCAGGCGACCCGGCGACCCCTGACACCCCCGTCGCGCTCGACCCCGCGGACGTGCGCCGCCTGGCCGCCGCCAGCGACACCCTCACGGAGCTCACGGCCAGGCAGTCCGTCTGCCGGGCCTGCCCCCGCCTGGTGGAGTGGCGCGAGGAGGTCGCCAGGGTGCGCCGGCGCGCGTTCGCGGACGAGACGTACTGGGGCCGTCCCGTCCCCGGCTGGGGTGACGAGCATCCGCGGATCCTGATCGCAGGGCTCGCGCCGGCCGCCCACGGCGGCAACAGGACCGGCCGGATCTTCACCGGCGACCGCAGCGGCGACTGGCTGTTCGCCTCGTTGTACCGCACCGGCCTGGCCGCGCAGGAGACGAGCACGCACGCGGGCGACGGGCAGCGGCTCATCGGCGCGCGGGTGGTGGCGCCGGTGCGCTGCGCGCCGCCGGCGAACAAGCCGACGCCGGCGGAGAAGAGCGCGTGCTTCCCGTGGATGGCGCGGGAGCTGGCGCTGGTCGCGCGGGACGTGCGGGTGGTGGTGGCGCTCGGCGGCTACGCCTGGCAGGCGGTGTGGCCGGCGCTCAAGGACGCGGGCTACGCGCTGCCGCGCAGCAGGCCGCCGTTCGGGCACGGCGCGGAGGTCGAGATCGCGTACGACGGCGCGCCCGTCACGCTGCTCGGCTGCTACCACCCGAGCCAGCAGAACACGTTCACCGGCCGCGTCACCGCGCAGATGCTGGACGAACTCTTCGCCCGTGCCAGGTCGCTGGCTGTGTGACGCGTCGCACCATGCCAGGAATGGCTTCATGGGACATCTTTGGCGTAGGCTTGTGAATGCTTTCACAAGCACTCCCCAAGGGATGTGGGCAGGATGAACCAGCACATTCTCATCGTCGGCGGAGGATACGTCGGCCTCTACACAGCGCTCAGGCTGCAGCGCAAACTCCACCGCGAGCTGCGCAGCGGCGAGGCGCGCATCACGATCATCGATCCGCAGTCCTACATGACCTACCAGCCGTTCCTCCCCGAGGCGGCGGCCGGCAACCTGTCCCCCCGCCACATGGTCGCGCCACTGCGGCGCGTGCTGCCGAAGGTGCGCATCCTCAACGGCACGGTCACCAAGGTCGACCACGCCGAGCGCACCGCGACCTTCCAGCCCGCCGAGGGCGAGCCGCGGCAGGTGGCCTACGACGTGATCGTCATGGCCGCCGGGTCGATCTCCCGCACGCTGCCCATCCCGGGGCTGACCGACATCGGCATCGGGTTCAAGACCGTGGGCGAGGCCATCGCGCTGCGCAACCGCGTGCTGCACCTGCTCGACGTGGCAGAGTCGGCCGACGATCCCGAGGTGCGGCGCAGGGCGCTCACGTTCGTCGTGGTCGGCGCGGGCTTCGCGGGCGTGGAGGCGCTGGCCGAGCTGGAGGACATGGCCAAGCACTCGACGCGCTACTACCGCAACATCAAGCCGTCGGACCTGCGCTGGGTGCTCGTCGAGGCCACCGACCGGGTGCTGCCCGAGGTCGGCCCCGAGATGGGCAAGTGGACCCTGGAGCAGCTGCGCGAGCGCGGCATCGACGTCCGGCTCGAAACCCGCCTGGAGTCGTGCGAGGGCGGCCACGTGGTGCTCTCCGACGGCTCGGAGTTCGACGCCGAGACCCTCGTGTGGACGGCGGGGGTCAAGCCGAGCACGGTGGTCAACGACAGTGACCTGCCGCTCGACGAGCGCGGCCGGATCAAGGCCACGGCCATGCTGACCGTCGCGGGCAGGGAAGGCGCGTTCGCGGCCGGCGACGCGGCCGGGGTGCCCGACGTGACCAACCCCGGTCAATACTGCGCGCCGAACGCCCAGCACGCCGTGCGCCAGGCCAAGGTGCTGGCCGACAACATCGTGCGGTATCTGCGCGGGCAGCACCTGGCGGAATATCGCCACAAGTACGTCGGATCGGTCGCAGGGCTGGGCCTGCACCAGGGCGTCGCGAACGTCTATGGCGTCAAGCTTCGCGGATTCCCTGCATGGTTCATGCACCGCACTTACCATCTGTCGCGGGTGCCGACGCTGAACCGCAAGGTCCGCGTCGTCGTCGACTGGACCCTGGCCCTGTTCTTCAAACGGGAGACGATCTCGCTGGGTGAGATGGAGCACCCGCGAGAGGGCTTCAGGGCCGCGGTGGCGACGACTCGCCGCTAGCCCGGCAACGGCGGCGCCCCTGGTCGCATGAGCGGAAGGGGGAACCACGGGTGGGGCTCTCAGCGGTGACCGTGCTCGGAGTGGACCGGCCCGGCGTGATCGCCGCAGTCACCGGTTCGCTCGCCGACTGCGGGGCTAACATCCAGGACTCGACCATGACGCTGCTCGGCGGCCACGTGGCGATGATGCTGCTCGTGTCGGGTGAGGTGGACGCGGCCGAGCTGAGCAAGCGCCTGTGCGCGCCCGACCTCGTGGTGACCGCCTCGGCGATCGAGGCGCGCCGCCACTTCTGCGACGACGGCGGCGGCCTCGGCTACGTGCTGACCGTCCACGGCCCCGACAGGCCCGGCATCATCTCCGCCATCAGCGCCGTGCTCGCGGCCGATGGAGGCAACATCACCGGCATGAGCACCCGGCTCACCGGGCGGCTCTACGTGCTGATCGCCGACGTCGAGCTGCCGAAGGAGGTGGACGTGGCGGCGCTCATGCGCAGGCTCGCCGCGGTCGGCGCCGGGCTCGACTCCGAGATAACGTTTCGACCCGTCGAACCGGATCTCTTGTGATCCGGCCGGCGGACGGAAGGCCCCGCGAGGTGATCGACGCCCCGCACCCCCTGCTGTCCACCGCCGCCGAGCCGGTGGACCCGACCGACCCCGAGGTCGTGGCCGCCGCCGCCGATCTGCTGGCCACCCTGCGCCACGAGCCCTCCACGACCGGCCTGGCTGCCCCCCAGATCGGCCTGAGCTGGCGGCTGATCGCCTTTGACGCCGGGCGCCACCCCAGGAGTCGGTCGTGCACCGGAGAGGTCGTCATGGCCAATCCACGGCTCGCGACGGCCGCCCACTGGAACCACCTGCGCGAGGGGTGCGTGTCCGTCCCCGGGCTCACCGCCGACGTACGTCGTGCGACGCGCATCACCGTACATGGGCATTTGCCAGGCACGGGCGAGCCGGTCACCATCGAGGCGGATGCCGTGGAAGCCCGTTGCATTCAGCACCAACTGGACCATCTGGACGGTCTACTCTTCTTGGACAGAGTGGTGGGAGCACTATCACTCCACCGCAGTCATCACACTTGTGACGCCTGATACGAAGTTGTGCTCCTCGGAAGCATGGTCCGTTTCGTATGATTGCGGCGCCCCCGTAGCCCAATGGCAGAGGCAAACCCCTTAAAAGGGTTGACGTGCGGGTTCGAATCCCGCCGGGGGCACCTGCCATCTTTCGCCGCCTTCAGGGCTCTGACCTGGAGGTTTGCCGCGATCGTCGGACAGCCCCCTTCGGCCGTTTCCCGGCTGATATCGACTTGTTATGGATTTGTCGCGTTCCGGGTGCTCCATCGCTGGTGGAGGCCCTGTCCTGGGGTGGGCGACCCCGCCCGCCGACCGGGGTCCGCGTTTGCCGCCCTGGAAAACTATCCAGGCCGCCACGGCCATATTGACAAACGGCCCGCTTTCTGCTTTCCGGGATCGCCGGAGTTTCTTAGTGTGAATGGTTGACTACGGAATACGACCGCTCGCCCTTTTCTCGTTGGAAAAAGTCATCACGCACCGGAAGGGCTCCGTCACGGACCCTCGCCGGAAGGCCGCCGCCGGCCGGGCCGGGATGATCTCCCGAACTCCTGGCCGACCTCGGGAACCCGGAGCCCGGGACGTTCGTTGTCTACGCTGCCGAAGTCCCGAACCAACATCGATCTGACGCGTCAGTTGACCAAGGTGCCGCCAGGCCCCGTAGGCTCGGCGTCACAGGAGGCAGCGATGGAGAGCAAGAACCCCGTATTCAGCAGGTCGCGGCAGCAGGCCGCGGGCTGGGGCGGGCCGACCCCGTCCCCCGACCAGTTGCAGAACATGTACGACGCCCCGTCGTACGCACCGCCGGCCAGGCCCGCACACCGGACCATGACCCTCGATGACGTCGTGGTGCGCGGGTTCCTCACGCTCGGGGTGCTCGTCCTGGCCGCGGCCGCGGCCTGGGTCCTCAACGTCCCGCCCATGGTCGCCATCGGCGCGGCCGTCATCGCGCTGATCATCGGGTTGGTCGCCTCGTTCACGATGAGCACCAACCCGGCGCTCATCCTGGCCTACGCGGTGTTCGAGGGCATCTTCCTCGGCAAGATCAGCGCCGTGTTCGAGGGCGCCATCAGCGGCATCGTGCTCCAAGCGGTGCTGGGCACGGCATTCGCGTTCGGCGCGGTGCTGACCGTCTATTCGTTGCGCATCGTCCGCGTCACGCCCAAGCTCGTGAAGTTCGGCATCGCCGCCGCCATCGCGGCCATCGGCCTGCTGCTCGTCAACCTGCTCGTCGGCCTGTTCAACGACGGCGGGCTCGGCCTGCGCACCGACAGCCCGATCGGCTGGGCCTTCAGCATCGTCATGATCCTGATCGGCTGCTTCTTCCTGCTCCTCGACTTCGACGCGATCGAGCAGGGCGTCAAGCAGGGCGCCCCGGAGAAGTTCGCCTGGCAGTGCGTGTTCGGGCTGACGCTCAGCCTGGTGTGGATCTACCTCGAGGTGCTGCGCTTCGTCAGCTACTTCAGCAGCAGCGACTGATCGTTCATCCCCGCGTCATCCGGAGGGCTCCGCCGTTCAGGCGGGGCCCTCTCTGCATGCCTGTGTGCGACCGAAAATCTACCCGCCGTCACAAAATGATGCCTGACTCAGGGCTTGCCATTCTCACGCTGGTGTTGCAGTGTCAACGAAAGGAACCTTATCCGCGGAGGTGCCCATGTCCTTGAACCACTCACCGGAGACGCAGACGAAGCTGATCGCAAGGGTCCCGACCATAACGGGACGCGAACTCCCAGAGTGGTTCCAAGCCATCGACAACGGCCCGAGCTTCCTCAGATGCGACGAGCGGGCCAACTGGCTCGCCGACGAGCACGGGCTGACCCACGGCTACGCCGCCGCGATCGTTCACGAGCATGAGCGGCACCGCCGTAACCGCATGGGCTTTGTCTAAGCCCTACCATCCTCGCGCCCGTGTGCCGCACACGGGCGCGTCATCATGAGGGGATGGACGTCGACAAGGCACTGGCCTTCCTCCGCACCCATCATCACGCCATCCTCCTCACCAGGCACCGCGACGGGCGCCCGCAGATGTCGCCGGTCGTGGCCGGCGTTCAGGACGGCCACGTCGTCATCAGCACCAGGGAGACGGCGAGCAAGGTGCACAACGCCCGCCGCGATCCCAGCGTCTCGCTGTGCGCCTTCACCGACCGCTTCTACGGTGAGTGGATCCAGGTGGACGGCACGGCCGAGATCATCTCGCTGCCCGAGGCCATGGACCACCTGGTCGCCTACTATCGCGACATCTCGGGCGAGCACCCCGACTGGGACGACTACCGCGCCGCCATGACCCGCGAACGCCGCGTCATCCTCCGCATCGCCCCCACCCACGCCGGCCCGGATCGCCACGGTTAGACCCCGGCCCAGGGCCGGCCACGGCGACCGGGCGACGGGGGCTCGCGTCACGGCGGGCCACCGTCGTCCGGTCAGCGGCCGTTTCCCTGGAGGGGGCCGGCCACGTGCGGCGGTCGGAGAACCGCCGCCTGCCGTACGGACCTGATCAGGACAGGCGCTCCAGGACCATCGCCATGCCCTGCCCGCCGCCCACGCACATGGTCTCGAGCCCGATGCTCTTGTCGTGGTGCTGCAGGCTGTTGATCAGCGTGGACGTGATCCGGGCCCCCGTCATCCCGAACGGATGCCCCACGGCGATGGCCCCGCCGTTGACGTTGAGCCGGTCGAGGTCGATGCCGAGGTCACGGTACGACGGGATCACCTGCGCGGCGAACGCCTCGTTGATCTCCACCAGGTCGATGTCGTCGATCGCCATCCCGGCCCTGGACAGCGCCTGCTTCGAGGCCTCCACCGGCCCGAGGCCCATGATCTCCGGCGACAGCCCGGTGACCCCGGTGGACACGATCCTGGCCAGCGGCGTGATGCCGAGCTCGGCCGCCTTGACGTCGCTCATCACGACGACGGCGGCGGCCCCGTCGTTGAGCGGGCAGCAGTTGCCCGCCGTGACGGTGCCGTCGGGACGGAACACCGGCGCCAGGGTCGAGACCTTCTCGTAGGTCGTGCCGGGTCGCGGGCCGTCGTCCTTGCTCACCACCGTGCCGTCCGGCAGGGTCACGGGCGTGATGTCCTTCTGCCAGAACCCGTCGGCCAGCGCCTTCTCGGCGAGGTTCTGCGACCGTACGCCGAACTCGTCCTGGTCCTGGCGGGTGACCCCCTTGAGCTGGGCGAGGTTCTCGGCCGTCTGTCCCATCGCGATGTAGATGTCGGGCACCTCACCGTCCTCGCGCGGGTCGTGCCACTCGCGCCCGCCCTCGGTGAAGGCTTTCGTACGGGCCAGCGCGTTGTTGAAGACCGGGTTCTGGGTGTCGGGCAGCGAGTCGGAGTTGCCCTTGGTGAAGCGCGAGACGGTCTCGACCCCGGCGGACACGAACACGTCGCCCTCGCCCGCCTTGATCGCGTGGAAGGCCATCCTGGTGGTCTGCAGGGAGGAGGAGCAGTAGCGCGTCACGGTGGTGCCGGGCACGTTGTCGAGCCCGAGCATCACCGCCACCACCCGGGCCATGTTGAACCCCTGCTCGCCGCCGGGCAGCCCGCACCCGAGCATGATGTCGTCGATGGACGCGGGCTCCAGTTGGGGCACCTTGGCCAGCGCCGCCTGGATCATCTGCACGGTCAGGTCGTCGGGCCGGATCTCCTTGAGCGAGCCCTTGAAGGCTCGTCCGATGGGCGAACGCGCGGTTGCGACGATGACTGCCTCGGGCATGGCCCCTCCTTTGTCGGCGCTAATAGTAGAACTATATTCCAGTTCTACGCGCAAGCCCCGAGGGGCCCCCGTTATCCGTACATTCCTGGCGCCGTGGCGGTGTGGTCGTTCACGGCGTGGATCGCCCCCTTCTCGTCGCGCCACAACCGCCACCCGTCCTGGCTGCCCGTGAACCAGGCCGGCGGCGCGGACTCGGGGGAGACCCGCTTGCCGGTGCCGAGGTCGTACTGGCAGATGGCGGCCGTCGAGTAGAAGCCCGGCGCCTGCCCGCGCAGGGTCAGCGGCTTGGGGTCGGTGACGCAGAACGACCACCCCCGCTGCCCCTCCACGGGCACCTGCTTGCCGGTGACGAGGTCGAAGGCCGAGCCCTTGGCGTTGTGCTGGAGGAAGCCGAGCTTGTCCATCTCGTCGGGGAAGGCCAGCCACCAGCCGGAGCCCGGTACGTCGGCCGCCGTGATCTGGCCGACCACCCGCCCGGTCTCGGAGTCGAGCCGGGCGAAGCCGCCATAGGCGCCCTGGCGGTCGACCGGGCGGACGACCGGGGCGTAGCCGGGATTGCCGCTGGGATAGACGCGCACCACCGAGGGCCGCATCCAGTTGATCGTCCCGTCGCTGATCTCGATCGAGAACAGGCCGAACGTGGAGATCTTCTTGGTCTGCGGGTCGGTGTAGGGGGCGACGTAGCCGACGAGGTTGCCGCCCGTCGAGCCGAACGCCCACCCGCCCGACATGTCGATGCCGGGGCCGAGCGCCTGCTCGATCGGCTGCTGCCACTGGAGCTTGCCGGTCTTGAGCTCGTACGACTCGACCACGGGGTTGGCCGACAACCTGAGCAGCAGGACCCGGCGCCCGTCCGACCACTCCACCTCGGCGATGCCGGGCAGCTTCCACAGTTGTCTGCCCGTGGCCGGGTCGAGCACCACCATGCGGGCCCTGGCCAGGGCGGTGTGCTCGGACAGGCAGACGTAGGGGCCGCAGCGCTGCGGCCCGAACGTCGAGTGCACCGGCCTGGTCCATTTGCGCACCCCGGAGAAGGCGTCGCGGGCGACGAGTGTCGCGTTCCAGCCGCCCTTCTTGGCGGGATCGAGCGCGACGACCACGCTCTGGCCCTCGGAGGTCTCCACGACCGCGGGGGTGGAGACGCCCATGCCGGGCAGGCGGCCGGCCATCGTGGCCGGGTAGGCCCACAGGCGCTTGCCGTCGCGCAGGCCGATGGCGACGGTTTCGAGCGTGCCGTCGGGCTTCAGCGACGTGGTCGCGACGACCCCGCCGCCCGCCGCCATCCGGCTGACGGCGTTGACGTCGGCGTTGTGCCAGGTCGGGAAGCTCGTCGTGGCCGCGTCGCTGCCGGAGCATGCGGTCGCGGCGAGGATTCCCGCGAGGGCGATAGACGATTTCCACAAGGGCCGGAGCACAGGCAATTCACTCCAAAATGGACGAGGAGTGACGGCTCGGGCTCGGAGGGTGACCGCGGTCAGGCGTCGTTGAGCGGCTCGCCGAGTCGCCGGCGGAGCAACGTCACCCACTTGCCGTGCAGGCCCGTCGCCCGCCCGTCGACCCGGGTCGCGGTGACCTCGGTGCCGGGCTCCTCCGCGGCCGTAGCCGCCGCAAGGTAAATCGGTTGCAGTGCTTCGCCACGTGCGGGTCTGGGCTCAGGCCACAGCCCCAACGCAGCGCACACTGACGGTAGCACCGCGTAAGCGGCCTGTGCGTAACCTTGGTCAGATGGATGGAATCGATCCGGTCCGAACATTTCTGTCGGATTTGTCGCAAACTCCGGCCCCAGGATGTCGGCGAACGCCACCGTACGGCCGCCCGCGTCCACCACCGCCACCGTCTGCGCCGCCGCGAGCTGCCGGCTCCACCGCCGCGTCACCCAGCGCAGCGGCTGCGCGATCGGCCGCACCGTGCCGAGGTCGGGGCACGTGCCCACGACCACCTCCGCCCCCGCGTCCCGCAACCGCCGCACGGCCTTCGTCAGATGGCGTACGGCCACCGCGGGCGGCGTCTGCGTGATGATGTCGTTCGCCCCCACGAAGATCACCGCCACGTCGGGGCCCATGGCCAGCGCTGCGTCGACCTGCTCGCCCAGCTCGGCCGACGGGGTGCCCGACTTGCCGGCCACGAGAAGGCGCACCGGCCGCTCCGCCACCGCGGCCAGGCCGTTCGCCAGCATGACGCCGGGGGTGTGGCTGGGCTCGCTCACCCCGAGCCCCACGGAGGTGGAGTCGCCGAGCATGGCCAGGGTGAGCGGCACGCCGGGGAAGTCGCCGTACGTGCCGTCGGAGACCGGGCCGTCCAGGCCGTGCGGCTGCCCGATGACCCTGCGGGCGAGCAAGCCCTCGGCGATCAGCAGTCCGTATGCCGTGGCTCCCAGGGCGGTCAGCCCGCCACCTCCGAGAGCCGCCGCCGTCGCGATCCTCCGCGCCGCGCGCGCCACGCCAGCTGCCCACACCACGTACGGACCTCCCTGGTCGAACTCGGCGGTAGCGTTTGCTTGAAAACTAGCTGAGGCCCCGCCACCCCCTTGGGACCTCGGCCACAAGCAAGCTGATCAAGCTTCGGCAAAGAAGGTGAGCACCTCGGTGCGCGTTTACGATTCCCTGGTCGACCTGATGGGGAACACTCCGCTCGTCCGGCTGCACAAAGTCACCGCGGGGTTGCCCGCCCAGGTGGTCGCGAAGGTCGAATACTTCAATCCCGGCGGTTCGGTCAAGGACCGCATCGCGGCACGCATGATCGAGGCCGCCGAAGCGTCCGGCGAACTGCGTCCCGGAGGCGTCATCGTCGAGCCGACGTCCGGCAACACCGGCGTGGGCCTGGCCATCGTGGCGCAGCAGAAGGGCTACCGGTGCCTGTTCGTGGTGCCCGACAAGGTGGCCCAGGACAAGATCTCCGTGCTGCGCGCCTACGGGGCCGAGGTCGTCGTCTGCCCGACCGCCGTCTCGCCCGACCACCCCGACTCCTACTACTCGGTCTCCGACCGGCTGGCCCGCGAGGTGCCCAACGCCTGGAAGCCGAACCAGTACACCAACGTCAACAACCCCGACTCCCACTACCACTCGACGGGCCCCGAGATCTGGGAGCAGACCGACGGCCGGGTCACCCACTTCGTGGCCGGCATCGGCACCGGGGGCACGATCAGCGGCACGGGCCGCTACCTCAAGGAGGTCTCCGGCGGCCGGGTGAAGATCATCGGAGCCGACCCCGAGGGGTCGGTCTACTCGGGCGGGTCCGGGCGTCCCTACCTCGTCGAGGGGGTCGGGGAGGACATCTGGCCGGCCACGTACGACACCAAGATCTGTGACGAGATCATCGCGGTCACCGACAAGGAGTCGTTCAACATGACCCGCAGGCTCGCCCGCGAGGAGGGGCTGCTGGTCGGCGGCTCCTGCGGGATGGCCGTGGTGGCGGCGCTGCGGGTGGCGGCCACCGCCGCGCCCGACGACATGATCGTCGTGCTGCTGCCCGACGGCGGCCGCGGCTACCTGTCCAAGATCTTCAACGACGACTGGATGGCCGACTACGGCTTCCTGACCACCACGTCCGAGGAAGGGCTGGTCGGCGACGTGCTGGCGCGCAAGGGGGCGGGGCTGCCGGAGTTCGTGCACGCGCACCCGTACGAGTCGGTCAGCACGGTCATCGCGATCATGCGCGAATACTCGGTGTCGCAGCTTCCCGTGATGAAGGAGGAGCCGCCCGTCATGGCGGCCGAGGTGGTCGGCTCCATCGTCGAACGCGATCTCCTCGAAGCCCTCTACCACGGCAGGATCTCCTCCGACGACACGATCGCCGATCACATGTCGGCGCCGCTCCCCACGATCGGCAGCGGTGAACCTGTGGCGCGTGCGGTCGAAGCGCTGGAGAAGGCCGATGCGGCCGTTGTGCTGGAAGACGGCAAACCCGCGGGCCTGATCACCAGGCACGATCTGCTCGCCTTCCTCGCCAACCACTGACCCACTTCCCCAGGCCGCCGCAGGACGGCGGCCTGGGGAAGGGACGTCAGGGCTTCCCGATCGACTCGATCACGGTGCTGATGCCCTCGTCGCCGCGCCCTTCCGCGTCGGCCCGGTCGAACAACGCGCGCACCGCCTTCGGCACCGTGGTCTCCACCCCGGCCTCCTCCAGCGTCTCCACGACGTGGCCCATGCCGACGGCCTGCATGTGCAGGGAGTTGTCCGCACCCGGATAGACCCCGGCCGCCACCTCGCCCGCGATGATCCTGGCGTACCCCATCGGGCCGTCGCCGCCCAGCTGCTGGAACGTCTCCCGCGCGAACGGCAGGAACTCCTCCGGCGACACTCCCGCCGTGCGCATCAGGGCCAGGGCGTGCATGAAGCTGGTCAGGCTGGACCAGAAGATCAGCAGCTGGGCCTGGTAGTACACCATCGCCAGGCCCTGGTCGGCCCCCACGTAGGTGACCTCGCTCAGCGCCGCCAGCGTGGCCGAGTGCCGGTCGAGGACCTCCTTGGGACCGCTGTAGAACGTGTACGCCCCCGGCTGCCCGATCCCGGGCGGCGGCACCATGATGCCCGCCGTGACCAGGGTGCCACCGCGCCCCTCCACCCAGCGGGCCGCCGCGCGCAGCTCCTCCGGGGTGCCCGAGCTGAGGTTGACCACCACCTTGCCGTCCAGCCGGGCGTCGCCGAGGCTGTCGTACATCGCCTGGTAGTGGGTCTGGCTGACCACCAGCAGATCGCCGTCGGCCGCCGTCGCCGCCCGCCTGGCGCCCTTCGCGACCAGCGGCCCGGTCTTGCTCGCCGTACGGTTCCACACCGCCACCCGGTGGCCCGCGACCAGGAACGTCTCCGCCATCTTCGAGCCCATCGGGCCCAGTCCCACGACTGTCACATCACTCATGCCCGCCACCCTGCGGCACGGCGCTTCGGAATTCCTTCGGGCACGCTACGGGTTGGTCCTGATGTGGTGCGTTTCGCGGTGCTCGGCCCCCTGGAGGTCCGGGCGGAGGACGGGTCGCCCGTGCGGGTGGCCGAGTACAAGGTGCGCGCGCTCCTCGCCGACCTGCTCGCCAGCGGCGGCGGGCCGCTCACGCCCGACCGCCTCATCGACGACCTCTGGGGCACGCGGCCCACCCGCAACCCGGCAGGCACCCTCCAGGCCCGCGTCTCCCAGCTGCGACGCGCCCTCGGCGACCCCTCCCTGGTCACGCTCGGGCCCGGCGGTTACGCGCTGGCCGCCCACGACTGCGACGCCGCCCGGTTCCGTGCCCTCCTCGCCCGCCGCTCCACCTGCCCGCGCACGCGGGCGGCGGAGCTGGAGGAGGCGCTGGCGCTGTGGCGCGGGCCCGCGTACGCCGACTTCGCCGACGCGGGTTTCGCCAGGGCCGAGGCGGCGAGCCTGGAGGAGGCGCGGCTGGCGGCACTGGAAGAGCAGGCGGAGCTGCGCCTCGTTCTGGGCCGGCCCGTGGACCTCGCCGCCCTGGTGGCCCGCCACCCGCTGCGGGAGCGGCTGGTCGCCGCGCACATGAAGGCTCTCTACCGGGGCGGGCGGCAGAGCGAGGCGCTGGCGGCGTACGGGGCGCTGCGTGAGCGGCTGGCGGACGAGCTCGGCCTGGACCCGTCGCCTGACGTCGCCGCGCTGCACCAGGCGATGCTGCGCCACGACCCCGACCTGGCCGCCCCGGCCTCTCACCCGGGCCCTGCCCCGACTTCTCACCGGCGCCCTCATCCAGCTCCGGCCCTGGGCCGTCCTCCGGCCTCTCGTCCGCCTTCCGGCGCTGCTGCGCCGATCGTGGGGCTGCCCGCGCCGCTCACGGACCTGGTCGGGCGGGACAGGGAGCTGGCGGAGGTGCGCCGGCTGCTGGCCGCCCACCGGCTGGTGACGCTCACGGGGACGGGAGGCGTCGGCAAGACGAGGCTCGCCCTGTCCGCCGCCCACACCGCCGCCGCCGGATCTCCTGACGGCGTGTGGTGGGTCGAGCTGGCGGGCGCGGCGGACGTCGCCGAGGCGGTCGCGTCCGTGCTCGGCCTCCGCGACGACGACCCCGTGCCGCCGGCTTCCCGGCTGGCCGGCGCGCTGGCGGGCAAACGTGCGCTGCTGGTGCTCGACAACTGCGAGCACCTGGTGGAGCAGGCGGCCGGGCTGGCGTCGGGCCTGCTGCGGTCCGCCCCCGGGCTGCGCGTGCTGGCCACCGGCCAGGAACCGCTGGGCGTGACGGGCGAACGCGTCCACGTGGTGCCGCCGCTGCCCCTCGCCGAGGCGGCACGGCTGTTCACCTCCAGGGCGGGCGTCGGGCCTGGCGAGGCCGTCGACACCATCTGCCGGCGGCTCGACGGCATCCCGCTGGCCCTGGAACTGGCCGCCACCCGCGTACGCGCCTTCGGGGTGCGGGAGCTCGCGGACCGCCTGGACGACCGGTTCCGGCTGCTGAACGTCGGCCTGCGGGGCGCGCCCGCCCGGCAGCGCACGCTCAGGGCGATGATCGACTGGAGCTGGGAGCTGCTGACCGACCAGGAGCGGGTGGTGCTGCGCCGGCTCGCCGTGCACACCGACGGGTGCACGCTGGAAGCCGCCGAGGAGGTGTGCGCCGAGCCCGGCGTCGACGTGCTCGACACGCTGGCCAGGCTGGTGGACCGGTCGCTGGTGGTGCGCACGCCGGGGCCTCGCTACCGGCTGCTGGAGTCCGTGGCCGCCTACTGCGTGGAGCGGCTGGGGGAGGCGGGCGAGCACGAGCTGATCAGGGAGCGCCACGCCCGCCACTACACCGCCATGGCCGAGCGCGCCGACCTGCGAGGCCCCGGGCAGCGGGAGTGGCTGGCCAGGCTCGACGCCGACCACGCGAACCTGCGGCTGGCGGCCGAAGGACCGTACGCGCTGCGCCTGGTCAACGCCCTGGCCTGGTACTGGGTCCTGCGCGGCCGCCTGCGCGAGGCCCGCCGCTCCCTGGCCGCCGCGATCGCGGGTGGGGGAGCGCCCACGGAGGTGGCGCGGGCGTCGGTCTGGCTGGCGGGGATCGAACGGCTGATCGGGGAGCCCGCCTCGCCCGTACGGTCCGCCGAGCTCGACCGGCCGGGCACGGCACTGGCCGACTGGTTCCTCAGCCACGTCCACTGGGCCTACGGCGACCAGGAGGCGCACGAGGCGGCGGCGGACCGGGCGCTGGCGGCGTACGAGGAGCTGGGTGATCGGTGGGGTGCGGCGGCGGCGCTGTGCCTGCGCGCCAAGCTCGCCGTCGGCCGCGGCGACCTGGCGGCGATGGAGCGCGACGCGGAGCGGGGGCTGGTGCTGTTCGAGGAGCTGGGCGACGCGTGGGGGCAGATGGAGGCCATGGACGCGCTCGACCGGGCGGCCGAGATCCGCGGGGACTACCCCAGGGCCGCGGGGCTGCGCGAGCAGGCGCTGCGGCTGGCGGAGGAGCTGGGGTTCGAGGTGTCGTTCAAGCTGGCGGGGCTCGGGCGGATCGCGCTGCTGGCGGGCGACCACGAGCGGGCCGACGACTACCACGAGCGCGCCAGGCGGCTCGCGGTCGAGCAGTCGTACAAGCCCGCCGAGGAGAACGCCGTGCTCGGCCTGGCCATGAGCGCCAGGCGGCGGGGCCGCTACGAGCAGGCGGAGTCCTACCTCAAGCCCGTGCTCGGCTGGCTCAGACAGGTCCGGGGGACACCCGGCGTCGCGTTCATCATGGCCGAACTGGGGTTCGCCGCCGAGCAGCGCGGCGACGCGGAGCCGGCGCTGGCCAGGCAGCGCGAAGGGTACGAAGCCGCGCGGGCGACGGGTGACCCCCGCGCGATCGCCCTGTCTCTCGAAGGGCTGGCCGGTGCCCTGTCCATCCAGCCGGGCGGGCACGGCCACGAGGCCGCCGGGCTGCTCGGGGCGGCGACCGCGATCAGGCAGGCCGTCGGCACGCCGCTGCCGTCCGGTGAGCGGTGGGACGTCGAGAGGATCACCCGGCGCCTGCGGGCCGCCCTGGGCGACGAGGCGTTCGAGCAGTCCTTCGGCTCAGGGCAGCGCGAACTCGGCGATCACTTCCCAGGCCCCCTCGGGGGACGGGCCCGCATAGAGCCTGCCACCCAGAGCCTCGACCCGTTCGGCCATCCCGACCAGCCCGAACCCGCCGCCCAGGCGGGCGACCCGGGGATCCGAGGCCGCCCCGAAGTTGCGCACCCGCAGCGTCACCACCTTCGCGTGCCGCCGTAAGTCGGCCTCCACCCAGGCGGCGCGGGATGCGTGCTTGCGCACGTTCGTGAGCGCCTCCTGCAGCACCCGGTGCAGGGTGGTCATCACCTCGGGAGGCAGCGTACGATCGTCGATCCCCTGGCCGATCTCGAACGCCACCTTCGGCCCGTCGGAGGAGAACTTCTCCGTCAGCATCCGCAGGTCGGCCAGCGTGACGCCGGGCTTGCGGGACGGGTCGTCCTCCGCGCGCAACACCGTCACCATGCGCCGCATCGAGGTCAGCGCCTCCGAACCGGCCGTGGCGATCGCGTCCAGCGCGGGCGTCACCGCCTCGGGGCTGGTCTGGGCGACCGTCCTTGCGGCCTGGGCCTGGACGACGATGCCCGTGATGTAGTGGGCGACCAGGTCGTGCAGCTCCCTGGCCAGCTCCAGGCGTTCGGCCCTGCGTACCGAGTGGACCGCCTCCACGCGGCGCTCCTGCTGGAAGCGGAGGTAGCCGCCGACGCCGGCGGCCGTCGACCAGGCCGCGAACAGCAGGAACGAGAACACCAGCCCCGAGCTGTTGTAGTCGCGCCCGATGGACTCCGACATCAGGACGACCAGCCCCGCGCACGCCAGGCCCGCGGCCCGCCGCACCGGCTCCACGTGCCGCAGCGCGCCGATGAGCAGGATGAGCAGCGACCCGGTCTCCGCCATGCCGGGCACGCCCGCGAGCCCGGTGCCGCCGATCGTCAGCGAGGCGCAGAACGACGTGGCCAGCGTGACGCAGAAGCCGCTCAGGCGGTGGCGGCGCCGCAGCACCACGGCCGCCGTGCCCACCGCGCCGCAGACGGGGACCAGCCACTGGAACCCCCCGATGGAATGGGCGAGCACCAGGTCGATCAGCCACATCATGGCGAGCCAGCCGAGCATCGCCAGCTCACTCAGCCGGCGGACCCAGTACACGACGCGCTTGGAATCCCCCACGCCCCGAGCCTAAGCCGCAAGTCGGACAGGTCGTATCAGTCGTTCGGCCGAGGGACCGCGTACGAGACCAGCCCTAGAGCTGAGGCGCGAGCAGGGGCCTGTCGCCGATGCTGGAGAGGTCGGAAGGGGACAGGAAATGGTGGCCATCGGGTTCGCACTGCTGGGTATCGGGCTGGTCGTCGGGGTGCTGCTCGCCCTGGCCGACCCCGTGCTGCTCTCCCGCATCAACGGGGAGCACGCGGAGGGCGGCAGCGGCCGGTTCATCAAGGCGGACGTCGTACGGCTCCCGCCCCGGTCAGGCGGGGACCGTCAGGAGCCCAGGGCCGCCTGACCATCCGTGGCTCGCGCGGGCATGGTGCGCGAGCCTCGACGGGAGCCCTCTGGGGGCGGTGTCCCGTCGGCGGCCCGCGATCCGGAGGGGAACGGATCGCGGGCCGACTTCCGTTAACGTGGCCTGTATGAGCAACGGTTTTGAGACCCTGGCCATCCACGCAGGTCAGGAGCCCGACCCGCTGACCGGCGCGGTCGTGCCGCCGATCTACGCCACGTCCACCTACAAGCAGGACGGCGTGGGCGGCCTGCGTTCCGGATATGAGTACAGCCGCTCCGCCAACCCCACCAGGACCGCGCTCGAAGAGGCGCTGGCGGCGGTGGAAGGCGGGGCGCGCGGGCTCGCGTTCGCCTCGGGTCTGGCCGCCGAGGACACCCTGCTGCGCGCGGTCTGCAAGCCGCAGGACCATGTGATCATTCCCAACGACGCCTACGGCGGCACCTACCGGCTGTTCGCCAAGGTCAACGAGCGCTGGGACCTCCACTACGACCCGGTCCCGCTGCACGACCTCGACGCCGTGGCCGCCGCCATGACACAGAAAACGAAGATCGTCTGGGTCGAGACGCCCACCAACCCGCTGCTCGGCATCGCCGACATCGCCGCGCTGGCGCAGCTGGCCCATGACAACGGCTCGCTGCTGGTGGTCGACAACACGTTCGCCTCGCCCTATCTGCAGCAGCCGCTGTCGCTCGGCGCCGACGTCGTCGTGCACTCGACCACGAAATACGTCGGCGGCCACTCCGACGTGGTCGGCGGCGCGCTGATCGCGGCCGACAGAGGGCTCGGCGAGGAGCTCGCCTACCACCAGAACGCGATCGGCGCCGTGGCCGGGCCGTTCGACGCCTGGCTGACGCTGCGCGGGCTCAAGACCCTCGGCGTGCGCATGGACCGCCACTGCGACAACGCCGAACGCGTCGTCCACCTGCTGCTCGCCCACCCGCGCGTCACCCACGTCCTCTACCCGGGCCTGGCCGAGCACGCCGGGCACGAGGTCGCGGTCAAGCAGATGAAGAGGTTCGGGGGCATGGTGTCGTTCCGCGTCGCCGGAGGCGAGGCGGAGGCCGTGGCGGTGTGCGACAGGGCCAGGCTGTTCACGCTGGGAGAGTCGCTCGGCGGCGTCGAGTCGCTCATCGAGCATCCCGGCCGGATGACCCACGCCTCGGCGGCCGGGTCGCCCCTCGAGGTGCCCGCCGACCTGGTGCGGCTCTCGGTCGGCATCGAGACCGTCGACGACCTGCTGGCCGACCTCACCCAGGCGCTCGGCTAAACCGGGGCGCCCGGCCGGCCCCCGGCGCTCGGCTAGCCGGGCACCACCATCAGGAAGAGGATGACCAGCCAGATCACCGACAGCAACCCGCTGATCGCGGCGATCCGGCCGTTCTGCACCTGCGCGTCGTCGCCCGTGCCCTCGCTGGAGAGCACGCGGACGGCGGTGCGCAGGTCGCGGTCGATGATGACGAGCAGCACGGCGCCCACGATGAACAACGTCATCGACGCCGTCATGTACCACCGGCCGAGCACCCCGCCACCGAGAACGATGCCGAGGATCAGCCCGAACACGAAGACGCCCAGGCTGCCGAGGCTGTAAACCCTCGTCATGCGCTGGATGTTCTGCAGCACGGGCACGTTCTTGTTGCGGATGACGCGCGGAGCGGCCATCGTCGCGGCGGTGACCGGGCCGATCGTGAAGATCGCGAACCCGACGTGCAGCCAGAGAAACAGGGACGACATGGGGGAGAGACTAGTCGCCGGCGATCTCGGCCGGGGACTCGACACTCTCTTCGCCGTCTTCCGCGCAGCGCATGATCAACTCGGTCATCACGATCGCGACGACCATGAGCACGATGAGGAGAACCGCCATCATGGGATCTCCTCCTTCCCCGTCTGGACCGTAAATATCGTCCGTAATGACTAGACGAGCCTGCAACGGAATAAGTTCGGCGCGGGTATGGTTGGTCACCGTTCGGTTTTTCTTACCGTAAGGGCACAAGGGGGTGCCGTCCGTGGCCATCAGTCATGTCGAGCCGTATAGCGACGAGTGGCTGCAGCAGCCGATCAGCTACGTGCAGCGGGTCATCGACGTGCTGGGACCAGAGGTGGCCGGCTGGTGGGAGGGCCCGTGCGATCCGCGCGACGTCACGCTGAAGCTCGCCGACGGGAGCGCGCTGGTCTGGGACGAGGAGAGCGGCTGGCGCCTCGGCACCTTCGTCTCCGGCGGGCCGGGCGTGCGCAGCGAGCTGGCCGGGGTGCGCTATCTGGGGCACGGGCTGCTGCCCAGGCCTGAGCGGGTGCCGTCGGCGCTCAGCGACGCCAGAGCAGGCGTGGGGGCCAGCTCGGCCTGGCGACCGTGCTACCGCTCGCACCGCAACTGCCGCGACGGGTTCGACGTCGCCCTCGACTTCTACTGCCGCCTCGTCGACGCCTGACCTCGTCGGCCACCGTGCGCCCTGGACGATGGGGCGACCTCAGCGGCGCGCCGTCGACGGTGACCGCCTGGACGTGGACGGCCGGGTCGCCGAGAATTCGCGTGGTCCAGTGGCGCATGAACGCCTCCCGCTCCCTGGGCGCGAACCTGGACCGCCGCGCGGCCTCGGCATCATGCTCGTGGGCCAGGAACACCTCGAGGTCGGTCGTCTCCACGTCGCGCAGGCGCACGTCTTCGCTCATGGCCTGCGAGTGTGGCAGAGAGCACCGACAGTTCAGCGGGCCCGGCGCAGCCGGAGGAAGTCGCTGACCACGTATTCGCCCAGCCGCTCGGCGCTGGGGGAGAAGACGCGGCCGCCGTTCCTGCGGGCCACCTCGTCCACGAACTCCTTCAGCCGGTCGTCAGCCGCCAGCATGAAGACGTTGAGGGTGGCCCGCCGCCGGGTCATCTTGTCGACCTCGGACAGCGTGAGCTCCAGCGTCTCGCTCGACGGCGGCCACTCGAACGCCGACCTGCCGTTGCGCATCAGGTGCGCGGTGGGCTCGCCGTCGGTGACCACCAGCACCACGGGCTCGAAGTCGGGATGACGGTCGAGGTGGCGGCCGGCGATCAGGAGCGCGTGGTGCAGGTTGGTGCCCTGGACCATGTCCCAGTCGAGGCCCGCCAGCTCGTCGGGCTGCAGCACCCTGGCGTAGTTGGAGAAGCCGATGATCTGTACGGCGTCCTGCGGGAACTTGGAGGCCACCAGCGCCTGGAGGGCCAGCGCCGTCTGCTTGGCGGCGGCCCAGGTGCCGCGCAGGGCCATCGAGTAGGACAGGTCGACGAGCAGGCACACGGCCGCCGCGCTGCGCCGCTCGGTCTCGGCCACCTCGAAGTCGTCCACCGACAACCGCACGGCCGCCCGTCCACCGGCCCGCGCGGCGTCCCGTCCGGCCCGCGTGCTCTCCCGGCCGGTCCGGATCGCGAGCCCGCCGCTGCGGACGCCGTTGACCAGGGTGCGGACCACGTCGATGGGCTGCTCGTCGCCGAAGCGCCACGGCCGCGACGAGCCGGTGAGCTCGCCGGCCGAGCCCGCGTCGTGCTGGTCGTGGTCGCCGCGGCGGCCCGCGTCGAGTGAGGAGAAGACGCGGCGCAGGGCCGTCTCGCCGAGCCGGCGTACCGCCTTCGGGGTGAGCTCCAGCTTGCCGCGCCGGCGCAGGAGGTAGCCCTGCTCCTCCAGCTCGCGTTCGATGCGTTTGAGCGCCTCCAGGTCGTCGACCGCGGAGCGGCCCAGCGCACGGCGTACGGCGGCCTCGTCGATGTCGTCGAGCCGCGCGCCCGGGTAGTCCTGGCGCAGGGCGGTTTCCAGCTGGGTGAGGTCGGCCAGCTCCTCCAGGGCGGTGACGGCGTCGCCCATGCCCAGGGGTTCCTCGCCGGTGAGGCGTTCGGGGGCGTTCCAGGCGAGGTCGGGGCGGCGCGCGTGGAGGGCCTCGCCGAGGCGGCGCATCTGCTCGGAGAGCCCGGCCTGGTCGAGGGTCTGGTTGATGAGGCCGGCGAGCTCTTCGCGCTGGCGGGGCGTCATCGAGGCCAGCATGCGCTGCGTGGCGGCGGCGCGGCGGGCCAGGATGTCGACGAGTTCTTCCAGGTTGCGCGGCTTCTCGGGGAACAGGTCACCATAGTTGGCCATGAAGGTGTCGAAGTCGGCCTGGGTGTGCTCGCCGCGGGCGTCCTTGTCCAGCATGTCGTTCAGGTCCGACATCATCTGGCGGACGCGTTCCATCGCCTCGGGGTCGGGGTTGGCGAGCGCGTCGCGCAGGCCCCTGAACTGGCTGTCGAGAACCTCCCGCCGCAGCAGGTCACGCAGCTCCTCGAACGTCCGGCGCGCGGCGGCCGAACGCCACTCGTACGTGCTCAGCTCCTGGATGGCGGCGGCGGTGTCCTCGGGCAGCGCGTCGAGCCCCGCCTCCCGCAGCCGCGCCTCGTCGGAGGGGTCGGGGAACAGCTCGGCCCGCTCCTGCCCGATGGCCTTGTCCAGCAGCGCCCGTGCCTTCTCCAGCGTGCCGTCGAGCCGCCCCCGCTCGCGCAGGTCACGGCGGCGCCTGCGGACCTGCTTGAGCATGTCGTCGAGGCCCCGGCGGTCCTGCGTGCCGGGCAGACCGCGCTTGAGCAGGTCGCGCAGCGCGTGGACGGGCGTCGAGCCCGACAGGATCGCATCGCCCATCTCGTCGAGCGCCGCCCGCACGTCGTAGGGCGGGGCCAGGGGATCGGGGCCATCGTGGTACTCGCCATAGCGAAAGGCCATCACAGGACCACGCTAACCCCACAAGCGCGGTCACGCGTCCCCGAAAACCTCCCATACCTGGTCGAGGGAGTCGGCTCCGGGGGTGTACTCGATCTTCACCAGCACGGGGTGGCGGAGCGACCTGAGCGCCTTCGTCAGGTCGGCCGGGGTGCACGGCTTCTTGCCCAGGCCGTTGGCGTCCGCGTTGACCGGCCGGCCCGCGAGCCAGCCGCTCGCGCACTGGGCGGTGGTGCGGTAGAAGCTCGTGGCGTACGTGTAGCCCAGCTTGAGCTTCTTCCCGCCGGACGCGAACACGACGGTGGTGTCGTCGATCCGCTTGATCGTGCCGCGCGCGGTGCGCTGGTCAGGCCGGTCGGCGACCACGAACTCGTTGATCCTGGTGGCCTTGCCCCCACGGTGCTCGACGCGCACGGGTAGGGGGCCGCGGCCGAGGCCGGTGGACAGGTCGCGGGGCGAGCACCTGGTGCGCCCGAGCCCTTTGCGGTCGACGGCCACCCGGCCCTCGGTCTCCTTCAGGTCGCAGGCGACCGTGATCCGCCCGTAGGCGGCCCTGGAGTAGTCGAGCCTGAGCTCCTTGGCGCCCGGGGCCGCCTTGAGGCGGTAGCCCAGGAAACCCCTCTGCTTCACGAACGAAGCGGATTGGGGCACGATGCGCAGGCGGCCCTGGCCGTCGGGCCAGGCGTACCCGTAAACGGTCTTGGTGGTGGCGGCCTCGGCGGGCGCGGCGATGCCGTACAGAACGAGAGCGGCTGCGGTGGCACAGGCAAGCGGGCGCATGGACGGTCTCCCCCGACGTCGTGAGCTGCTATCACGTAAGACGCGGGAGACCGCCCAGATGTTCACGTCCGGTAGACGGTCACTCCGTCAAGGTCCTCCTTGGACAGGCGGCGCATGAGATAGAGGCCTTCGAGCGCGAACTCCAGGGCCGCCGCCGCATGACCCGGCGACTCCTCGCCCGCGCCCATGCCGAGCCTCGACATGACCTTCGCCAGCCCGGTGACCGGCCCGATCCGGTGCAGCAACTCCCCGGCGGGGACCAACTCGCCCGACTCCACCTGGTTGCCCTCGGCGAACTTGTCGGTCACCGGCGACAGGTCCATGCCGCCCAGCCGGCTCCTGAACGTCTCCGCTGTCGCCCTGCGCAGCAGGTGGGCCAGGATCTCGGTCTCCCGGCCCTCCTCGCTGACCTCGAACTCCACCTTGCCCCGCAGGCTGTGGACCACGCAGGCCAGGTCGACCACGCGCGCGACGGCCTGCTCCTCGCCCGCGAGGGCCGCCCTGCGCACCGCCGAGGCCGCCGCCGTCTCGGCGGCCGCGATCGAGAACCGCGCGGACACGCCGGACCGGGCGTCGACCGCGGTCGACTCGCGGACCAGCCGGGTGAACCTGGCGATCACCTCGACCAGGTGCTCGGGGATGTCGGCCCCGATGTCGGGCATCGACTCCTGGCGGATCAGCGTCAGCTCGTCCTCGACCGTCAGCGGGTAGTGGGTGCGGATCTCGGCGCCGAACCGGTCTTTCAGCGGCGTGATGATCCGGCCCCTGTTGGTGTAGTCCTCGGGGTTGGCACTGGCGATGAGCAGGATGTCGAGCGGCAGCCGCAGGTTGTAGCCGCGCACCTGGATGTCGCGCTCCTCCAGCACGTTGAGCAGCGACACCTGGATGCGCTCGGCCAGGTCGGGCAGCTCGTTGACGGAGAACACGCCGCGGTTGGTGCGCGGGACCAGGCCGTAGTGGACCGTCTCGGGGTCGCCGAGCGTTCGCCCCTCGGCGATCTTGATCGGGTCGACGTCGCCGATCAGGTCGCCCACGGAGGTGTCGGGTGTGGCGAGCTTCTCGCCGTAGCGCTCGTCCCGGTGTTTCCACGCGACCGGCAGCTCGTCGCCCAGCTCGCGCGCCAGCGCCTGGCAGCGCGTGCAGGCCGGTGCGTACGGGTGGTCGTTGATCTCGCAGCCCTCGACGACCGGCGTCCACTCGTCGAGCAGCCCGGTGACGGTGCGGATGAGCCGGGTCTTGCCCTGGCCGCGCTCGCCCAGCAGGACCAGGTCGTGGCCGGCCAGCAGGGCCCGTTCGAGGTGGGGGAGCACGGAGTCGTCGAAGCCGACGATGCCGGGGAAGCGGGGCTCACCCGCCCGCAGCTTGGCCAGCAGGTTTTCCCGGACCTCGGCTTTGACGGTGCGATGAACGTGGCCGCTCTCTCGCAACGTGCGGAGAATACGTGGCTGATGCACGGGATCGAGACTACGTCCCCCGCGCGGAATGCGGCAGAGTCTTTCGCATCTGGCGGAGATTTCGGATCTTGACTATTGCGTGACGGTTCGTGCGCGTGCTTGTCCCTTTAGTGGGGAGAATCGGGCCTAGGGACTTGGACATGTCGAGGGGAGGCGAGACGCGTGGCCTTGATGACAAGCCGCTTCGCCGACGGCCTCGCCGTGGGTTCCGACCTGGTGGAGGCCGCGGAGAGTGCCGTCGGCCGGGCACTGTCGAGGCTCAGCGGCCAAGCCGACCTGGTCTGCTTCTTCATCTGCGGCGACGATCCTGACGACGTCGCACGCGCCGGCGAGGCCGCGATGAAGCTCGCGCCCGAAGCACACGTGATCGGATGCAGCGCCACGGGAGTGATCGGCGACGGGCAGGGAGTGGAGCTGACGCCCTCCGTGAGCGCCTGGGCCGCGACCCTGGACGGGGCGAGACTGACCACGTTCGCGCTGGAGACGCTGGCCGCCGAGGACAGGTTCGTGGTGGTCGGGCTGCCGGAGCGCAACGGGGACGACCATGTGGCGATTTTGCTGGCCGATCCGTACACGTTCCCGACCGATGCCTTCGTCGAGCGCTCGGCCGACGTGCTGGGCGACCTGCCGCTGATCGGCGGGCTCGCCAACGGGCTGCAGGGGCGGGGCTCCGTACGGTTGTTCGCCGACGGAGAGATCTACTCCGAGGGCGCGATCGGCGTGCTCATCAGCGGGCAGGTGAAGATCAGCACCGTGGTGAGCCAGGGTTGCCGCCCGATCGGCCCCAGCATGGTGGTCACGGCGGCGGAAGAGAACCTGCTGCTCGAACTGGCCGGGCAGCCCGCGCTGGCCCGGCTCGAGGACATCGTCAGCGAGCTGGACGAGGACGACCGCGAGCTGGTGGCCTCCGGGTTGCAGATCGGCGTGGCGATGGACGAATACGCCGAACGCCACGAACGCGGAGACTTCCTCATCAGAGGGGTCATCGGCATCGATCCCGAACGTGAGGCCGTGGCCATCGGCGACATCGTGGAGATCGGCAGGACCGTGCGCTTCCAGGTGCGCGACGCGGCCACCGCCGACGAGGACCTCTATGACCTGCTCGACGCCCACCGCGAGGAGATCGGCAAGGTGGACGGGGCGCTGCTGTTCTCCTGCAACGGCCGGGGCTCGGCCATGTTCGGCACCGCCGACCACGACCCGGTCGCCCTGCGCGACACGCTGGGACCCATCGGCGTGGCGGGCTTCTTCGCGGCCGGCGAGGTCGGCCCCGTCGCGGGCCACAACCACGTGCACGGCTTCACCGCCTCCGTCCTGGTGTTCTCCAACACGGCGGGCGGGCCATGAGCCGTACGGCGGGCCGTCCGTGATCCTCGCGATCGACGTGGGCGGCACCAAGATGGCCGCGGGCCTGGTCGCCCACGACGGCACGGTGGTCGAGGCCCGGCGCGCCGCTACCCCGCAGGACACGGACGCCGGAACCCTGTGGAAGACCCTCGTGGACCTCATCGAGCCGCTGTCGCGGCGGGTCGAAGGAGTGGGGGTGGGGTGTGGCGGGCCGATGCGCTGGCCCGAGGGCGAGGTCTCGCCGCTGAACATCCCCGCCTGGCGCGGCTTCCCCCTGCGCGCTCGGCTGGCCGCGCGTTTCCCCGATTTACCGGTACGCCTCCACAACGACGCGATCTGCCTGGCCGTGGCGGAACACTGGAAAGGGGCCGGGCGGGGCGTCGCCGACATGCTGGGCATGGTCGTCTCGACCGGGGTGGGGGGCGGGCTCATCCTGAACGGCAGGCTGGTGAACGGCAGGACGGGCAACGCCGGGCACATCGGGCACGTGGTGGTCGAGCCGGTGGGCGGGCCGCGCTGCGGTTGCGGCGGCCACGGTTGCCTGGAGGCCGTCGCCCGCGGCCCCGCCCTCACCGACTGGGCCCTGGCCCAGGGCTGGACCCCCGGAGCCGCCCCGGCGGACGGACCTCCGCAAGTGCCGCGACCGGGTGGGGACGCGTCGCGGCCCGGTAACGGGGCGGTGTGGGACGCCGGGGCGGCTTATCGGGAGGATCGGGCCGTTACCGGGAGGGCGCTGGCGGCCGACGCGCTGGCCGGGGACCCGGTCGCGCTGCGGGCGATGAGCCGGGCCGGTCGCGCGATCGGCCTCGCCATCGCCTCCGCGACCCACCTGTGCGACCTGGACCTCGTCACCATCGGCGGCGGATTGTCCCAGGCCGGCGAGCCGCTGTTCGGCCCCTTGGAGGAGGCGCTGCGCGAGCACGCCAGGGTGGAGTTCGCCCGCCGGGTCAAGGTCGTGCCCGCCGCTCTCGGTCAGGAGGCCGGGCTGGTGGGAGCCGCCGCGTTGATCCTCGCGACGGACAGCTACTGGAGCACGTGAAAGGCCCGGCGGCCCTTCTGCTCGGGAGGACCGCCGGGCCGGGGAACGGGCCGGCGAATGGTTCAGTGTGAGGGATCGCCGGCCGCGCAAGGTGCGTTACCTGGTCTTGGGGTCGAGGTGGGGCCCCGCGTCACGGCCCTCCGTCTTGGTCGAGAGGCTCGGCCCTTCGTCCTCGTTCGTGCCCGTGTCGTTCCTGCCCGTGTCGTTCGTTCCTCGCTCACCCGTGTCGTCCGCGCCGGGGGACGGGATGGACATCGAGGTCGCCTGGCAGGGGACGACGGAGCCCCTGACCACCTGCAGATGAGTCGCGACCGGCGGCTTGTCGTCGCCCTCCCTGGCCTTGGTGACGGCCAGGACGAGTGTCTCGCCCGCGGGCACCTGCCCCTTCTCTATCGAGAACGAGATGCCGTCCCCCGCCTTGCCGACGCTCACCGCGAGTTGCCCCTTCACGGATCCCGCCTGGCCACGGGACCCCTCGCAGGTCTGCCCGAACGGCAGGTAGTCGACCACGGCCTTCACCCCCGCGCCGGCCAGCTCGGACTGCAGTCCCTCCGGATCGGTCAGCTCGTTGATCTGCACCCGCACTCCGCCGTCGGCGGCCGTGGTCACCGCGTAGGCCGGGCTGCCGGTCATCCCGGTCAGCATCACCACAGCCGTGGTGGCCGCCGCGGCCCCCGCCACCGCGGCGGACAGCCCGAAGAAGCGCCGCCGGGAGCTACGCCGAACCGGTGTCACAGTCGTCATCTCGTCCTCCGCCGTCCTTGTCGTGATCTCTTCCTTGAGTGCACTGAGAAGGCGCTCTTCGAAGGTGCTCATGCGTGTCCTTCCAGGTACACGGTCGATGGCGAAGCGACGTTTTCCAGGGCACGCCGGGCCCGATGCAGTCTGACTCGTGCGGTCACCTGCTTGATGCCCAGAGCCTTCGCGGCCTCGGTGACGGTGAGCTGATCGATCACGACGAGCTCCAGCACCGCGCGTTCGCCCTCCGGCAGACCACGCATGGCCTCCAGAGCGCCGCGCATCTGGCGCTCGGCGTCGATCCGCTCCTCCATCCGAACGAGATCGTCGTCGTCCATCAGCCGGCGGCCCGCGACGCGGCCGGCCGCCCGCGTCTCTCTGGCCGCCTGGCGATGCCGTGCCGACACGACGTTGCGCGCGACGCCGTACAGCCATGCGATCTCGCTGCCCCTGCCGGGCACGTAAGCGTGCGCCGAGTCGAGGGCCGCCAGGAAGATGTCCGCCGTCAGGTCGGCGGCGAGGTGAGGATCGCTCACCCGCCGGACCACGAACTTCATGACGGCATCGACGTGGCGGCGATAGAAGGCCTCAAAGGCCGCAGGGTCTTCGTTGAGGCGCACTGGCCTCGCTCCCTTCGTCGTTCGCCCTTACATCCGTACTTGGACGGAGCGACGAGAAGCGTTTCCCGGCGGCCCGGGGTCAGGCGGGGCGGCGGGGTTGGTAGAGCCAGGCGGCGAAGAGGGGTTTGAGGTCTTTGCCCGACATCCGCTCGGCCAGCTCGATGAACTTCTCCGTGGTGACATGACCGTAACGGTTGTCGGCGGCCCACGCCTTGAGCAGTTTGAAGAACGTGTCGTCGCCGACGGCCCGCCGCAGGGCGTGCAGCGTCATGCCGCCGCGGGTGTAGACGGACTGGTTGAACAGGTCGTCGGGCTTGGCCCGCCCCGGCGGGTATTTCCACATCGGGTCGCCGGCGGGGCGGCTGTGATGGTCCTTGAAGATCTCGTCGGCGGTTTTCTTGCCTTTGTGCTCGGACCACAGCCACTCGGCGTAGGTGGCGAACCCCTCGTTGAGCCAGAGGTCCTTCCAGCGGCGGATGGTCAGGCTGTTGCCGAACCACTGGTGCGCCAGCTCGTGGGCGATGATGCTTTCGGGGGGGTCGAAGCCGCCGTAGAGCGGCTTGGTCTGGTTCTCCAGCGCGTAGCCGGCGGCGTAGTCGTCGACCACGCCGCCGGTCGAGGCGAACGGGTAGGGGCCGAAGACCGTGGACCAGTAGTCGGTGATCTCACCGGAGGCCTTGTAGAGCTTGTCGAGGGAGGAGGCGAACCGGGGGTCGGCGGCGGCGAGGTTGGGCACGCCCGCGGGCGTGCTGCCCTCGCGCAGCTTGAACGTGCCCATCGTGGCCGTCGCCAGGTAGGTCGCCATCGGATGGCGCTCGCTCCACCGGAAGGTGGTCCTGCCGCCGGACGTCGCGGGCTCGCCGGTCAGCTCGCCGTTGGCCAGCGCGGTGACCCCGGCCGGCACGGTGATCGTGAACGCGAACGTGGCCTTGTCGGAGGGGTGGTCGTTGCTGGGGAACCAGGTCTTGGAGCCGTTGGGCTCGGAGGCCACGAACGCGCCGTCGGCGGTCGGGATGAACCCGAACGTGCCGAGGTTGGTGGTGCTCGTGGCCGGCTGGGGCCGGCCGGAGTAGCGGACCATCACGGTGAACGCCGCGCGGTCGTCGATCGGCTTGGCCGGCCGCACGCTCAGCTCGCCGCCCCGGTGGGTGAACGTGGCGGGGGAGCCGTTGACCGTGACCTGGCGCACGTCGAGCCCGAGCAGGTCGAGGTTGAAGCTCGACAGGCCCTGGGTGGCGCCGGCCTTGATGGTGGCAACGCCGTCCAGCCGCCTGGTCGCGGGGGTGTAGTCGATGGCGAGGTCGTAGTGGCTGACGTCGTAGCCGCCGTTGCCGTCGTCGGGGAAGTCGGTGTCGCCGATGCCGGACGCGCCCGGCCGGTGCCCGGCCGCCGCCGGCGCTTCCGCGGGCGAGCAGGCCAGGAGGCTGGCGAACGTCACCAGCAGCGCGATCGCGCGCCTGTGTTGTCGCATGGGCGAACGAGCCCCCTTCGCATCGTGACGAGAATCCTACGGTGAGTCAGGTGAGGACGACGACCGTCCTCGCGACCTTGTCGTGGATGGCCTGCTTCCGGGGGTCGAAGAGGATCCAGGCAAGGTCGAGGAGGAGGCCGACGCAGCAGGCCCAGGCGAGTGCGCTCATCACGGCCTGCCTGATCGCGGCCTGTCCCACGCCTATCTTGGCCCCGTTCTCCTGCACGACGCGGATTCCGAAGAGCTTCTTGCCCAGCGTCTGACCATTCCAGAAGGCATGCAGGAGCCAGAAGTAGAGGAAAGCCACGAGTCCGGCCGCGAAGGTGTGCTCCACCGGATAGCGCTCCCAGCCGCCCCCGGCGCCGTCCCAGGCGTATTCCCAGCTCGTCCAGGTGAAGGGGGCGGTGGCGACGTTGACGATGAGCCAGTCGAGAAGGCCGGCGAACAACCGCCGCCACCGTCCCGCCAGCCCCGGTGGCTGCGATCCCATGGAGTCCTGATGGCCACCACCGGGTCGGGACAAACTAAAGGTTGCCCCTGCGTTCCTGCTCGCGCTCGATGGCCTCGAAGAGCGCCTTGAAGTTGCCCTTGCCGAATCCGAGCGAGCCGTGCCGCTCGATGAGCTCGAAGAAGACCGTGGGCCGGTCCTGCACGGGCTTGGTGAAGATCTGCAGCAGATAGCCGTCCTCGTCGCGGTCCACGAGGATCCCGCGCTTCTTCAGCTCCTCGATCGGCGCCCGCACCTCGCCGATGCGCGCCCGCAGCTCGGGGTCGTCGTAGTAGGAGGCGGGCGTGTCGAGGAACTGCACGCCGCCGGCCCGCATGTGGTCGACCGTCGTGAGGATGTCGTTGGTGGCCAGCGCGATGTGCTGCACGCCCGGGCCGCGGTAGAACTCCAGATATTCATCGATCTGCGACTTCTTGCGGCTGACGGCCGGCTCGTTCAGCGGGAACTTGACCTTCCGCGTGCCGTCGGCCACGACCTTGGACATGAGCGCCGAGTATTCGGTGGCGATGTCGTCGCCGATGAACTCCGCCATGTTCGTGAAGCCCATGACCTTGCGGTAGAACTCCACCCACTCGTCCATCTTGCCCAGCTCGACGTTGCCGACGCAGTGGTCCACGGCCTGGAACAGCCGCCCGCCCTTGGTCGCGGGCGGCGCCACCAGAGGCTCGGCCGGAGCGTAGCCGGGCAGGTAGGGGCCGCCGTAGTTGGACCTGTCGACCAGCGTGTGCCGCGTCTCGCCGTAGGTGGCGATGGCCGCGAGCAACACCTTGCCGTGCTCGTCCTCCAACGTGTACGGCTCCGCCAGCCCCTCGGCCCCGTGGGCGACCGCGTGGGCGTAGGCCGCCTCCACATCGGGCACCTGGATGGCCAGGTCGATCACCCCGTCGCCGTGCTCGGCGACGTGCCGCGCCACGTCGGTGCCCGGCCTGATCGAGGCCCGGAACTCGAACGTGGCGCTCCCCGAGGTCAGCACGTACGCGGCCACGTCGGGGCTACCGTTCTCCGGCCCCCGGTAGGCCACCAGCTTCATGCCGAAAGCGGTCGAGTAGTAGTGGGCTGCCTGCTTGGCGTTGCCGACGGCGAACACGACGGCGTCCATGCCGTTAACCGGAAAGACATCATTCATAGCTCCAACTCTCGATATTCCTAGACGAGTTGCGCAAGAGTTACCTCGTACGGTGGACAATCTGCCTAGCAGCCATGGGCGATGTCGGGTAAATCTGTACAGTATGACGATCGATGACCTGGACGCCCGACTGATCGCCCTCCTGACGGCCGAGCCACGGCTGGGCGTGCTCGAATGCTCGCGACGGCTCGGCGTGGCGCGTGGCACGGTCCAGGCCCGGCTGGACCGGCTGGTCGCCCGGGGCGTGGTCACCGGGTTCGGGCCCGACGTTTCTCCGGCGGCGCTCGGATATGACGTGACGGCGTTCGTCAGCATGGAGATCAGGCAGGTCGCGGGGCACGACCCCGTGGCCGACCGGCTCGCCCGCATCCCCGAAGTTCTGGAGGTGCACACGATCACCGGCGACAGCGACCTGCTCTGCCGCGTGGTGGCGCGGACCAACGCCGATCTGCAGCGCGTCATCGATCAGATCGTCGATGTCCACGGCGTGCTGAGGACTAATTCGATCATCGCCCTTGACACCCCGGTTCCCTACCGAGTGTTGCCATTGGTCGCCGATGTTCCGCGGCATGGGGCGCGCTAGCCGTACTATCGCTTGGGGACGAGGCACCGTCATCGACCGTTTAACCTTGACATTCGCCCTGCTTGCGGGGGGTCGGGCGGCACGTGACTAAGGGGGTCGAGAGTGCGGAGCGGTGGTGGAAACAGGATGCGAAAACGGCGGATTCTCCGACTTCTGGCCATTTCTTTCGGCGCCGCAATCCTCGTACTTGTCGGACTTTTTGCCATCGCGTGGGCGATGACGCCAATTCCCGACAGCACCCAGAAACAGGCCACCGCACAAGGCTCAGTGATCTATTACCGCGACGGCAAGACCGTGCTCGCCCGGCAGGGCGTCGACCGCAAGAAGGTCGAGCTGGCCCAGGTGCCCCGGCACGTACGCGCCGCGGTCATCGCCGCCGAGAACCGCTCGTTCTACGAAGACGCCGGCGTCTCGGTCAAGGGCACCGCCAGGGCCGTCTGGTCGACCGTCACCGGGCAGCAGCTCCAGGGCGGCTCGACGATCACCCAGCAGCTCGTGCGCAACTACTACAGCGGGCTCAGCCAGGAACGTTCCGTCACCCGCAAGTTCAAAGAGATCCTCATCGCGATGAAGGTCGACCAGTCCAAGCCGAAGGACTGGGTGCTGGAGCAATATCTCAACACGATCTACTTCGGCCGCGGCGCGAACGGCGTCCAGTCGGCCGCCCGGGCCTACTTCGGCAAGGACGTCGGCGAGCTGAGCGTGGCCGAGGGCGCCTATCTCGCCTCCGTCATCCAGCAGCCCAGCCGCTTCGCCGCGCCCAAGGGCCCCGACCTCGCCGCCGCCAGGGCCCGCTGGAAGTCGGTGATCGACGCCATGGGGCAGACCGGCGCGCTCACGCCCCAGCAGGTCGCCGCCCAGCGGTTCCCCGGCCTCGCCGCGCCGAAGAAGCCGTTCGAGCTCAAGGGCCAGGCCCAGTACATGCTGGAGCAGGTCACCGCCGAGCTCAACCGGCGCGGCTACAGCGACGAGGACATCAACTCCGGCGGGCTCAAGATCGTCTCCACGTTCGACAAGAAGCTCATGCAGGCGGCCAAACGGGCGGTCACGAACGCGCTGCCCGACGCCACACCGGAGAAGGTGCGCACCGGGCTGGCGGCCGTCGACCCCGCGACGGGCGAGGTCGTCGCCTTCTACGGCGGCCGGCCCTCCCAGTCGGCCTACTACGACAGCGCGTTCTCGGCCAAGGTCATGGCCGGCTCGACGTTCAAGCCGTACACCCTGGCGGCCGCCCTGGACAACGGGTTCGACCTGTCCACCCGGGTCGACGGCAACTCGCCGCTGCAGGTCGCCTCGGCGTCCAAACCGATCCCCAACGACAGCGGGCGCTCGTACGGCCAGATCAACCTGATCAGCGCCACCCAGAACTCCGTCAACACCGCGTTCGTCGACCTCGGCCAGAAGGTGGGCCTGGACAAGGTCGCCGAGGTCGCCGAGGCGGCCGGCATCCCCGCCTCCCAGCTCGACCGGCACAAGACCGCCGCGTCGTTCCCGCTCGGCGTGGCCTCGGTCAGCGCCGTCCAGAACGCCTCCGGGTTCTCCACGTTCGCCAACGAGGGCGTGCACATGGAGGCCCACGTGGTCAGGTCCGTCACCGACGCCGAGGGCCGCGAGGAGGTCGTCAAGCCGGCCTCGACCCGGGTGATCGGCGAGCAGGCCGCCGCCGACACCACGTACGCGATGCAGCAGGTCGTGAAGTACGGCACCGGCGCGGCGGCCAGGCTCTACGATCGTCCGGTGGCCGGCAAGACGGGCACCACGGACAAGTCGAAGTCGGTCTGGTTCAACGGCTTCACCCCGCAGCTCGCGGCGGCGGTCACCATGTTCCGCGACGACAACGCCACCGTCACCATCCCCGGCTACGGCACGCAGTTCGGCGGGCAGCTGCCGGCGCAGATCTGGCGGGCGTTCATGACCGAGGCGATGGAGGGCAAGCCGGTCGAGGAGTTCCCCGAGCCGTCCGACCTCGGCTACGGCTACGACTACTCGGCGCCCACCGACGACGGTGACGCGCCCGAGCAGGAGGACACGCCCCCGGTGAACCCCGACGACGGGGACACGTCCGAGCCGGAGATCACCGCGCCGCCGCTCACCGACGACCCGTCGGCCACGGAGGAGCCCGACGGCGACCGGCAGGAGAGCCGGCCGGACGAGCCGTCCGACGACCCGCCCGCGCTGCTGCCCGAGCAGCCGCTGGGACGGCAGGACGACGCCTCCGCCGACGCGCCCGCCAACAGGGGCGCCCGCCCCGACGACCGCGCCGGCCGATCACCCGCCAACTAAGCCGTCCAACCCGCCCACCAGGTGTCCGGCCGGTGCGACGGTGTCAGCCGGCCAGCTCGGCCCGGAGGTCCTCGACCGTGGTGACGGGCATCCGGCAGGTGAAGCCCCGGCACACGTAGGCCGCGGGTGCCTCGCCGACCGGCTGCCGCCCCTCCAGCAGGGCGGGGTACGCCTGCCGGGGCACGAGCGGATCGCCGGAGCCGCGGTCGCCGTCGCCGTCGCCGAGCGCGACCACCACGCCCGGCACGTCGGCGAGCAGCGCAGCGCGGTGCAGCGCGGCCGTGCGCGGGTCGTCGGGCGGCCCGACGACGGCCACCTCGACGGGCCCGTCGAGCGCCGCGCGCGCCACCGCCAGCCCCCAGCCGGCGAACCGGGCGTGCTGGTCCGCCAGCACGGACACGGTGCCCAGCGCGGCGTGGGCGGCCTCCCGGTGCCTGGTGGAGCCGGTCAGCGCCCCGTAGGAGAGCAGCGCGCCCGCGGCGGCGTACTGGCCTGAGGGGGTGGCGTTGTCGGTAGGGTCCTGGGGGCGCTGGAACAGCCGCTCCGCGTCGTCGGCCGTGTCGTAGAAGCCTCCCGCGCCGTCGGCGAAGCCGTCGAGCACGGTGTCGAGCAGCGTGCCGGCCAGCCGGAGCCACCTGGCCTCGCCGGTGACGCCGTACAGCGTGATCAGGCCTTCTGCCAGGTTGGCGTAGTCGTCGAGCACCCCGTCGTTCGTGCCGGCGCGGCCGTCGCGCGAGGTACGCAGCAGCCTGCCGTCCACCACGTGGGTGCCGGCGAGCAGGCCCGCCGCGTCGGTGGCGGCGGCGACGAGCTCGGGCCGCTCGAACACCAGGCCGGTCTCCGCCAGCGCGGCGATGGCCAGGCCGTTCCAGGAGGCCACGACCTTGTCGTCGCGCCCCGGGCGCACGCGCCGCTCCCTGGCGGCCAGCAGCCGCTCGCGGACGCTCGCGTAGCGGGCGGGGTCGCCGGGGTCGTCCGGCAGCTGCAGCACGGACGTGCCGTGCTCGAACGTGCCGGTCACGTCGAACAGCCCGGCGGCCCACCGGCCGTCGTCGTCGCCGAGCACGGCGCGCAACTCCTCGGGCGTCCAGACGTAGAACTTGCCCTCCACGCCCTCGCTGTCGGCGTCGAGCGCCGAGGCGAAACCGCCCTCGGGCGTGCGCATCTCGCGCAGCAGCCAGCCGGCCGTCTCCAGCGCGACCCGCCTGGCCGGCTCGCCGCCGCCCGCCTTCCACCAGTGGGTGTAGACGCGCAGCAGCAGGGCGTTGTCGTAGAGCATCTTCTCGAAGTGCGGCACGACCCACTCCGCGTCCACGCTGTAGCGGGCGAACCCGCCGCCGAGCTGGTCGTACATGCCGCCGCGGGCCATGGCCTCCAGGGTCTGCCCGCTCATCTCGCGCTCCCCGGAGCGCAGCAGGAACTCCAGCACCATGGACGGCGGGAACTTGGGCGCCCCGCCGAACCCGCCGTTCGCGGCGTCGAAGGTCTCGCGCAGGTTGGCGATCGCGCGGTCGAGCGTGTCGGCGTCCGGCAGCGGGCCGCTGGGCAGCGTGGTGTGCGTGTTGAGCGCCTCCACGACCTTCGCGCCCTGCCGCAGCAGGCTCTCCTTGTCGCCCGTCCACACGCGGTGCACCTCGGTGAGCAGGCGCTGGAAGTGCGGGCGCGGGAAGTAGGTACCGCAGTAGAACGGGTGCCCGTCCGGCGTCGCGAACACCGTCATCGGCCAGCCGCCCTGGTGCGTCATGGCCTGCGTGGCGCCCATGTAGACGGCGTCGACGTCGGGCCGCTCCTCGCGGTCGACCTTGATGTTGACGAAGTGCTCGTTCATGAGCCGTGCGGTCTCGGCGTCCTCGAAGCTCTCGTGGGCCATGACGTGACACCAGTGGCACGCCGAATAGCCCACGCTGATGAGCAGCGGCACGTCGCGGCGCCTGGCCTCCGCGAACGCCTCCTCGCCCCACGGATGCCAGTCGACGGGGTTGTCCGCGTGCTGGAGCAGGTAGGGGCTCGTCGCGTCTTTCAAGCGGTTCATCGGATACCTCCGAGGAGACCCCCGCCTTCAGGCGGGGGAGGAATCGGTCTCCTGCGGAGCAGGGCAGGGTGAGGCGATTCGCCACCAGGCGGACCGCCGTATAGAACACACACACGATTGTTA
>NZ_JBDPLS010000020.1:0-128160 GCF_039871515.1 Nonomuraea sp. B1E8 | reverse complement strand
CGGAGTAGGTGATCCACACCTGGTCGCAGCCGTTGACGTCGATGTTCTCCACGTCGGGGTCGTCGACGAACGGTTGCAGCCGTCCCAACGCGAAGATCTCGTTGTGTACGGCCTCGGCCAGCAGCCGCTCCTCCGGCAGGGTGGGCGCGCTCCTGCCTGCGAGGGTCCGGCCGTCGGTGTACTCGCGGACCAGGTCGATGATGACCGCCCGCGCGTACTCCCGGACGGCCTCGTCACCGGTGACCGTTGCGTTGTCGAGCGCCTCGGTCACCTGCGGCACGAGCTCCCGTACGGCTCGTTGCACGTCGAAGCTCACGATGCCGGCACCTGCTCGCCCAGCTTGGTCCCGAGCGACCGTGCCGCGCGCAGGAGCAGGGATCGTGACAGATGACGCTCGCTGCCCGTGCCGTGCGTCAGGACCGCCGCTGCCTTCGGATCACGCGGAAGGTGGCCCACCACGTCGATGTCCAGCGTCTTGGCCACCTCCCTGCGCCCGTAGGGTCCGTCGCTGGTCAGCAGCACGCGCGGGCTCGGCCGGTGGCCTCGTGCCGCCGTGATCGTGGCGAGACGGGGAGCGAGCGCGGACAGGTCCCGCAGCGTCGGCCGGGTAAGGACAAGGACATGATCCGCACCGGCCAGCAGGGGAACAGGCGTCTCCGCCCCGCCGATGCGCCCGAGGTCGACGATCACATCCCCGGACATGGTGGCGAAGGTCTCGGCGATGTCCCGCCACAGCGGCTGGACCGCCGACACCTGGGAAGGGCTCGCCAGACCCGGCAGGATCCGGCGGCTGTCCGGGCCGTTGAGCTGCAGCACCTGCTCGGCCAGCGTGGACGTCGCATCGGCGCTCCGCCGCAGCTGCACCGCCCACTCGCCCAGCCCGCGATCCTGCAGCTGACCGGCCAGGAACCCCGACAGGACGCTCCCACCGGCCGGGTCGCACTCGGCGAACAGCACGGTACGCGGCCAGGCGAGGGTCAACGCCAGCCCGGCCGTCGTCACGCCGGGGCTGTGCCCGCCGGAACACAGGACGATCAGCATGGACGCGCTCACCCGGCCCGCGACTGCAGCACGATCGCGACGGTGCCCTCGGCCGCCTGGCGGGCCAGCGCCGTACCGGCTGCGGCCGGGACGATCAGATCGACCACGACCAGCCCGTCGGCGTCCGGCTGGCCGACCCGGTCCACCCTGGCATGGTGGTCCTGCGCCGGCCCACGGCCCGCCTCACCCGAGGACACGGCGGTGGCCACGACGCGGTCACCGGGCTGGATTCCTCGGGCCGGGAGGCGGCTGGGCTTCAGCGCCACCGGCACCACGACCTCGCCCGGCCCCGGTACCAAGGTCTCGGTCACGTGTGCGGGGGAGAGCAGGCTGCCCGCCTTCAGGTCCACCGCGGCGCGCTTTCCGATCAGGGTGCTCTTGCCTGTCGCGTCGACGGACTGGACGGCCGCGTCCACGCCGAGCGCGACCGTACGCAGGTCCTGCGCCTGGATCTGCTGGCCGACCGGCACATCACGCGCCATGACCAGCACCGGCACCCGCTGGCTGGCGGCCCCGTACACCTGCCAGGCCCCCAACGCCCCCAGAGCGGTCAACGCGACGCCGACCACGAGCATCATCGGGCTGCGCCGGCTCGGCAACGGACGCAACTGGCCCATCTCCCTGGGCGGCGAGAGCCGCTGAAGCAGCATCAACCTCTATCCCTTCGTGACCAGCGCCTGCGCCTCGACGACGCGGACCGGGAACGTGACCGACCTGGTGATCGCCGGCAGCGCGCCACCCGCACCGCCGGAACCGTGCCACGTGCCACCCCATGTGACCGACACGGTCACGCGGCGTGCGTTCGCCGGACGTTGAAAGCGGTACGAGCAGGTGGAGCTCTGGCGCGCCGCGGGCCGGCTGGGTTCGTAGGCGGTTCCCGGCCCATTGCAGGTGATGGTGTGGCCCTCGCCTGTGTCGATGGTCATCCGCTGCGGCCTCGCCGTGGCTTCGGCCCAGACTCCGCCGGTACGTAGCCGCTTGGTCCTGGCCGTCCACTGCCCCTTGGCCAGGTAGAACCAGTGCGGAAGCCCTACCAGCCCGTCCCGTCCACGTGGCGGAGCCGTGAGCACCCGCGGCGGCGCGATCGGGATGCGCTTGTACGCCCGCTGAGCGAGTTGCTCGGCGATGACGGCAGGGGCACGCTTGTTCTCGATCCAGACGATGTTCCGGGTTCCGTTGGAACACTTGACCAGGTACCAGGCGCCGTCCTTCACCGGCTCGGTACTGAGCTTCTTGTCGGGGTCGGCGTACTCGTGGCCCACCTTCTGGAGCCCGTGCTCGTACCACCACCTCTGGTACGAGCAAGTGACCCGCGGTTTCGCTCTACCCACCGTGGCCGAGAGCCTGCGAGGGGATTTGTCGCGGGCAGAAATGAGGTAGTCGAAATAGCTGCGCGAGACGCCGACGCTGTTGCCGTCGTCGTTGCCCGGCACGAGAACAAGTCCGGCAAGCAGGAGATTAGTCACGGAGCCGGCGAGCATGGTTCATCCACTTGGTCGACCTTTGCGACCCTCCACACGCCGTCCGCCTCCTTCGCCAAGGCGGCGACCATGTGAGTGCCGGGCATGCCATGGGTGAGGCGTTTTCCGGTGCGATGATCCGCATGGCCTCCGTTTGTACCGTCCTGGCAATCGTGCAGGACAGCTCGATCGCCTCGAATCTGCACGTCGTAAGGGTGCAGTATGGGGTACCCGTAGGTCATCCGGCCTCTGGCGCGCAGTTTGGCGATGCCCTTCACCATCGTGGTTAGAAGGGATTGCGTCACGATCGGCTCGAGAATCGCCCTGCGCTCTTCGGGAGGAGCTTGTTCGGCGCGTGGACCAGCGCGGTACAGCTCCCGGTACACGGTCAGGACGGCGTCCTGGTCGGTGGTGGGACTGGGTGTTGGTGTGAGGGTCGTAGTGAGCGGCGACGCGGCTGAAGAAAGCGGTTCGGGAAGGGAGCCGTTGGACCGGCAGGCAACCAGGCCACCTGTTGCGGCGACGATCATGGCCACCACGGGCAAGCTCCGTCCAAATTGCGGCGAATCTATCCTCACCTACCGGAACCCTTACAGAGAGATGTTGTGTTGCTACAGATAGTTGTTAGATCAGGGTAGCTGTCATCCTGTAGCAGCTCACGGCCGAGCTAGACGATCATTACTTAACCTTTATCCAGCGCTCCAGAGGCGAAGATCGCCCGGCCTTATCGCCGGGTATGACGCCGATCTGCGCGTGCGCGCCGTTATGCTCGGCACGATACGCCTGGCAGTCTGCGCCCTGGGATGGCTGTTGTCGCGTCTGGACGGGTGACGTCTATGATGCTGCGACCTGCACTTATATGGCCGTACTGGATCCCTGCACGCCGCCTGCCCTCGCAGGCAGTCGATTCTCGGGCCAGACCGCGCTGTGTGGACTCGGCGTAGACAACAAGTTCTGTGCGGCAGCCGTCCCCGGACGGCTCTACAGTCGCCTGCTGGCGCCACTCGCCACGATCCTAGATCGTAGCCCAGCAACAGGTTAAGGCCCGGTACCTGCGCGTTCGCCTTCCTGCTGTCCCACTTGGACCATACCAGCGTAGTGATCAGCTACTGGGTCAGTCCCGGACACCACACCCGCATGCTGGCCGGCTTGCGCAACCTGGCAGAACGCTTCAACTCTGTCAGCCCGTGGTTCTGGCGCGTGGAAGACATGTAGCATCATCGATCCACGCGCAGCAATACATTGCATTGGGTAGTGTCCATACCACCGGAAATGAGCAGTGCGAGGCGAACATGTTTTTGACTGACGTGCCGGTAGGGAAACTACTGAAGATGTCGTTCCCCACGGTGGGTGGTGGCGGCTTCGCTGGACTGGTGTTCGTCATCTGTCGCTCGGCGGACGAATCGCAGCTCCATCTGGACTTTCTTCAGGATTGGAGCAGCATTCACGACCTCACACGACGCTATCTCGCAGTGATCGCTCCCAGGCCCGGTGGCAGTGTACTTCTATCCAGGCATGTAGGTGGTGCCGGAACAGAGGTACGCGACATGCGCTTTTACGGCAATGAAGCGAAGCTTCTGGAACCGAGATGGCCGACGGTGCAGATGGCGTGTCGGTACCCAGCTCCTCATGCAATCGTCGCCCCGACCTTAGTGGCTGGAAAGGAGGAGCACCAGGAGGCTTTCACTATATTGGCCACTGAACTACGAGACTTTTTCGGTATCTCCGAGACGCTGTTGCCCTGCGCTGTGGTCGTCTCCTTGCACGAAGAGCGGGCGGTTGCGGTGGAACTTACCAAGCACACCACCGTATATCAGCTGCTCAAGCTCACTATGGTTGCGATAGAGCCGATGAGCAGCCAGATCCGTCAGAAGGAGGCCGAACTCAATGCCGCTACGCAGGAGTGGCACGCGGAACGGCGCCTCCGCCCGGCTGAGGTGCTCTACCGCGAATGGAATTGGCACAGGGCTCAGTTGGCCCGAGAACTGACGCAGGTCGCAGGACAATGTGACGGCGAGGCAGCCGACTTGTGTAGATGGATGGGCGCGCGCCTGAGTCAACGCTCCCCACTGGCTGCTGATGAAGACCTCCGCGCGGCGCGACTGCTCGACTTGCTGTACGCGGGGAGGTTCGGCACTTTGCCGAAGAGATTGCGCCGCACATTGTCTAAGATGAACGACGGCTATCCTGAATACCATCGAGACCTGACAAAGATAATGCATCCTCCCGAGGAAACCGTCATAGGAGCGGCTGAGCGAGCGCGTGTACATGAGGAGGAAGTCCGCCGGCTGAAGAGCGAGCTCGACACTCTCGGTGGAGATATTCGGCTTATCGACGCGGTAGTGACGGCCGCCGAAGGATTAGGGCTGGAGCGGGCCGATTCCCGAGTCCTGCTAAGCTGGCGGCTACTAGAATGGCCTATTCTTGCTCTGGCGCTGCCGGAGCGATCCGGTCCCTCGCTGCGGCTTGGTCGTGGCTGATGGGAGACGAAATATCGCGCGGCCGGCACTACTCGCTCCTCGTAGATCAGTTGACGGACGAACGCGCGAGAAAGGGATCGCTCGAACAGCGCGGTATCGCCGTTATCTCAACGTCCGGCACCCTCATTGCCATCACCCTCGGTTTCATCACACTGGGCACGAAGAATCCGTCTGTTGCGCTGCCACCCACACTCCCGCCCCTTCTTATGGCGGCCCTCGCAGGACTCGTGGCAGCTTGCGCTGCTGGGCTGCTCATCAACGTACCGGCAAAGATTCCCATCATTGATGCCACGGACCTGGCGGAGAGTGCCGCCCGCGCCGACTGGGACGCAACTGACCGTGAGAGCGCGCAGGTAGAGCAGAAAATTCAGGCGCAGGTGTTGGTCGGGCTTAGAAAAGCAAACCGATTGCGTGCTCGCGTTTTGCTCGTGGCTTTGCTTTTTGAAGTTGTCTCGCTGATGATAATGGCCATAACTGTGGGCTTCGCGTTCTGGCCCATGCTGTAGTAGCTTTGGTCCGTCGTGATGTAGCGGATCGAGCCTGGGGCGTCAAAAGGTTTACAACACCCGGTGGGAGTCGGCTATTCTATTTGTGGACGAAGTGTAGCGTTTCTCAACTATGAGAGGCTCAGCAGGGCATATCTGAACCCATCTAAGGTGGCTTGGGAGAAGGACCTTTGTCAGGCTAGGTCGAATTCCCCGTTTTTGGCTCCTGTTAAGAATGCCACCCACTCGGAGTGGGTGAATACCAAGGCTGGACCGTTGGGGTTCTTGCTGTCTCGGACGGCGATGACGCCGGGGAGGTTGCGCGCTACTTCGACGCAGTTGTTTCCACCGCCGCTGCGGCTGCTCTTGACCCAGATAGCCTGCGATAGATCAACCATGGCAGAGGGCTTCCTTGATCTCGTTGATCATCTGGAGGGAGTCGTCTGAGGGCAGTGCGGCCTTTTGGATGCGTTCGAAGATGAGCTTACAGCGGTCGACTTGCTCTGTGCTTTCGACGTATATGTCGCCTGCGGTGCCCTCCACGTATGCCACGTCGGGGTCGATCTCCTCGGCGAAGCTGAGCACGGTGAAGGCTCCTTCCAGCCCCGCGTGGGCCCCTGCCTCGTAAGGGAGGACGTGGATCATTACGTTGGGGCGCCGGCTGGCGATCAGGAGTGCTTCGAGCTGCTCGTACATCACTTGAGAGCCGCCGACCGGGCGGCGTAGGACGGCTTCGTCGAGTATTGCGCACAGTTCGGGGGCGTCGGGTCTGCTGAGCAGGGTGCGTCGCGCCATGCGGGCCATGACCCGGCGTTGGACGTCATCGCCGGGGCGGAGAGCGGTGATCACCGTTCGGGCGTAGTCCTCCGTCTGGAGGAGCCCGGGGACGAGTTGTGCTTCCCACTGGCGGATCAGGTGGGCCTCGTCTTCGAGGCCGATGTAGGAGCCGGTGAAGACGTCGGCGTAGGCCGTCCACCAGCCGCGTTGCCGGACGTCCTTCGCCAGTTGGATCAGTCCGGCTCGGACGTCGAACCCTACGCCGTAGAGGTCGCAGACGGAGGCGACATCTTTGGGGCTTGCCATCGTCCGGCCTGTTTCGATGCGACTGACCTTGCTGCGGCTCCATCCGAGCTGGGCGGCGGCAGCTTCAGGCGTCAGACCTCTTTCTTCGCGCGTTTTGCGTAGTTCGCGCGCGAGACGCCGGAGTCTCACCGTGGGGCTGTGGGGCGGTGGCATGGAGGCAGTGTGCCAGACCGTCAACCGACATCACTATCTCATTGCTTGAAGCACTCCGAATCTGCACTGTGCATTGACAGGATGAACAGTGCAACTGCATGATGACTTTGCGTAATCAACGGTTACCTGTGCGTCTACATGGTGCACCGATTGACGCGACATGTCCGGGCGAAAGGTTGCCCAGCGCCGCAGACGAAAGGTCGGACCGTGGAAACAAAGTGGACATTCGGGGTAAATCGAGAACAACAGTACAGCTATTCGGCCAGGCTGGTCGCGCGCAGCTGGTCGGTCCGGTGAATGGCGAATTCCTCGGCGAAATGGTGCTGCCGGGAATGGCACGCTCAGTGCCGCTGCTCCGGCGTTTCGTGGGAGACACGCTGACAGTCGCGCAACACCAGAGCGTCGATGGCGCCCAGCTCGTGACGAGCGAGTTGGTGACGAACGCGGTGGTCCACAGCCGATCGGGATGGCCCGGAGGACTGGTCACCACCGACGTGATCGCGTTCGGCGATGGCCTGGCCCGTATCGAGGTGACCGACGAAGGAGGCACAACCCTTCCTCGCCCTCGTGATCCCGACGACGGCGATTGTCATGGACGAGGCCTGCGTCTCGTCGAACAGCTGGCGCAACAGTGGGGCGTACGCCTGGACGCTCGCGGATGGAAGACCGTGTGGGCCGACGTGCTCACGACGGAGGACGCACCGATCGTGCTGGCGGACATGTCGTCGTACATGGATGAGCTGCTGCCATGAAACTCCCGCGAGAGCGAGGACGCCGGAGCCAAGGTTTCCCGGCGAAGACGAAGGGAGAGGGCGATGCGCGTCTTATTACGGTCATAGCTGACGTTCGGGTCTCCTCGTGGGCAACGGCAACGGCTACGGAAGGGATGCGGGGAGGCTCTGTCCTATTGCCTTCTCGCACCGTTCCGCGGCAGCGAGGAGATCGGCCATCGCCGGGTCAGGGATCGTTCCGGCCTCGAGCCCAGCAGCGTGTACAGCGGCGATCATTGCCTCCTCAGCGACGGGAGGCAACGTCGGGTGCCCAGCGTGTGCGAGGCCTTCCCGAGCGGCGTATCCGTCCCCAGAGGCGAGGACGTTGCCGATCAGGGAGGAGAACAAACGGTCGGCTGAAGGCTCATCGATGTCGGCGGCCAGGTCGAAAATGGTCAGGCCGAGGCGTGTTCGGAAGACCAGCAGCTCCGGCGCCCGGTCGAGCTCCAGATAGCGGCGTTGGACTGCGGCAAGCGTATCGCCGGGCGAGCGTCCGGCCACACGGTTACACAGCGCGTCCAGGCACCCTGCGATTGCGTGTTCCCACGGTTGCTTGGGTGCGCTGTCTGCGACAAGCCTCAGGGCGGTGTCGGTGTCTCCGGCGAGGCAGTGAGCGATGATGGTGGCCTGCCGGCCGTCCAGGAGTCTTCGGCCGACGCCGCGGTATCGCTGTGCGTGGGCGACCGCCTGGTCCCACTGGCCCGCGCTGATGAGCGCCCGGATGCCCTCGTTCAGGAAGACGCCCCACAACCACGTGCGAACCGTGTGGAGCTCGGCGTCGGTACGGGTAAGGCCGCCGAACGGGATATGGCGGCCGTCGATGTCGGCGGTGCCCGCGCTGCTGACGGCGTGGAAGAGGCCGTGCAGCAGGAGGTAGCCGCGGGCGCCGTCGTGCTCGCGGATGGCCAGCCGGGCGAGGTTGATGAGCGGCTCCAGGGCCGAGCGTGCCCGGGAGGCGTCCAGTGGCCAGGCGGGCAGGTAGGCGGAGAAGTGGCGCCAGCACAGGGAACGGGCCAGAGCGGAGATGCCGCAGTCGCTGGCGATCAGCGCCGACTTGTTCAGCGTCTCGGCAGCGAGCGTGAGGTGGCCGGCCTCCGTGCCGCGGGCGACCTCATCGCTGAGGTTGCGTAGCTCGGCGATGCGTGTCCGGAGGGGCAGGCACGCCGGGCGGGGTCGCGCGATCAGGGGGAAGCGTTGCGCGACCTGCTGCAGCGAGGGGGTCATGTCTTCTGCTCCTTGAGTCCTCGGACTCGGTGACTTGGGGGTCGCGTCCGAAAACGACGTCTCTGGCGGTGTGGGCAAGCACGGCCTGGCTGGCGTAGGGCATGCCGAGCCGGTTCCACGCGAAGATGATGTGGTGGGCCAGGACGGCACGCAGGCCGCGGCGTAATAACCCCTTGGCGGACAGAGCAGCCAGTTCACGGCCGGTTGTCTCGTAAGCGGCTGACCACTGCTCGGCGAAGGTGAGGAGTCCCTGGCTGCGTATCAGAGGCTGGGTTTCCACGCTGATCAGCCGGCGCAGGTCGACCTCCAGCGCCTGTCGCCGCTCCGGGGAAAGAGGGTCGGGGAGGTCGCGGTGGTCGGCTACCCGCGCCCACACGTCGCCCTGCTCGTACCAGTCCAGCCCTGCTGAGCGCAGCAAGGTGGTGCACAGCAGGATTGACAGTTCGCGGCGGCGCTTCACGCCTGGATGGCGGGCGAAGTAGGCGAGCAGGTGCCGGCTGTCGAGGTGGAACAGGTCATGGGCGCACGTCATGGCGTCGGCACCGCCGAAGGCGTGCGGTTCGGCCTCGTAGATGACCTCGGTCGCGGTGTTGATGTGACCTTGCCGGATGAGGTTGTCTAGCTGACCCTGTAGGTGCGTCTGCATCCGGTCGCAGGTAGGGACGTAGCGGATGCGCCAGCAGGGCGTCTTACGCATGAAGAACCATGCGGTGATGAGTCGTTCGTCTTCGGTCCCAGCCAGCAGCGGGGCGAGATGGGTCACGGCGGTGTGTTCGGCTTCAGCCCAATCATGGAAGGCGACGTTGATCTGCCGCCACGGGCGAGCATCCATGCGGTCGACTCCAAGTCAGCCCAAGAGCAGGAAAGTGTCCCAGCCCGACACCACGGTGCCGGTGGCGAAGGAGTGCAGCGCGAGCGCGGCCCCCGCAGCGCCGTCGAGAAGTTCCAACGTTGCGGGGCGGGAGAGTTGTGCGGTGAGCCGGGCGGCTATGTGCGGGAGCTCGTCGGCGAGCTGGGGTGAGCCAGCGTCGGAGGCCATCCGCCAAGTGGAGTGGAGCAGCCCAGCCGTGCCATGGCACAGTCCGATCTCCGGGAGGCGATCGAGTTGGATGGGATCGCGCAGGGTGGCGAGCATCGCCTCTTCGGCGGCCTTCTGCCGTCTCTCGTCGGCGAGCGCCAGGCCGGCCAGCTGGTTGGCGCGAGCCGTGCCGCTGATCCCGTAGCACCACGACGGCCGGGGGCGCTGCGAGGGGTCGGTGCGTTGCTCGCGTACCTGCTTGATGGTGATCACACCAGGCCACCACGCGGCTGCGTTGTCCTGCTGTCGCCAAGTGTCGGTCCAGGTGCAGATGCGTTCGATCGCCTCTTTCGCGCCGGCCACGCCGACGTTGCGGATCACAGCCAGGGACAGCAGAGCCAGCGCCGAGCAGATGCCGTGGGACATGCCCAGGTTGCCATGCCCGTGTGGGTAGTCCGAGCTGGGCTCCCCATTGGGCGCGACGGTCGTCCACCATGGGGGCAGCTCGCCGCCTGCGTGCAGCGGCTCGGTCAGGCGCACCAGGTAGGACAGCACGTCGGCTGTGAGCGGATGGTCCGGATGGCGGCTGAGGTGGTAGGCGCCCAGGCCGGCCAGTCCGCGAACCAGGTCGAACTCCTTCATTTCGGGTTGCTCGCCGCGGGCGATGCGCGTGTGCGCTGCGGTCAGGCGGGTGCGGGTTATCGACGTGACCGCATCGTCCAGGCGCTCCAGCGCTCGCTGGTGGCGGCCTGTGGTGCCCCCGGCCGTGTACATGGTGAAGGCCAGCGCGGGAGCGCCGAAGAACAGGTTCGCGTTCGCCGCCTTCGTCAACGCGCCGGAGGCGGCCACTTCCAGCCAGGCGTGCACGATCTCTGGGTCACCGTGACCGGAGCGGGAACGCTCGATGTGCAGCAGGGCGATCCCCGCCGCTCCCGCCCACAACGACTGTGGCCAGACCAGGCCGTCGCCTGGTGGCTGGGCGGTCCACGGCTGCGGATCGGCCAGCGACGTGGCAATGGCATCGGCTACGGCCAGGGCGTTTCCGTGTGACTCGTTCATGGCCTGCTCCTCTTGGGACGGGAGGTCCAGCTCAAGGCGGCGGCGCGGGCCAGGTGCAGGCACGCCCGCTCGCTGGCCGGCGACGTGCCGGCCATGCGGACGTGGTGCAGGTGCAGCAAATCGGGCAGCACGGCAGCCGGGGGAATCGTGCCCGCCTCCTCGAGTGCGCGGCGGTAGGAGGCGAGTGCCTTCCGGCGGCGCGTCCACCAGGAGACGATCTGTTCGCCTTCCAGATAGGCGGCCAGGGCTCTGTGATCGTCGGGTCGGGCCAGGCGTATGGCCTGGTTGTAGACAGCCCGGTCGGGAGCGGAAGCATCCGCTTGGGCATGGTTGATCAGCCATCGCATCGCCGTGACGTGGTCACCGAGGAAGGAGGAGGCGATGTCGAGCAGGCTGGCGGCGGTCAGGGCGTGCGGGTGGGGCCCTTTCCGAGCAATGATCGCGGTCAGTTGGGCGACGACGGTGGCCGAGTCGGCGGCGAAGTAGGCCTCGACCGCGTCCATGGTGGAAGGGCCGCCGAAGCGCGCGGTTTCCGGGAAGTAGGTGTCCCACTGCACCCGCGACGTCAGCCCGGCCTGGCGCACGTGCTCGCTCCACGCGGTGACCTCGGCAGCGGCGTCGGCGTACGTGTGGTCAGGCACGGCGAGGCGGATACGGAGATGGTGGTGGGGGTCGTGGTAGCGCAGAAACCACCACCGCGCTTCGTTGCCGAGCGTTTCCACCAGGCGTGAAAGGTGGCGGGTGAGGATGGCATCGTGCCTGTCGGGGTGGCAGTACAGCTTGAGCGACAGCCGCCCATCCTGGCTCGGTAGGTGACCGTGGCCGCGGGAGGTCACCTCGTTCGTGAGCCGAGGCGGTTCGGCGGGCGGGCTGGTCGCGGCGAGAGGGATCACGACCTCGTGGGCGCGACCGCCGATCCACCCGGCCGCGTTCGCGTCGGGGGCGACGCGCAGCACCGCGGTGCCGGTACGGTCGACCTGGGCGCGCAGCAGGACGCGGTGCGCGGGTTCGCAGAGGCCGAGCCGCAGGTGCTGGTCGCCGCCTCCAAGACTGACCGTTTCCGGCAGCGCCACCACCTCCCGCCAGGCGGTGAAGGCGTTGTCCCATTCTGTCCAGTCGGCCGAAGGAGCGGGCAGGTCGGCTGCGGTGAGCCGCCACCGGGCGGGGGAGATGATCGTGCGCTGGTAGCGCAGTGCGGGGACGAACGGCAGCGCCGATGCGAGACCCCAATCGAAGCCTGTGCACGGGACCTGGAGAGCGTGTGGCGCTTCGAGGATGAACCGCGCCAGCGGGTGCGTGTGCTGGATCAGATTGACCGCGTTGTAGATCACCGGCTCGACGGCGCGGCGACGCGACAGTGACACCAGGTAGATGCCATGCAGGTCCGCGGTGACGGCGAGGTCATCCAGCGCGAGTACGTGCGCGCCGCCGGGGTAGTCGCCGACCGTTAACACCTGCGGCAGCACTTGGGGAGCGCGGGCGACGTTGTCGGTGCCGATGTACGGCGCGGGCGCCGACACCTGGACGGCGAGCGCGTCCCGGGTGCCCGTGGGCACGCCCGCGTACAGGGTGCTCATCCGCTGCCGATGCTCGTCATCGAACATGTCGAGAAACCGGCCGGTGATGGTTCCCGCGGCGCGTGACGCCCCGACGATGGTGAGCGTGAATCGGCCCTGGGCCAACGCGGTGGGGCTGGGTGCGTCGATTCGCATGGTCAGGTCCGTGGAGGGTTGAACCGGCGCGTCGGGGGCCACCCCGCCGAGGTCGGCAATCACAGTGTCGTCGAGCAGGATCTCGCGCTGGCGGCGCATCGCGGCGTTGTGCGCGAGCGCCAGCAGCTTGCGGTCGCGGTCCGTCAACGCCTCCTCGGGCATGCGGTCGCCGTCGTCGTAACCGGCCGGGTAGCCGAGCCCGATGGTGGCGTCGACCACGTCTCGGAGTGGGACCAGGGCGCGCAGCCCGTAGCGGTCCAGGAACCGTTGATGCCAGGCCATCCAGCCCGTGTTGAGGGCGGGGAGGCGGGCCAGGCGGACGATCGCGGCCGCTGCTGTGGCGGCTTCTGCCGCGACAGCCGCGGGGACTGTCACCTGCGCGTCCAGGCACAGATCGACCGCGAGCGGGGGACGCTCAGTGGGTTGGATGGCCGCCATCGCGGCCACCGCACGCGCCCAATGATCGGCCGCCAGAGTGGCGGGTACACGGTCATGGTCGTCGAGCGCGCCAGCGACGTCGCGGAGGACCTTGACGATGTCGGCCACGTCGCCGATCTCGTCCGCGTTCACCGCGTCCAGCTCACGTAGGAGGCGCCGGAGCGGATCGCAGGCTGTCATGGGCGGGCGCAGGCTGGTGAGCAGAAGGCGTTGGGCCACCAGCTCGGCCACGAGTGCGTCGACCATGCTTTCGGCAGTTCGGGGGAACGAGGCCGACAGCCCGTCCATCAGATCCGCGACCGGGAGCGGATCACGCGCCAGCCAGAGCGCTGCCCATACGGGGCCGGTGGCGCGCACGCTCACATTTCCTGGTGCGCCGCCCGCTTCGGGGCTGGCGCGGTGCTCGAGCACCAGGCGGCCGTCCCGTTCGAACGCGAGGTTGTTGGCGACCACGGTCAAGCGTCGCCGGAGCGCTTTCTCGCCCTCCAGCCGCTGAACGACCGCGGCGAGCCATTCGGCTGTGACCCGGGCTATCGGACGATGTGCGTCCCCGATGCGCGCCGCAGGCAGATCGCTTGCGGCACTGATACGAGCCGGAGCTACCCCGGCGAACAGGCCGAACGGTGTCGCGCGACCCGAGGCACGCAGCAGGTAACGCATCACGGACAACACGGCACGGCGCACGTTCTGATCAGGGATCGGTTCTCCGGAGCAGATCTCGCATACGCGCCGTGCCAGATCCGGGCTGGCCTGCTCCACGGCCGCCGCGAAACCGGGCGTCTGCCATGTACGTGCCAGCCAGGTTCTCCAGGAGGCGCTGTCCGCGCCCTGGTGGGTCAGGTCAGGCCATGATGCGACCTCCTGGTGTGGCGGCCACCCGGGGGCCCGCAACACTGCGGCGTCGAGGTATCGATACATGATCCGCTCCCATGGCTTGGAAGGCGACCCGGCCGGCCGGTTAGTCGCGCCGGCCGGGCGCTCGGGTTAGATGACGGATATCTGCAGGGTGCTCACTTGCAGCTGACGCACGCTGTTCCGCAGGTCGAGTTGCATCCGTCGTCGGTCATGCGAATGAGTTGCTCGGCCGCCACACCGGACTCGACGATGGACACGTCCAGGTCGGCGAGCCAGTCGGCGTCTGCGAGTTCCGGTTCGGACGGTGCGAGCGTTGCCGCACCTCCGGGAGTCCGCGTGGTCATGACGGTTCCTCTCTGGTTGGGGTGGGTGGGATTCCCCGGTGCTTCCTAGGCAAGATCGGCCGACCCTCCCTGGGAGCCCGGCGGTCTAAGGCCAGGTGACGACGACGGTTCCGTGTCGCTTCGCCACCACTCCTGGGGAGAGGGCCGGAGGGTCGGAGGGCTTGGGGATGTACCGAATGGACGCGGCGCCGCGGCGGTGATGCTTGTTCGCCCACCGGCGCAGCAACTCCACGTAGCGGGCGGCGAGGTTCTCGGCCGCCGGCCCGTGGGCGTAGACGCCGCTCTCGTATCCGCTGCTCATGTCGGTGTTCGGTCGTGCGGCCCGGTAGGCGAAGCTGTCGCCGCTGATCAGGACGGGCACGCCCTTGAGTGTCGAGGGTGCGAGCAGCTCCTGGTCGACGATCGTCTGGTCGGCATACAGCAGCGCCATGTCCGGGTCGTTCGTGAGCAAAAACAGCATCTGCTCGTCGGGCATGTCGAACACGGCGTCGGACCAGCCTTCGACTCTCGGCAGAAGCAACGCCCGGCGCAACGCCTCCGCATCAACGTTGAGACCCTCGTCGTCGAGGCACACCACCACGCCGTTGTCGATCGTGATGGTCCGCTCGGTGTGGGAACCAGCCCCCTGGACTGGCACGAAGGAGCACAAGCCGTAGGCCCGGCTGACGAGGCCTGACCTGTCACGGTCGAAGACGATCCATCGGGTCGTCCCCTTGAACCTGAGCGGGACGACGATCCGGCCGTCGTCGGCGAGCTGCTCCAGCCATGCGGGCGGGATGTCCCAGAACCCTGCCGTGCCGATCACTCTGTCGAAAGTGTCAGCTCCGGGAATGCCTTGCTCCGCATCGCCCAGCATCACGTTCACATGGTGGTAGCCCGCTTCGTCGAGAAAGGTACGGGCTCGCGCGACGATGTCGGGGTCGATGTCCACTGTGGTGACGTGTCCGCGCTTACCGACGAGCTCGGCCGCCAAGGCCGCGTTGTAGCCGCCGCTTCCGTATTCGATGACGCGCATGCCGGGTTCGATCTCGGCCGCTTCCAGCATGGTGGCTTGGAGATGGGCGGCGGAGACGACGCTGAGATGCCTGCCGCCGTTGGGGCCGGCCTTGACGAGCGGCGTATGGTCCGGGGCGTAGGCGCTCTTCAGCGTCTCGCCCGGTGTGAACACGTGACGCGGCACCGTGGCGACGGCCGCCGCCACGGCCTCGGACCGGATCGCCCCCTGATCGCGCAGTTCGCGCACCATGGCGTGACGTAGCTCGGCGGCGTCCTGGACGTCGTTGTCGGTGGTCACGGGCAGGTCCCCTTCGGTTGGTTGTGACGGGCAACTGGTCGATGATGGTTGGCGGCGGGTACGAAGTGTTGGTCAGCCGCGCCGTTCCTTTCCCTTGAGGAAGGCGTCTGGGGCCGGCTTCTCCCTACGGTGCAGATGCTCGTCGCGGTGCCGCTCGGCCAAGGCGATGTAGAGGTCGATTGCCTGCCGATAGAGGCCACGGCCGGTCTCCTCGTAGCCGCCGTCGCCGGCGGAGCGCAGTACGAAGAAGTGGCCGCCCTCGGAGGCGAGTTCCAAGGCCCCGCAGCAGGATGTGTAGCTGATGCGGAGGATGCCGCCGGTGGGCTTGTACGCCTCCCACACGACGTCCAAGAGCCTCACCTCCGAGTCGGCCTCGCGTGTTGGATCGCGTTGGCCAACTGCGTCGGACGTGGGAAGACGCTGCCTCGTCATGGCTGGCTACCTCCGCGAAATGGAACGGTTCGCGCTCGGCCGAGCGGACACCAGCGGAAGGTCCGGTATGCGCCAGCCGGGCGGTGCCACACGGTCCATCAGCATGAGGAGCTGGCTGCTGACAGCAGCCCGGCACATGATGCCGCCTGGAGGGCAGTGGCCCCGGTAGTAGGCGACGAACGCTCGCCCGTGGAGGGAGTACTCCACGTGGAACCACCCACGAGCGGTCTGCTGCAATTCCTGGACGTCTTTGCGTGCTGACTCGTCAGCGGCGGCTTCGACTTCGCGCGCCAACATCGGTATCTCCTTGGGCTTGAATGGGTGGACACACGGGGGGCATGCTCGGCGACGGATTGCGCGTTCCGGTGTTGGCTACGGCGACTTGCTTTGCTCCTGATCTATGAGGAGGTCGACGAGGCCCATGGCGGTGGTGGCGCGGAGATAGGACGCCAGGCTGGTGTTCCGTTCGGCGCCGGTGGGGTAGGAGCGGCGCGCGGCCCACCAGAGGCCGGTGTCGCTTCTCCACACGCCCCATGCCGGGAACTTCTGCTCGAGTTCGATGGCAACCGCATCGTCACCCAGCGCTACTGTTCGGTCGCCAGAATCAGCCTGTGTCACGCTAGACAGAGTCATACTGAAGACCGGGACGAGCTTTCAAAGGGTCTGAAAGCGGGTGTGGGCGTGACCGAGACGATCGGAGTCCGGGTCGCCGGGCTACGCAAGCTACGCGGATACAGCCAACGAGGCCTCGCCACACGCGCGCATGTCTCCTACAGCCTGCTCACGAAGGTGGAATCCGGGCATGCGCCTGCGAGTCCGGCGTTCATCGGCGCGGTGGCGCGGGCGTTGAAAGTCGATGTTCCGCGCATCACCGGTCAGCCCTACCACGAGCCCGTGAGCCAGGGGCAGCGGCTCCAGGCCGTCGTCGAGCCGCTGCGTCGCGCCCTGCTCACCCAGGACCTTCCACCGGAGGAGGCGCCGGAGCCACGGCCCCTGGAGGAGCTGCGTAAGGATGTCGAAGAGGCTTCGCAGCTGGGCCGGCAGGCTCGTTACCTGCGGCTCGGGGAGATGCTGCCTGCCCTGCTGGAAGAGCTGTCCATCGCCATCCACCACCGTGACGATCCCCGTCTGCATGCGCTGATGGCCGAGGCGTACGGCGGCGTCTCCGCGCTCGCCCACATGCTCGGATACCAGGACATGCGCGGCATCGTGCTGGAGCGCATCGAGCGGGAGGCGCAGCTGAGCCGTGATCCGCTGCGGGTCGCGCGTACGCGGTGGTCGCGTGGGGTCTCGCTGCTCGGGGTCGCCGCCTATGAGCAAGGGCTGCGACTGATGGAGCAGACGCGGCGCGGCCTCGGTGACGACCCTGAGCGGATGGAGCCTGCCGCCGTGGCGCTGTACGGGTCGTTGCATCTGAGATCGTCCGTGCTGGCGGCGCGCTCCGGTGACGCGGACCTGTCGGATGAGCATCTGCGGCTGGCCGGCCGGGCCGCGCAGTCGCTGGCCGGTGATTCAACGAACTACTACGGGCTGGAGTTCAGGGCGTCCAATGTCGCGTTGCACGCGGTGTCGGCGGCTGTGGAATTGGAGGACGGGGCCAAGGCGATCGAGCGGGCGTTGCCGTTGTACAGGGCTTTCCCGGTGGACCTGCCGCCGGTGCGTGCCGGGCATCACTGGATCGACGTGGCACGTGGCTGGTACTACCACGGTGACCGGGGGCAGGCCTTCGACGCGCTGAGGCGGGCTCGCTCGGCCGCTCCGCAGCAGGTGCGGAACCATCCGATGGTCCGGGAGCTTGTGCAGACGATGGCGAGCACGGGGGCGCGGCCCAGCGAGGATTTGCGGCGCTTCGCGGCCTGGCTCGGCCTGGTCTGACCGTACGTCGGTCCGGCACCACCCTTGGGGGACGTGGCTCAGAAGCCGGGGAACGAGCGCCTGGGCTGCGGCCAGCCGGGGGAAGGGGTACCGGTGTCGGACACTTCGATCCCGGTGCTGCCGTGGTGGTGTCCAGAGAAGCCGGTGTACTGCGGCAGGTGTTGGGTGATGGCGTGGCGGGCACCCTGGTGGTATTCGAGGGACGTTGCCCGTGGGGCCGGGTTTTCGCTGAACAAGTCACGCGAAAGGCTTCGTAGGGGTGACGGGTCACGCTCAGGATCTTGGTGGAGCGATTGTGGGCATCATTACCTCGCTGTGGTCAAAGCAGTTAGGAGGAATAGGTGCATCGCAGAGCCACCTGACGTGCGACGGACACGGTGCTCTGACCTGCGCTTCTGCAATACCGCCGGACTGCTGCAGAAGGCCTCGATTACGATACTGATCAACCGCCCCTGACCTGCCATTTTACCCTGGGGGTCACTCATCACCCTGGAGGGATCGCAACCGTGGGCACAGCACGCTGAACTTCAGCACACCCCGGTCACTCATCACCCTGGAGGGATCGCAACACGTTGGGGACGCCCATGCCGAAACGGCGGATGCTGGTGGTCACTCATCACCCTGGAGGGATCGCAACACGGGGTGAGCGGCGCGATCAGCTCGGCCGCCGCGGTCACTCATCACCTGGAGGGATCGCAACTCTGGTGACGCGGCGGGGACGACCCGGCTGAGGGCGGTCGGTCACTCATCACCCTGGAGGGATCGCAACATAGGCCGGGTCCAGCGCACGGGATGCCAGCGTGACCGTGGTCACTCATCACCCTGGAGGGATCGCAACTAGCGCACGATTTCGGCCGCTAACCCAGCGGGAAGATCGGTCACTCATCACCCTGGAGGGATCGCAACGTGGGTGTTCCGCCGGTGGGACGGCACGTACCTGGGTCACTCATCACCCTGGAGGGATCGCAACAGCGTGATGTGGACCGTTGAGGAGCATCTGCGGCGGGCTCGGTCAGTCGCGTCGCAGCGGGCGTGGAACCATCCGATGGTCCGGAAGCTTGTGCAGGCGCTGGCGAGCACGGGGGCCGCGGCTCAGCGAGGACCTGCGGCGCTTCGCAGTCTGGCTCGGCCTGGTGTCGTGACTGACCCAGTGGCGTAGCACCAGGCGCAGGAGCCGCTGATGCGGCCACTCGGATGACCAGTCGTAGGCCAATAAACGGCCGTTCAAGAGTGGCCGTCCAGGAGTTCGGTATAGCTACAGTTCACGGCGGGATAGGGTCGGCCAGTCGCTGCCCCGACTCTTGTGGACGTAGCCCGTCTCTTTAGAAGGCGGGTGGGGCGCCGGTTACACACTTATTCATTCAGCGGTTCTCGGAATTCTATCCTCCCTGTCTAGTGAATAGTTTTCCTTTTGGAAATCTACGCTGGCAATTCGCATTGAGTTCCTCTGTATTCGACGATGGTGGCTTGGCGTTTAGGGTGCCAGGATAATGGTAAAAACTCGCCGGATGTCGTTGATTAACGCTCCGTTTCGAGATGTAATTGAGGAGTTCGAAGGCAGTCGCGCAATAGTGCGGCAGAAACGGAGGCAGAAAATGTCATACGCGGCTTCTGGAAAGAGCGTTCCCACCAACATTCCTGGAGAAAGCCTCGCGCCGGAATATATGGCACGAGTGACGCCAGAGGACTGGGCGGAGATTCAGCGGCTGGCGCGCGGTTACTGCCGTACGGTGGACGCTACACGGTCCCGTAAGCGCATGGACGGAAGCGCCACGATCGTCAAGCAGGGGCACGCGCCGTACGGCACGGACGATGTCTCGGATGACGTCACCCAAGATGCGGTGCTGCTCTTCGCCCAAAAACTTCGCGACATCTCCGCGTCCTGCCGCCAGGCTTCCGAGAGCACGACGGATGCCCCCGCGTGGGTCTACGTCCGGCGCGACGGGGGCGAGATGACCGTCTCTCGTACGACGCTGCACCGGTGGGCCGTCCGCGATGCCGCCGCGCGGAACGGCTACCGGGTTGATGTGCCTCCGACCGAGGTCGACGCCACGCCCGGCGCGCAGCTCATGCGACCGGTGCCGCACGTGGAGAGTGCCACGCGGGCGGCTGTGGCGTTCTGCCTGGCCCAAAACAGTGCCGTCATCTTCCGGCAGGCGTTCGGAGATGGCGGTGACTTCCCGACCCTGCGAGCGATGATGAAGATCGCGGGGCAAGCCGATGATCTGGGGCGGGCGGGGGTCCTGGGCAAGGTCGCTCAGGAGCGCTACGGCGGTGCTTACGGTTCCCGCCGGGCTGTGATCCGGACGCGTGACGCCGCACGGGCCGAGTGGCAGGAACTGTCCGAGCGCATTGACGATGCCAGGGACACGCTCAGGTATGAAGACCAAATGACGCAGGAGTAACCAGAAGAGCATAAGAAGAGGGCCTCAGAGTATCTCTGAGGCCCTCTTCTTATGGGCCTGCCAGCCGTGGTGCATTGAGCGACGGATTTCCGAAAAGGAGCCTGGTGACGGACGGTTGGGCGGGGCCGGTGGCCGTATTCAAGTGAGGGCAGATTCGCCGGTACGCGCCCGGCGTGATCGCCCTTTATCGGTCATGTGGTTCCTGGGCAAACGTCTGCCGTTGCGCCTGCCGCTACACGAAAGGAATCCATCGAGCGCGGACGGTTGAGCCGTTTCGTCAACCGTATTTAAGTGAGGGCAACTTCGCGAGCATGTCCAAGATGCGCGCTCGGCGATCTCATTAGCCCATCTCTTCGCTCGCGCGCGGCAGCGTCCATAGCGCTCTGCGCCTACGTCCATCCGCCCGGCCATCTGCGGGGCTTTCTCATGTCTGGAGGTCTTTCCATGAGCGCTGCATCCGAGCTCACCAACACCGTCACGATCAAGAAGCTGGCCGACGTGGTCGCCAGCGTGCCGTACCTGCTCGGCTTCCACCCCTCACAGAGTCTCGTGGCGGTGGGCATCGACGACGCGAAGGTGAAGGGCGTCGTACGCCTGGACCTGACGCAGGACCCTGCCGAGATGGCAGCGCGGACGAGTCACCTGGCGAACGTACTGGAGGTTAACGGCATCCATCGTGCGCTGCTGGTCGGCTACGGAGCTGGTCCGCAGGTCACTCCGATGATGGATGCCGCCATGGAGACCCTGCCCGGGAACGGGGTCGCCGTCTGCGAGGCGATACGCGTTGATGAGGGGCGTTACTGGTCCTACGTCTGCTCGGATGTCAGGTGCTGCCCTCCGGAGGGGGTACCGGTCGATCCCTCCAGTAGCGCACCTGCCGCTGCTGCCGTGGTGGCCGGGATGCGCGCGCTCCCGGACAAAACGGCCCTGGCTGCAACGCTGGAGCCGCCCGAGAACTTCGACCAGGATCGTGCCGAGAAGATCACACGGGAGGTCTGCGCCCAGGCCAAGAAGGAGAGCAGTCCGGGCGACGACTGGTTCGGCGACGGCGTGAAGCGGGTCGTGGCTGCGCTGGATCAGGTCCAGGCCGGAGGGCACCTTGACGCCGAGACGGTGGCCTGGCTCGGGGTGTGCCTGACAGCCAAGCCCGTACGCGACATAGCGATGACGTACGTGCTGGAGTACGACATAGAGACGCATGTGCGCTTGTGGACCGAGGTCGTCCGCAAGGTTCAACCCGCGTTCGCCGCTGCTCCCGCGACGTTGCTGGCCTTCGCCGCGATGTGCCGGGGCGACGGGCCGCTGGCGAGCGTCGCGCTCGACCGGGCTCTGTCTGTCACGTCTCACTACACGCTCGCGCTCCTGCTCGTCGAGGCGCTCATGGTGGGTCTGTCGCCGTCGGAGGTGCTCGGGCGTGACTGGAGCCAGATGGCCGACGACATCATCGCGCAGGTACGAGAGCGGCCCTCGGCTGCCTGGCCACTGCTCCCCGAGGGCTGGTGATCGCCCGGTCGGCGATCTGAACCACCTTCCCAACAGCCAGCTCGCCGCCGTGCCCAGCAAAGGGCGCGGTGGCGGGCCTCTTTGCGATCAATCGAACGCTGCCCTGACATGCCGGAACGAAAGGATTCCCGATGGACGGCTGCGACGTGAACGACCTCGTACCCGAGATCGCCAGGCATCTGCACGGCTACAGCCCAGAGACCCTCTGGGGGACGCCGTACCTGATGGGACCGGACGGCGCGCGCCTGGCCGTACACCAACTGATGGGCCGGACAGAGTGGATCGTGGTCACGGGACTCTACCCCGTCGAGTCCTCTGACCTGCGGCGCCATTCGATCATCGTGGTGACCACACGCGGACCGAAACACATCGCCAAGAAGATCAGCCGCCGGCTCCTGCCGAAATACGTACGCGATCTCAAGCAGCAGCAGGCCAGAACCGCCAAACACACCGCGCGAACCGATCTGGTGGAGACTCTGCTCGCCCTGCTGCCCGGGCACGCCGTCACCGCTGCCGAGCAGGAAACAGCCATCCGGTGGCGACTCGGCTCCATGTACGGAGTCTTCGAGGTCCGCGACCACGCCATCGGCATCGAGATCCGCAACGCGGACCGCGAGCTCGCCGAACGGGTCGCGTACGCGATCAACCAGCGCGCCACCTGAGCGCCCCAAACACATCCGACGGGCACCGGTTCCGGCCGGTGCCTTTCCGTTTCTCCTGATCAGAGAGGAAGCACGTCATGTCCCGTGAATCCCTGGAGTGGCTGAACACCAACACGCTGATCGGCCACACCGACAAACGCGGCAGCGCCTGGCACTACCGGGCCAGCATGCAAGGGGAGGAGCCCAACCACTACCCGGGCCCCATCCCGGTCGACGACGTCAAACGGCGCCTGTTCGGCTGGCAGGCGCTGTCGAGCCCGGTGTACGTGGAGGATCCGCGCGGAGGGCTCGCCCAGGTCCCCGGACGGCAGGCGATCCTGCGCAGCGACAACGGCCACGTCATGGGGATCTTCTCCGACGGTTATGAGCCGCATCCGTACGTGGAGTGGCTCGTCGGCAACATCTCTCGCCTGCTGGACGCGGACCTGTCGATCGGGTCGGCCGGACTGCTCAAGGGCGGCGCGGTCGCCTGGGTGTCGGTCGAGGTGCCCGACAACATCCACACGCCTGAGGGGGTGGAGTTCCGCCCGCACCTGTTCGGGGCGACGTCCTTCGACGGGTCCCTGTCCACGATCTTCAAACGCGCCATCACGAACATCGTGTGCGACAACACGATGGCCGCCGGGCTCGCCGAACGCGGCCAGCAGATCAAGATCAAGCACTCACGGCACTCGAAGTTCCGGCTGACCGAGGCGCGCCAGGCTCTGAACATCGTCTACACCCTGGCCGACGAGTTCTCACGCGCCGTCGCAGACCTGTGCCGGATCCCGGTCAGCCGGTGGCAGTGGAATACCTTCCTGGACGCCCACGTCCCGATGCCCGCCGCACCGGGACGCAGCCGGACCATGGCCGAGAACAAACGCGACTCTCTGACCAGACTCTGGAACCACGACCTTCGGGTGTCGCCCTGGCAGGGGACGGCCTGGGGAGTGGTCCAGGCGGTCAACACCTACACCCACCACGAGCAGCACGTACGCGGCGCCGACCGTGCCGAGCGCAACATGCTGCGCGCGGTGACCGGAGGCGTCGACGACCTCGACCGGGACACCCTGCGCACCCTGTCCACAGCCCTGGACCGGCCGCTAACCTTCGCCGGTTGATGACACCCCGACCTGGTAGGGCTCCTGCCCTCGGATCCCCGGGGCTGGAGCCGTACCGGCCGAAAGGAGTACACATCGTGTTGCTGGCATCCCATGGCCGCAGACAAGAGCGTGCCCCTCGTGCCCGGCGTAACAGACCGCGCCCGCGAGAGAGACGGCTGAGAAACACCGAAGTGCGCGCGCTCCACGCCGGGCGAAACAGGATCCGGGCTGATGGAAGCGTCGGCAGGTTTCGACGAGACCCCTCCTGGTGCCTGCGCTCAGACCAGATCACGGACAAGGAGTCCGCGAGCCGCGGATCGTGGGTTTGCTCGTGACGACGTCGCCGAAATAGGCGGTGTTCAGAAGGGAGATCCCTGCGGCGTGCCTTAGTCAGGGGCAGCGTGCGCTGAGTGCTGCCTCTCGTTGTGCTCGGGCATGAGTTTGGGCCGATCGTTAGGGTTGGGGCCGCGTTCCTCCAACCAGGCGACGACGGAACGGACGAAGCCGTCGACGTGTGACAGGGGTTTGCCGGCGAAGACCGCGTGGAGGTGCCCGACCCCGACCGCGTCGTTCCAGGCCCAGGCGCGTCGGTAGGTCTCCTCGTCGGTGGCCGCGCGCAGGACGTCCCAGCCGTGCCAGGTCGCGACGAGTGCCCCGTCGATCGCGGGGTCGGACAGGATCGCCATGTCCCAGTCGAGTACGCCGGCCAGCTTGCCGTCCTCACCGAAGTGGACGTTGCCGGCGCCGAGGTCGCCGTGGACGAGCCTGGGCGGGACCTCCTCGAGTGCCAGCATCGTGTCCAGCCGCTGCCGCGCTCCGTCGCGCCACTTCGTCGGCAGGCGCGGAATGATCTCGTCGCTCAGGATGTCGGCCCACCCCAGGTCATCGGCGTACCGGCGGGGCGTGTGGAGAACGGCCTCGAGTCCCGGTGAGATCTCAACGTCGCGCAGTGCCTCCAAGAGCGGGCCGAACGCCGCCGGGTCCCCGATGCCTTCCGGCAACGACTCGCCGTCGATCCACGAGAGCGCGACGGCCGCGCGTTCCCCGAACGTGGTCACCGCAGTCAGCGGCTCCGGTACGGCGAAAGGCAGACCGGCCGCCGCAACGGCTCGAAGAATCTCGACCCGGCGCGGCAACTCGGCGGCGGCATCGGGGCGCTTGCTGATACGTACCGCGGCGACGCCGGGGAACAGCACAACGTGGTGCATGTTTCCATGCTCGGCAAGACGTACGGAGCCGAGAGCAGCGTCGGGGACGAGTGCCTCAGCGATTTCCAGCAGGTCGGCGGGGACTGGTCGAGGCATCCCGCCATTCTGCCGGACGATCACACGTCGTCGGCGGTGACCATCAGGCGATTCGGTAGGCGGCGGCGCCGTTGTGCAGGAAACGGGCGCGGCCGTGCCCGTCGGAGCCGACCAGGGACAGGACCTGGTGGCCGGAAGACTTCGGTTCGGCGGTGATGACCGAGTTGTCGTTGAGGCGGACGACCTCGACGCGCTTCTCGGACCCGCCGAGGAAGGACTCGGCGGTTTCATTGCGTGGGCGGTAGATGAGGAACGCGCGGTCGTGCTCGCTGGTAAGGGTGATGTCGTACAGGGTGGAGCGGTAGGTGCCGCACATGCGGTGCGCGTCGATCCCGGTCGGGTTCAAGGGCGGCACGGGTAGCGGTGCCGTCTCGACGCCGGCAAGGTCCCTGAGCACCGCATCGAAGATCTCGTAGGCCAGTGGCTCACCGCCGGTGCTGTTGGTCAGCACGGCTACCGCCACACCCGCCGATGGGACGACGCGAAGGAATGCCTTCTGCCCCTTTGAGACGCCGGTGTGGCCGACGACGCCGTCCTGGTAGAGCATCCAGCCGAGTGCCCAGCCGATGACGCCGCCGCCGAAGTCCGGGACGGATTCGACCTGAGGTTCGCGCAGTGCCGCCAGCGCGGGGTCGGTGATGTGCAGGCGGACGAACTCCAGCAGGTCGCGTGCGCTGATCGCCAGGTGCGAGCCGCTGGGCGCGGAGTAGTAGGAAACCGCCCACTGTTGCGCTGGAACGACTTCTCCGCCGCTGTGGATGTGGCCGACCGCGGCGCGGTGCAGGATCGCCTCGTAGGTGTCGGTAGCGGCGGTGTGCAGGCCCAGCGGTGTCACCAGGCGTTCGCGGAGCACGTCGTGGTAGGGCTTGTCGCGTAACACCTCCACCAGCCTGCCGAGCACCACGTACCCGCTGTTGGAGTAGGAGAAGACGGTGTCGGGCGGGAGAAACTGGTCGGCCTCGGCGAGGGTGGCGACGAACTTCTCGATCGCGTCGTTGTTGCGACCGGTGTCGGTGAAGTGGTTGCCGTCGATACCGCCGGTGTGGGTGAGCAGGTGGCGGGCGGTCAGGGACGCGGTGGCGGCCGGGTCGCTCAGCCGGAAGCCGGGCAGGTAGTCGCGAACGGGACGGTCGAGATCCAGCACACCGTCGCCGACCAGTTGCTGGATCAGCGTGGCTGTCCAGATCTTGGTGATCGAGCCGATCTTGAACACCGAGTCGGTCGTGGCCTCGACCCGGGTGCGCAGACTCAGCACGCCCGCAGCCTCGTCCCGGATCTCCCCGTTGGCAAGCACGGCGACCTGTGCACCCGGTACGTCGTACTTCGCGACAAGCTCGCCCAGACCCCATCCCATCCCGCCAGGCTAGTGACAAGCCTCCGCCCAACCCGGGACACACCAAGGCCTCCATCAAAATCGGGGCAATTCATCGGGCCCTGATGGACGCCACGCCGGAATCTTCTGGGAGTTCTGAGGCCGCCTCCGGCCCTTTCTGAAACGCTGGCACAGTAGGGGGGCGCCATGAGTGAGCAGGGCCGGAGGCGACATGAACGAGGCGACCGCGCATCTGCTGTTCGACGTGGTGGAGCGCATGGAGAAGAACATCATGGCGCGGGAGTGCCCGGCGATCGTCGCCATGCAAGGCGCGACCAAGCTCGTTCTGAGCGATTACGACTACCTGCGCGACACCGAGACGGCGGAGGCGTTCGAGGCCAGGGCGGCAGAGAAGGCTCAGGAGATCGAAGCCGTTCGCTGGGTGCTGGCTGTTCCGCAGGTGTGGCTCTTCGAGCCTCCTGACACGATCACCACGCGGGCCGTCTCCAACCATCCCCTACGGGAGGGGGAGCAGGAGGCGATCACGTGGATGAGCTTCGACCAGGGCGACGGCGTGGACTACGGGCGAGTGGTGTACGTACGCCGCCCGAGCGGGGAACCCGTCTTCGAAGAGCCGGAGATCTTCGAAGTGGGTGTCAGGCCGGAGGAGACCATGCCGGGCTTTGTTCTGCTGCAGCGGTGCCTGGCCGATGAGTGAGGGCCGGCTCCGAGGAGCCGACCCTCGACCGACTCGAATCTGTTGTTCGAAGGCAGACTGAAACGGTCACGGTGAGCTTACCGCCTGTCACCGGGGCTGTCCGGCTTCACGCAGAGGCATGCCATGGATTGGCTCGGACCCTTCCTCAGGCGACCGCCAACCGGAGCTGGGACATCTGGCGGGTGCTTGGCCCTCGCCGCGCTGGTCGTACCGGTCATAGGGCGGGCCGTACGGCGCCGATGAATTCTCGTTCGCGGTAGGGGTCGCCTGCCCAGGTGTCGATGCGTACGGTGCTGCCGGTGGAGGGGGCGTGCACCATGCGGGTGGCGTCGACGGCGATACCGACGTGGTGGATCGTGGCCGGACGGGCGGGGTCGCGGGCGAAGAAGATCAGGTCTCCTGGGCGGATCTGGCTTCTGGGTATGCGGGCGCCGGCGTTCCACTGTGGGGCGGTGTGGCCGCCGATCCGGGCTCCGGCCTTGGCCCAGGCGTATTCGGCCAGGCCGGAGCAGTCGAACCCCCGGATATGCGCTCCGTGTTGGATGCCGAAGCTGGGGCCGTCGGGGCCGCCGCCGCCCCAGGAGTACGGGACGCCGCGCATGTTCAGGGCGGCCTGCATGGCGATCAGCCCGCGTTCGGCGCCGGCCAGTCCCTCGATCGGCATCACGTCGGGGAATTGTTCACACGGCCCCGGATCGCACGTCGCCGTGCTTGTGGTGGCTGTGAGGTAGGCCCCTCCCACAAGCCCGGCGAGCAGGACGACGCCGCCCATCAGACCGGCGGCTGCGGCGATGATCGGGGTCAGACCGGTTTCTGCGATCAACCGCGCGCCCCTGGTTGGGGCCAGTGGTCGGTGAGTTCGGCCAGGCGTAGACGCTGGTTTCGGGCGTCATGGGGACGCCAGACGGGGCCGTGTGGGCTGGGGCCGGTGACGGCGGTGGCGCATGGCACGCCGGTCTGGATGGCCCGCAGCTGGAGGCGGTCGTGCAGGGTGCTTTCCCTGCGCGCGGAGCTGGTCAGGAACAGGACGGGTGTGGTGATGCCGGTGGCGGCGGTGAGGGCGGCGTAGCCGTCCAGTTTGGCCACGACGCGGCCGATGGTTTCGGTGCCGGTGTCGTATTCGAGGAAGAAGTCGATGGTGTGGCCGTTCTCGGTCCAGCGGCCGTAGGCGTCGGGGCGGACGTGGGTGCCCCATTGGGTGGCGCAGCGCCGTTCCGTCCACCAGGTGTGCAGGTGGCATTCGCTGGTACGGCGGGCGGTGCCGTACAGGTGGGCGAAGACGTCGTTGGTGCCGACGGTGTGGGCGAGGCGCTGGCTGTAGGCGATGGACAGGACTCGATCGCGGCGGTAACCGAACTCGGCCGGTTCGGTGCCGTCCTCGGCGGCCAGGACGACGGCGCCACTCTCGCCGAGCACGTAGTGCCAGGGCGCGGAGCCGGTCGGCGGCTTGGGGCGGAAGCGGTCGAGGACGCCGATGTGGTGCAGTTTGACCAGGCGGTGGCGTGCGGTGGTCGGGTCGTTGAAGACGATGCGGGCGAGCTGGTGGCTGGTCAGGACCTTGTGGGTCCAGACGAGGCGGAGCAGGTGCCGGTCGCGGCTGGTGAGCCGGCTGGCGAGTGAGGCCATGACGGCTGGTGTGTAGTGCTCGTTCATCCGTGGACGTCTCCTCCTGTGCTGGGCTGCTGCCGCGGGTCGTCCTGCGGCAGGGCTTCGGGACGGCCGGGGGTACGGCCGTGTGCTCGGGCGGCGGCGGCCCGGACGCGTAGCGCCAGGCCGGCGTCCGGGGTGGGGAGGGGATGGGTGCGCAGGGTGAACGGCGGGGTTTCCGCGGAACGGACGATGAGGCGTGCGGCGGCTTGGTAGGCGCCGAGGTTGGCCAGGTCGTGGCGGGTGAGGTACGGGCTGAAGTGGTGTTCGGTGTCGCGGGCGTCCTCGGGGGAGAGGGTGAAGTAGATCTTGTTGCGGGCGTCCGAGCTGATGGCCTGGTGGAGGTCGCGGGGGAGCTGGGCCAGGTGCTGGTGGGCGAGCACGATCGACAGTCCGTAGGCGCGGGCTTCGGCGAGCATGTCGGACAGGGCGCGGGGGAGGTTGAGGAAGTTCTGGGTCTCGTCGACGTACAGGGCCGAAGGGGCGCGGCTGCGGCCGAGCTGGGCGCGGTGGGAGGCGGCCTGCCAGACCTGGGCGAGCAGGAGTGAGCCGAGTAGACGAACGGTGTCGTCGCCGAGCACGCCTTTGGGCAGCCGGGCGAGCAGGATCTTGCCGTCCAGGACGTCGCCGACGTCGAAGGTGGACTGGGCGGAGCCGAGGATGTCGCGGACGAACGGGCGGAGCAGGAACGCGCGGAGCTTGTTCATGATGGGCGCGGTGACGTGGGACTGGGCCTGCTCGGACAGGCGTTCGTACCAGGTCCAGAATCCGGCCAGGAACGGGTCGTTCAACTGCGCAGTGAGCTGGTGGCGGTAGGCGGGGTCGGTGAGCAGGGCGGGGATGTCGGCGAGAGTGCCGCCGCTGCGGGACAGGGTGAGGGCGCAGCCGCGCATGATGTCGTCGCTGCGTGGCCCCCACGAGTCGGCGTAGATCTTGTGGAAGATGCCGACCAGGTTGTCGGTGAGGGTGTCAGGGTTCGGGCCTGCCAGGACGTTGAGCGCGGGCCGGGAATGGGGGTCGTCGGGGTCGATGAGCGCGATGCGCTTCCCGGCCTCTTCGGGGATGAGGCCGAGGAGGTCGGCGACGAGGTCGCCTTTGGCGTCGATGACGGCGACGCCGCGCCTTGCCTGGATGTCGGACAGGATCATGTGGGCGAGCAGGGTGCTCTTGCCGGTGCCGTTCGGGCCGAGGATGTGCGCGTGGTGGCAGGAGTCGGGTACGCGCAGCGCGACCGGGCGTTGGTGGCCGGCGTCGGCGGTGCCGAGCACCTTGCCGTGCTGGGCGACCTGCGGTGTGGGGGCGACGGTGTTGGCCCCGGCCCGTCGCAGGCCGGGGACGGCGGGATCGGTCGGCAGGTGCGCGAGCGCGGCCAGTTCGGGGATCGACAGCAGGAAGCCGCGCCCGAGGCGGCGGGCGGCCAGTGCATGGCCTGGCCGGATCAGTCGGCGTCGTTCGAGCCGGTTGTGGCCGGAGTACAGGGCGAAGGCGGCGGCGATCGCGTGAGCCCGCCCGCGGATGGCTTGACGGCGCAGCGAGGCCGTGCCGCCGTCGTCTGCCTGGACGGCATAGCGGATGGCCACTTCGTAGCGGGGCTGGAGGGCTTTGTCGCGGATGGCGCGGGCTTCGGCGTAGTGCTCCAGCCGTACGGCGTGATCGGACTCGCGGTGCGTACGGGAACGGTCGGGAACGGCGAGGTCGAGGGCGGCGCGCACCAGCGCGACGGGAAGACCCGGACGGGACAGACGCCCGCCGGTGGCGGGACGGGCCAGGACCTGTACGGCGGCGTGCTGCCAGGCGGGCATGCCCACGCCGGCGCCCAGCAGGGCTCGGAGGGGATCGTGGTCGTGGTCGTCGCGGATCGGTAGCCGTTCCTCGCGGGCGATCACGAACTGCCCGCCGGTGGTCCGCCCGCTCAGCGGCACCGGCGGATCCGCTTCGACCACGGTGGTGCGCGCGGAGGGCCAGGCGGCTTCGACCGCGTGGTCCACCAGATGCTGGGGGACGGTGCCGGGGACCCACATGAGGATCCGCACTCCACCTGCACTGAAGTGGTATTCGAAGGTCAGGTGCGGCTGGCCGAACAAGAAACGCTTCCACGCCGGACGTAGCAGCCCGAGCAGGTTGCCCCACAACGCCTCGGCTCCGGGCAGGTCCGCGGCCGGTGGAGCCAGGATCTCCAGGCAGCGCGCCCCTCGGACCGCCGCGCGGTGACGTAGCCGCAAGAGCACGAACCGACTCAGACTCACCGTGAACACGCTGGCCGGAACCAGGATCGCAAGGTGCGTGCCGTGCCCGTGCAGCCATGTCAGGACGACGTCCAGCAGGACATCGGGGTCGAGATCGTAGAGGTTCACAGATCCTCCTCGTCGTACTGGGCGAGTTCCTGCGGGGAGGAGGTGACCAGGCGGTGTTCGCCGGCGCTGGCCAGGACGTGGAAGGCGACCCGGGACGCGCCCGCGTCGGCGGCCAGCAGGCCGGTGCCGCGTTCGGCGGACAGCAGGAGCTGGCGTTCGCCCTCGGACAGGTTGAAGGCGTCGGTGACTGCGTCGATGGCCTGGGGTGCCTGCCGGAGCAGGATCTGGGTGGCGGAGTTGGCGATGATCGCCTGCCCAGCGGGGGAGCCGAGCAGGTCGGCGGCATCCTGGGTGACCACCGACAGCCCGGCCCAGTGTTTGCGGGCCGCCTTCGCCATCCGGAACAGGAACTTGGCTCCTTCGGGGTCCTTCATGAGCAGCCACGCCTCGTCAACCACGACCAGTCGGGGACGCCGCTGGTCCGGGTTGGACACGCGCCGCCAGACGGCGTCCAGGGTGAGCAGCGTGCCGACCGCCTTGAGCTCCTCGGGAAGGTCTCGCAGGGAGAACACGATCAGGTGGGAGTCGGGACGGGTGGTGGTGGGCCCGTCGAAGAGGCGTCGGTGGCTGCCCGTCACGTACGGCGCGAGCCCGGCGGCGATCTCGCTCGCTCGACGGTCCGCGTCTTCGGTAAGAGCGGTTACCAGATTGCGCATCAGTGGTGCCGGGCGGTCCCAGGTGCCGGGATCGAAGGTGATCCCGGCCTGCTTGTACGTGGCGAGGATGGCCCGATCCAGTGCGGCCTTGCCGGTCTTGTCGAGTGGTTCGCCGAGCATGACCGCGACGAGCGTGTGCAGGAACAGCACCCTGCGGGTCAGCGCGTCCCGTCCGTCGGCGGGCAGGTCGAAGGGGTTGAGCCTGACGTCCGGCGCGCCCAGGTGCAGGTAGGCGCCGCCGACCGCCTCGCACAGCCGGGCGTACTCGTCCTCGGGGTCGATGACCGCGACCTCGACGCCGGTGTACAGCGAGCGGAGTGCTTCCAGCTTGGCCAGGTACGACTTGCCGGCTCCGCTGCTGGCGATGATGGCCGAGTTGTGGTTGGGCTGGGCGAACCGGTCCCAGGTCACCAGGGAGGCGCTGGCCGCGTTCGCCCCGTACAGCACGGCGGTCGGTCCCGTTTCGGCGGTGAGGTCGGGGCTGGTGAACGGGAACGCGGCGGCCAGGGCCGGGGTGTCGAACGTACGGGTGGCTCCCAGGTTGTCGAAGGCCACCGGTAGCGACGACACCCAGCCCTGCAGCTGGCGGAAGGCGACCTGGCGGGCGTCCAGGAGCAGGGAGGCGGCCAGCGCGCGCACCTGGGCACACGCCTCGTCCAGTTCGTTCTGGCTGGTCGCGTGGACGGTCAGGTAGATCGAGACCCGGAACAGCCGGGCCTGCCCACGCGCGATGCGCGAGGCGAGGTCCTGGGCGTCCTCGGCGGCCACCTCCGCGCTCGGGTCGAGGAGCCGTCCGTGCTGCTGGTCGCTGCGCAGCCCGGACTCCAGCCGGGCCAGCTGCTTGCGCAGCCGATCGGCAGCGACCAGGGACGGCACCGGATCCACGTGCAGCGACACGTCCAGACGGCCGGGGTAGGTCAGCAACGGCTCCAGCCACCCGGAGTGGACCTCCCGCGGATACCCGCTGACGGCCAGCGTCGCGCACAGCCCACCGCCGACCCGCAGATGGGACGGCCGGACCAGCACCGCGTCCGGCCCCAGCCCTGCGCGACTTGACCGTGTACGTCGAAGTTTCACCGGTGCTCTCCCTTCGTGATGACCTCGCTGGGCTCGGCGAGCTGATCGCGGGGCAGGGGCGGCGCGGCCGGGTCAAAGCAGGACACCAGTACGGCGCTCGTGGCCTCGGCGTTCAGCAGCCGGACCGTGATTCCGCAGCCCGGCAGAAGCCGCGTGGCCTCCTCCACCCGCCGAAGCGCACGCGCCGCCGCCGCGTCCTGCCCGCCGTCGGAGGGCTCGCGCACGATCAGCAGGATCTGGCGGCGGAGCAGGTCGTGCCGGGCGGACAGGTCAGCCAGGAATGAGGCGTGCTCATGCGCGGCGGCCGTCAACGCCGGATGAGCCAGATCACCGGCGCCCTCCACCAGCTGGTTTATCGCCGGAGCGAGGTCCACCCGCTGGGCGCGCAGCAAGATCTGCGCCGGACCGGACAGCGAGTTCAGCCAGCGTCCGAACGTCGCCACGAGCGCGTCCTGCTCCTCGGGCGTTCGCAGGGCGAAGCTCACCGTGGACACCTCCGCCACCGCGGCGACGCCGTCCGGGCCGAGATTGATCAGCCCGTCACCGATCACCCCGCGAGCAGGCAGCCGCAGCGGAGCCGAACGGGCACCGGTGCGAGCGGCCACCCACTTCGGAGCCGCCGAAGTTTGGTCGAGCGAGGAGGTCAGAGCCTTCGACGTGAACAGGTGGCGCAGCGCGGCCAGCAGATAACGGTCCAGCGGGACACCGTCACGCCGCCCGACGGCCAGCAGCAACCCCGCCACCGCGACCGGCAGAGCTCCGGCGGCGAACACCAGCAACCCGATGCGCTCGCCGGCGATCAGGTAGACCCCGTACAGCAGGGCCGCGGTTCCGCCGAGAATGACCACCTGACGGGTAGTGAACCCGCCGACGATCCGGTCCTCCTGCTCCACGTCGGCGGGGATCCGTGTCGGCCAGCTCACCTGCGCTCACCTCCCGCATCAGGGGGAGTACGCCGTCGCGGAGCCGTGGTGTTGCCGGGGTAGACGGGCGGCAGGAACACGGCCGGCGGAACCGGAGGCCGAGGTCGGGAAGGACGGTGGTGATCGGACGGCCCCTGGCGGGTCGAGCCCGGCTGTTGCAGCCAGCGTTGGGGACCAGCGCTGGTGTTCGTGACGCGGACCGGCGGCGCGGACGACGAGGATGTGACCACCGTCGTGTTCCGCTGGTGGCGGGTGCCGGTCGGTGGGCGGTTGCCCTGGCCGGGCCCGCCGTGGGGTGGAGGGCCGGATGGCGGCCCGCCTGGTCTGCGCTGACCGGCGGGGCCAGGCGGTCCGCCTCCGGGTGGACGGCGTGGTGGTAGCACCCTGCCCTGCATCCCATGGGCTGCCCGGGTCCCGGAAGAGGCGCGAGCTCCCCGGCCCAGGCTCAGGGCGTTCAGCACGGGTGAGGTGAGTTTGTAGGCGAGGGCGTACTTGACGATCCGTGTGATCGTCGAGCCGCGCCCGGCCGTCTGGGCGAAGAGCCGCCGCGTGACCCAGCGAGGTATACGGACCAGGATGATCAGCATGCAGATGGCGAGGACCAGGTTGATGAGCTGGCCGGACGGTATGAGCCCGAGCACCAGGCGCCCGTCCTGGTTGAAGAAGATCCGTACCGTCATCACCAGCGCCAGCGACTGCGCCACCTGAACGGTCAGCAGCCCGGTGAAGGCCCGCCACCAGAACCGGGCCAGCCCATCGGTGTACGGAAGCGCCAGGCAGGCGAGCGCCAGCGGCGCGGCCACGACCAGGAGCAACACCAGCGCGGCGCGCATCACGAAGGTGATCAGCAGCAGGGTCAGCAGGATGACCGCGACCAGCGCGAGCAGGATGTAGAAGCTCTCGTCCTGCGCCGGAGGAACGATCATGAAGCGGAGCGTCGTCAATGCCCGCCGACCGTCGAAGTCCTGCCCGAGCAGCGCCTGTGACAGCGCGTTGGCCAGCTCGATGATCTTTCCGCAGATGGTGAAGCTCGTGTTCGTGGCCAGGACGGCGACCAGCAGCCGGGGCAGCACCTCTTTGACCGCGTACCGGGTCTGGACCGTCTCGTGCCCCATCGCCGCGATCGCGCCGATCGTGGCCAGCAGCACGAACGCGCTGTTGGCGATCACGGCGCTCGCCTGCCACAGGTCGTACACCCTGGGGCTGGCGGCCACGTCCGGTGTGGCGAGCAGCGTCATCGAAAGAATCTTCAGCATCGGCTCGACCGCCAGCGTCACCAGGTTCGCGAACCACGAGTTGATCCAGCCCGCGATCCAGTCCCCGATGCCGAACATCGACCCGGGACTCCCGATGGAGACATCCCCCGGCGGCAACAGCGGCGGGGAAGGCTCGGGCGAGGGCGTCGGCGAAGGGGTGGTGGCGGCGGCAGGGGTTGCCGCCGCAACGGCAATGCATCCGGCGATGACGGCAACGGTGCTGGCGAGGCGTGGCATGGCGGTCAACCGCCCACGATGCGCTTGAGCACGCTCATGAACAGCGGCGCCAGCACCGCGAGCGCGTATCCGAACGCCGCTGCCTTGAGCGCTGCCTTGGCCTTCTGAATCTCCCCGGGGTCGCCGCCGGCGATCAGGTAGCGCAGCCCGCCGACGGTCAGCATGAGCGTGGCAAGTGTGGCCAGCAGCCCGATCAGCCAGTTCCGCAGGTTGGTGAACACCGTGTTCAGGTCCGCCGGAGCGGCGGCCAGTGCCGCGGTTGCCACCACGGCAACCAGCAGCACGGCGATTGCCGCTGCGGCAACGACCGACAGGGCAAAGCCACGCAGGCAGGGCTTGCCGCGTCGGGGTTGCCGCGTGTGCCGCCTCCTGGCTCGTCCGGCGACGGATGGGTGGTTGGGAGAGATCCGCGCGGAGCCAGGGGTGGTGTCCCTGCCTCCCTTCAGCTCGGTTGCCGTGTCTGCATCCGGAGTTTCCTGGCTCCGCGCGGAAGAGGTGGGGGAAGACGGGGTGGGTTCGGTGTCCGGCAGCCACAGCCTGCTGACCTGCGAGGCGTCGTGCCGGTTCTGCGGCCGGAGGACGGGGCCGCCGTCTCGCAGAGGTACGTCCTGCAGCCGGGTGAGCATGATCAGCTCGGCGTCGAGCTCGTTGAGCGTTCCGTCGTCGACCGCGTCGAGGAGGACCAGATCGGGGTGGTGCCACGGGCGGCCCGCGGGCGGTGGCTGACCGGCCTGCCGCTGCCGCTCGGCCTTGGCGAGAAGGTATCGGCGCGCGCTCTCGCCCGAGCAGCGGGCCGCCTCGCACAGGCGGCGCCGGATGTGGGGCAGGTCGGTGTCCACGTGGTGCAGGGCCCGCAGGAACCCGGCCAGGATCGCGATGTCGACGTCCACAGGGTCACCACACGCCAGCTCGCGCGTCAGGGAGAGGGCCGTCCTGCGAAGGGCCGGCATCGCCATGCCGGCGGCGGCAACGGTCCAGGCCGATCCCGTCTGCCGGGCCCGGGTGATGAGCTCCGTCCAGACGGCGTCTCTGGCCTGCTCGGTGACGTTCTGGCTGGTGAGCAGCACACGCAACTCCAGCAGCTCGATCGGCCCGCGAGGCAGGCCGGGCGCGAACGCCGTGGAGTCCAAGGACAGGCATCCAGGGCCGGTGCTCAGCAGTCGAAACGAGGTTTCCGCCGTGTCCAAGGGCGATTCGGTGAGGCGATGTGCGCTCATGTCGTGCTCCGATTCGAGAAAGCTCCCGTGGTCTCGAAACCGGTCTACGCAGCCCCTCAGAAACCACTCAGAGAAGCGTTGGGAATCGGCTCAGAAATTTCTCAGAAGAAGTGCCATCAGGACTGCGTTTGCGGTCGCGCACTCTTGTTTCTGAGCGACTTCTGAGCCCGCTGCTTGCCTGGTCAAGCGCCACCAACGCCGTGTTCGCGGTTCTGGAGGCGCGCATCCGGAAACCGTGTCCCGACAACAGCGATGGAGAAGTCGAATGCCATCTTCGCGAGCATCAACAACCGCAAACTGACCAATCCCGCTCGGCTGGAAGACCGGCGCCTGGTCATTTCACCGATCGGGCTTCAGACCGCTCGGGCCTTCACCGCCTGGACTCACCGTCACCTTCTCGCGCCCGCCGACGCCGAATTCGTTCTCGGCGTTCGCAACGGCAACGCGACGTTGGTCGGCGTCGTGTTCGCTGGCCCGCCCAGCTCGTGGCGGGACGATGACGGCTCCATGGTGGAGATCCTCTGCCTGGCCACCGACGGCACACCGGGCGTCGAACGAGCGCTCCTGGGCGCGACGTGGTGGGCGGCCCGGGTCAAGGGCTACCGGCGGATGGTCGTCGGCGCCTACCCCGGCGGTGCGCGGGCGAGCGAGGCGCTGTGGGTGGCCCGGACGGTCGGGGGTTGCCGATGACCGTATTGAGGCAGCCCTACTGGTACGACGACCAGGCCGCTATCTACCACGGCGACGCCCGGCAGGTGCTCTCCGAGATGCCCCCGGGCTCGGTGGACTGCATCGTGACGAGTCCTCCGTACTGAGGGCTGCGGCACTACTGCGACGGCCAGTACGGCCAGGAACCCACCATCGAGGCGTACGTCGAGACCCTGCGCTTCACCTTCGCCGAAGTCCGCAGGGTCCTGGCGGACGAGGGCACCTGCTGGCTCAACCTCGGCGACCTCTACGCCGCCAACTCCGACGGCTGCGCCCGCGGCGCGGACTTCAACCCGCGCCAGCCCCTCGTACGGCCCAAAGCCCGCCAGTCGGTACCGCCGAAGAACCTGCTCGGCATGCCCTGGCGCGTCGCCTTCGCCCTGCAAGAGGACGGCTGGATCCTGCGCAACGCCATCGTCTGGCACAAACCGAACGCGATGCCGCAGTCCGTCCGCGACCGCCTGTCCAACCGGTACGAGCTGATCTTCCTGCTGGTCAAACAGCGGCACTACGGCTTCGACCTGGACCCGATCCGCCAGCCCTACACCGGCGAACGTCCGATCAGCAGGCGGTCACGTTCGGGCGGCACCAAGCCGAACAGCATCACCACGCCCTGGCCGCCGCCCGGCAAGTACGGCACAACCGGCCAGGACGCGGCAGGCCCGTGCCACGGGGCGGCGATGCGGCCCACCGGCGAGCGGCACGCCGCCTGCCACCCGGGCGGACGGAACCCCGGGGACGTGTGGTCGATCCCCACCCGCCCGCTACGGGCGGCACACTTCGCCGCCTTCCCGATCGACATCCCGCTGCGGGCCATTGCCGCCGGCTGCCGCCCCGGCGGCAAGGTCCTGGACCCCTTCATGGGCAGCGGCACCACCGGCATCGCCGCCCGGCAACTCGGCCGCACCTTCGCCGGCATCGAACTCAACGCTGCCTACTGCGACCTGGCCCGTACCCGCCTCACGGATGCGGAGGGCCAGGGTGTCTGACCAGCCACAAAGGGCCTGCTCAGGGCCTCCGGAAACGACCACGGAGGCGTACCCTGCAGGGCCCGCAAAGGTTCCTGCGGGCGGCGGAAATGCTGGGCGCAGGCGCGCACTGCGCGTGGAGGTACCCGAGACGAGCCCCTCTCTGACCGCCGGGGCAGCTCGTGCGCTCCTGCGCATTCTCCTAACACGTAACGACGCTGACACGACGTCAGCAGAAAGCGAGGAAAACTGAATGATCCCGTTCGCCTTCTGGGGGCGGGTGTCCACGGAGGACAACCAGGACCCCACCTCGTCGAGGAACTGGCAACTGTCGCGGTCACGAGCGCTGATCGAGCCTCGTGGAGGGATGATCGTCGCGGAGTTCTTCGACATCGACAAGTCCCGATCGATCCCGCCGCAACGCAGGCCGCAGGCTGCGAACCTGCTCGGTGAGCTGCGAAACCCGAACCGCGGGTTCGACGCCGTCGTGGTCGGTGAGCCCCAACGCGCCTTCTACGGTAACCAGTTCGGCAACACCTTTGAGCTCTTCAACCACTACGGAGTGCCCTTGTGGGTGCCCGAGGTCGGTGGGGCGATAGACCCCACCAACGAAGCACACGAGCTGATCATGCTGATGTTCGGCGGGATCAGCAAAGGGGAGCGCAACCGCATCAAGATGCGCGTCCGCACCACCATGGAAGCGCAGGCGAAGATCGAAGGACGCTTCCTGGGCGGGCGCCCGCCGTACGGTTACCGCCTGATGGATGCAGGACCTCATCCCAACCCGAGCAAGGCCGCCGACGGAAAGCGGCTCCACCGCCTGGAGCCGGACCCGCTGACAGCTCCCTACGTGGCAAGGATCTTCGAGGAATTCGTTCAGGGACAGGGCCTCTACCTGATCGCCGAAGGGCTGACCAAGGAGGGCATCCCATGCCCGTCCGCCTACGACAGGGCCCGCAATCGACACCGCTCGGGCGTCGCCTGGTCCAAGTCGGCGGTTCGAGCGATCCTCCTCAACCCGCGCTACACGGGTCGCCAGGTCTGGAACAAGCAGCACAAGCAGGAAGAGCTTCTGGACGTCAACGACGTCACCCAGGGGCATGTGACCAAGCTGAAGTGGAACTCCGAAGAGCAGTGGGTGTGGTCGGAGGCGGTGGTCCACGAGCCGCTCATCGACACGGAGACGTTCGAGAAGGCCCAGGCGCTGCTGTCGGCCAACGGGCGGCCAGCGAGGCAGCGCAAGCCCCGAAGGACCCCGCGCCCCTACGTTCTCCGCCACCTGCTCCACTGCGGCGTATGCGAGCGGCGGATGGAAGGTACCTGGAACAACGGCCGCGCCCATTACAGGTGCAAGTTTCCCGTCGAGTACGCCTTGGCGAACAAGATCGAGCACCCACGTACGGTCTACGTCCGCGAGGACCACATCCTCGCGGAGCTGGATCCGTGGCTCGGCCGGATCTTCGACCCGGCAGCTCTGAAGGAGACGGTCCGGGCTCTCCTGGACGCCCAGAACAACGAGATGGACGGCATCGCCATCGAAGCCGCTCGCAAGACGATCGATGACTGCGATCAGCGGATGGCTCGTTACAGGGCGACCTTGGACGCGGGCGGTGACCCGCAGGAGATCGGCGCGTGGATGGCCGAAACCCGGGCGGAACGCATGCAGGCCGAAGGGCGCATGCGGGCGATCAACAGGAAGCGTGAGATCACAGAGAAGGAGATCAAGGAGATGATTCCGGCGATGGCCGAGTTTCCCAAGATCCTAAGGGATGCCGATCCTCTAGACAGGAACGACCTCTACAAACAGATGGGCCTCCACCTCGCCTATGACCCCTCGGGGAGGGTTGTCACAGTCGAGGCGAGGCCCAGCATGTACCAGAGTGCGTGTCCGAGGGGGGACTTGAACCCCCATGCCCATCACTGGGCACTAGCACCTCAAGCTAGCGCGTCTGCCTATTCCGCCACCCGGACTTGGTGCCTGCACGCGGGACCGTCATCCCGCGTCGGCTCAGTAAGGCTAGCAAACTCTGAGGAGTGCGTCATACCGAGAATCCGGCCTCCTGCCGAAAGCTGACTCCGAGGGCCCGGGAATGCCGGGTGATGGCCCGTCGCGGGGTCGCTGATGGGCCGCTCATGACGTACGCCAGAGTGCATTGGCCCAGTTGGGGGTGGTTTGGGCTGTGTGGCGTTGGTGAATTTCTGGGGCCACGGTGAAAAGGCCTTGCGACAACCTTGAGTACTGCTACGGTTACGGACCGTTGAGGGGTGAGAGTCCACGGACCGGCTCCACTCACGATGGGGCCGGTTCTGGATAGCGGGAGGTCACGTGGCGCGCGCGGCGATGCATCAGCCGAGGGAGAAGTCCCTCGCTGTGCGTCGCCTGCCCGTGACCTCCCAGGGGCAGGACACGGCCACCGATCGGGTCGACCGGATGGCGCGGTTCGCGGCCGGTGCCCGTCGGCTCGTCATGCGGGCAACCGCGATCGGCTTTCTGGTAGCCGCCGGGTGGTTGCTCGCTGTTCTGTTCGGCATGCTCACCGCCGCTCCGGCGGCCGCGGACTCCACTGCGGCGACGGGAGCGTCCTCAACAGCGGCCGCGGGGCTTCCCGTGACCGAAACGGCCGCGGTTCCCTCCGCGGTCACAGAAGTCGGCGCGTCGGCCGCCTCCCTCGACCCTGACCACGTCTCGGTGTCCGACAACGCCGAAGCCATGGCGGGGCGCACGGTCGACGGCCTCAACAGCCAGCAGGATCCTGGCCTGCCGACACCGTCCACCGCCGGCCAGATCCTGGACACCAACGGCTTGGTGCCCAACGGTGGTGGGTGCGGCCCCTTCGGGTCCGCCACTGGGGATGTCGCGAGGTCAGTGTTCGACCCGCGGCTCGAGGCGCGGCGTGCACCTCTGGCGTACGTGCTTCCCCCCGTCGTCCGCACAGCGGCGGACGACCCTTCTTTCTCACCTGACTGATCCCCGCCCGGGCACCGGCCGGTCACGCGCGACGGAAGACGTCGCGGGCAAGGCGACCGCCGGGCCCTTCTTCACGGAATCGCGGCGGAGCGCGGCTTTGATCCCCTCCGTCGGCGGGTGAACACGTCAGTTCAGCTGGTTCGCGAATCCGAGGTCTCCGCTGTGCGCGAAACCTCGCACGGCCTCGGGCTGTCCGCGAGCTGTTCAGGTAATCCCCCCAAGAACCACAAGGAGCATCGATATGCGTACGTGGGCGAAGGCATCGACCCCTGCGGCCCTTCTCGCGGTGGCCGTCATGTCGTTCGGCGGCAGCGGCACCGCGCTGGCCGACACCTCGGGCGACGCGTCCATCGGCGGCGGCAACCAGGTCGACCTGCCGATCTCGCTGCCCATCGACATCAGCGGCAACTCCGTCGCGGCGGTCGGCTCGTCGCAGGCCTCTTCGCAGGGCGGCGCCGAGGTCGTGAACAACCGCGGCGGCGGCATCCCCAACCGCACGTCGGGTAACGGGAGCATCCTCGGCGGCAACCAGGTCGACGCGCCGATCAGCGCCCCGATCAACGCCTGCGGCAACGCCGTCTCGCTGATCGGCAGGTCCGACGCGGGCTGCAAGGGCGGCGCTGAGGTGCGCAACCAGGGCAGGGACGGTACGGGCGGTAACCGCACGTCGGGCGATGCGAGCATTCTCGGCGGCAACCAGGTCGTCGCGCCGATCAGTGCCCCGATCAACGCCTGCGGAAACGCGGTCGCGATCTTCGGCGACGCGACGGCGGGCTGCAAGGGCGGCGCCACGGTGAAGAACTCCGGCAAGGGCGGCCCGGGCGGCAACCGCACATCGGGGCGGGCGAGCATTCTCGGCGGCAACCAGGTCGTCGCGCCGATCAGTGCCCCGATCAACATCTGCGGCAACTCGGTCGCGGTCGTCGGGAGGGCGTTCTCGGGCTGCAAGGGCGGGTCGTCGGTCACCAACGGCGGTCCCAAGCGCGGCTACCACCACCAGGGCCGTCACGTGGGCTCGCGGGGCAACGACACCGACGGCCGGTTCGGGGTCGGCAGCGGCAACCAGGTCGTGGCGCCGATCACCCTGCCCATCAACGTCTGCGGCAACGCCGTGGGCAACGCCACGGCCGGATGCGCGGGCGGCGCGACCGTACACAACTCCGGCAAGGGCACGGGCGGCAACCGCACCTCGGGGCGGGCGAGCATTCTCGGCGGCAACCAGGTGATCGCGCCGATCACCGCGCCGGTCAACGTCTGCGGCAACGCCGTGGCGCTGGTCGGCCGCGCGTTCGCCGGCTGTAAGGGCGGCGCCCACGTGAAGGAGCCCGGCAAGGGCACGGGCGGCAACCGCACCTCGGGCAACGCGAGCATCCTCGGCGGCAACCAGATCATCGCGCCGATCACCGCGCCGGTCAACGTCTGCGGCAACGCCGTGGCCGTCCTGGGCGATGCCGCGGCCGGATGCCTCGGCGGGGCGCACGTCGGCAAGCCAGGGCACGGAGGCTTCAGCGGCCACCAGCGCTTCGTCCGCACCACCGCCAAGACCGCGGCGGCCAAGGGCGGCGTGCTGCCCGTGATCCCGGGCGTGCCGGCACTGGGCGGCACGCCGGACTTCGGCGGCGTCGGCGACGTCGCCAAGCTGCAGGGCGGCGGCCTGACCTCGCTGCCCCTCCTCGATGACGCCTCCCGCACGCTCGGCCTGCCGAGTGTGCCCGGCCTGCCGGGGCTGCCCGCCCAGGCGAAGACCCCGGCCGCGCCCAAGCGGACCGTCGTGACCCCGGCCAAGCCGAAGAAGCGGACCGCGGCGTCGGCCGACACGTCCGGTCACGCCCGGCCCTCCGGCGCCGCCGCCTCCCCCCTCGCTCCGGCGACGTCGCTGGTGGCCTCGACCCCGGCCGGCGGCGTGGTGACCTCCGCCACCCGTAGCCTGCCTGTCGGAAACCTGGGCCTGATGAGCGCCGAGCAGCCGGCCGGCGTGACCGGGATGAACTCCAGCTCGCTGCTCGCCCTCATGCTCGGTGGGCTGTTCGCCGCCTCGGCGACCCTGTTCGCGACCGCCCGCCGCTTCCGTCCGGGCCGCAGGCACTGAGCAGGACACCTCAGGCGCGTAACAGCGCCTGACCAGATCGGCTGACGCTCGCGTCCGGCGAGCGGTCAGCGAGAGATGCTTTGCCCGTTCCGGGGGCGCGGCCCGGGGCGGGCAAAGCCATGTCCGCGTGCAACATGTCCGCCTTCACAACGTGCGCCGCACTCGCATGACCTTCCGGCGCAGGCGTACGTGCCGGCTGCCGTCGGGGTGCACGCGTACGCGCGCGAGCTCCCACTGACCGTACTCTGCGTGTTCGGTCAGCAGTTGACGTGCTGCTTCGCGAGTGAGGTCGCGCGGAATGAAGATATCCATGTAGGAGTAGTCGAGCACAACGATTAGTCTCCAGAGTGAGTCAGGGCGCCATGCCGCTCGATGAGCCTTATTCTGCGTGCTTGTGGGTGGACCCGGAAGCCAGTGGGTAGCCCGGGGGGAAGGAAATTTCCGCGAGTCGGGTTACCTTTTCAGTCTGTGCCGACTCCCGGCAGGGGGATAGCTAGCGAACAGCGAGGTAGGAAGCAGCGTGCCAGCCAAGAACGGCAGCGCCGGCGGAACACGCCTGGTGATAGTCGAGTCGCCCGCCAAGGCGAAGACCATCGCGGGCTACCTCGGGCGCGGCTACATCGTCGAATCGAGCATCGGCCACATCCGCGATCTGCCGGAGAAGGCCGACGACATCCCCGAGAAGTTCAAGGGTGCGCCCTGGGCACGGCTCGGGGTGAATGTCGAGCACGAGTTCGAGCCGCTGTACGTCGTCAACCCCGACAAGCGATCGCAGGTCAACAAGCTGCGGCAGCTGCTGAAGGACGCTGACGAGCTCTATCTGGCCACTGACGAGGACCGCGAGGGCGAGGCGATCGCCTGGCACCTGCGCGAGGTGCTCAAGCCCAAGGTCCCCGTGCACCGCATGGTCTTCCACGAGATCACCCAGCAGGCGATCCAGGACGCCGTGGCCAACCCGCGCGACCTCAACCTGCGCCTTGTCGACGCCCAGGAGACCCGGCGCATCCTCGACCGGCTCTACGGCTACGAGGTCAGCCCCGTCCTGTGGAAGAAGGTCAAGCCGCGTCTGTCGGCGGGCCGCGTGCAGTCGGTGGCGACCCGGCTGGTGGTGGAGCGCGAGCGCGACCGTATGGCGTTCACGTCTGCCCACTACTGGGATCTGCAGGCGCTGTTCGACACCGGCAAGGCGGAGGAGCGGCCGCGCGACTTCACCGCGACGCTGACCGTGGTCGACGGCAAGCGGGTGGCGCAGGGGCGCGATTTCACCAGCACGGGCCGGCTGAAGAACGCCGACGTGCTCCACCTGTCCGAGGCCGCCGCGGGCGAGTTGGCGGGCCGGCTGCGGGGTTCGTCGTTCGGGGTCAAGTCGGTCGAGCGCAAGCCGTACACCCGCAAGCCCTACGCGCCGTTCAGGACGACCACGCTGCAGCAGGAGGCCAGCAGGAAGCTGGGGTTCTCCGCGAAATACACCATGCAGGTGGCGCAGCGGCTCTACGAGAACGGCTTCATCACCTACATGCGTACCGACAGCATCACGCTGTCGGAGACGGCGGTGGCGGCCGCGCGGTCACAGGCGATCAAGCTGTACGGCGCCGCGTACGTCCCCGACAAGCCCCGCGTCTACGCCAGCAAGGTGAAGAGCGCGCAGGAGGCGCACGAGGCGATCAGGCCGTCGGGCGAGGAGTTCCGCACGCCGGGTGAGACCGGGCTGTCGGGCGACATGTTCCGGCTGTACGAGCTGATCTGGCAGCGTACGGTGTCGTCGCAGATGAAGGACGCGGTCGGCGAGTCGATCACGGTGAAGGTGACCGGCCGGTCGTCGGGGGGCGAGGACGTCGAGTTCAGCGCCTCGGGGCGGACGATCACGTTCTACGGGTTCCTCAAGGCGTACGTCGAGGGGTCGGATGATCCGTCGACCGATCGCGACGACTCGGAGAAGCGGCTGCCCAACCTGGCCGAGGGCGACGCGCTCACCGTCACCCGGCTCGACGTGGCCGGCCACTCGACCAAGCCGCCCGCCCGCTACACCGAGGCGTCGCTGGTCAAGGAGCTGGAGGATCGCGAGATCGGGCGGCCGTCGACGTACGCCTCGATCATCGGCACGATTCTCGATCGCGGCTACGTGTTCAAGAAGGGCACGGCCCTGGTGCCGTCGTTCCTGGCGTTCGCGGTGGTCAACCTGCTGGAGCAGCATTTCGGCAACCTGGTCGACTACGACTTCACGGCCGAGATGGAGAAGGTGCTCGACGACATCGCCAACGACCGGGCGGAGCGGGTGCCGGAGCTGCAGCGCTTCTATTACGGCGTCGACGGCGACGAGGGCCTGAAGGAGATGGTCACCGACCTCGGCGACATCGACGCCAAGGAGATCAGCTCGTTCCCGGTGAAGGGCACCGACATCGTGTTGCGGGTCGGACGTTACGGCCCCTATCTCGACCGTGACGGCTCGCGGGTCAACGTGCCCGAGGACATGACGCCCGACGAGTTGACGGCGGAGAAGGCGGAGGAGCTGTTCTCGCGGCCGACGGGTGACAGGGAGCTGGGCAAGGACCCGGTGACCGGCCACACGATCGTGGCGAAGGACGGCCGTTACGGGCCTTACGTGACGGAGATCCTGCCCGAGCCGGCGGAGGACGAAGCGCCCAAGAAGCGCAAGAAGGCCGATGCGCCGAAGCCGCGTACGAGTTCGTTGTTCAAGTCGATGTCGCTCGACACGATCACGCTCGAGGACGCGCTGAGGCTGCTGTCCATCCCCAGGCCTGTGGGCGAGCTCGACGGCGAGGAGGTCGTGGCCTACAACGGCAAGTTCGGCCCCTACCTGAAGAAGGGCACCGACTCCCGTTCGCTGGCCTCCGAGGAAGACCTGCTGACGGTCACCATCGAGCAGGCCAAGGAGCTGTTCGCGCAGCCGAAGCAGCGCGGCCGGCGGGCCGCGGCCGCGGCGCCGCTGCGCGAGCTGGGCGACGACCCCAACTCCAAGAAGCCGGTCGTGGTGAAGGAGGGCAGGTTCGGCCCCTACGTCACCGACGGCGAGACGAACGCGTCGCTGCGCAAGGGCGACACGGTCGAGGACATCACGATCGAGCGGGCGGCGGAGCTGCTGGCCGAGCGTCGGGAGCGGGCGCCCGCGCCGAAGAAGTCGTCCAGGAAGGCGCCCGCGAAAAAGGCCACCGCGAAGAAGCCGGCGGCCAAATCGTAAGTAGCATCAGGATGTGTTGTTCGTCCTGATGTTTCTTGGCGTCGTCGCGCTCGCGCATTTCTATCTGTGGCATCGGATGGTGCGTTCGACGACGGGCCCCGGGCGGTTGCGCAAGACGCTGACCTGGGGCCTGGTGGGCTTGGTGCTGCTGGTTGCCGCGGCTTTCGTGGGCTCGCGGGTGGCGTGGGGGCATTGGCTCGCCTGGCCGGGCTACCTCTGGGTGGCGGTGATGTTCTACCTGGTGGTCTTCCTGGTCGTGCTGGAGACCCCGCGGGCTGTGGCGGCGCTGCTGTTGCGCCGGGCCGCGCGGCGGAGCGCGACTCCCGAGCCCGAGCCGGTGCCGGTCCTGGCCGGGGCCGGCGGGCCCGCCGAGGACGAGCCGGTCGCGCCTCCCGCGCCGCGGGCGGCTCCGATGAGCAGGCGGCTGTTCCTGGGACGGGCCACCGCCGCGGTCGCGGGCGTGGGTGCGCTGGGCACGGTCGGGTACGGTGTGACGACCGCTCTGGGCGACCCCGTGACCGAGCGGGTCGCGGTCACGCTGCCGAAGCTGGATCCCCGGCTCAGCGGCCTGCGGTTCGCCGTGGTGAGCGACGTGCACCTGGGGCCGTTGACGGGGTTGCGGCACACCGAGCGCATCGTCCGCATGATCAACGGCCTCGAGGCCGACGTGGTGGCGATCGTGGGCGACCTGGTGGACGGGCCGGTCGCCGAGTTGGGGCCGCTGGCCCGGCCGCTCAAGCACCTGGAGTCCCGCTACGGGGCTTATTTCGTGACCGGTAACCACGAGTACTACGTGTCCGGAGGCCCCGGCGAGTGGATCGAGGAACTCGCGGAGCTCGGCGTGCGCTCTCTGCGGAACGAACGGGTGGAGATCCGGCACCAGGGCGCCGTGCTCGACCTGGCCGGGGTCAACGACGTCGGCGGGGCGGACGCGGGTGACCCTCCGGACTTCGACAAGGCGCTCGGCGGGCGTGAGGCGGGCAGGAGCACCGTGCTGCTCGCGCACCAGCCCATCCAGGTCGCCGAGGCCGCCCGTCACGGTGTCGACCTGCAGCTGTCGGGGCACACGCACGGCGGCCAGCTCGCGCCGTTCAACCTGGTGGTGGGGCTGCAGCAGCCGGTGGTGTCAGGGCTGGCCACCGTCGACGGCGTGCCGGTCTATGTGACCAGGGGCGCCGGGTTCTGGGGGCCGCCGGTGCGCGTGGGAGCGCCGCCAGAGATCACGATGCTCGAGTTGCGCGCCTGACTTTCCGCAATCCACTGGTCACGTAGGGCCATGATGGCGTACAGTATCCGACCGGATACGAGTCGGAGGTGCGACATGGGTCCTTCGCCGGTGGAGCGGGCGCTGCGGCAGGAGGTGGCGCTCTGGGCCGAGCGCGGCGGCCTGCTGTTCAAGCAGGCCAGGCACGCCGCGAGCCTCAACCAGAAGGCCCTGGCCAGCGTGAGCGGCACCTCGCGCACGACGCTGTCGGCCTACGAGCACGGCAGGAAGTCGCCGACGCTGGAGACGGCCGGGCGCATTCTCGACGCCGCCGGGTTCCGGCTGGTGCTGGAGGCGAAGGTCGAGTTCGCCGCGCGCGTGAGCGGCGACGGGCGCACGTTCCACGTGGCGAGCCGGCTGCGGCGGTTGCCGGTCGCGGCGGCGCTGGGCGTCGTGCGGCTGCGCGGTCACGTCCACGACCTGGCCGACCGCGACCAGCGGCGGGCCGCCTACACCGCGCTGTTGTGCGAGGGCGGGCCGCAGGAGCTGCTCGACCACGTCGACGGCGTGCTGCTCGTCGAGCTGTTCGACGAGCTGGAGTTGCCGCCCGACATCCGCGCCGAATGGCGGCCACTGGTGGAGGCGGCGCGACTTGAGGCCGGAGTTATCAATTGATGATGGATTTGGGGCCCTTTTCGAGGTGCGAAACCTGCGCGCCAGCCCGCGGACGTAATACCCTCAGCCACGAGCAGCCGGGCATTTCCGGCTCCTCTCCTGACTGCCCGCTTCCGGTCAACACCTGGATACGCTGAAATCATGACTGCCCCTGGCCGACGCCGCCCGGCTCACGTGCTGGCCAATGCGCCATTCCGGCGGCTGTGGACCGCCATGTCGGTGTGCAGTCTCGGTGACTGGCTCAACATCCTGGCGCTGACCGCGCTGGCCGGAAACCTGATGCAGGACGACTACCGCGTGCAGTCGCTGGCCATCGGCGGCGTGTTCGTGGCCAAGATGTTGCCCGCCATCCTGCTCGGGCCGCTCGCGGGCGTGTTCGCCGACAGGTTCGACCGGCGGCTGACGATGTTCGCGGCCGACCTCGCCCGGTTCGCCATCGTGTTGTCGATCCCGTTCGTGCACAGCTACCAGTGGGTGATCATCGCCACCCTTCTGGTCGAGTGCATCAACCTGTTCTGGGTCCCGGCCAAGGACGCCACCGTCCCCAACCTGGTGCCCAAGGAGCAGCTCGAGTCGGCCAACCAGCTCAACCTGCTGGTCACCTACGGCACCGCGCCGATCGCCGCCATGCTCTTCGCCGCGCTGTCCGTGGTGGGCGACGTGGTCACGAGCACGGTGCCGTTCCTGTTCGGCCGCGACGCCACGGGGCTGGCGCTCATCGTCAACGCCTGCGCCTACCTCGTGTCGGCCTTCCTGATCTTCACGCTGCGGGGCATTCCCAAGCGCGACGGCGCCATCTCCACGCCGTCCGTGCTCAAGCAGGTCATCGAGGGCTGGCGGTTCGTCGGCGGCCACCGGATGGTGCGCGGCCTCATCATCGGCATGCTGGGCGCGTTCGCCGCGGGTGGGGCCGTGGTCGGCGTCGCCAAGATCTACGTCGGCGCGCTCGGCGGTGGCGACGCGGCCTACGGCGTCGTGTTCGGCGCGGTCTTCGTCGGCATGGCGCTGGGCATGTTCTTCGGGCCCAGGCTGCTGCGCCAGTTGTCGCGGCGGCGGCTGTTCGGCCTGGCCATCACCGTGGCGGGGCTGGTGCTCGTCACGATCGCGCTGGTGCACAACCTGCCGATCGTGGTCATGCTGACCGTCGTGCTCGGCGCGTGCGCGGGCATCGCCTGGATCATCGGCTACACGCTGATCGGGCTCGAGGTCGAAGACGGGCTGCGCGGCCGTACGTTCTCGTTCCTGCAGTCCACCGCGCGTGTGACGCTCCTGCTCGTGGTCGCCGTGGCCAACCCGGTGGCGGCGATCTTCGGTGTGCACGTGCTCGACCTGGGCGAGTTCGCCTACCAGTTCGACGGGTCCAACCTGGTGCTGCTGATCGGCGGCGTGCTCGCGACCGGCGTCGGCATCCTCGCGCTGCGCCACATGGACGACAGGAAGGGCGTGCCCCTCACCGCCGACCTGATCGCCGCGGTGCGGGGCGAGCGGCTGGGCACCGAGCCGGCCGAGCACGTGCCGGGCCTGTTCGTGGCGTTCGAGGGCGGTGAAGGGTCGGGCAAGACCACCCAGTCGCGGCTGATCGCCATCTGGCTGCGCGACCAGGGCTACGACGTCGTGCAGACGCGCGAGCCCGGCTCCACCAAGGTCGGCATGCGGCTGCGCGCCATCCTGCTCGACGCGGCCGAGCGCGGCCTGTCGGCCCGTGCCGAGGCCCTGCTCTACGCCGCCGACCGGGCCGAGCACGTGGAGAAGGTGATCAGGCCCGCCCTCTACCGCGGCTCACTCGTGATCACCGACCGCTACGTCGACTCGTCGCTGGCCTACCAGGGCGCCGGACGGGCGCTCGACCCCGAAGACGTGTCCAAGATCAACGCATGGGCGACCGGCGGGCTGGTGCCGCACCTGACCGTGCTCATCGACACGCCGCCCCAGGTGGGGCTCACCCGGCTGGGCGGCGCGGCCGACCGCATCGAGGCCGAGCCGCTGGAGTTCCACGAGCGCGTACGCAAGGAGTTCCGCAAGCTGGCCGCCGCGGCGCCCGAGCGCTACCTCGTGGTCGACGGCACCCTGCCGGCCGAGGTGCTCACCCGCCAGATCCAGGACCGCATCCACGAGATCCTGCCCGACCCGGTGCCGAGGGAGTCAGAAGACGCCACCGGCACGATGCCCGCCATCCGCGACTAGCCTTGCCTCGTGACGGTTTTCGACGACCTGGTCGGGCAGGACCAAGCCACCGCCGTGCTGTCGCGGGCCGCGGCGGCGGCCGGCGAGGTCATCGGGGGCGGGCGCGGCGCGGGCATGACGCACGCCTGGCTCTTCACCGGCCCGCCCGGCTCGGGCAGGGAAGAGGCCGCCCGCGCCTTCGCCGCGGCGCTGCTGTGCCCCGACGCCGGCTGCGGCCACTGCGACCAGTGCCACCAGGTGCTGATCGGCTCGCACCCCGACCTGGAGTCCGTACGCCCTGAAGGCCTGTCCTACAGCGTCAAGCAGACCCGCGAGCTCATCCTGCGCGCGGCCGGGGCGCCCACGCAGGGCCGGTGGCGGGTCATCCTGTTCGAAGACGCCGACCGGGCCACGGAGTCGGCCGCCAACGCCCTGCTCAAGGCCATCGAGGAGCCGCCGCCCCGCACGGTGTGGCTGTTGTGCTCCCCCGCCCCCGACGACCTGATGATCACCATCAGGTCCCGCTGCCGGCTGGTCACCCTCACCACACCCGCCACGGAGGCCGTCGCCCACGTGCTGGCCACCCGCGACAGCGTGCCGCACGACATGGCCAGGTTCGCCGCCAGAGCCGCTCAGGGGCACATCAGCAGGGCGCGGGCGCTGGCCCTCGACGAGGGAGCCAGGGCACGCCGCGAGGCGGTGCTGAGCATTCCACGCGCGCTGACGGGGGTCGGCGAGTGCGTGGCCGCGGCCGAGCGGCTGGTGAAGACGGCCGAGGAAGAGGCCGCCGCCGCCACGGCCGCCCTCAACGACAACGAGACCGCCGAGCTGCGCAAGATCTACGGCGAGGGCTCCACGGGCAAAGGGCTCAACCGAGGGCTCGTACGCGGCGGCGCGGGCGCGCTGAAGGAGCTGGAGGACCGGCAGAAGTCCCGGGCCACCCGCATCAAACGCGATTCGCTGGACTCGGCGCTGCTGGAGCTGGTGTCCTACTACCGCGACGTGCTGGCCATGCAGTTCGGCGCCAGCGTCGAGCTGGCCAACGACGACATCCGCTTCGACCTCGACCAGCTGGCCAAGGCGTCCACGCCCGAGGAGACGCTGCGGCGGATCGACGCGATCATGCAGTGCAGGGAACGCCTGGCCGCCAACGTCAACCCCCAGATCGCGATCGAGGCCATGATGCTGGCGCTCCGCCCATGAGATGACCGGGTGACAGAAGCAGCAGACGAGGCCGCCAGGCGTCTCTGTTACGTGGAAGTCGAACTGCTCACCCAACAGGAAGCCCTCGCCCGGCAGCGCGTGGACGTGGCGTCGACCTTCGCCGAGCACCACGTGGGCCTCGTACGGCTCGCTCTGATCATGCTCGGTGACCAGGCCAGCGCCGAAGACGTCGTGCAGGAGGCGTTCGCGCGCACCCACGCCGGCCGGGGCAGGCTGCGCGACGCCGACAAGGCGCTGGCCTACGTACGTTCCGCGGTGCTCAACGGGTGCCGGTCGGTGCTGCGCCGGCGGGCGACCGTCTTACGGCGGGCGGTGCCGTACGAACCGCCTGTCTGGTCGGCGGAGAGCGCCGCGATGCTCGGGGAGGAGCGGCGGGAGGTGCTGCTGGCGCTGCGCGAGCTGCCGCGCCGGCAGCGCGAGGCCCTCACCCTGCGCTACTACTTCGACCTCACCGACCAGGAGGTCGCCGACACCATGCGGATCAGCGCCGGCACGGCCCGATCCACCATCGCGCGGGGGCTCGCCGCGCTCGGCCGAGCACTCGGGGAGGAATCATGAACCACAGCCCGATCGAAGACCGGCTGCGCGAAGCGCTCACGGAGGCGGGCGCCACGCTCGACCCCGGCACGCTCAGGCCGCTGCGGGCGCCGGAGCGGCGTTTCCGGCCGAACCGCCGGCTGGTGGCGGCGGCCGCGGCGGTCGTGCTCGCGGGGGCGGCAACGGCAGCGGTGCTGGGCGGGCCGGGCGACGTCAACAGCGCGGTGGCCACGAACCCGGAGACCCTCCCGATCGAAGAGACGGACCTGGCGGTCTTCCTGTGCACGGAGTCGGCGCCTGAGAAGACAGGGTGCCACGGTCGCGCCGCCACCCCCGAAGAGGTGCGGACGACTGAGGAGAGGCTTCGGGAGCTGCCGCAGGTCGACGTGGTGGCCTTCGTAAGCCAGGAGGTCGCCTACGAGCAATTCCAACAGGAATACGCGCAGGACAAGACGCTGCTGGCCGCCGTCAAGCCCGCTGACATGCCTCCGTCGTTCAGGGTGAAGACGAAAGGGAAGGCCGATGTGACGCTGGCGTCCCGGGCACTTCAAGGGCTGCCCGTGGTGAACGTCGGCGACATCGCGGCTGACCGTTCCCGCCAGTGGAACAAGTATGTGGACGTCTCCGTCTTCCTCTGCCAAGACGGCTCTGGGCTGCCGGCGTGCGGAGGGGAGCGCACCAGAGGTGGGAAGGACAGCAAAATCACCGAGGAGGGCAAGGGGGCGACCGCCGCGCAGATCAAGGCCGTCAAGAAACTTATCGAGGGAATGCCCGAGGTCGAGTCCTTCGTCTTCGAAACCCAGGTGATGGCGTGGGAGTCCTTCCGCAAGCAGCACGAGGACAATAGAACGCTCCTCAACGCCACCACGGTGGAGGACATGCCCGAAAGCTTTAGATTGACGTTGCGGCGGGAATCCGATGCGGCGCCGGTGGTCGACAGGCTCAAAGGACAGCCGGGGGTGGCCACCGCCGTGGACCACACGTGTGCGGTTCGCCAGCTCGCGCTGATGAACAACTACGGTTTGGTGGTGCCTGACGACAAGGTGTGCCTCACGAAAAGATGATCCGCACCCCCTGACTCGCGGCTCGCGGGGGCACGTAATGTGGCAAAGGAAGGCCACAAGGACCCCCGATGCCGGTCAAGGAGGCGAGCTCGAGCCCATGGGAATGATCATGGCCGTGAGCTTCACCCGCTACGGAAGGCTCTACTACCTCGACCCGGGCGGGCACAGCCCCAAGGTGGGCGACAAGGTGCTCGTACCCACCGACTCGGGTCCAGAGGTGGCGGAGTGCGTATGGGCGCCCCAATGGAGCAGCGAGGACATCGACGGACTGCCCGTGTGCGCGGGGCCGGCCGAGGAGGAACACCTCGCCCGCGACGAATCCAACAAACGCCGCAGAGCCGAGGCTCGCAGCGTGGCCAAACGCCTCATCAAACGGCACACCCTGCCCATGAAGGTCGTCGGCGTCGACTACCTCGACGAGGACAACGTCTACACCGTCTACTTCTCGGCCCCCCACCGGGTCGACTTCCGCGCCCTCGTCCGCGACCTGGCCCGCAACCTGCGGGCCAGGGTCGAACTCCGGCAAATCGGCCCCAGGGACGAGGCGCGGCTCCAGGGCGGCATCGGGCCTTGCGGGCGCGACCTGTGCTGCGCGACGTTCCTCAAGGACTTCGAGCCGGTGTCCGTACGCATGGCCAAGGACCAGGACCTCCCCGTCAACCCCCTGCGCATCGCGGGGGCCTGCGGGCGGCTCATGTGCTGCCTCAAGTATGAACACCCCCTCTACCAGGAGTTCCGCGCCTCGGCACCCCGGGTGGGGACGAACGTGGAGACCCCGGAAGGCCCCGGGACGGTGGTGGGGCACAACGTGCCGTCCGACTCGGTGGTGGTGCGGCTCAACGACGGCGGCCGACGGTGCGCCTGCTCGAAGGCGAGCGTGTGCGGGCCGCGGAAGGCGTACGACTCGACGTACGGGGAGCCGGGGCAATAGGTGGGAGCGAGAACCCTTCGGGCTCCTGTAGACTCTGTCACGCCGTACGGCACGCCGCCTTAGCTCAGTCGGCCAGAGCACTTCACTCGTAATGAAGGGGTCTGGGGTTCGAATCCCCAAGGCGGCTCCAGGTCAGAAGCCCTTCGCGATCTCGCGGAGGGCTTCTGCGTGACTAAGTGAGTGACTACCGCCGCCACGTGCAGGCGATCGTTCCCCCTGAGCCTTGTCGCTGTACCCGTTCAGATCCCATCCGATGTGCCAGTTCTTCGCCGTACCAGCTCCCAGCGCCGGTACCGTGGAGGTTGCTAACCACATCAAGTGATGGCGGGGATGGCGGCCACCACCCCCGCAGGTTAGATGGTCAGATGGTCAGAGGTTCCACGAGAACCTCAGCTCCCGGCGTCGCGGTGGACGAGTGTGGCGACGCCGGGAGTTGGACCGCCACACGATCCGAACGAATCCGTTCACTTTTCGCTCCTTTCTTCTTCGGGAGGAACCGTAGCAGCGCGTGGGGCGCGCCCGTAGGCGAGTTCGCGAATTTTCTGTAAGTCGCCCGATGTTGCCCTCCAATCGTGGCGCGTTGACCTGCGGCTTCGTACATATAAGAGGTTGGTAGCAGTGCCACTTCTATTTTAGGGGGCCGCAAATTACGGAGCTTCGTCGGATACTACAGTTGTTTTACTCGTGGCCTCCCGACAGGCCGTGGCGCTAACTAAGTGTACGAATGGCTTGTTCCCGATCTCGGTTTCTTGTTACTGACTGTGGTGTATCTGTTGTCGATGACTGACTAGCGGTTATCCATGTGACTGTCTGCTACTCCGAAAATCCGATCCATCAGGATCGCACCCCCCTGCAGGACGGGGCGGATCTGCTTGCGGTAGACCAGCTCGGTTACGCTGGTGCTGCTGTGCCCGACCAGCCGGGAGATCTCTTCCAAGGGGATGCCCTGGTCCGAGAGCAGGGACACGAAGCTGTGCCGCAACTCTCGGGGCGTCCACTCGTCGGGATCGAGGTCGGTCTTGGCGATGACCGCGCGGAAGGCACGCCGTACGTTGTGGGAGTCGAGAGGCGTGCCTACGGTCGAGGCGAACACGAGCCCGTGCTCCATCCACCTCTTGCCCGCCGCCTTCTTGTCCTCCTCCTGCTGAGCCTTCTGCGCTTTGAGCGCTTCTACGCAGCGCTGTGGGAGCGCCAGAGTACGCCGGGACTTCCGGGTCTTGGTGTCCCCACCGGTACGAACGGACCGCCAGACGGCCACGTACGGTGGCACGGCTGGGTCAGCGTCGGGCAGGCCCTCCAGGTCTACGTGGTCCCACGTCAGTGCCCGAAGCTCCTCGGTGCGTGCGCCTGTAAGCAGGGCCATCACCAGATACCCATGCATCCGAGTCCCTTCAGCCGCCTTAAGCACGGCGTCCGCCTGAGCCAGAGTGAGGGCCTTGGACGGGCGCCCCTCTTTACCTCGCGGGACTGAGCAGAGGTCCACCACGTTCCGCTTCACCAGGTCACGGGCCATCGCACGTTTCATGGACCGGTTGAGGTAGGACCTGATCAGGCGCAGCGTGCTCGTGCTCAGCGTCTTAGCCTTGTCCGCCAGCCACTTATCCACATCCTGTGCACTGAGTTCGCGGAGCTTCCGCTTGCCCAGAGCAGGGATGACGTGGACTCGACACATGATCTGTCCCGCTTCGTAGGTGGCCTTGTCCCGCCGGCTCAGTTCGTACTTGAGCCAGTCGTTGACCGCCTGCTCTACCGTGGCGTCTCCCTTCGCGAGGGTCAGGCCGTCCTCGTAGTCCCTGAGCACCTCCTTGAGCTTCTCCTTGGCTTCGGTCTTGGTCTTGCCGCTTCCCTTCTTGACGATGCGCTTACCGGCGGGCGTGTAGCCCACGGTCACGGTGGCGATCCAGCGCTGGCGCTTGTCGTCCCAGTGGAGGCCGCCGTCTCCTCTGCTGCGTCGTTTGGTCATCAGGCTTCCTCAGCTTCCTTCTCCAGGAGGGCGATGTAGTCGCGGATGGCACCGGCGGTGATCAGGCGGGCGCGGCCCTGCTTGACTGACCGCAGGCGGCGGGTGCGGATCTGGTCGTAGATGACGGTGCGGCTCATGCGGAGCAGGCGCATGGCGTCGGTCACGCGGTAGAGCTGGGTGTCGTCGAGCCGGACCCTGTCCGGCGCTGAGGTGGTCATGAAGGCGGGTTCTCCTCATCGGCAGGGACAGCGGGGACACCCGGTAGCGGCAGGTGTCCCTCTTGATCGGTCGCGTTGTTGCAGGTCGTTGCGGGTCCGGGAACTCCGGGGACAGCGGGGACACTTCCGGCAGCCGGTGTCCCCGGCAGGCGGTAGCGTCCGGCAGCGTCCACGCAGAGCTGGCCATCGGTGGCCATTCGTTGGCAGGTCTTCTTCACGTTGGCGTAGGCCACGCCGACGGCTTCGGCGATGGCCTTGGGCGGGTTGTTGGGCTGCTGGCGCAGGTGGCGGATGATGGCTGCTCTGGTGTCGGACAGGGTGTGGTCCTCTGGCGGGCCGTCGAGTAGGTGCCAGATGCCGGCGGCGGGCTGGAAGGCCATGGCGTATTCGGCTTCTTCGACGTCGCGGCCGGTGACGTGCAGGACGCCGTCTGCGGTGCCGCGTGCGCGCTTGAGTACGAGCGTGGCGTCGGCGGCGCCGGCCAGGCCGTTGGTGCCGGAGACCTGCTCCAGGAAGTCGTCTGAGCCCATCTTGCGGACGTGGTGGACCAGGACGACGGCGACGCCGTAGGTGTCGGCCAGGCGTTTGGCGCGGCCCATGGCGGTGTAGTCGGCGTCGTAGGCGGACAGGCCGGGCGGGGTGGTGCCGCGTACTTTGGCGAACACGTCGATGACGACCATGCGGGCGCCGGAGTTGCGTTCCAGCCAGCGGGCGATGGCGTCTTCCCCGCCTTGCGGCAGTGTCGGGCATGAGGTGGACAGGGTCAGGTCTCGCGGTGCGGGATTGTCTTGAAGGATCTTGCGCATGCGTGACTGGAGACGGCGCGGAGTGTCTTCCAGCGCCAGGTAGAGCACCGGTCCGGGGTCCACGTCGATGGCTTCGAGCGCCTTTCCGCCGCTCGCCACGGCGATGGCTGTGGCGAGTGACAGCCAGGACTTGCCGACTTTGGGCGGTCCGGCCAGCAGGTTGAGCCCTTCGGCGACGATGCCGGGCACGGCCCACCGGGTTTCTGGGAAGGTCGTGGCCATGAGCTCGTCGGCGGTCCATGAGGTACGGAACGGGACCGCCGGGGCCTGGTCGGCCGGTGCGTGGACCGCATCACCGGGGACCAGGCGAAGGTGGGTAGAGCGTTCGCTGGTCATGCGGCCACCGTTCGTGGACGGCGGGCGCCTGCCCGAAGTCCTGAGGCGATGGTGCGGACGGCTTCGCCGTAGGGTTGGCCAACCTGCTGCGCGGCGTCGGTGAGCCAGGCGGTGACGTCGGACTCGGCCAGTTCGCCGCCGGCGACGAGTTGTCCGAGCGCCACGGACGCGCGGTAGAGCGCGGTGTTGTGGCCGTGTGGTGGTGAGCCGGTGACTCGTTCCAGCTCGGACGCGATGGCGGCGCGCAGGTAGCTGCCCTTCCGGTCGGAGGGCAGTGACACCACCACGGGTTGCTGCGTTGGGAGCGGTGCGGGGCGGAGCCGGTCGGCCAGCCAGGCGGGCAGCGGGGCGGCGGGTACGGCGTGGATCACGTCGTAGGTGCCGTGACCGTCGTCGGCGGTGACGTGGCTGCCGGGGCCGACGACGTACCCGCCGGCTGCGCGGGTGTCGATGAGCCAGCCGAGCCCGCCGCGTGCGCCCTGGGTGTTGCCCAGCTCCCAGCCGTCCGGCGCGGTGTAGTACAGGTGCAGGCCGCCGCGCCGGGTGCGGACCTGGAAGGTTTCCAGCGGTAGCGGTTGCGCGGCGTCGGCGCACAGGGCGGCGAACACGTCGGCGCCGTCTGCGATGCCGGGGCGGTCCCATTCCGGCGGTGGCGTCTCGCCTTCTTTGGGGCGGTCGAGGTCGACCACCAGCAGGCGGGACGGGCCGGTGGCGATGCCGATGTTGTACGGCCGATGTGCCCACAGGCTGTGGATGACGGCGGGATCGATGGTGGCGCGGTCCTGCCAGGAGGTGAAGCCGCGGGGCGGCACCTTGCCGCCGGGCGCGAGCGGGAACACGTGCCACCCACGTGCGGCGGCGGCCAGTGCGTAGCGCAGGTTCGAGCGGGTCATGGTGTGAGTCCTTCGGTCATGCGTCGGGGCGCGGGGTGTGGTCGTCATCGGGTGCCGGCCTGATGGAGTCGGCGGAGGTAGTTGAAGAGGCGGCGCCCCCAACGCAGACGCAGGCCGGTGCCGTCGCAGCGGTTGCACCAGCGCTTGAGATGTCCGTTGGGCTTGAGGGTCTTGCCGACGCCGTGACAGCGGCGGCAGGCCGCGAACGGGGTGGCGGCGCACACGACGGCGTAGGCGAGCGGCAGCGCCAGTGCCAGGACGGCGAGGACCGCCCAGCCGGGCAGTGTGGACGGTGTCGGTGTGGTCGCGATCAGGGTCGCGGTGATGGTGGTCGCGGTCGCGGCCAGATGGGTCATGGATGGTCTCCAGAGCCGGTTTCAGGGCGTGGGAAGCCGAGCCCGCTACCCGCGACCTGCGGATATTCGGGCTGGTCAGGTGGTGTTCTGGTGGTCGCGGGGCTGGTCGCGCCGCCGCGACCGGTCGCGGGTGGTCCGCGACCCGGCGAACCTCCGAGCCGGGGTTCGCCGGGCGCGGGTCGGGCTATCCGGTGGTGGTCTCCCGGCGGTCCATCGCCGTGGTGATGGCTGTCTTCTTGGCGCCCTTGAGCGCCTTGCCGTCCCGCTTGATGTCGACGCTCGGTACGCCGAGCCCGCGCAGCTGCGCTGAGATGGCCTCGGCGGTGAGGTCGGCGTGGTGCTCGGGGATGCGTTCTGTCAGCCGGGTGGCGATGACGGCCCACGGCAGGCCGGCTTCTCCGCTCTGGAAGACGCTCAGGGCGTCGGCCAGTACGTCGCGGACTTCGCGGATGGCGGCTTGCCCGGCGGCCATGCCGGTCAGGGTCCCGGCGCGCTCGCGGAGCTTGCGTGCGGCCAGCAGGATCTTTTCGGCGTCCTCGGCGTCGGCCAGGTGGAAGCGGACGGTCGGGGTGTTGTCCCCGGCGCCGCGTAGCAGGCCGACGCCCTTGTAGGAGGGCAAGAGGACGGAGGAGTCGAACCCCTCGCTGTAGGCGCCCGACCCGAGCACCAGGTCCGAGACCTGCCAGGAGCCGGTGCGCAGGGCGATGCGGACCTGGTGGTTGTCGCGGAAGCTGGTGAACGAGGTGGCGATGTCGCCGGTGCCGACGCCGCCGGGCTTCTGGGTGGCGTCCAGCACGATGACGCCGGCGGCGGGGGCGACCTTGACCAGGAATACCAGCAGTCCGGCGATCTCCTTGTTCAGCTCCTTGTCGCCGGTGTCGAAGTACTCCTGGCATTCGTCGATGACGACCAGGCGCACGGGCATGCCGTACTTGGGGTCACGGGCGATCGCACGGGTCAGCTTGCCTTCGGGGCAGACGTCCACCGGCAGCTCAGAGAGCTTCTGGTAGCGGGCCTGCACGTCTGCTTTGAGGTCGCGGAGCATCTGCACGAAGATCTCCACAGGGTCGCCGTCGCGGGACGGGGTGAACCCGAATGAGCAGGTGTGCGCGACCAGGGCGAACTTGCGCCAGTCCGGCGAGCCCTTGCCGTCGAACACTTCCAGCCGGACGTACGGGTCCAGCGCCGCGTACAGGGCCAGCAGCCGGGCGGTGAAGCTCTTTCCCTGCCGGGGCTGAGCGCCGACCAGGATGGACACCCACAGCATGAGCAGGCTGACTGCGCGGCCACGCTCGTCCACGCCGAGCGGGGCGGGCTGCCAGATGTCGGTTTCCTTGCAGGCCAGCAGGGGCGTACGGCCCGCCGGGGTGGCCAGCGGATCGGAGTCGGCCACCCACAGCCAGTGCGAGCGGTGAGACTCGGGGTCGCGCGACAGGGTGACCTGGGCAAGCGCCACATCCAGCCCGGATGCGATGTTCGGACGCGCCTTGACGGCGTCGTCGAATGTCTTGCCGTAGGGCAGGTTGACCAGCACCTTGGAGCCGTTGCCCTCGCGCGCCATGGCGGTGCCGAACTCGATCTGCTGGTTGGGCCGGTCCGGATGGCCGAGCCCGGCGGCGTAGTAGGCCCGTAGCACGATGTCGCTGTTGAGCTTGCGGTAGCGGCGGGTGACTACGGCGGTCGGGATGATCGGCCGGCCAGCGGGGCGGCCGTAGCGGGCGAGGACCGGCACCAGGACGGCGGCGACGGCGACCTGCCACAACGTCTCCAGGTGGGCCGTCACCACGACGGCGATGGTCACGGCGATGGCCTGGAAGAACAGCACCAGGCCACGCCAGCGGCGGGTGGCCTTACCTTCGCGGTGCAACTTGAGCCACATGGCCGGGTCGTTGTCGGTGGCTGCCTGCTGGAGCAGGGCGTACTGCTCGTCGACCCACCACCAGCGAAGTTGCCGGCTGACCAGCTTGGGCAGGCCGACCAGGGCCCACCAGGTGACCTGAAGGAGGTACCAGGGCGAGCGGATGGCGTGGAAGGCGGCGACGTGCGCCCACCTGTTCGCCGTTGCACGGACGGTGGAGGGCAGGTTGGCGCGGTGCAGGCCTGTCGGGATGATCGGGCGGCGCTTTTCCGCCTGCGGCGAGGCCGGGACGTCGGACTCGGGCAGGTCCACCGCGACCGGTGCCGCATCGGCCGGCGGCTGCTCGTCCAGCTCGATTTCATAGGAGGTGTCGCGGGCGGTGGTCCGCCGCGCCGACTCGGGCCGTTCGGTGACCGGAGCGTCGTCAGTGTCGGCCGGCGGCGTGCTGTGGGTCAGGCGTCCGGCGCGGGCGGTGGCCAGGTCGACGATGTTGGCGCTCTGGGTGGGCCGTTCGTTGTCTTTCGCCGGGGTCCGTTCGTGCTCGTGCGGTTGGTCGGTCATGATGTGTGCACCTCGTGCTCATTGCGGGTTGCGTGGTGGCAGGGCGCGGACTGGTCTTGGCGGATTGGGTCCGCGCCCTGTGTGATGTTCGGGTTGTCGCTGGTGGCGGTGGCCACGATCACCTCGCGTCGATGTGGTGGTAGGCGGACACGCGGGCGCGGATCGCGGAGCGGATGCGGCGACCGGTGATGACCATGCGGATGTAGGTGGACACGGGGATGGCCAGGCAGATCAGGCTGACGACGAGAGCGGTGGTGAACATGGGTGGTTTCCTCGCTTAGGTGGTGGTGTCGTTGCGCAGGGCGTCACGGACAGCGCGGGCGGTGTCCATGCCGCATCCGAGCGCGCGGCGGATCTTGTCGGCTCCGGCGTTGGGGGGAAGCTCGCCGGTGGCGGTCAGGTGCCGGGCGCGGGCGGTCAGTGCGTCCGGTGCGTTGGTGTTTGGCCTGTACGTAGGGTCAGTAGGGGTACCGGTGGCGCCGTGGTCCAGGTTGGAGAAGGCGGCGAGGATGATGGGCAGTGCGGTGACGATGGCCACCGCGACGATGGGTCCCAGGACGTGCAGGACGAGCCGGGACAGTGAGAAGTCGGCGGCCACCAGCGGCAGGTACGGCCAGGCGTTCATGGCGAGTGTGAGCGCCAGGAACAGCCATTCGATTCGTACGAGCTTGGGGTCGTCGAGCGGTTGGCCTCGCGTGCCGAGGTAGGCGCGTGCGCCGACCACGACCAGCAGGGCCAGGGACAGGAACGGTTCGACCAGCCAGGCGAAGAGCCAGGCCGGGGACCAGGGCGCGGCACTGTCAGCGGCGAAGTGCTGCACTCCGGCGGTTGACCAGGCCAGCGCGAGTGCCAGCGAGACCAGGGCGGCGGTGACCAGCACGCGCCGCATCCGGGCGGCCTGCCAGGCACGCATCTGCGGGTCTTGAGCCAGGGCGTGCAGCCGCGCGGCTTGCTGGGCAGCCTTGCGGCGCTTGCGCACCTTGGGCGTGTCCAGCAACAGCGGGGCGTCGTCGTCCTGGAGGTCGGCGAGCAGGTGCGCTTCGGCGACTTCGGCGCGGAGCTGTCGCACGCGCTTGGTCTCGCCGACTGGCACGGCCGAACCGCTCGGGGGCGCGACCGGGGTCTGGCTGGCTACGTGCTGCTCCAGTTCGGCCAGGCCACGCGCGATGTCCTCCGGGCTGGGCTCTGAAGGCTGATCGGGGTTGATGGTGGTCACGCGACCACCTCCTGTGCGCAGTCCAGGCAGATGTCGAGATGGCGGGGCAGTACGTATCCGGCGTCTCGCTTGCACTCCGGGCAGGTACGGCGGGCGGCGTTGGCCTTGTCCAGCGCCGCGAGCTGCGCCGGCGTCGCGACGCGCTTGGGCAACGCGAACCGCACGTCGTACAGGTAGGCGGCACGCACGCCGGGCGCGCCGTAGCGGGTCGAGCGCCAGAGGACCTGCGCCTGGACGCCCTGGCCGCCGGGCCGGAGCCCGCGGGCCGTGAGCTGGCGAAGGGTGAGCAGGTGCGGCGGCGCCATCTGCCACGGGTAGGTGGGGAGGCTGTAGCGGTCGCCGGTCGGGTCCCAGAAGCGGGCACGGATACGGCTCATGACAGACCCCACCATCCCCCGCAGCGCGAGCAACCAGGACGGTTGCACCAGTAGGCGGGATTGACGGACCACTCCTGGTAGGCCGCCTCCAGGGGGTCGCCCTGGCTCGCTGCGACGCGGGTCGCTTGATGCAGCCGGTGGCGCTCCTGCGCGTAGCGCACCAGGTCGCAGGCGACGCACCCGGCGAAGAACACCAGCAGGTAGACGAGTACGGAGATCACGGAAGCCCTCCTTTCAGGCGCCGGACTGGGAGCGGACGAGGATGCGGCAGGGGCGGCACCCGGGATGGCAGCGCGTACCGTGGGCGGTGCAGAGCTGGATCTGACGGCCGATGGTGGCGCCGCAGCGGCGGCAGCCGAACGCGCTCTGCGAGCGGTGACCGCAGTCGGAGCACTGGAAGCGGCCGGCCATCACGCCACCTCCGAGTCCGTGTGCGTCCCGAGGAGTTCGTCAGCGGTCAGGCCCGCCCACACTCCGATATCCGGGCGGACGGCGAGGGCGTAGTCCAGGCACGCAGCCCGAGCCGGACACCGCCGGCAGAGAGCCTTCGCCTGCGCTTCGCGGTTGTGCCGTGCCTCGTCGGACTCGGCGTCGTCGTCGGGGCCGGTGAACAGCTCGACATCGGCCGGCGTGCACTGCGGTCCTGCGTTCAGCAGTTCGTTCCGTAGGTCTGCCAGCTGGGGCGGCCCTGGGACAGGACCGTTGATCATTGACCGGTAGGCCATGATGGTGGTGCTCCTTCTGTTCGAGGAGTTGAGGGCGACCCTGGGTCTTGGCGGATTGGGGGTCGCCCTCGTTTGGTTGTGTAAGCCGAGTCAGGACGTGATCGTCCGTACGAAGGTCGACAAGACCTCACCTAGCTGGGGCAGGAAAGTGAGCGCCTTCTTGATGAGCAGAGCCGCCCCCTGCGGGTCTTGAAACGCGTAGCAGCCGAAGCCGATCAGCGCGCCCCAGAGGATCAACCGGGGCAGGACCCGCGTAGGGGCCGACATGGTGTTTCGCATGGAAGTCCTCCGAATCGCTCGGCGTTCCCGAGAGTACTAACTCAGTAAGTACTCGTCAAGGAGCCTGTGTTCGCCCTGGTCGCTTGCGGTGTTGCTGATGTCCAGGTTGCTCCCGAGGGCTCTGAAGGAGGAATGATCTAGTGCCGCCCCAACCCCGAACTTCCGTTGAATCGCTGGTGTGGTACTTCCGCTGAACCTCTGTGCAGCCAAACGATCAGATGCGAAACTGCGTCTGTGGCGGAACTCAACGGATCAGCGGTCAGCGTTGAAGATCTCCAGGTCCTGGCGCTGACCAATTTCGGTCATTTCACCTCAATTAGGGTTGAAGAGGGCGGCGTGCGCGGCCTTGAGCTGCACATGGCGAGGCTCAAGCGGGATAGCCAGCTGCTATTCGGTGTCAGTCCGAATGAGGACAGCATCCGCGAATACATACGCCGGATGGTTGGCAAAACGGGCATTCACACCGTTCGGGTAACCGTCTTTGATCCGAATCTTGAACTGGGCACGCCGGGCAAGAAGGCTGAGCCGCACGTGCTTGTCACGACGCGCGCAGCGGCCAACATCCCGTTGCCGCCCCTGAGTGTTCAATCCGTCTCTTATGTCAGAGAGATGCCAGCAATAAAGCATGTCGCTCTTTTCGGCACCCTGTGGCACCGAAGGGCGGCACAGCTCAACAGGTTCGACGATGCTCTCTTTGTGGACGCGCAATCTGTCATCAGCGAAGGGGCGACATGGAACATTGGGTTCTTCGATGGCGATAATGTCATCTGGCCGAACGTGGACGTCCTTGAAGGCGTGACCATGGACCTTCTGAAAGGTACGCACAAGAGAACGGTCAGCAGCCAGGTGCGTCTATCTGACCTTCAGCGCATGGAAGCCGCCTTTGCCACGAATGCCGCCATCGGAGTGCGTGCTATCAAGCTGATAGACGACGTTGCTTTCCCGGGAGGGCATCCGATTATCGATACCCTGCGCGAGGAATACAGCGATATTCTGCCGGACCCCCTGTAGCCGCCTGCGGCCAGGACGACAGGAAAGGTGAGTCCATCTTCGTGGCTACCGTAGACAAGTGGACGGGTCGAGAGATTCGAGCTCTCCGCGAGGCGAAGCGAATGAGTATCCGAGACTTCGCAGAGCACATCGGTATCAGCGACCGTATGGTCTCCAAGTGGGAAGCCGGCGGGGAGACGATCGTCCCTCGGCAGATGAACCAGGCGGCCCTGGACACTGTCCTCGTCCGATCAGATCCGGAAGTTCACGAACGGTTCGAAAGAATCCTCAATGTCGTGCCTCTGGATTCTCCCGCTACGGCGCAGCAGCAAGGCGTCGAGAATCCCGGGTCCGCGTCTTCGCCGAAAACTGCCGAGGTTCGTCATCCCGGTGACGGCAGGCTCATGGCGCTTGTGGAAGCGGGAATATTCCTGTCAGGGCCGAAAGATGAGCCGGTATGGCTACCGGACTTCTACATCGACGTCTATCCCGTCACGAATGCTGACTACGCTCGCTTCGTAGAAGCAACGAGCTATGAACCACCGCGACACTGGACAGCCGGAACCAGACCTACCGAAGATCTGGACCACCCGGTTGTGTTTGTCAACTGGCACGACGCCGCCGCCTATGCGGAATGGGCTCAGAAAGACCTACCGACAAGCCAGCAGTGGGAGAAGGCAGCGCGCGGCCCGCGAGGTGACATCTACCCGTGGGGAAGTCAGGAAACTCCGGCCAAATGCAACTCCAGGGAAAGCGGCCTGCGGCACACGACCCCTGTGGACACGTACCACAGCGGTGTGAGCATGTACGGCGTCTACGACATGTGCGGCAATACGTGGGAATGGTGCTCGACGCGCAGCCAGGAAGACCCGGTGAGGTACGAACTCAAGGGGAGCGCCTTCACAAGCCCCTTCTTCCGCGCGACGCCATCAAAATTCAACGACGCATCGCCGCTCATGATGGACGACGACACCGGGTTCCGCTGTGCGATATCAGCCGAAGAGCTACGCGCCCAGTTGGAGAGGTGACTCAGTCCTGGCCCTCCGAACCGGCCGAGGGGACTGGACGCCCACCGACTCCGGGCCGTGGCCTTGACTCATGCCAGCTGACGATGCGACTCGGCTTCCATACGTGAGTGCGGCCCACCGTGAGATCCGGTTCGGGCATCTGCCCGCGGCGCCGATACGTGCTGATGGTCGCGACCCGCACACCAAGAAAGGCGGCGACGTCGGACGTCGTCCACCACTCGGCTTCAGGGTCGGGGCCTGATCGATCAGACATCCGGGCCGGACTCCTCGGCAGATCAGGGGTTTCGGGTACGTGAATGCCAGTGTAGAAGACGCCTGGCAGGACTGAGCGATCACGTATCGAGCGGTGGAGTCCACTGAACGGCTCCTGTGGAGCTGAGTTCAGCGAAGCGGATGACGGCGCTTCGCCATGCGTCTTCAGCCTGATCAAGTTGCACGTCACGCCTCACGACTCGCCCCCAGGACGCCCCGGGCTGCGCCATGGCGACACTCAGCGCCACCGTGGCGCCGAGTTCACTGCCGCAGGTGCCGGCCGAGCCGACCTCGGACGCGTCGTGGGTGCTGTAGAACACCTCCCAGTCGTATGCCAGCTGGGGCGAGATGCGGCTCACGAGCTTCCCATGCCAACCGTACAGGCAGGGCACAGACGGAAGGCGAGCTGAATGGGGCCGACGACGCATAGCCCTGTCCGGACCCGGTCTGTGACCTTGCCGCAGTGATCACATTCGGACGTGATGGCCACAAGGTGGGCGGTGCAGGCAGAGCAAACGAGGCGGCCCGGCGCCCATACGGCCGCGTGTATCACAGTCGGCGCTGTCAGATGGGAGCAAGCCTCGCCAGCCAGTGTGCGCACGGCCCGCTGGAGCTGGGCCACGTGCCCAGCAAGCCAGGGACGATAAGGCTCTGCAAGTGAGGCCGCCGCTCCCAGACCTTTCCGTGCGTCGGTGCTGGCCGCGTCGTACTGGTCACGGAAGACGGTACCTCGGAGAGGAAGAACCATGCCCAAACCTCCAGTTAGTCGGGTGAGTGATCTCCATATCCCAGGGTGGGTTCCGTTGCCGGTTCGGCGGCATGACCCTGTGCCGCCCCCACGCTGAACTTGCGCCGAACTCTGAGGAAGATCCGTGCCTGCGTGGCCATCGTTTGCGCAGGTCATGCACCATGGGCGCGGTGATCGAAGCTAGCCGACGTGTCCCTCGACGATGAGCCGCCAGAGCTCAAGCATCGCCTGACGGCATAGGTTCCGCCCGGCTTCGAGGACCGTGGGATGGTTCGGGCGCCGCCGGTCGGTTCGCCGGATGACGTACTGCCCACCCTCCAGGCAGAGTTCATACTCGATGGCACCATGTGTCATGAACTCCCGGACGCGGGAGCGTGTCCCTCGTGAGACGTACGCTGTCCAGTCGATGTCCAGGGGCTCATCGGGTATCGCGGACACCGGTCGACTCGCTTAGCATGACCCCGATCTGTACGGCGCACGCGAGCAGTTCGAGTCGACGCCATGTGTCGGCTTCGATCTCCTGCTTCGTCCTCTTGTGTCTCGCTCTGTACATGCCGGACTCCTCCTGCCACGCGTCGAAGTCGGGAAGCTCCAACTTGGCCATGCGCTGACTCTACCGTCACACGTCCATACACGTACATGCCTGTTCATGAACGTAGCTGCATTACTGAGCACGTCCACGCCTGCTTACGGTCGAGCTGTGATGGAGTTTCGGAAGGATCGCCCCGTGTGGCGACAGGTGGCCGACGAGATGCGCCGGCGGATCGCGGCCATGTCGCCGGGCGACCTGGTGGACTCCGAGCAATCGATGGTTCAGGAGTTCGGCATCGCGCGCGGAACGGCGCGGAAGGTGATCGCGCACCTACGCGAGGAAGGCGTGATCTACACGGTCCCGGGTCTGGGCTCGTTCGCCGGTCCGAAGCCTCCTGAGGATGGTCACCCGGTGGGCGGCAACACACCCTGACGCACTACAAGATCAATTCCCAAGGAATGCCTGCGGAGGGTGTGGGGTGGGCGGCGGCCGAAGCCACCGCGAGACGGTCAGGCGGTGGGCTGCCGGCCCTGGTTGTCGAGGTGGCAGCGGGCGGTCAGGCGTCAGGGTCGACTTCGGGGTGCGTGAACCGCACGGGCTTGCCCAGCAACCGGGCGTAGGCGATTTCGGCTCGGGTGCTGTCTCCGATGTAGTCGCCGACTACGAGCACCTCATCAGCGAGCCGGATCTTCGCTCGGTGCAGATCGTCGAGTCGAACCTTCAGCGCCTCGGCCTCGACAGGATCGGACCAAAGTTCGTGCGGCGACTTCATGTCACAGCCCGGTTTGACGACAATCTTTCCGGCTGTGGTCTCCCGCAGGTCGGCCTCGGTCATCTCGGTCATGAAACGGGTGGAGCCGCAGATCACGACGATACGCGGGAGGTTCAGCTGCTTCTTCGCGTCGGCGAGTTTTTCCTCGGGGGTGAGCTGTTGCGGGTATGACACTGGCTCCCCCTGGTGGTGTGGTCCAAGGAGTGCCTGCGGTTCCGCCCTCTAGGTGCCGCCATTGTCCCTGCTGTCCCTTGGGGGACTTGACCTGCAAGAAAGCCTAACCTTGCACGGGACACTTCACGGGTGGGGCTGTCCCCGCCGTCCCGGAAAGACATCTGAGCTCCACGGACTTCGGATTCACGCTCGACCCTGGCTCCCACGTTCTGCTGGTGGCTGTCTGAAGCGTGGGAGCAGGTCCTTTCTCCAGTCGATATCCACCCTTCCCTTCCAAATCCCTGCTGGGCGAATCAGTTCGTACCGCTCGATCTCGTGGTCTTTGACCGTCCAGCGCAAGATCAGGTGGTTGAGCTCTGAGTTGCGTCGACGCGGACGTCCAGAGAACTCGTGGGGGTCGAACAAGCTGGCTTGGCCGCTGGCTGGTTGGTCCACGAACTCAAGCTTGGCAGGTGTTGTCGGTTTGGGGATGTCGGCAGTTGCGATGTGCCATATCCGGACTATGTCTTGTTCGAGTGCGAGGATGAGCCCGCTCATCGGCAGGTCGGTAGCGTCGCTCTGGTCTGATGCGGTGTCGCCCTCGGGTGCGAGAGATTTGAATGCCTCGATCGCTTTGCGGCGGATCATATGCTGGTATAAGTGTTTGTCGTCCCGGAATTCCCACTCCGCGACTTCGTGCAGGTAGATCGCGGTCTTGATGCCGTTGGTGAGCGCGTTGTAGACCTCTGGCCATACGTGCTCGGTGCGGGCTAGAACGGCGTCTCTAGAGTCATCTCTGCCCATTAACGTAATGTAATACGCCGTACTCCGCTGCATGTTATACAGAGGCGCTTATGGGGCTTTCGGGGGCAAAGGGGCGGATGTGGGGATCGGACTGGTTTTCGTTCCGGGTCTGTGCGTGCCATGCTTCGCGAGACATCCTCACCAGCCCCTACCGCAGCAGCGATTCTCGAAGTCGCAACCACGATGTGTGTCCCCGGCGTCCCCACTGTCCCCGTCTGCCGTCTGACCTGCGCAATCGTTGACGCATACGAGGGGACACGCCCCACGGCGGGGTGTCCCTGCTGTCCCTGAACAACTTCGAGATATAAATGGCGCTTCGCGCGTCCCATTGCGCTACGCGCGACAGGGGCAGGCTGTAACATGTTGCAGCGCCTCTCCCGTGCGAAGCACCGTTCTTGGCTCTTCTGGCTTTGTCATGAATTCCGGCGCCAGATGTCGCTTAGTTTCGGCACCAGCGGAATCTTACTGATCTCGATGTTTGTGAGTTTGGGCGCCACCCATTGGTGGGTGCGGGATACGTCTGTCGTCGGCCAGCGCACCGCTCACGCACGGTGACGGGTGTCGGCGGCGGGACGCGCCTTGTATGCAGCAGATTCGCATGGGTCAGAATGGGCCGATGACGATCTCCGCTGACGACTCCGGTCCGGTCCGGATTGTGACGGCCGTTCTTCGCGACGGCGATCGGGTGTTGCTGTGTCATCGAAGCGCCGGACGCCGTTGGTATCCCGACGTGTGGGACCTGCCGGGCGGTCATGTGGAGGAGGGGGAGGATCCGAAAGAGAGCCTTGTCCGCGAGCTTCGGGAGGAGTTGGGAATCACGGCATCGCAGCCGTCCGGCCCGCCGATGCATGAGATCCGGACCGCGACGTTTCACATGCAGATCTGGTTAGTCGACAGGTGGACCGGAACACCCGTCAACGCCGCGCCGGACGAGCACGACGCTGTGGCGTGGTTCGGGACGTCCAATCTTGACGGCCTGCATCTCGCCCATGAGTCGTATCTCTCGATACTCACGGCCGTGCTCGTCACGTGACGTCGCTCAGGAAACCAGCGGTGCGCTCATCGGCAGATCCGCGCACTCGCACTTGGCTCGTCCATGATTGATCGCACGGAGGGTGCACGGGGCTCCGGAGCTACCGCCGGCGCCACCGGGCGGCGGGCGAGATCCACAAGTGGTGCCGGTTCCCACGAACATCTCGGCACGCGGCGCCGGCAACGTGGCGCCGAAAGTCGCGAACGGAGCCAGTCTTCTGTGAGTGACGTTCTGAGTGACAACGGCGGCAGGCGATCGCGGACGTTGACGGACGTCAACGGATAGTCGAGCAGGGCAGCGAGGACTACCTATCGACTAGGAACACCTGTTCGATTTTGCTCGTAATGAAGGGGTCTGGGGTTCGAATCCCCAAGGCGGCTCCAGGTCAAAGGCCCCTCGCGATGATCGCGGGGGTCTTTTGCTAACCCTCCTGCAAACAAGCCGCCCACGAGACACGGAGAGCGATGTCGATGGCGGTGAGATGCGTTGCGGATTGAATGAGGAGGTCCGCACTCATGGTGCTCGTGCGTCCCGGCTTGTGCGGATCACTCCTCTGGCTTTGGCCTGTTGATCACGGTGTGAGAACAGAGGCAGACATCGAGTCATACGAGGCCAGTGAGGCAGGGATCATCGAAAGGTGGAGTGGCAGCAGTTCACGTTGACGATCATCGGGCACCTCCTGTCATGGCCGACCCTCGTGCTTGTGGTGATCTTCGTATTTCGAAAACCGCTCGCCGACCAACAGCCGTCTCGCAGCGAGTCAGCGAAGATGTCGGCAGCGGCCGTCTCGGCTGAGCGGATCACGTGGGCTTAGACCCGAAGAGTGATCGCGGGGTCGGCATGGCCGAGACGGGCGGCGACATCGTGTACGGGGACGCCGGCCAAGGCCGAGGTAGGCAAGGTTGCCGGGGTGGCATCGTGGACGTCGAATTCACTACAGGCAAGGTCACCGTGAGGGGGCGGGCTCTTGACCTGATCTGATGGAGCTCGGCTTGTCGTCGGACATCGCCGATCCGTGGCCCGCCGAAGCGGGTGGAGGCGTGCCCGAGCGTCTCATGACACGGCTCCGCGCAGCCGGGCGTTCTCCTGTTCAAGCTCGGCGATCCGGTCCTGCAGATGGCCGAGGGCGTGCTCGACGGCGTCGCGTGGGAACAGTTGCGGGATGTGCTGGGGGCAGTTCCAGTTGATCCCCTCGACCTGGATGATGACGGCGCGTTCCACCTTGGCGGGGTAGCCCGTCCGGGCTAGCGAATGATCGTCCTCGACCATCCGGGCGCGGCCGAGCAGCTTGAGCCGCACCTGGTTGGCGTAGTCCATGAGGAACAGCGAGACACGGTGGTCGTGGTCGAGGTTGCCGACCGTGATGTACTGCCGGTTGCCGCGGAAGTCGGCGAAGCCGACGGTGTGATCGTCCAGGACTTTCAGGAAGCCGGGCGGGCCGCCGCGATGCTGGATGTACGGCCAGCCGGTCTCGCTCACGGTGGCGATGTAGAAGCTGTCGCGCTCGGCGATGAAGGCGCGTTCGTCGGGCCCCAGCCGGTCGGCCTCGGCGGGTCCTTCGAGCATGCGCCGGTAGGCACGATCGCTGCCGTGCGCCTTCTGGTGGGCCCGGACCCTTTCGGTGAAGGCAAGCTGGGCGAACCTGCTCATGATCGTGGTCCGAACATGGTGCGGTCGCCCTCGTCGCGCCATTCGTACTGGAAACGGACGCGGCTGTTCCAGGCGTCCCCGGCGAGCTGGACTTTCTGCGCGGCGCCGGGGGTGGTGAACGGTGGCAGCGGGGGACGGGGCATGGGGTGCTCCTGTGCGCGGTGGGTATGCGGCTCGCGTTCATGCGGTGCCGGTACGGCCCGCGCCGCGGCTGTGGGCGCGGGCCGTACCGGAGATCGGGTGGATCAGTGGCGGACGATGGGCCAGTCGATGTCGGTGTCGGCCGTCTTGTTGAGGTAGTTGGTGAAGACGTTCAGCGCCACGTTCGCGACGACCTCGGCGATCTGGCCGTCGTCTAGGCCGGCCTCGCGGGCGGCTTTCAGGTCACCGTCGGTGACGCCGCCGCGGGTGCGGACCAGGGCTGCGGCCAGGGTGAGCGCCGCCTCGGCGGACGCGTCGGCGGCCTGCCCCCGGCGTGCCCGGCCGGCTTCCTCGGCGGTGAGCCCAGCCAGGTTGGTGCCGATGTACGTGTGCGCGGACAGGCAGTAGTCGCAGCCGTTCTCCTGGGCGACCAGCAGCGCGATGCGCTCGCGGGTGGCCGCTGGAAGGCTGCCGTCGTTCAGCGCGCCGGAGAAGTCCAGGTACGCCTTGAGCACAGCGGGGCTGTTGGCCATCGCCTTGGTCATGTTCGGCGTGACGCCGAGGGCCTTCTGGACGCCCGCGAGGAGGTCGGCGGCCTTGCCGGTGGCGGTCTCGGGCTGGATCAGGGGAAGTCGGGACATGGTGGTCTCTGCCTTTCTCGTTGGTGGTGACCGGTGGATGTCTAATGGATGACTGATCGGATAACCGTTAGATCAAGGGGGCGATTCCCTTCCGCCGGAGAAAATCGCGAATCAGATCGGCGATCTCCGTGCCGTGGGTCTCCAGCGCGAAATGGCCGGCGTCCAGCAGGTGGAGCTCGGCTTCCGGCAGGTCGTTCAGGAACGCCTTGGCGCCGTCGGGACCGAAGATCTCGTCGTTCTCGCCCCAGACGATCAGGACCGGCGGCTGGTGGGTGCGGAAGTACTCCTGGAAGGCCGGATAGCCGTCGAGGTTGTTCTTGTAGTCGTGGAACAGCTCCAGCTGGATCTCCTTGTTGCCCGGCCTGTCCAGGTACGCCTGGTCGAGCGTCCATGTGTCGGGGCTGACCAGGCTCAGGCGCTGGGCGGGGACGCCGTGGGTGTACTGCCAGCGGGTCGCGTCCGGTTCGAGCAGCTTGCGTACCGCGGGCTCGTGCGTGACCCGGTCGGCGGCGTGCGCGAACAGCACCTCCCAGAAGGGGGTGAAGCCTTCCAGGTACGCGTTGCCGCTCTGGGTGATGATCGAGGTGATCCGCTCGGGGTGGCGCGAGGCGATGCGCAGGCCGATCGGCGCGCCGTAGTCCTGGATGTAGAGGGCGAACCGGTCGACGCCGATGGTGTCGAGCAGTTCCAGGGTGATCCCGGTCAGGGAGTCGAAGCTGTAGTCGAACTCCGTGGCGGACGGCATGGCTGACTGGCCGAAGCCGAGGTGGTCGGGGGCGATGAGGTGGTAGGAGCCGGCCAGGGCGGGGATCAGGTTGCGGAACATCGCGGAGCTGGAGGGGAAGCCGTGCAGCAGGACGATCGTCGGGTTGGCGGGGTCGCCCGCCTCCCGGTAGAAGATCGGGCGGCCCTGGACGGTGACGGTGTTGTGGCGTACTGCGGTCATGTCAGTTCCTCCGTTGTGAGAAGTTGGCGGCGTACGAAGCGGGTGAGGTGAGTAGGGCGGCCGCGGCGAGGCTGAAGGCCAGGCCGAGCACAAAGAATCCCCGGTAGCTGTCGGTCAGGGAGTGGATGGCGGCGGCCACGCCGAGGCCCGCGGCGGCGGCGAGCTGGTGGGTGACCCAGGCGGGGGCCAGGGTGCGGCCGATCCGTTTCGGGTCGAGGCCGCGCGACATGACGGCCATGGTCAGCGGGATCACCGGGAAGGAGGCGGCGCCGAACAGCACCGCCACCGCCAGGATCACCCCTTCGCCGGGGACGAACGCGGCCAGCACCAGAGCGAGCGCGCGCACGCCGTACAGGAGGCGCAGCAGCGTCTCCGGGGCCCGGGTGCGCAGCAGGCGGGCCACCAGCGCGGACGTGACGCCCGCGGAGATCGCGACGACCGCCACCAGTCGGCCCGAGCCGACGACCGACCAGCCGGTCTCCAGGGCGTGCTTCGGGAGCATGAGGACGACGACGTACATGGTCGCCGCGTGCAGCCCGAACGAGACCAGCACCCGGGCCTGGCCGGCGAGCGACTCGCCGCGCACGTCGCGCACGCTTTCCACGCGGTCGGGGGAGAGCCGGAACCACAGGACCGCGGTGGCCGCCAGGCCGGCCGCGCCGAGGATCGTGTACGCGCCGCGGACGCCGACCGGTTCGAACAGGGCGGTCGCGGCCCACGGGGCGAGCACCTGGCCCAGGTTGATGCCGATGCTGGCCCTGGCGAGCGCGGGGGCGGCCCGCGGGCCGTACGAGCGGGAGATCAGCGTGGTGATCGTGAGGCTGGAGGCCGACGCGAAGCCGAGCCCGACGAACACCATGTACGCCGCGACGAACTCCCACGTCTGCTGGACCGTCGCCAGGACGAGGTAGCCGCCCGAGGTCAGGGCGAGGCCCACGACCAGGACCACTCGTGCGCCGAGCCGGTCCAGCAGGCTCCCGACCTTCCACTGGACCAAGCCGGTCAGCGCGGTGGCCGCCGCCGCGGCGAGGGACAACGCGGTGGCACTGATGCCGTAGGCAGCCGCCGTGGGGGCGAGGAACACGCCCATCGAGAAATTGAGGCCGAAGGAGACCGTCATCGCCGCCAGCGCGGCGTTGGCCGTGCGGTTCACCGGTCGCTCGCGCTCCGGCCCCGGCAGGCGGGTGGCTGGACGCCACCCGTGGGGAGCCTTTCCCTGAGGTGCTCAAGCACGGCGGCGACCGCCGGCCAGGGACCCCGGTGACGTTCTTCTCGGGCTGGATCAGGGGAAGACCTGGACATTCATATCACTCCTCGTTCTAATGGATGATGCAAGCTTTAATCGTTAGAAATTATTCCGCCGGCATCAGACCGGAGCCTGCGGGCGGCCGTTGTCAGGACTGCCACGGCCGTCAGCCGCGCAGGCGCCGGCCGATGACACCGGTGGCATCTCGCAGGCGAGGGTCGGGCCACCGGGCCTTGAGGATCGGATGTTCACGAGCGCAGGTGGGCGGCGTGGTCTTTCGCGAAGTCGGCGAACGACCTGCCGGGGTGGCTCGTCACGTCCGTGAACGTCGAGGTGGTGTAGTCGCCCCGGCCCTGTGCGTACGCCGTGAGGTACTCCCTGTTGACCGCGGCGATCCACTCCGGCAGGCCTGGCGGGCAACAGTGGGCAGCCAGGCTGCCGTCGATGAGCAGGGCGCCGCGGGTGCTGCCTTGCACCATCGGCCGGGGATGTCACAAAACGCCGCGCTGCGGGCCGCGGCCGCGCTCGGCGATCCGCACGCGGCGGTTCTCGCCGAGGAGCTGACGATCACCGCCGATGCCCGTTTTCGCGACCGTTCGCGGGTTCGGCCCGCGCTGCCCTCGCGCACCGGCGTGGAGCGGTGGGCGCACCCGGAGGTGGGGGAGCTGCGGCTGGCGTACGAGAGCCTGGAGTTGCCTGACCCCGACGAGCAGCGGCTGGTGGTCTACCTCGCCTCCGACGACGCCACAGCCGCGGCCCTCGACCGCCTCACCGGCCGTCACCCCGCCTCCTGGCAGGGTCCCCCAGGCTTGTCCACAGGCTGGGGATGTTCTGCCGCACGCGGTTATCGGCGCACTCGATAGCGCAGGTGGAGGACCCGGTTGCCCTGGATCACCACGTCGGGGTCCTCCAGCAGGTGCTGCGCGTCGACCGAGCCGAAATAGCGTTTGCCGGACCCGAACACGACGGGAGCGACGTCCATGGCGACCTCGTCCACGAGCCCTGCGGCCAGCACCTGGCCGCCGACGTCGCCGGCGGCGACCTCGACCGTGCGGTCGCCGGCGAGTTCCTGCGCCCTGGCCATGGCGGCCTCTACGCCGTCGGCGAAGTGGAACGGCGCCCCGGGATCCCAGCCCTCGGGCATCGGCCGGTGCGACACCACCACCACGTGGTCGATCCCGCCCGGCGGATTGCCGCCCCAGCCGTCCGTCAGGTCGAAGACGTGGCGGCCGACGACGGTCACCCCGATCTGGTCCCAGTACGGCCGGGTGTAGTCGTAGGACGCCTGCGACACCTTCACGTCCCCGGTCTCGTCCAGCGGGACGTCACCGCTGGACATCCAGTCGAACAGCGGCCCGACCTGGTCGTTCCTGTCAGCGATGAAGCCGTCCACCGACACCGTGCTGTACATGACCACTCTGCCCATGGACCTCTCCTTTGCTCGGGAAGTACCCATGGTGGCGGGTCAGGGGTCGCCGGTTCTTGTAAGAAATCAATCGGCCGGCAGCGGCCCGACGTCGAGCGCGTGACCGGGGTGTTCGCGCAGGAAGCGCCGCCGGACGTCGACGTACCGGGTCGGGGTGAGCCCCGTGAACGTCCGGAACTCGTGGCCGAAGTGGGCCTGGTCGAAATAGCCCGCGCGCTCCGCGAGGTCGGCCCAGTTGACCGGTCCGGTGGGGTCGATCGCGAACACGGTGGTGGCGAAGCGGTAGGTGCGGGCGAGCCGCTTCGGCGTGACGCCGACGAGCTCCTTGAACCGCTGTGCCAGATGGGTGCTGCTGACGCCGGCCGCCGCGCTCAGGTCGCCGATCGCGACCGCTCCCGCAGCCGCCTCGATGACGCTGCTCGTGTGGCGTACCAGCCCGAGGCCTGCGATTTCGCGGAGCCGCCGCAGCAGCTCGTCCTCGAGTGACGTCAGCATCTCGTACGGCCCGGCCGCCGTCGCCAGCCGGTCCCGCAACGCGGCGACGCCAGGGCGCCCCCAGACCTGCTCCACCGTCACCGGGAGGTCGCACAGCTCGGCCGCGGGCATCGGCAGGAACGGCGCCAGCCCCCACGGCTTGAAATGCACGCCGACCGACCTGGTCCCCGGCGGGTAGCCGAACGCGAAGGCGCGGGTGGGGGTGGTGAGCACGCAGCCGTCGGCGTACTCGGCCGTCTCGGAGCCGGTGCGGATGCGGAACGGCGCTCCGAGGTTGATGATGAGCACCGCCGACGGCATCGGCGGCAGCCACAGCCGGGGGTACGGTGGCGTGCCCTCCAGGTAGTAGAGGTCGTCGATCAGCCCGGCCAGGGGTGGTCGCGGTTTTCTGGACACGTACTGCACGTTTCACAGCATCGCCGAGGGCATGGGCGGGTCGCCAGGCCACATTCCGGGCATTACGGGCGACAGCCCGTTGGTGCGTGCGCGGTAGCATGCGACGTCTTCTGGCGACCAGGAGGAGAACGCGGGAACGGGGTTCTCGCCGAGACGGAGGTGGGTTCTGGATGACGTTCCGGCTGCACATGGAGCAGGCGGCCGTGCGGGCCCTGTCCGAGTTTCCTGATAAGTCCGACATCTACGTCATCACGTTCCGAATCGACAGTGTCGACCAGGACGCCCGGTTCCCGTACCTCGCGATCGGCTACAACACCGAAACCGAGGTGGCCCGGCTGCCGGCGGAGCCGAACCCGCGGGACGCATGGGAGGCTCGCTGGAGCTACGCCTGTTTCCCGCCGCCCGGGCTGGAGGGTCACTGCGTCGCCGGCCACGACCCCGAGCGCGATCCGGCCGGCGCCGAGCTGCACCGGCGGGAGGCGGTGGCGCAGGGCCTCTGGTACGACGACCAGGACGGGCTCTCCGAACACGAGCGGGACGAGCGCGGCGAGCGGCTTGACCAGCAGTTCCACGGACTCTGCGTCGATCTGGCCCGGCGGCTCCACGCGGATGGCCGGATCGTCGAGACCTTCGGGAGAGCGCTGCCGGTGGTCCTTTACGACATGTTCGACCCCGACGAGATGTTCGCCCTGACAAGAGCCGCCAACCCGGCGGAGCTGGTCGCGGAGTTCCTCGCGGAGGATCCGGAGGGGCGCTGAACGGGGCGCGACGCCGCTGGGGTGATCTGGTCTCTCAGGATGGCGAAGAGCCCTGATCGGCCGGTTCCGCCCGTGGCTCTGGCCGAGATCCGCTGGCCTCGCGCGCTTGGACCGCCGGATCGCTGCGGCGTACTCTCTGGTCATGCCTCGGCCGAAGGTGGTCCTCTTCGATGCGATGGGAGTTCTGTACCGGTACGGCAATGTGCAGGGTCGTGTCCTGATCCCCTACCTGCGCGATCACGGATGCCGACGAACCGAGCAGGAGATCCGCGCCGCCTACCGTTCGGCCACGCTGGGGAGCATGACGACCGACCGGTTCTGGTCGGCCGTCGGGCTGTCGCGGGAAGGGCGTGACGCGGATTATTGCGGGCGGCACCAGCTCAACGAAGGCGTGCGGGAGGCGCTCGCGGAGCTGGGGGGCGATGGCCTGCGCCTCGCCTGCCTGAGCAATGACACGGCGGTCTGGTCCGAGCTCGTACGCCGGCGTTTCGGCCTGGAGGCACCCGTGCGGCGGTGGTTCGTCAGCTCCGATCTGCGGGCCCGCAAACCCGACAGGGCCGCGTACACGACGGTGATCGAGGCGCTGGGCGTCTCCCCTGATGAAATGGTGTTCGTCGACGACCGTCCGGTCAATCTTGTTCCGGCTCGTACGCTGGGGATGCGCACGATCGTTTTCCTGAGCGACGACACCGAGGCCAACCCCGTGCGCTGCGATCAGTGGCAGCCGTGGAGCGTCGTCAGGACCATGCCGGAGCTGGTGGCCGCCGTTCGCGAGTTCGCGTAGGAGCGCGGCGAGTTCAGGCGGCGGTGAGCTGGCGCAGGCCCATGAGTTCGAGCGCCGCGTAGACGGCCACCACCAGGGCTCCGGCCAGCAGGAACGCCACGCCCAGCCCGGTGAGCGGGATGAGGCCGGAGAACGCGAGCACGAGGAGTGCCACGCACGACAGCGTGTTCCCCGCGACGACGAACGCCGCGTGGCGCGGCGGAATCTGGGGATATCCGGCGATGAGGCCGAGGGCCGCGGCGCCGCCCAGCATGGCGACCCCGAACGGGATGGACCACGAGGTCGGCAGGCCGAGCGGGCCGCTGAGCGCCTGAGCGCCGGCCAACATGATCACGCCGAAGACGGCGGTGCTCCAGCCGTCGACGCGTAGGATCTGCCGCAGCCGTACAGAAGCGTCTGTCCTGGTCGTCGTCATGTCGATCTCCTCCCGGTGAAGGTCTGGTCACAGGAACGGTGCCAGCGCCGGGGTCGTCGACTCAATAACCTCCGGGGTCATGGCCGCTCGCCACGGTCGTTAGGCTCCGGGGCATGGAAGTGGAGCAGCCGCCCCGGATCGGTTCGCAGCTGCGTGCCTGGCGGCGGCGCCGCAGGCTCAGCCAGCTCGACCTCTCCAACCTGGCGGACGTCAGCGCGCGGCACCTGTCGTACGTCGAGACGGGGCGCGCGCGGCCGAGCCGGTCGATGGTGCTCCACCTGTCGCAGGCCCTGGACATCCCGTTGCGCGAGCGCAACACCCTGCTGCTGGCGGCGGGCTACGCGCCGGCCTACCGGGAGAGCAGCCTCGACGATGCCTACCTTGCTTCGGTCCGGTCCGCGATCGACACCATGCTGGCGGCGCACGAGCCGTACCCCGCGGTCGTGGTCGACCGGCTCTGGGACGTGCTGGTGGGCAATCGCGCCATGTCCGTCCTCATGGACGGCGTGCCGGGGCACCTGCTGGAGCCGCGGCCTAACGTCTTCCGGCTGACCCTGCACCCCGACGGGCTGGCCTCCCGGCTGGCGAACCTGGGTGAGGTGCGCACGCTCACGCTGCAGCGGCTGCTCCGCCAGGTCGACGCCACCGGTGACGAGACGCTCCGCGCGCTCTACGAGGAGGTGTCCCGCTATCCGGTGACGGGGGAGCCGGATGGCGCGGAACATCCGGCGAGCCCGATCCAGGTGCCGCTGAGGATCCGCAGCGCGTTCGGCGAGTTGTCGATGTTCAGCACCATGGCAACATTCGGCGCGCCGGCCGACGTGACGCTGTCGGAGCTGGCCATCGAGCTGTTCTACCCGCTCGACGAGTTCACGGCCAAGGCACTCCGCCTGATCGGCGAGAACGCGACAGGCGTTCGGCCGTGAGCCTGCGCGGTCAGTGCGGTGCTCCGAGCGGGCGTCACGGGAGCGTCCAGGTGATCGTCCGTTTGAGGGAGCCGTGGGTGTCGTAGGACCTGGCCCAGCCGAGCGTTTCGAAACGGCCGTTGTCCTGGTTGATCCACTTGTCCTCGCGGTTGAAGTTGTAGCGGTCGTAGGCGTGGATCGTGACGTCCATGCTGGCCTGTCTGCCGTCGATCCGGACGTCCGCGCTGCCCCAGATGGAATGACGGCCCAGCGCGAACTCCCAGTTCTTGGTCTCAGTCTGCTTGATCTGCGCCGGCTCGCCGGTCATCTGGAAGTTCTGCCGCCCGGTCTCCCGGTAGAGGCGTTCGGCGTTTTCCTGGGCACGGCGGATCTCCGCGTCCACGGCGTCGCGGATCAGCTTGTCGTCGCGGTAGGCCTGGTCGTAGTCGATGTGGTAGTCGTCACCGGATCCGTCGAGATAGTGCTTGAAGGTGTCGGCCGCCTCGTCGAACCCCGGCATCGCCTCCTCGGCGAGTTGCAGCGCCCGCCACTTGTGCCAGGTCGCGTGGTCGCCGATCGACGGCTCGGCATCAGGGTCGTACGGCCAGGGGTCGTCGTAGGGGATGCCGGGGTCGCGGGGCGGACCGAGGTCGTACTTGCCGTCGCGTGGGCCTTCCTCCGGGATGTCCAGGGGTGGGCGCGGGCGGCTTTCCGGCTGTCCGGTCATGAGCCAGGCCGCGCCCGCGGACGAGGCGGCCATCCCCTTGGCCGCGGCCGCCCGGCGCAGCAGCGAACCCGCCGGGCGGGCAGGGAACGACGGTGGCTTGGCGTGCAGGATCCGGCGCAGGCGGGTCTCCACGGCACGGATCAGCTTCTGGCCGAAGTACCGCTCCAGCCTGTCACGTAGCGTCGCCACGGCCTTCTTGGCGAACGCCCGCAACATCATGACGGTGCCGCGCGCTTTCAACGCGGCCAGCCCGCCGGACACGACGGCCATGGTCGCAGCCCAGAGCAGGGCAAGCTGGACGTACGTCGCCAGCAGCGTCAAGAAGATCTTGATAACCTCCACGATCCGGGCGAAGAGGTCGCAGCCGCTCGCCAGGGCCCGCAGAGAGGTGGCGAGGCTCTGCAGGTGGCCCGACTCGGTGTCGTCGGCGTGGTAGGCGGACCAGTGATCGGTCAGCGCATCGATGTGGCCACCGGCGTTGTGCTGCGCCGCGTGGCCGACGGCGCCCTGCGCCGTCGGGATGATCTGTTCATCGAGGCTGGTGGCACAGGCCCGGTATGCTGCCCCGCAGGCGCGGATGCCGTCTTCGTCCTCCGGAGGCCATTCCACCTCAAGCAGGGCGAAGGACGACTGCAGGTTCGCGGGAAGGGTCAGCGCCATCGCGTGGTCGGTCAGTCGGAGTGACGAGTGCCGGGGACGCCGGGATCTGGGACGGCGGCGGAAGCGGCGGCTTCCGTCGCGCGGAAATCGTCGGCCATGGTGCGGATGCCGTCGCCGGTCTGGTGAAGGTTGGAGTGCAGCACTCGGCAGGCATCGTCGAGCAGACCGCCGAGCCTGTCCATCGCCACGCCGACGGAAGTCCCGCCCCACGCCGTTTCCGCCGCGCCGCGCACCGAGGCGAGGAGGCTTCCGGTGTGCCGCTCGAAGTCGGCTGCGGCATCCAGGAAGCCCTCGCCGGCACTCGTCAGTGACGAGCGATCGAAACGAATGTCCTCCGCCACCTATCGCCTCTTTCACCCCGCCAAGAGTTGTGAAAGACACAGTACTTCAGCGCCTGACCGGCGAGAACCCGACAGACGTCCGGCCCCGCCGGATCGCCACTACGGACGCGTTGCCGAGCCGGATCGGGGTGTCGCTGCGGCCAGGCGAGGTCAACCGGGCGCGCGGGCGCTGTGGCGGAGGAAGCCGCTTGCCCGAGGCCGCCCACCGGCATCCCGTCGCTACCGGCGACCTGTGGGGCCCTCGTCACGCGCGGGCGTGTCTTGCTCTCTGGCCCAGAGGGCGATCTGGGTTCGGGAGTTGAAGCCGAGCTTGTTCAGGATGTGCTCGACATGTCCCTCGGCGGTGCGCTGGGCTATCACCAGGGCAGCTGCGATCTCCTTGTTGCTCATCCCCTGCGCGACCAGGCGCGCTATCTCTGCCTCCCTGCGCGTCAGCGGTGACCATGACGCTTCCTCGCCGGGCGGCTCGTTCGCATGGTCGGACTCACCCAAGGCGAAAAAGATCTTCTCGTCGTAGGACAGCCCGGCACCTCGCTTGACAGCCGCTTCGAATGCCGGCTTGCCGAGAGCCTCACGGACACACGACTCGCATTCTTCGTGTCGGCGAAGGAACTGCCTGTACCTGAACGGCACTATGTGCACCGTCCGCTCGAGGCTCCGCACGATTCCCAGCAGCGTGGCCGCTCGCCGGTGCTGCCCCTGATCGGCCGCGATCCAGGCCAGCACCGCGATGTTGAACCTGCTGCCGAGCACGTCGTCGATCGAGTGCTGGAACCGCAGGCTCTCCCGCTCCAGCGCGGTCGCGCGCTCCGCGTCGCCCTGGAGCCAGAGCGGAACGCCGAGCACTGTCATCGCGTACGCCCTGACCCATCTGTCGCCGTGCGCCTCGCATATGGCCACGCACTCCTCGCCGGCGGCGACCGCGGAGGAGATGTCGCCCAGCAGGGCGCGTGCCAGGCAGAGCCGGACCAGCGCCCGAGTCAGGCCCATAGGGTCGCCGGTGGTGCGGTGACGGGCAACCGCCTCCTCGTAATGGGCGACCGCCGACTCACCGTTCCCGCGGTACATGGCGATCGTTCCGGAGTAGAGCGCGGCGTAGGCCAGCACCGCCTCCAGCCCGAGCTGCTCACCGACTTCCCGGGCCTGCCGGACCATCGACTCGGCGGTGACGAGGTCGGCCTGAGTGTTGGCCAGCCAGGCGTTGACCACCATGGCCCGGCCCCTGAGCTCGCTCGGCTCGGTGATCGCGGCCAGCCCATGGTCGAGGCGGTCGCGTCCTTCGCGCAGGTAGTCGCCGGTCTTCCAGTGCTGGACGAGGTCAGTGGCCATGCTGAGACCGGTCTCGGCCTCCTCCGGCACAGCGCAACAGTAGTCCAGGGCCTGGCGTAGATTGGCGTGCTCCGCCCGCAGCCTGGCGAACCATTCCAGCTGGTACGGGCCGAACGCTTCGGCGCGCGCCTGTGCCGCCAGGTCGCGGTAGTGGTCGCGGTGCCTGCGCCGCAGCGTGGCCTCCTGGCCGGAGGCGAGCAGTTGCTCGCGGCCGTACTCCCGGATCGTCTCCAGCATCCGGTAGCGCATCCCCGTCGGGCTCTCCTCCCTGACCAGCACCGACTTGTCGACCAGCCCGGTCACCAGGTCGAGGACCTGTTCGCGGGCGATGCCGTCGCCGGAGCACACCGCCTCGGCCGCTTCCAGATCCAGTCCGCCGGTGAACACCGACGCGCGGGCCCAGAGCAGTTGCTCCGGCTCGGTGCACAGGCCGTGGCTCCAGTCGACCAGCGCACGCAACGTCCTCTGCCGGGGCAGCGTCGCCCGCGGCCCGGTGGTGAGCAACTGGAAGCGGTTCTCCAGCCGGGCCATCAGTTGTTCGGGCGACAGCGTCCTCAGCCGTACGGCCGCCAGCTCGATGGCAAGGGGAAGGCCGTCCAGCCGGCGGCAGATCCCTTCCACCATGGTCCTGTTGTTCTCGGTGACCTCGAAGCCGGGCAGCACAGCCGCGGCCCGCTCGGCGAACAGTTGCACCGCCTCCCCTCGAGTCCAGGCGTGCGACCGCGGATCCTCGGAATCCGGCAAGGACAACGTCGGCACGGCCAGCACGCGTTCGCCGGCGATGCCCAGCGCCTCCCTGCTGGTGGCCAGGATCCGAAGCTCCGGCGCGGAACGCACCAGCGTCGTGGCCAGCACCGCGCACTCCTCCAGCAGGTGCTCGCAGTTGTCCAGGACCACCAGCATCTGCATGTCCCGCACGTGGTCGACGAGCACCTCTACCGGCGGCCGGGAGGAGCGGTTCTGCACATGCAGAGCGCTGAGCAGGGTCTGGGCGAGCAGCTTCGGATCCTCCAGCGTCGCGAGCTCAACCACCCACACACCGTCACGAAAGGCTCGCTGGACCTCGGCGGCCACATGGATCGCGAGCCGGGTCTTGCCGACGCCGCCGACGCCGGTGAGGGTCACCACAGGTGCCGTGCTGAACATCCGTTTGGCTTCGTTCACCTCCGGCCGCCGTCCGACGAAACTGGTCACCTGAGCCGGCAGTCGGTCTGGCCTTCGCCGCCTGACACCTTCAGTTGTGCCTGTGTTCATGCGAGCCTCGCGCTGGCCTCGATCTCCAGCAGTCACCGTGGCGGGACCGCTACACCCAAGCTACGAGGCCGTCCGACCTGGTGTTACATCGGGTAAGTCCATCTGGGCTGAAGGAGCCGAAGCTCTCGGTTTCTCAGCAGTTCATGTACTTCCCGCTCGAGAACTCCCGCATGTCCTGCCCTTCCACGGTCCAGCGCCTGCGGACCAAGCCGGTCAGGTCCTTGCCGTACACGTGGATCTCGACGGTCTCGGTGTCGGTCAGGTTGTGCATCGAATGGATGTCGTCGTCGGGAATCAGGACGGAGACGGCGCCGCGGTCGTGCCGGTGGTGTTCGACGGGACGTACGGTGTCGTCGCCGTTCAGCTCGTAGCGCCGTTCCTCGATCCGGTTGGAGACCAGCCCGATGGCTCCCCACGTCTCATGGGTATGAGGAGGAGCGACCTCTCCTGGAGCCCACACGATCGAACTGATCGTGAACGTGGGTGAACGATGCAGGATGTAACGGCCACGTCCTCCGTGCAGCGCCGACCTCACGGTGAATTCGGCGGGGACGGGGTTCGGCCGGGTGACGAGCTCCGCCAGCAGATCGCCCACCGTGGTGGCCAAGGCGTCTTCAGGCAGCCGCTCCTTCGCGGTGGTGAGCTCGCGCAGATCATGGATGAACTGGTGAAGAGGCTCCATCATGTCCTCGTTTCGCGTTGTGGTGTTCCGTTGTCGGGCAAGGCCGGCGACGGTCACTTCGGATGACCGGTAAGAGGGGCCGGCATCGCCGCCGTCATGCGGTTGAGCGCTTTTCGCAGGATGCGAGGTGACGTGGCGAAGTTCAGCCGCGCCCACGATGCGTAGGGAGTTCCGAAGTCCTGTCCTGCGTGGAGGGCGACATGGGCGGAACGCAACAGGAACTCGTGCGCCGAACTCACGCCGGCCGGCAGGTGGGCGAAGTGCAGCCAGGCGAAGTAGGTGCCTTCGGGCATGTGCGCGCGGACGCTCGGATGATGCGCGACCCACTGGAAGACCTTCCGGCGGTTGGCTTCGAGCGTCTCCAGCACGTCGCCCAGCCAGGCGTCCCCTCCGCTCCAGGCAGCCACCGTCGCTGCCGCGGCGAGTCCTGACACCCGGCCCAGGGTCCTGTCGGGAAACACCTCGAGGAACCGCTGATGCAGAGGTGCGGATCCGAAGTGCATGAGAGCGCATCGGAGACCGCCGATGTTGAAGGCCTTGGTCGCTGACTGCAGGGTTACGGTGGGGGCTTCTGCAACCGTCGCGAACACTGTGTGGCGATGCGGGGCATACACCAGGTCGGCGTGCACCTCATCGGACACCACGACGATCCCGTGTTCGACCGCGATGCCGGACACCCGGCGAAGCTCGGCGTCGGTGAAGACCCGGCCCGTCGGATTGTGGGGATTGCAGAGCAGCATGAGGGTGACGTCGGGGCGGGCGGCCTGCTGCTCGAGCAGATCGAAGTCGATGACGAACCCGTCAGCCTCCTCCGCCAGCGGCACGTCGACGACTTTCCGGCCGCTCACCTCGATGCTGCGCATGAAGGGGGGATAGATGGGGCTGAAAATGACAACCCCATCTCCTGGTTCGCTGAAGGCCATCACCGAGGTCGTCAGGCCCTGCACCAGGTCCGCGAGCACCGCCACCCGGTCGGCGCCGGCCTCCCAGCCGAAGCGATCGCGCATACGAGCCGCGAACGCCTGCGCGACCCCGCGGTGCTCGGCATCGAGCGGGTAGGTGAACTGCCCTGCTTCTGCTGCCTCCAGCACGGCGGATCTGACGGCCTCCGCGGGCCGGAAATCCATGTCGGCCAGCCACATCGGCAGCACGTCCGGAGCATAGGCGTGCCACTTCTTGCTGATCCGGGCGCGGAGTTGGATCTCTGGGAGGGCCAGTTCCTCAGCCATGACCTTCCCCCCATCCGGGAAATCTGCCTGTCACGTTCACGATGAGTGCTTTCCGGCTGACGACTCGGTGTCGGACAGGAGCTCCTCACCGAGGCGTTCTTCCCAATCGAGGTAGCGCACCATGTCCTCGCGGTTGCGCTCGAGCATCTTGGGTCGCCGGGCGACGAGTTCCGCGTCCTCCTTGGCCTCGGCCAGGGACACGTCAGCACCGTCGAGCCCTTCTTCGATCGGGTTGCCGGACGCGATCCATCGGTTGACACCCCCATCGAGGACGACGACGTCGTGGTAGCCCATGCTCAGCAGCGTCCTGGCCGCGAGCGTGGAACGGAGCTCGCGATCGGAGGCGACGGCCAGGGGTGTGCCGGGAGACGCGTACGTTTCGATGCGGCGTTCCAGATCGCCCCGGGGAACCCACACGGAGCCGGGGATGTGGCTCAGGGCGTACTCGCTGCTCCGTCTCACATCCACCAGCACTCTGCTGCCGGCCAGCAGATCAGCCTGCAGCCGATCCGCAGCGATCGTGCGTATGTCCGGTCCGGGAAGGGAGAGGTCATCGAGATAGGCATGGGGACTGCCGGCGATGACCGCGCCTCCGCCGCGGGACCATTCCTTGAGGCCGCCGGTGAGCCACGCGACTCGGCGGTATCCGATACGCGACAGCAGCCCTGCCCCGATCCTGGCGCGTGTCTCGTCATTCGAGTAGCACACGAGGAGGGCGTCACGGACGCCGATGTGTTCGTCCACCGCGTTGGCGAGCTGGCCTGCCGGGCAGGAAAGAGCGCCGGGGATATGGCCCGCGATGTATTCGTCGACCAGGCGTACGTCGATCAGGTAGCGGACGTCGTTGCGCTCTTCGACCTCCGATGCCTCAACGGGGAAGGCCTGGGTGCCGTCGACGAAGTCTTCCGCGAACTCCGCTGCCCGTGCCGGACCGTCCTCGCTGATCGCGGATGCGGTCCAGGGCCTTGCCTCGACGGAGAGTTCACGACCTGACATCACCCAGGCCATCGTTCCGTTGCGCAGCGCGAACACATTACTGAAGCCGGCCTGCTTCAGCAGGTAGGCGCCGACGATGCTCCGGGTTCGTCCGGCGCAATGGACGACGATGGGGTGGTCCTTGCCCAGCCCGTCGATGCCGGCCTGGTAAAGCGTGGGGACGAGTTCGCCGCCTGGAACGTGGAACGCTCCGGGAATGTGGCCCTTGGCGTACTCACTGGCCGTACGGGCGTCGAAGATGAACGTTTCCGTGCGGTCGGCGAGAGCGGCGATCGCATCGGGATCGAGCTGCTGCACCTGGTCGGTGATCGAAAGCTTCTCGCCGAACGTCTTGCCTATGACATTGACACCGTAGACCGGCGCGTTTCCTTCCTTGGACCAGCGGTTCAACCCGCCCTCCAGGACCCTGACGTCCTCATGTCCCAGGTCCCGGCAGGTCCGCGCGGCCAGGCCACTTCGATGGCCGTCGTTCGAATAGAGGATCAGCGGAACGTTCTTCCAGGGAACCAGCTGTCCCAGGCAGATCTCGATGAGGCCACGAGGGAGAGGACAACTGCCCGGTATCTGCCCGAGCGCATATTCGCCTCGTTCGCGTACATCCAACAGCGCGTGAGCTTTTCCCGCGTCACGCCACCGCTTGATCTCGTCGTACGTGATGAAGGATGGGTGATCTTCAGAGGTCATGAGGCACCTGTCTTTCACAAGAAAGATTTCGAAGGTCAGTGTGGGCGTACGCGCCAGAGGGGTTGAGAGGGCTGCGCGGCGTTCATCTCCTCAGCCCTTCCAACGACGGGCGACGACGATGCCACTCGGTTGTTCTCTGCAGTGCCCTGGCGATCCTGAGGACGTCCCAATCCCGGCCCGGGGCCGCTGCGATCTGGAGTCCCACCGGCAGGCCGTCGCTCGCCATTCCGCAGGGAACGGAGATCGCCGGCTGGCCGGTGACGTTGAAGCAGTAGGTGTTCGCCAGCAACGCGGCCTGCATGCCGGCTGCCTGCGCGAGACCGCACGCTTCGACGCGGGGAGCGGTGATGGGGACCGTTGGACCGATGACGGCGTCGAACCGGCTCTGGCTCTCCAGCATCTTCGCCGCGAGTTCGCTGCGATCGTCCTTGGCCGCGCGGTATCGCCGGCCGGACACCGTGAGCCCGGTCTCCAGACGTGCCCTGACATCGTCCCCATAGTCTTCGCCACGGTCGTGCAGCCAGCGACGATGCACCTGAGCTGCTTCGAACTGAACGATGGTGCCCGTGCTGAGCCGGGCGTCCTCTTCGTGGGGGAGCTCGAAGGGTTCCACCGTCGCGCCCAACGCTTCGACAGCGTCGAGCGCGCGACGGAAGGCGTCGCTGACAGCCGGGGAGGACCGGGAGACATGTGACATCACGACGCCCAGGTGAGCTCCGCGCAACGACAGTCGCCAAGGGTCGTCGTGCTCGAGCTCGCCGTGCAGGACCAGACTTCGGAAGACGCGGGCGCAGCCGGCGGCCGTGCGGCTGATCACACCGACGGTGTCGCAGGCGGGACTGAGCGGAAAAACCCCGGCGGTGGGTATCCGGCCCAAGGTCGGCTTGAAGCCCGTGACGCCGGTGAGGGCCGCGGGGATGCGTACGGATCCTCCGGTGTCGGTGCCGAGTGACGCGCCGCAGGAACCGATGGCCACGGACACGGCGCTTCCGCCACTGGATCCGCCACTGATATGGCGGCGGTCCCAGGGATTGCGGGTGGTCTGGGCCTTGTGATTGACGTTGGTGGCGCCGTAGGCGAATTCGTGCATGTTGGTCTTGCCGATGTGCACCGCTCCGGACAGCTCCACGCGACGCCAGCATTCGGCGTCGTCGGTGGCCTGCTCGTTCAGCCACGACGATCCGGCCGTGGTCTGCAGTCCGGCGACGTCGATGTTGTCCTTGACGCTCACACCGATGCCTGCCAACGGCCTGAACACGCCCCTTCCGAACTCGTCCGTGACGATTCGGGAGACGTTGAGCACGCGGTCCTCGCTCAGTGACACGAAGGCGCCCAGCGCCGGTTCCCAGCGGTTGATCGCCTCCAGGTAGCCGGCGGCCACCTCACGGGGAGAGATCTCTTTCCGGTAGAGGGCGGCCCTGGTCTCTTCCAGCGTCAGATCGGACGGTGACGTCGACATCTACGTCACCTCGTCGAGAACGGCGGCCGCGATCCCTCGCGGGCTACCACCATTGATCGGCATGATGTCCATGGGACACACGGACAGGAACGCGACGAGATCTCTGTCCGCCCGCAGATCGACATAGGAGCCGGCCGGCGCGGGGGATTCCCGGAACGTTATGTGCCCGTCGGGGGCGACGGGAGAGTTCTGGAAGAGATTGAGCGGGTCAGGCAGCAGCGCACCAGGTGTATGTCCTGCCGCGTGCAGAGCAGACCTGAGATTGTCGGCGCAGTTGCGATGCCCCGGAGCGTTGAGCTGCTGATAACGCCATCGGTCGCAGGGGGGCATGGTCATGTCGTGGATGCCGGGCGACGTGTCGGCGACCATCGTGATCAGCGGAACCCGCCGGCAGGTGACGAAGGCACTTCCCACCACTGGCCGGATCGTGCGCAGAGCCGCACGTGAGTGGCTCATGCAGACGTGCTCGGTCCAGTCGTCCGCGGCGAAGAACCACGCGTCGACGACTTGCCCGCCGAGCGAGTTGATCACACGCAGGGTTTCTCCCGCAGCCACGTGAAGAGTCCCGATCTCGGCTGCTTCGACCTGCCGGCTCTGTCTGCTCATGGCGACGTCCGGGGTGCTGAGGTCAGATCGACGTCGCTCCATTCGGTGGCGACGAATGCCACGCGATCACCGGAGTGCACGACGGGGTCACGTCGGATGCCGATCACCAGCGCCGGCGAAGGCATGCTGACCGTTGCCACGATGTCACCGAAGGCGTTGCGGACCTCGCCGAGAGGTTGTCCCGCCGCGGCTACCTCACCGGGAGCGACGAGCGCGTGGAAGAAGCCGCCGTCAGCGGTGGTGACGTGTGTACGTCGAGTAGCCCGGCATATCGAGGTCGGCCATGCGAACGGGTTTCCCTTCGCGGTGCCGATTGCCGTGGCGAGGCGGACGAGACCGGCGACGGCCCTGTCCACAGCCTCACGGTCGAGCCGGCCTCCTGCGCCTGCCTCCAGCATGAAGGCCCGCTTGCCCAGCTCCATCATCTGATAGTCCAGCGCCCCGGCTATGTGACCGGGCAGTTCGCCTGGACCCGAGACGTCCATACGGCAGGCCACCCGTGGATCGAGCAAGGAGATCATGGACAGAAGGTCGTGCTCGTGGGCTTCTCGCGGATGCAACTTGTAGACGGCGTAGTTGCAGGCATCGAGGAAGGGGCCCATGGTATGGATGTTGACCACCACGTCGGCCAGCGGTGCGAACTCCTCGTAAAGGCGATGGGCGAGCCGCTGCGTGCCGAGGAAGTCGGCCCTTCCGGGGAAGCTCTGATCGAGATCTACTCCGTCGAAGGGGGAATGCTTGCGCCGGTAGTCGAAGGCCAGGGGGTTGGCGACGGGCGTCACAATGACGTTGCCGTACAGGGGAAGTGACGAGATGGAGCGGAAGAACTCCGTTGCGACGATAGCCGCCTGCGACTCGTCACCATGGACTGCCGCGTTGACCCACAGGCAAGGGCCACTACCTTTTCCGCGGGCAATCATGTAGGGAATGCCGATCGTATTGCCGCTGGCCAATCGGCCGGCCTCGACCAGACCCCGGCCGGTGTCGCCGACGATCGTACGGCTCAGGTGGTCAGTTACCGTCGTCGTCATGACGTCTCCTGTCGGGTTCGTGTCCAGGGGCGGGGGCGTCAGGCCTGCCTCCGAGAAAGACGTTCTTCATCTCCGGATCACCGAGGACCTCCCCGGCCGGCCCGTGCCGATGGATACGGCCGTCGACCATGACGACGGCGACGTCCGAGGCCGCGAGACCTTCGATCACGTTCTGCTCCACCATGACAACGCACACGCCGTGGGCGGCGATCTCCTTCAGCTCGTCGAAGATCTGGCACCGCGCCTTGGGGGAGAGCCCGAGCGATGGTTCGTCGATGAGCAGCACTCTGGGACGCGCCATCATCGCCATGGCGATCTCCAGGAGCTGCTGCTGCCCGCCGCTGAGATTTCCGGCCGGACGCGTCCGCTGGGCGGCGAGGGCGGGAAACTGGTCCAGCGATTCGGCGACCGCGACCGCACGGCTGCCGCGTGGCAGCGTGTAAACCCCCAGCTGCAGATTTTCCTGCACGGTCATGCGCGGAAAGTTGCAGCGTCCCTGAGGAACCAGGCTGATGCCGGCCTGCATGCGGCTCCAGGCGGGCAACGTGGTGATGTCACGATCGCCGATACGGATGGACCCCTTGCACCACTTGGTCAACCCGTAGATGCCTTTGAGCAGGGAAGATTTTCCTGCCCCGTTGGGGCCCACGATCGTCGTGAGGCATCCACTGGCGAATCCGTAGGTCAGATCGTTGACGATGGGCACGCCCGATAGATATCCGGCGGAAAACGCCGAGACGCTCAGATGCCGATCAGCCGGCATGACCGTCCCCCTTTCTTCCGAGGAAGGCTTCGTACACGGCCGGGTCGTCCCAGATGACCGAGGGCGGTCCCGCGGCGAGCTTCTTGCCCGCGTCCAGCACCACGACTTCGGAGCAGCAGGAGGTGATGAACTCGACGTTGTGCTCGATGATGAGAAAGGTCTGGCCCTCGCTGTTGGCCTGCAGAACGGCATCGCGGATCAAATCGATGATCCGCGGATTCACCCCCGCCAGCGGTTCGTCGAGCAGGGCGATCCGTGGCTGGGTCACGAGTGCCGCAGCCAGGGCGAGCAGCTTCTTCTGGCCGTAGGACAGGATGCCGGCAGGCGCTGAGCGAAGCCGCTCGAGCCCGAACTTGACCAGCCAGGACGTCGCTCGGTTCATGTCCGACGAGCGCCTGCGAGAGCTTCCGGAACGGCCTGTCCTGTTCAGCCCGCGCAGTGAAAGGCTCAGATGATCGTCCAAGGTGAGCTGGTCGTACAGTTTCACGGTCTGGAACGTTCGCACCAGGCCGGCCTTGGCGATGACGTGGGGCGCCTTGCCGAAGATGGACTCTCCGTCCAGCAGGATCCGTCCGCAGTCGGGTTGCACGAAGCCGGTCACGCAGTCGAGAGCCGTCGACTTACCCGATCCGTTCGGGCCGATGAGGCCGAGTACGCTACCCGTGCTGAGGGTGAAATCGACATCCGACAGTGCCGCAACGCCCATGAACGACTTTCCCAGGCCGGTGACCTGCAGGGCTGGAGGGGCCGTACCCCCGGGGGCGGCCATCACGAGCGGCCACCTTTCATGGCGCGCAGATGTCTGTTCATCGCCCGTGCTCGGAGGAATCCTCCGACACCTTGCGGAACGAAAAGCAGTCCGAGGACCAGCAGCGCGCCGTAGACGATGAGGCGGGCCTCGTCCGCCATGCGCAGCACCTCGGGAAGAACGGCGAAGAGCACGGCACTGTAAGCGACCGGCCAGAAGGTTCCGGCGCCTCCGAGGATCACGATGATGAGCATCACCTGCATGAGGTAGAAGTCGAAGATGGACGGGTCGATGGTGGTCAGCCGGAAAGTGTGGAGCGCTCCTGCCAGCCCGGTGACGAACGCGCAGAAGGTGAAGACGGCGAGCTTGTACGTGTTCGTCGCGTAGCCCTGTGCCTTGGCCAGCGGCTCGTTGTCGCGGATCGCGATCATCACGCTGCCCGCGGCCGATGTGACCAGGCGTTGCATGGCCCACAACGCGAGCACGGTGAAGCCGGCCAGCAGGTAGTAGTAGCTTCTCGGCGTGTCCGCCGCCAGCTCGACGGAGCCCAGCGACAATGACGGGGCAGGCAGTCCGAACATGCCCTGCCTTCCGCCGGTCACGCTGGTCCACTCCGCGGCGACGATCGCGCAGAGCAAGGTGAAGCTCAGCGTGATGATGGCGAACGCGCCCTCCGACAAGCGCACGGTGACGGCTCCGACCGCCGCGGCGACCAGGGCGGCCACTCCACCGCCGGCGAGAAAGGCCGCGGGTTGCCACAGGTCGGTGTGGGTCACCAGCCAGCTGGTGGCATATCCTCCGATGCCGACGAAGGCGACCTGGGCGAAGGAGAGCATTCCCACGTAGCCGTACAGCAGGTTGAAGGCCGTTCCCAGCACCATGAACGTCAGCGCGAGGTTGGCGACGTCGATGAAGTAGTCGTCGGTCACCACGGCAGGTGCCAGCGCGATGGCGGCGGTTGTGGGAAGCAGCGGATTGAGGTGCCGGCCTCCCAGCCATCTGGTCAGATGAGACGAGGGTTTGCCCGACATCGCGTCACCTGTTTCGGCCGGATCATGCACTTTCAGGTCCGCCGTCATACTCGTACCTCTGTCGAGAACAGGCCCTGCGGCCGCACCAACATAATTGCGATCATGAACAGGAAGACACTGACACTTTGGGTCATGGCGGATCCGTAACCTCCGGCGAAGCTTTCGAGCATGCCGACGAGGTAGGAAACGATCACTGCACCGGGCACGCTGCCCAGGCCGCCGATGACGACGATGGCGAACACCTTGAAGACGATCGTGATGCCCATTTGCGGGCTGACCGTGAAGACCGGCGTCAACGTCGCACCGGCGATGCCGGCCAGGCCGACGCCGAGAGCCATCGCCAGCCGGCCGATCCGCTCCGGAGAGATTCCCACGACCAGCGCCGCCGTGGGGTTCTGCGAGACGCCGCGCATGGCCCGGCCCACCTGCGTCCGGCTGAGCAGCAGGTAGAGCGCCCCGAGCGTGACGACCGCCACGACGACGATGAAGGCGCGTCCGATCGGGATGATCACGTCTCCAAGTACGAGGTGGCCCTGCGGCCTGGCGTCCTCGGGCAACTGCCGTGGCCCTGCGCCCCAGAGCATGATCGCCCCGTTCTGGATGATCATGGCCAGGCCCAGGGTCAGCAGCATGGTCCTGGAGAACGCTCCATCGGCGGGAAGGCGGCGAAGCAGGCCTTCCTGCATGACGATTCCTATGAGCGCCATGGTCGCCGCGGTGAGCAGGATGCCCACCCAATAGCCGGTGAGCGGGATGAAGAAGTAGGCGGCGAACGCCCCCAGCATGTACAACGCCCCATGGGCGAAGTTCACAACATTGAGAACACCGAAGATCACGGCCAGGCCTGCGGCGAGCAGCGCATAGCTGGACCCCAGCACCACGCCGTTGGCGATCAGTTCCCAGGTGTACGTCGCGTCCACGCGATGACCTCCAGTCGTCAGTCTGCCGACAGGGACGGATCAGGTGACGACGTCCGACACGATGACGGTCTTGCCGTTTCTGATCTGCATGATGAATGCCTTGTCGTGGGCCTGGTGGTTGGCGTCGAACTTCAGCGTGCCCCCGGTAAGAGAGGCGAGGTCGGTGCTCACCAGCGCTTTCTGAATGGCCTTCGGTTCGGCGCTGTTCGCTCGGCGAATGGCATCCGCGATCACCATGACAGCGCTGTAGCCCTCGAATGATTCATAGGTGGGCGGGGTTTTGTAGGCGCTCTCATAGGCTTTGGTGAACTTCGCGTTCGCCGGCGTCTGGATCAGGGAACTGTAGGGGTAGACGCTGGACGATCCGGCGAACTGCCGGTCCTTGAGGATGTCGAGGTTCTGGCCCTCGAGTTCGACGCGGCCCGTCACCGGCAGTCCCAGTTTGGCGCTGGCGGCCTGGCGCAGGTACGAAAGATGATCGGCGCCTGTGATGTACAGGGCGACCGACTGAGTGCCGTTGTTGCGATATTTGCTGATCTGCGGTGAGAAGTCGGAGGTCCCCTGGGCCACGAAGTCGACCGCCGTCACCTTGATGCCCTTGTCGGCGAGCGCCTTTTCCAGGGCTGCGGCGCCTGTCCGGCCGTACGTGCTGTCCTCGGCAAGGATGGCCACGTCGCGCGCATCGCCTGCTGTTTGCAGGTATGTGGACAAGGCGACGGCGAGCGTCGCGTCAGAGGGATTGATCCGGAACGTGAAGTCGTTGCCTCCCTTGCCGGCTCCCGTGGTGATGTCAGGCGACGTGGACGTCGAGACCACCAGTGGCACCTGATATCGCTTGGCCAGCGGCATCGCGGCAAGGGTGACCCCGCTGCACAGAGCGCCGATCACTGCCGACACCTGCTGCTGGGTGATGAGTTTGGTGACGGATCCAACGCCGTCGGTCGGGTTGCAGGCATTGTCCTGGGCGGCGAGTGCGAGTTTTCGGCTCCCCAGGAGACCACCGTCTTTGTTGACCTGATCGATGGCCAGTTGGACGCCGTTGCGTTCATTTTCTCCGAGCGCGGCGGCTGATCCTGACAGGGGGGTTGAGAGGCCGATCTTGATGGGGTCGGAGCCCGTGCTCGGATCGTCGGCCGAGTTTGCACAACCTACGGCCGTGAGGGTGAGAGCAACGGCTGCTGCGAGTGTTTTACTACGCATCTTCTGTGCCTCTTAGCTGATCAGACGCTGTGCGCGACGCGTCCGTTTCATGACCTGGCTGGGTGATGCCCGGTCCGGCTTGAAGTAGCCGACTCAAGGGTTGATGCTCGAACATCTACCTACAGTCGACTGCATGTAGCTACAATCGACTGCATGTACGCTGCCTGTCAAGTGCTTCATTGGGATGATTTCCTGCGACTCCACACCTTCACATGGGGAGGCAACAGTCGATGAACGAGCCGTCAGGCCGTGGATCGAAGCCGCCGACGCACAAGCTGATCGCGGAGGTGGCCGGAGTGCATCCTTCGACGGTGTCGAGGATTCTCCGACGGGCGCCTGGACCCCGTAGGGCGGATTTCGCCGAAACCGAAGAGCGGGTGCGGGAGGTCGCCAAACGTCTCGGCTATCGCCCCGACCTCACGGCGGCAAGCCTTCGAACCAGACGCAGCATGGTTCTGGGGGTCCTGCTGCCGAAGCTGCACGACGTCGTGCTCGCCACGATTCTCAGCGGTATCGACACCGCGGCCTTCGGCCTCGGCTACCAGACCATCGTCACCAACACCCTGGGCGCGCCGGAACGGCGCCGGGAGCGGGTCGAGATGCTTCTCAGCCGCAGGGTCGACGGCCTGGTGATCGGCGACCCCACCCTCGACGAGAAGATCTACGAAGAGTTGTCCCGATCCAGGACCCTGCATGTCCTGGTCAACCACCGTGCCGAAGGGCACGTCTCGGTGACCGGAAACGACGTGCTGGGAGGACGGTTGGTGGGCGAGCACCTCCTGCAGGCAGGTCATCGCGAGATCGGCATCATCGCCGGGCCGCGTTACCCCACTGCTCTCGATCGGGTCCGAGGATGCGTGGAGGTGTACGAGCGGGCCGGCATCGCCGTCGGCCAAGCGCAGATCGTCCACACGGATTTCGACCCCCAGGGGGGACGGCGAGCTGCGCAGGAGCTGCTCACGTTGCCGCGACGCCCAACGGCGATCTTCGCGGTCAATGACTCCGCGGCCATAGGGGCGATGGGGGCACTCAGGGACAACGGGCTGGTCGTGGGGCGCGACATGGCGCTGGTCGGCTACAACGACATCGCGATCGCGCAGGATCTTCCGATCCCGTTGTCGAGCGTCCACACGCCCCTGCGGGAGATGGGGGAGACAGCGGCACGATCACTGATCGACATGCTTGAGGGGCGGACGAGTGGGTCGGTCGCACTTCAGCCCCGGTTGGTGGTGCGTGATTCGAGCTCCTCGGTCGCACCCGTCACGGCCCCTGTGACGGCGCCGCGGACTCCAGGCGAGCCCGGCGCGAAAGACGGCTGGGCGGCCGCCCCCGCTGAAATGAGATGAGTTTCGCCGGCCCCGGAGGTCTCTACAGGCATGCGAAAAGTCATCTACTGCATGATGGTGTCGCTCGACGGCTACGTTGAGGCGCCCGGCGGCGACATCGGCTGGACCGCCCCCGACGACGAGGTGCACGCGTTCTGCAACGACATGGCGCGCGGCATGGGGGGCGCCCTCTACGGCAGGCGCATGTACGAGAACATGTCCGCCTTCTGGCCCACGGCCGATCAGCATCCGGACGCCCCGCCGGTCGTCACGGACTTCGCGCGGGTCTGGCGGGCCATGCCGAAACACGTCTTCTCCAGGACGCTCGCCGAAGTGGGCTGGAACAGCACGCTCATGACCGGCGATGTCGAGGAGGAGGTCACGAGGCTGAAGCGGCAGGACGGCGGCGACCTGGAGGTGGGCGGGGCGACGCTGGCGCACAGCCTGGTGCGGCTCGGCCTGGTCGACGAGTTCCACCTGCTCATGCATCCGGTCGTGCTGGGCCAGGGCAAGCGGTTCTTCCCCGAACTCGCCGCCTCGGTCAGAACCCGCCTGGTCGAGAGCAGGGTGTTCGACTCCGGCGTCGTCTACCTCCGCCACCAGGTGATGTGACCCTTGCGCGCCGGCCTCCAATCCCTTGGGAAGGTGCATCCTTTGCCGTGAGTTCTGCTCGGCGCATAGACGCCGATGGGAATAAGTGATTAGATCACTTGATATGTCCGAGGTGACGCGGCCCACGCTTTCCGACGCTCTCACCGAGCGCATGCTGGAGCTCATCCGCAAGGGCGGGCACCGGCCAGGCGACAGGCTGCCCTCGACCAGGGAGCTCTCCCAGCGCTTCGCCGTCACCACCCCGACGTTGCGCGAGGCGCTGCGCAGGCTCGAGGCCACCGGCGCCATCGAGCTGCGGCACGGCTCCGGCATCTACGTCGGCGCCGCCATCGAGCGGCTGGTCCTGCCCAACCCCAACATGCGCGAGGTGCACGCCGCCCAGCTCGTCGAGCTGCTCGGGGCGCGGATCGTCATCGAGCCGCCGCTGGCCGCGATGGCCGCGCAACACGCGGAGGGCGAGGAGCTGGCCGCGCTCAAGGGCGTGCTCGACAGGGCGGGCAAGCACCTGCGCGGCGACGACGCCGAGCTGCACGAGGCGAACATGTCCTTCCACCGGGCGACCGCGCGGATGGCGGGCAACAGCGTGCTCCACGAGGTCGTCGACTCGCTGCTCCTCGTCCACGGGCCGGAGCAGCGGGAGATCCTGCAGATCTTCGACGACCGGCGGCGTGACTACGAAGAGCACCTGGCGATCCTGGAGGCCATCGAGGCGCGTGACGCGGCTCAGGCCGAGGAGCGCATGCGGGCCCATCTGGTCGAGGTCAGGACGGTCATAGAGCACAGGTTGCACCCCCCGGGTTGAACCCCCCGGTTGAACCCCCGATGGAAACAAGGAGGCCGGCCCATGTTCCGGTCACGTGTGGTCACGCTCGGCGTGGCGGCGCTCGTCCTGACCGCCTGCGGCGGCAACGGCGCCGACGCGCCGCGGGAGAAGAAGACCGAGCTGACGCTGTACAACGACAAGGGCGCCTGGACGAAGTACTTCGACGAGATGAGTGCTCTGTCCAAGCAGAGCGTCGGCCTGAGCATCAAGCCGACGGGATACACCGACTCGGCCCAGTACCAGGCGTTCATCAAGGCGTCGTTCCGCACCGACGTCAAGCCTGACCTGTTCACCTGGCAGACCGGGGGAATGCTGGAGCAGATCGTCAAGCAGAAGCAGGTGGCCGACACCTCGGCGATCTGGCAGGAGGCGATCAAGAACGGCGACCTGTCGAAAGACCTCATGCCCTACTACACGATCGGCGGCAAGCAGTACTGCGTGCCGATGAACGTCGCCTACTGGGGCATGTTCTACAACAAGAAGATCTTCGACAAGCACGGCCTGAAGCCCCCGGAGACCTGGGACGACCTCATCAGGACCGCCGACACGCTGAAGCAGAACGGCGTGAAGGCCTTCTACCACACCAGCGTGCTGTTCTCGTTCGTCTGGTTCGAGCAGCTCCTGGCCGGCACCGACCCCGACCTGTACGACCGCCTGTCCACCGGCGAGGCGAAGTACACCGACCCGGGTGTGGTGCAGGTGATGGAGAAGTGGAAGCAGCTGATCGACGCCGGCTACTTCATCAACCCGGGTGACAAGACCGACCCCGGCGACGTGATGAAGAACGGCAAGGCCGCCATGGTGTCGTTCGGCACCTGGTTCAACACCAGCATGACCCAGCGCGACCTCAAGGCCGGCGAGGACTACGACTTCTTCGTCATCCCCAACGTCAACCCCGCGCTGCCCAAGACCTCGATGATCTTCGAGAGCGGGCCGCTGTGCTCGCTGGTGAAGGCGGCCGACCCCGACGCCAGCACGAAGTACCTCAAGTGGTGGACGACCGCCGAGGCCCAGGAGAAGTGGGCGACGAGCCGGGGTGACGTGAGCGCCAACCCGAAGGTGGAGATCGCCGACAAGGCGCTCGGCGCCGTCACCAAGGACGCGGGCGGCGGGAAATACCGTCTGGTCAACCGCTACTTCGAGGCCACGCCGCCGCCCGTGCTGACGGCCGCGCTCGACGGGTTCAGCAAGTTCGTCACCCAGCCGGACTCGTACAAGGAGGTCCTGGAGACCATCCAGCAGGCCGCCGACGAGTACTGGAGCACGCATCAGTGAGCACACGTGCTCCTTTGCTCGGCCGCTTCAAGCACGGTTACGTCGCCCCGGCCGCCCTCCTGGTCGCGGGGCTGCTCTACGCGCCGTTCGTGTGGACGGCCTACCTGAGCCTGACCCGCTACGACGGGCTGGAGCCGCCCGCGTGGATCGGGCTGCGCAACTTCACCAAGCTGTTCGACGACCCGGCGCTGCTCACCTCGACCCGCAACACGCTGATCTGGGTGGTCGGCACGATGGTGCTGCCGGTCGGACTCGGGCTGCTGGTGGCGGTGTTGTCGTACGACCTGAAGGGCGGCGCCTGGTACCGCCTGCCGTTCATGTTGCCGTACGCGCTGAGCGGCGCCGGCCTCGCCATGGTGTGGAGCCCGATCCTGTCGCACGGCGGGATCGCCAACCTGATGCTCGGCGTGGACACCGCGTTCCTCCAGGACGCGCCCGCCAACACGGTCGCCATGCTGCTGGTCTGGACGTGGCAGCAGCTCGGCGTCAACACGCTGCTGTTCGTCGTGGGCCTGCAGTCGATCCCCAAGGAGCCCATCGAGGCCGCCCGGCTCGACGGCGCTTCGGGGTGGCGGCTGTTCCGGCACGTCATCTGGCCGCTGATGAGGCCGCTGACGGCCGTCGTGGTGGGGCTCGCGCTGGTGGCCGGGCTGAAGACGTTCGACATCGTGTGGGTGCTGACGCAGGGCGGGCCCGGCCGCAACTCGGAGACCCTCGCGGTGACGATGTACAAGGAGACGTTCGTGGCCAGCGACTACGGCTACGGGTCGGCGGTCGCGGTGATGCTGACCGTGGTCACGGGGCTGGCGTCGTACCTCTATCTCAAGAGGCAGGTGACCGCCACATGATCAGGCGTGCCGTGCTCGTCGTGCTCGGGCTGGTCTGGCTCGGGCCGACGTACCTGCTGCTGGTCAACGCCGCGCGCCCGGCCGGCTCGTACGATCCGGGCAGCGCGTGGGTGCCGTCCGGCGACTTCGCGCTGTTCGAGAACTTCGCGCGGGCGCTCGACAGCGCCGACCTGACCCAGAGCCTGGCCAGCACCGCGCTCTACAGCGTCGTCTCGCCGCTGCTCGGCGTGCTGGTGGGCGCGCTGGCCGGCTACACGATCGTGGTGCTGCGGCTGAGGTACGGGTTCTGGTGGTTCCTGCTGATCTTCGGCGGCACGATCTTCCCCTCGCAGATGTTGCTCGTGCCGCTCTTCGTCGGCTACAGCGACGCCGGCCTGTACGACTCCAGGCTCGGCATGATCCTCATCTACACGGCGATCAACGTGCCGCTGGCCGCGTTCGTGTTGCGCAACTTCTACTCCGGCGTGGCCTTCTCGATCTTCGAGGCCGCGCGGATGGACGGCGCGTCCACGTGGCGCGTCTTCTGGCGCATCTACCTGCCGATCTCGGCCAGCGCGCTGACCGCCGTGTTCATCCTCGAGTTCACCTTCATCTGGAACGACCTCATCTTCGGCCTGACCCTGACGCAGACCGAGGAGGTGCGGCCCGTGATGACCGCCATCGCCGGCCTCATGACCGACGTGTACGCCGGAACCCCGGTGCCCGTCGGCCTGGCGGCGGGCCTAGTGGTCTCGTTGCCGACGGTCGTGTTGTTCCTCGCCACCCAGCGCCTCTTCGCCAGGGGCCTGTCTCTAGGGAGTGTTTGATGACGAGCCGGTTGCTCCAGCGGAGCCTGGGCAGTCCCGACTATGACGGGATCAGGCAGGCGCTGCGCGACGACACCTCGACACCGGTGATCAGCGTGCGCGGGCTGGAGGTGCGGGTCTCGGTGTTGCCGCTGTTCACCCACGACGGCCGCCAGGCGGTCAGGGTGTCCAGCAGCCGGCCGCTCACGCACACGCTGGTGGATGTGGACAGCGCGGCGGGCAGCGACGTGACGCTGCTGGTGCCGGAGGTGGACGCGCCGCGCGAGCTGACGCTGGAGTGCCGCGACGACGCGGGCGTGGTCGGCTCGGCCAGGGTCACGGTGACGCCGCAGCGCAAGTGGAGTGTGTTCGTCGTGCACCACTCGCACCTGGACATCGGCTACACCGACCCGCAGGGCACGGTGCTCCGCCACCACCTCGACTACCTGGACGCGGCGCTGCGGCTGGCCGAGGAGACCTCGTCCTGGCCGGACGACGCCAAGTTCCGGTGGAGCGTCGAGTCGTCGATGCCGGCGCTGAAGTGGCTCGACGCGCGGCCGCCGGAGCTGGTCGAGGCGTTCGCCGCGCGGGCCCGCGAGGGCGTCATCGAGGTGACCGCGCTGCCGTTCCAGCTGCACACCGAGGCCTGCTCGACCGAGGAGCTGCACCGGCAGCTCCGCTTCACCTCCCAGCTCAAGGACCGGTACGGCTTCGCCACCACGTCCGCGATGCACACCGACGTGCCCGGCGCGGTCGTCGGCCTGGTCGACGCGCTCAGCGCGCACGGCGTGCGCTACCTGGCCGCGGCCCACAACTGGGCCGGCCGGTCGGTGCCCTACCTGCACGGCGGCGACAAGCTGACCAGGCCGTTCCGGTGGCGGGCGCCGAGCGGCAACGAGGTCATCGTGTGGTTCACGGACACGCCGCACGGCATGGCGTACATGGAGGGCAACACGGTCGGGCTGACCGACTCCTTCGAGCTGGCCGACGACCTGCTGCCGCGCTACCTGTCGGCGCTGGCCACGCGGGGCTACCCGTACGGGCCGGGCACCTTCGGGTGGCAGGGGCCGGACGCGCCCAAGGAGCCGTACGAGCTGGATGTGCTGCACCTGCGGGTGCAGGGGGCGCACGCCGACAACGCGGGCCCGTCGATCGTGCCGGCGTCGATCGCCCGCAGGTGGAACGAGAAGTGGGCCTACCCGCGCCTGCGCTCGGCCGCCAACAAGGACTTCTTCGAGCACGTCGAGGAGCGCTATCTCGACCGGCTCTCGGTGCACGAGGGCGACTGGACCGACTGGTGGGCCGACGGGCTCGGCTCGGGCGCGCGCCCGCTCGGCTACGTGCGCAGGGCCCAGTCGGCGCTGCGGGTGGCCGAGACGCTGCACACGCTGGCCGGCGAGGACGCCACCGAGCAGATCGACGCGGCCTACGACAAGGTGGCGTTGTTCAACGAGCACACGTGGGGCGCGGCCAACCCGTGGGAGGACGCCGAGGAAGCGGGCGACTCGGGCGGCCTGCAGTGGACGCGCAAGTCGTCGGGCGCCTACCAGGCCCAGGACGACGCGTCCGACCTGCTGCACGCCGCGACCCGCAGGTTCGCCGCCGCGCTGACGGGGGCAGGCGGGGAGCAGGGGACGGGCGGCGCGCTGGCCGCGTTCGCCGTCTTCAACCCCGGCACTCGGGCGCGCACCGACGTCGTGCGCGCGTTCCTGCCGAGGGACGTCGTGGGCGTGGACGTGCCGATCGCGCTGGTGGACGCGCGGACCGGGCGGACGCTGCCGCACCACGAGGAGCTGGTCGACCCGGTGGACTGGCCGACCCGGCCGATCGGGCGGCACGTGCACGCGGTCGTCGAGGACATCCCGGGGTACGGCTACGCCCGCCTCGACGTCGTGCCCGGCGAGACCCAGGCCCCCGAGCCGGTCGAGCCGGCCCTCGACGGGGTGATCGAGAACGAGTTCTACCGCGTGGCGTACGACGTGCGCGAGGGCTACGTCAGCTCGATCTTCGACAAGCGGGCGGGCCGCGAGCTGGTCAACGGCGAGGCCGCGGCCGGCTTCGGCCAGTACGTCTACGACCAGTACGCCACCGCCCCGCATTTCAACCACATGTCGGGACACGTGGGGGCGCATGACCGCACCCTGCTCGGCGACCGCGCCATCGGCAGGAACGCCGTCATCACCAAGGTCCAGCGCACCGCCGTGGGCGAGAAGCTCGTCGTGGAGCTGCGGGCCAAGGGCGTCGACTGGCTGCGCACCACGATCGAGCTGCACAACGGCGTGCCCAGGGTCGACCTGACCTACCAGCTCGCCAAGCAGGGCACCCCCTCGAAGGAGGCGGTCTTCCTGGCCTTCCCGTTCGCCGCGGGCCAGGCCACGGCCTGGGAGCTGACCGGCGGCGTCGGCGGCCCCGACGTGCCGCGGGTGCCCGGCTCGGCCGAGTACATGTTGCCGATCCGGCACTGGATCGCGTTCGAGGACCCCGAGCTGACCATCGCCTGGGCCACGCTGGAGGCGCCGCTGGTGCAGCTCGGCACCATCCACATGCCGTACGCGCCGTTCCCGCCGACCCTCGACCAGGAGGACGGCACGGTCTACTCGTGGGCGCTCAACAACATCTGGGACACGAACTTCCCCGCCCAGCAGCAGGGCGAGACCACGTTCCGCTACGCGGTCACCAGCGAGGCCGGAACTGGAGGCAGGCGGCTCGGGGCGGCGGTCGCCGCGGGGCTGACCGAGCCGTTCGTCGGCGCGCTCATCGGCGACGGCCCCGCCGCCACCGGGACGTACGTCTCCGTCGACCACCCCGACGTGCTGGTCACGTCGCTCGGGCGGTCGGGTGACGAGCGCGTGGTGCGGCTCCAGTCGCTGGCCGCCGAGCCGGTCGAGGCGACGGTGACGTTGCCGGGCCTGCGCTCGGCCCGCGGGCTGGACGTGGTGGACGAGTCGGTCAAGGTACGGCTGCCCGCCTGCGGGGTCGCCGTTGTCTGGGGGACGTGCGCGTGAAGATCGTTGACATCAGGGCCACGACGGTCGCGGTCCCGCTCGAAGCGCCGCTGCGGCACAGCAACGGCGCGCACTGGGGGCGGTTCGTCCGCACGATCGTCGAGGTCGAGGCCGACAACGGGCTGATCGGCCTGGGGGAGATGGGCGGCGGAGGCGAGAGCGCGGAGTCGGCCTTCCGCGCGCTCATGCCGTACCTGAAGGATCATGATCCCTTCCAGCTGGAGGCGCTCCGCTTCAAGATCGCCAACCCGACGGCCTCGCTCTACAACAACAGGACCCAGCTGCTGGCCGCCATCGAGTTCGCCTGCGTCGACCTCATCGGGCAGCACCTCGGCGTGCCCGCCAGCGACCTGCTGGGCGGGCGCGTCCGCGACGCCGTCCCGTTCGCCTCCTACCTGTTCTTCCGGTACGCCGCCGAGGGCCACGCCGAGATCCGCACGCCCGACCAGCTCGTCGCGCACACCGCGGAGCTCAAGGCGGCGCACGGGTTCACCGTGCACAAGCTCAAGGGCGGCGTGTTCCCGCCGGATCACGAGCTGGAGTGTTACCGGGCGCTGGCCGAGGCGTTCCCCGGCGACCGGCTCAGGTACGACCCGAACGCCGTGTTGTCGGTGGCGGAGGGCCTGCGCTTCGGCCGGGCCATCGAAGGGCTCAACAACGACTACCTGGAGGACCCGGTCTGGGGGCTCGAAGGGCTGCGGGCCGTGCGCGAGCAGGTCAGGGTGCCGCTGGCGACCAACACGGTCGTGGTCAACTTCGAGCAGCTCGCCTCCAACGTGCTGCGCAGGGCCGCCGACGTGGTGCTGCTCGACACGACCTTCTGGGGCGGCATCCGGCCGTGCGTGAAGGCGGCAGGGGTGTGCGAGACCTTCCAGATCGGGGTGGCCGTGCACTCGTCGGGCGAGCTCGGCATCCAGCTCGCCACCATGCTCCACCTCGGCGCGGTGCTGCCGAACCTCACCTACTCCGCCGACGCGCACTACCACCAGCTGCGCGACGACGTGATCGAGGGCGGCAAGATGGCGTACTCGGAGGGCGCCATCGCCGTGCCCGACGGCCCAGGGCTGGGCGTGCGGCTCGACAGGGAGCGGGTGGCGCAATACGCCGAGCTCTACCGCGAGATGGGCGGCTACCCGTACGACCGCGACCCCGGCCGGCCCGGCTGGTACGCCACCGTGCCCAACGCGCGCTTCGCCGACCCCACCGTCGCGTCCGTGGAATAGCACCATAATGATGCGGTATGTCTGAACCCTCGCGGCCCGCCCCGCCCGCCGACAACCTGGTCACCACCTCCCACACCCTGCCGTCGGGGGAGCGGTACACCGCCACCGCCGGCACGATCGTGCTGCGCGAGGAGGTCTACACCGACGGCGCCTTCGACGGCCTGCGCCCCAAGGCCGAGATGTTCGTCACCGCGTACACGCTGGACGGCGCCGACCCGCCGACCCGGCCGGTGACGTTCGCCTTCAACGGCGGCCCCGGATCGTCGAGCGTGTGGCTGCACCTCGGCGTGCTCGGGCCGCGCCGGGTCGTCATGGGGGACGCGGGCGCGCTCCTGCCTCCCCCGTACGGCCTGGCCGACAACGAGGAGAGCCTGCTGGCGGTGAGCGACCTGGTCTTCATCGACCCCGTCTCCACCGGCTACTCGCGGGCGGCCGAGGGGGAGAAGGCGGAGCCGTACCACGGGTTCACCGGCGACCTGGAGTCGGTCGGCGAGCTCATCAGGCTGTGGACCACCAGGAACGCGCGGTGGATGTCACCGAAGTTCCTGGCGGGCGAGTCGTACGGCACGGTCAGGGCCGCCGGGCTGGCCGAGCACCTGCAGTCGCGCTACGGCATGTACATCAACGGCGTGATGCTGATCTCCTCGGTGCTCGACTTCATCACCGGCGAGTTCAACGAGGGCAACGACCTGGCCCACGCCCTCTACCTGCCGACCTACGCGGCCATCGCCCACTACCACGGGCTGCACGGCGACCGGCCGCTGGCCGACGTGCTGCGCGAGGCCGAGGCGTTCGCCGAGCGCGACTACCCGTGGGCGCTGGCCCGCGGCAACCGGCTCACCGCCGACGAGCGCGCGTCCGCCGTGGCCAGGATCGCCTCGCTGACCGGGCTCAGCGAGGACTACGTCGACCGGGTGAACCTGCGGATCGAGCACATCCGGTTCTTCACCGAGCTGCTGCGCCCGCGCCGCCAGGTCGTCGGCCGCCTCGACGGGCGCTTCACCGGCTGGGACCCCGACGCGGGGCGCGAACACTTCTTCGCCGACCCCAGCTCCAACGCGATCATGGGGCCGTTCAGCGCCGCACTCAACCACTACCTGCGCGCGGAACTCGGGTACGCCAGCGACCTGGCGTACGAGGTGCTCACCTCGCGGGTCTACCCGTGGTCGTTCAAGGAGTTCGAGGGCGCGCACGTCAGCGTCACCGACAAGCTGGCCGCCGCCATGCGCGCCAACCCGCACCTGCGCGTGCACGTGGCCAGCGGCTACCACGACGGCGCGACCCCCTACTACGCCGCCGAGCACGCCCTCGCCCACCTGCCGGTGCCCGCGGAGCTGGCCGCCAACGTCGAGTTCAAGTACTACGAGGCCGGCCACATGATGTACGTCCACGAGCCCAGCAGGCTGCGCCAGTCAGCCGACCTCGCCGCTTTTGTGCTGGGCCAGCAGGCTTGACGCCCGTTTCAGCCGCTGCTTGAGGTTGGCGCGGAGCGCGGCGAACCGTCCGGGATTGTCGGCGATGACTTGCTGCTGCAGTTCGGCGTCGGCTCCGTACCAGGCCAGCACGAGGCCCGACGACCACTTGCACCGGGTGTCGGCGGTCGCCGTCTGCTTCTCCTCCTCGGTGACCTCCGGATCGTCCAGGTTCCAGCGGCTGTCGGCGATGGCCGCCTCCGGCGACGGGTAGGAGTGGCCGGCCTGGCTCATGCACGACTGCCAGCGCCTGACCGCCTCCTTCACCGCGGGGTCCTTGGCCGCCTGCTCCAGCGTGAGCGAGTCCTGCAGCGACAACCACGGCCAGTCCGCCTTGCGTGCCCCCTTGTCCAGGGCCTGCGTCGCGCGGTCCAGGCAGCCGCGGTCGGCGGCGGTGCCGTACAGGCGGTGGCGGACCGGCTTGGGCAGCTTGGCGGCCCACGCGCCGGTCGTGTCGGGAGAGGGCGGCCTGGCCAGGTGGTAGCCGTACTGCTTGGCCGCCTCGATGTCCGAGACACCGTAGCGGCGGGAGTTGCCGGGATCCACCGCGGCGATCGTGTCGGCGTCCTCGGCGGGTGGGGTGACGGTGTCGCCCCGCTCGCGCATGCACTGGACGACGAGATGGTTGTGGGCATTGCCCAGAACGGCCCGCTGCTTGGGAGTGGTCTTGTAGGCGTCGAACGGCAGCACCAGCTGCGTCATTTCGGCGGTGTCACTGCCGGGCGCCGCAGGGGCGGCGGGCTCGTCGGCGGCACAGGCCGCGGCCGACGCCACCAGCAGCAGCGTGCTCGCGAGGACCCCCCGGCGACCGGTTTCCGGCGGCCAAGCCCGGAAACCGGCACTCCCGTCATTTCTCAGCGGCACCAGATGTCGATCGCGCTGGTGCGGTTGTTGCCGATGGCGTTGTTCGACAGGTAACCGTCGTTCGAGTTGTGCGTGAACGTGCTGTGCGCGCCGGTGTAGCCGGGGTGCTGCCACAGGGTGGCGCTGCAGCCGACCCGGTTCCTGACCGAGCTGGTCTCGTTGTCCATGCTGTGCCAGGTGTTGCTGAAGTCCCAGTTCAGCCAGTTGTTGTCGGCAAGGTTGGAGTCGTCCTTGACGAAGTCACGCCAGTGGTCGATCTGGCCGCGGTTGTAGTCGAAGCCCGCGTACAGGCAGACACGACCGCCGTAGCAGGTCGAGCGGGGGCTCGCCACCGCGGTGGCCGCGGGGGCGACCACGGTGAACATCGCGGCCACGGCGACGATGCCGGCGGCCTTCTTGGATAGCCTCACAGGTCTCTCCTCGATCGGTGAGTCGTTTTCGACCTCGGTAACGTGGCGTGCCGAATCGAACACGAGTCGTGGTGACTCGCCGATCCCGTAAGGGCTGTGCGCCCGTGCGAGGTCGCGTGCCCCGGCCCGCCGACTCACTCGTATCAGTCCTGTGACGTGGCCTTTCGTCGCGTTGACGGAACTGTTGCCGGCTCTGGTGCGCCGGTGGAGGAACCCGTGGGCTCCGCTCGACCTACTCCGGAAGCGCCGCCGGGTTCTGGGCCAGCAGCCCGCCGTCCACGCGGTGCTCGGCCCCGGTGATGAACGACGCGCGCGGGCCCGCCAGGAACGCCACCATCTCGGCCACCTCATCGGGCTTGGCCACGCGGCCCAGCGGGTGGGAGCGGCCCCACTGCGCCACCTGCTCCTCCTGCGACAGCTCGCCGCGCCACAGGTCGGCCGCCCAGCGCAACATCGGCGTGTCCACCGAGCCGGGGCAGACCACGTTCACCCTGATCCCGTCGGCCGCGTGGTCGAGCGCCATGGCCCTGGTCAGGCCGTTGAGCGCGGCCTTGCTCGCGGTGTAGGCGGCCACCTGGGCCTGCGAGGAGAACGCCTGGACCGACGACATGATCACGATCGAGCCGCCGCCGCGGGCCCGCAGCCTCGGCACCGCGGCTTTGCACGCGAGATAGACGCCCTTGAGGTTGATGTCGAGCACCTCGTCCCAGACCTCCTCAGGGGTGTCCTCGACCGTGCCGTAGCGCTGCACGCCCGCGCAGGTCACCACGATGTCGAGCCCGCCGAACCTGGCCACGGCCAGGTCCACGAGGCCGCGCATGGCGCCGGCGCTGCGGACGTCGGCGATCCTGCCGACGACGTGCTCGCTGTCGAGCTCGGCGCTCTGGTCGGCGCCGCAGAAGACCACGGACGCCCCACCGTCGGCCAGCCGGTCGACCACCGCCCGGCCGATGCCCATCGAGCCGCCCGTCACCAGCGCGACTTTCCCGCCGAACTCGCTCATGCCAGCACCTCCGCGCGCAACCGCAGTTCTTTCGTCTCGTGGGGGTTCAGGGTGAGGGCCGTGCCGTTGGCGACGGCGGCGGCCAGGCCGTCGGTGGGCATGCTGGAGAAGGGTTCGAGGCCGACCGTGTAGGCCCGTCCCCACCAGGGATAGCCGGTCGACGCGCCGAGCTCCTGCCACATCCACAGGTACGGCAGGAGCGTCGCATCCCACTCCACCCGCATGCCGATATCCCCGGAAATCTCGTACCAACCCTCGTCGAAGCCGGTCAGGTACACGATGTCGCTCGGCGCACCCCGTTCCGGCACCACGCTCAGGTCCGTCTCGCCGCCCCCGTCCGCCGGCACGACCGGCCACTGCCAGGGCCCGCCCGCCTGGACCCGCCGCCCGCCGGGGCCGATCGCGCTCTCGTGCGGGATCACGGTGACGCCCTCGGGAAGCCTGATCCTGGCGCCCGGCCGCAGGAACGGCAGGCCGTACACGATGTGCCGGCCCCACATGGCGTGCAGCGGGAGGTCCGACTCGTTGGTGGCCCGTCCTTCGATCTCCAGCGCCACCGTGCCCGACCGCAGCCGGAAGACCTTCTCCACCGCGTACGGCAGCCGCCGCGTGCGCACGCGCAGCCGCACCGCGACCTCCTCCTCGGAGTCGGCCACGACCTGGCACTCCCACGGCAACCCCGAGACCTCGCCGTGCTGGGCCAGCCGCGCGCCCCGGTATTCGCTCGGCGCGCCGCCGCTGGGGAAGACCTCCTGCCAGCCGCCCTCGTAGTGGTCGACGAACTGGGCGACGTCGTCGGCCGCTCCCTGGAGGTGGTCGCGCGGGTTGCGCAGGCCCTGCGGGGAGAGCCAGACGAAGTCGGTGTCGGTGGGCTTGTGCAGGAACTCGACCACGTCGCCGCCCTTGTCCGGCACGACCGTCACGCGCAGCCGTTCGTTCTCCAGCACGACCGCCCGCAGCCCGTCGATCGTGACGTGCCGCAGGCGGGCCGCCCAGTTACGCCTCACTCGAACGTCACATCCAGGAATCGGGGCCGGTAGATCGACACGTCACGGTAGTGGTCGGTGTTCACGAAGCTGTTGACGTTGTACGAGATCACGAGCCCGTCGCCCGCCACGTCGGGATGCGCGTGGGCGTTGTAGGTGAAGACGTCGCCCTTGGTCTCGGGGGTCGTGTACACGTGTTGCTTGCCGGTGAACGGTCCGGCCGGTGAGCAGGAGGAGTAGGCGACGATGTTCGGGTTGAGCGCCTCGGTGGTGTCATGAGTGATCAGGACATATCCGGATCCGACCTTGCTGACGCTGTACTCGTTCGCCACCCCGCTCATCACCCGCGCCGAGTCGGCCTCGTCGGGTGACCAGGTGCCGTCCGCCTTGAGATATTCCCAGCGGCCCAGCAGGCTCTGCCCCTTGACCCTGGCGACGTGCATGTACTTCGGCGAACCGAGATCCTCCACGCCGTAGACGTAGGTGTACCCGCCGTCCTTCAGGGTCGCCGAAGCCCACGAGACGCCGTGCCCCGAGGGCAGGTCGTGCACGCTGATCGGCTCGTCGAGCCGCCCGGGGGCGAACCTGGCCACCACGTTGCGGTGCCAGCGCCAGTCCCACGCGCCGTCGCCGAAGCGCTCGTACTCCTGGTAGGTGACCTCCACGATCCCCCCGGCCAGCGTCGCGTCACCGGCCCAGAACCAGTGGTTCTCGTCGCGCGGCGGCATCACCGCGGTCGGCTTCTCGGCGGTGCCGTCGTAAATCGTGGACAGCCTGCCGTCGCGCTCGACGGCGAACGTGTTGTTCAGGAAGACGGTCGTGCCACCCTCCTCGACCACGGGCGGTCGGGAGCCGTCGGGGTTGACCTGGCCGAGGAAGGTGTCGGAGAAGATCCACAACTCCTTGCCGCCAGGCAGCCTGAGCGAATAGGTGCCGTCGGCGCCCGTCCAGTCGTCCAGGCGGCTGTTGTCGTTGCCGTAGGTGGTGAACAACGTGGTCAGGCGGGCGTTCGTGGTGGCGCCCGCGACGGTCGGGGCGCACTCGGAGGCGGCGGTGGCGGGCTGCTCCTGCGGTGCGGCGGAGGGCGCAGGTTTGGGAGGCGCGGCCCAGACCGGCTGCGGCACGGCCGTCAGGCCGGCCAACGCGATGGCGAGGGGTGCGAGGGCAGAGCGGAATCGCGTCATCACTGGTCCTTGGGGGAGGAGGCTCCCTACAGTTCTAGTCATTAGATCACTTGCTGTCCAGAGTCTCCGGATCACACCTGAAACTGAGGTCGCCACCCGCTACAGTGACGCCGCGTGCTGATCACAGCAGAACGGATGGTGAAGATGTCCTTCCACATGCCGGTCACCCGTCGAGGCCTGCTCAGGATCGGGGCGGGCGCCGCCGCCACGGCCGTGGCGGGCGCCGGAGCCGCGACAGCCGCCACAGCCGCCTCGGCTGAGGGCCGCTTCCAGCTGACCGCCCCCTCCAGCCCGCTGATCTGGAAGAAAGCGCTGCGCGACGAGACCGTGCTGCAGTCGTTCGCCTTCGACAACGACAACGGTCACATCTACACCGTCCAGGTGAAGAACGGCAGCGGTTCCAACGCCGCGGGTGACCTGTGCCTGACCAAGCTGAGCCTGAGCGGCTCGGTCCTCGGCCACATGTACCTCATGGGCTTCGGCCACGGCGTGCAGATCGGGGTCGAGCCGTCAGGGAGTTCGGCGTACCTGTGGACCGAGACCGACGCGGTGAGCGACGGCGACTCCGCCAGGGGAAGCAGGCTGGCGCGCTTCAAGTTCGTCAACGGGCAGACGCTGACGAGGTCGTCGTCGGCGCTCACCAAGTTCAGCCCGATCTCCGGAGCGGTCAACACCACCTGCGCGATCGACCCTTCGACCGACCGGCTGGTCATGCGCTACCACGACGGCAACTCCTTCCGCTTCGCGGTGTTCTCGCTGGCCGCGCTCAAGTCCGGCTCGGCCGACCCGATCCACGACGTGCCGCAGCTGTCGGGCCTGGGCACCTTCCAGGGGTACGCCCCCTACGGCGACTTCGTCTACATCCTGACCGGCAACGCCTACAGTGACGCCAACCCGCCGCCCGGCAACTCGTTCATCACGTGCCTCGACCTGCGCACGGGCAGCCGCGTCCAGCGGGCGCGCACCGAGGCGGGCAGGTCGCTCGACTTCCGTGAGCCGGAGGGCATGGCCATCCAGCTCACCTCCGGCGGTCCTCGCCTGTGCCTGGGGCTCGCCTCGGGCGTACCGAAGGCCCGCAAGGCCAGCATCTTCTACAAGACCGAGCTTGTCTGAGCGGCCGGAAAAGGTGATGCTCCGCCACGAACCGGCCCGGTAGCCTGCGCGCATGGGCCACGTCGAAGTAGGACATCTGACATACGTGCTGCCCGACGGGCGGCCCCTGCTCAACGACGTGTCCTTCCGGATCGGCGAAGGCGTGAAGGCGGCGCTGGTCGGGCCCAACGGCGCGGGCAAGACCACGCTCATGCGGCTGATCGCCGGCGACCTCCAGCCGGTCGAGGGCACCGTGGCCGGCTCGGGCGGGCTGGGCGTGATGCGCCAGTTCATCGGCAGCGTGCGCGACGGCAGCGACGTGCGCGCCCTGCTGCTGGGCGTCGCGCCGCCCGCCGTGCGGCAGGCGGCCGAGCGGCTCGACGAGGCCGAGCTGGCGATGATGGAGCGCGACGACGAGAAGACGCAGATGCGTTACGCGCAGGCCATCAGCGACTACACCGACGCCGGCGGCTACGACATCGAGGTGCTCTGGGACACCTGTACGGTGGCCGCGCTCGGCGTGCCGTACGAACGGGTGAAATATCGCGACGTGGCCACCCTGTCGGGCGGTGAGCAGAAGCGGCTGGTCCTGGAGGCGCTGCTGCGCGGCCCCGACCAGACCCTGCTGCTCGACGAGCCCGACAACTACCTCGACGTGCCCGGCAAGGAATGGCTGGAGCAGCAGCTCAAGGAGACGCCGAAGACGGTGTTGCTGGTCAGCCACGACCGCCAGCTGCTGGCCAACGCGGCCGACCGGATCGTCACCGTCGAGTCGGGCGGCATCTGGATCCACGGCGGAGGGTTCGCCACCTACGCCGAGGCGCGCAGGGCCCGCAACGAGCGGCTCGACGAGCTGCGCAGGCGCTGGGACGAAGAGCACGCCAAGCTCAAGGCCCTGGTCACCATGTTGAAGAACAAGGCGCGCTACAACGACGGCATGGCCCCCGCCTACCACGCCGCGCAGACGCGGCTGCGCAAGTTCGAGGAGGCGGGGCCGCCGGAGGTGGCGCCGGGCGAGCAGAACATCAAGATGCGCCTGCGGGGCGGCCGCACGGGCAAGCGCGCGGTCATCTGCGAAGGGCTGGAGCTCAGCGGGCTGATGCGCCCGTTCGACCTGGAGGTCTGGTATTCCGAGCGCGTCGCGGTGCTCGGCTCCAACGGCTCGGGCAAGTCCCACTTCCTGCGCCTGCTGGCGGGCGAGCAGGTCCGTCACGAGGGCGTGGCCAGGCTGGGCGCCCGCGTCGTGCCGGGCCACTTCGCCCAGACGCATGCCCGGCCCGAACTGCTCGGCCGCACCCCTGTCGACATCGTCATGACCGAGCACGCCCGGCTGAAGAACGAAGCCATGAAGGCGCTGGCCCGCTACGAGCTGGCGGGCAGGGTCGCGGAGCAGCGCTTCGAATCGCTCTCGGGCGGGCAGCAGGCACGCCTGCAGATCCTGCTGCTGGAGCTGTCGGGGGCCACGCTGCTGCTGCTGGACGAGCCGACCGACAACCTCGACCTGGCCAGCGCAGAGGCGCTGCAGGCGGGGCTGGAGGCGTTCGACGGCACGGTGCTGGCGGTGACCCACGACCGCTGGTTCGCCGCCGACTTCGACCGCTTCCTGGTCTTCGGCTCCGACGGCACGGTCTACGAGTCGCCCGAGCCGGTCTGGGACGAGTCCAGGGTCGTGCGTCCGCGTTAAAGACTTGGTACGGCAGGCGCGTGTCCTCTGCCATCCGTGCCATGCACGGGTTATCACGGCAAAGTGATCCCGCGTAGCCGAACCGTCAGCCTCCTCGCACTCGGGGCGATCTGCCTCACCGGGTGCGCGAGCGAGGAACAACCCGTACAAGAGCTCAAGCCGCTCGCTCTCAAGGAGCAGGTCTCCAATATCGTCAAATCCGCCGACGGATATGCCGTCAACTGGGCCGGCGTGCTCAGCAACACCAATCCATGGCATTTCGGCGAGCACGTGGTGGCCACGATCGTCGGGCACGACACCAAGGGCACCGAGGTGGTCAGGATGGACCAGCCGCTCGACGCCGTGCCGCCGGGCGGGTCGCTGGCCTTCACCGGCCAGGCCACCGCCACCGAGAAGCCGGCCAAGGTGACGATCCAGTACCGTCCCGCGCAGTGGCGGCTGGCGGCGCGCATCCCGTCGGCGTTCCGGGAGTTTCCCATCACCCGGACTCAGACATTGCGCCAGAAAGACGGCTCATACCTTATTACCGGGTATGTTGACAATCCTTATCGGACGGCGGCGAGCAGCCTCGTCGTCAACGCGCTGCTGCGCGACAAATCAGGCAAACTTCTGGCCGGCGGCAGCACGTTCGTGGATGACGTGAAAGCGGGCCGCCCGCCGCGCTTCATCCTCACGGTGTCGGGGGTGCCCGCGCGCACCAAGGTGGCCAAGACCCAGATCGTGGCGCGGACCTGGGGATCGACCGGCCGTCCTTACGAGGATCTGGCACTCGGCGGCGCCCTGCCGGTGCACACGGTCAAGCCGACGACAGAGCCGTTCGCAGTGGACCGGAGCACTGAGATCGTCTCCAAGTACAAGCAATGATTTTCTGCTCTAAAGCTCGATAAATCAGGTCGAAGAGGTCGCAATGAGAGTAAAGGAGGCACAGAGGGCTATCGCGAATATTCATCAGGAACCCGAACATGCGGCCCGACAAGCCAAGCCAACGGCGCGGAAATGGTGGAACTACTAGTTACTAATCCATTACCTTCAGTCACATGGATGACCGCGTTCTGGTCGAAGCCCTTCGCGCCCGCGACGCTGACGCCGTGGCCGCTCTCTACGACGCCTATGCGGAGAGCATCTACCGCTACTGCTGGTCCCTCCTCATGAGCGGCGACAGCGCGCAGGTGGCTCTCCGCGACACGCTGATCGCGGCCGAGGCGCACGCGGACGCGCTGGCCGACCCGGGGAGGCTGCGCACCTGGCTGTACGCGCTGGCCCGCGCCGAGTGCCTGCGCCGCAGGGCCTGCGCCCCGCCCGGCCCCGAGCAGGCGCTGGCCGAGGCGCCGCCGTTGGACGACCCGGCCGACGCCGACCTGCGGGTCATGGCGTGGAACGCGGTCCACAGCCTGCCCGTTGCCGACCGCGAGGCGCTGGAGCTGGCCTACCGGCACGAGCTGCCCGCCGCCGAGCTCGCCCAGGTCCTCGCGCTCCCGCCGCGCCAGGTGGAGCAGGTCATGGGGGAGGCCCGCGAGCGCCTGGGCGGCGCGCTCACGGCCGAGATCCTGGCCGGGAAGGGCCCGTACGACTGCCCGGCACGCGCCCGCATCCTCGCCGGCTTCTCCGGCCGGCTGACCCAGGAGATGCGCGAGCACCTGATCAGGCACCTGTCCCACTGCGAGACCTGCGCGCCCCACCGCGCCCGCGAGGTGTCGGTCACCAAGGTCTACGCGCTGCTGCCGGCCGTGGCGCTGCCGGAGGCGCTGCGGGTCAGGGTGCTGAGCTGCTTCGGCGACCCGGAACTGCTGCCCTACCGGCGCTACGTCGCCAGGCGGACGAGTGGCCTGGGAGCCGCCGGGTTTCCCGTTCCCGCGGACAAGGGCGCTGGAAGGTGGCCTCAGGCGCTGGCAGGCGCGCTGGCGGCGGTCGCGGCCGTGGTGGCGATAACGGTGATCTTCCAGCAGATCGGCAGGGACAACGGCGGCCTGTCGGGCGTCGCGACGGCGGCGTTCCCCCCGACGGGCGAGCCGCCCGGCATCAGGCTGCCCTGGCAGGGCGAGCCGAAGAACCAGCCGGTGACCGTGATGCCCATCGTCGACGCCACGACCATGCGCCCGCTCGGCGTCACGGAGTCGCCCGGTTTCCCGCCGCCCCTGGTCATCCCCTCGCCCGCGCCCCTGATGCCCTCGCCGACCGGCGCCCCGCCGCCGTCGCCCGCGCCGCGGCCCACCGGGCAGGGCCGGCCGCCGGGCCTTCCTCCGACGCACGTACGGCCGGTGGAGCCGTCCCTGGCGGAGCCCCCGCCCGTCAGACCCTCGCGGCCGCGGCACACGTTCAGGCCCCCCGGTGGGCCGCCCCGGACCTTCACCCCGACCCGCACCCCCACCCCGACCATGACGCCGACCCCGACTGTCACGGTGACGCCCACCCCGACCACTACCAAGCCGACGCAAACGGCCACCCCGCCGCACACCGAGGAACCTTCGCCAACGCCTACGGAAAGCGGCTGACCTGCGTAAACCCCTGTTACGCAAGTGAACTGCCGGGGACTGTGTGCATAGAGTGACCATCTGCTTCCAGGGGGACCTATGCGCGCATTCCGGGCTGGGCTGCTCGCGGGCTGCCTGCTGGTCGGCATGTGCCCGCCGGTCATGGCGGAGCCCGTCCCCTCCTCGCGTGACGTCAAGAAGGCCCGCCAGACCGTACGCGAGCGGTCGAAGCGGCTAGGGGAGACCAGCGCCAAGCTGGCCACCGCCCAGTCACGGCTCGACCGGCTGGCGGCCGAGGTCGAGCGGCTGGTGGAGGCGTACAACGGGGAGCTCGTCCAGCTCCGGCACGCCGAGCAGGCCAATGAGCAGGCCAAGGCGCGCCTCGCGGCGGCCGACGCCGAGGTCGAGCTGGCCCGGCGCGACGTCGCGCTGCTGGCGGCGGAGACGTACGGCGGCGTGGCGATGCGGGAGCCGTTCCTCGGCATCCTCATCGACCAGGGCGAAACGAACGGCCTGCTGCACCGGGCGGGCGTGCTCGAACACATGAGCAGTGAGCGGGCCGCGATCCTCGCCAGGATGCGCGACGCCCAGGAGGTCGCGAGCATCCTGCGCATCGAGGCCGCCAACGCCTACGCCGCCCACAGGGCCGCCACCGAACGCGCCAGACTCGCCAAGATCGCTGCCAAGGAGGCCGTGGCCAGGCAGCTGCGTGAAACGAAGGCGCTGCGGGCCCGCGAGGAGCACCTCCAGCGCAAGGTCGACGCGGCCCGCACCCGCGCCCAACTGCTGGCCCGCCGCAAGGCCGCGGCCGCGTCGGTCGCCGGGCTCGTCTCCCGCGGCTCGGCCCTGGGGAACGTCGCGGCCAACTGGGCGCTCACCCAGCTCGGCAAGCCGTACGTGTGGGCGGCCGACGGCCCCGACACCTACGACTGCTCCGGGCTCACCATGCGCGCCTGGGAGAAGGTCGGCGTGCGGCTCGACCACTGGACCGGCACCCAGTGGACGTCGGGCCCGCACGTGCCGCTCGACCAGCTGCAGCGCGGCGACCTGGTGTTCTTCGGCCACATCAGCGACGACCCCGGCACCATCCACCACGTGGGGATCTACGTCGGCCGGGGCCAGATGGTGCACGCGCCGCAGACCGGCGACGTCGTACGGGTCGCCTCGATCTACCGCGGGGACCTGGTGGGCGCCACCAGGCCCCGCTGACGGTCAGTGACCGTGGTGTCCCTCGTCCTTGGCCCGGCGGAAGGAGCGCTCGATCTCGGCCTCCGCTTCGATGCGGCCCACCCAGTTGGCGCCCTCGACCGACTTGCCCGGCTCGAGGTCCTTGTAGACCTCGAAGAAGTGCTGGATCTCCAGCCGGTCGAACTCCGACACGTGATGGATGTCCTGGATGTGGTGCATACGGGGGTCGGTCGAGGGGACGCAGAGGACCTTGTCGTCGCCGCCCTTCTCGTCGGTCATCCTGAACATGCCCACCGCCCGGCACGTGATGTAGCAGCCGGGGAACGTCGGCTCCTGCAGCAGCACCAGCGCGTCCAGCGGGTCGCCGTCCTCACCGAGGGTGTTCTCGATGAAGCCGTAGTCGGCGGGGTACTGCGTGGAGGTGAACAGGAGCCGGTCGAGCCTGATCTTCCCGGTTTCGTGGTCCACCTCGTACTTGTTCCGTTGCCCCTTGGGAATCTCTACGACAACGTCGAACTCCACCGCGGTCCTCTCTCATGGGTCGAGAGCACCTCGCCAGGCATCTGGGAACGCGATCACCCGCCTCCCCGGGGCCCGGTCCGGGCTTCTCTCCCCCGCTCAGCCCCCGGGCACCCCCGGCTGGGCGTTAATGTCTCGTAGGCGAACACTGGAGAGAGGGCGGGCGACGTGGCGCGGCACGACAGGTGGGTGATGCTGACCACCCTCGTCGTGCTCCAGGCTCTGACCATCGTCATCGGCGTTTACGCGATGACCACCGGCTTCAGCCTCAGCGCGTTGACGGGGCAGTCTCCACCGGCCGGGCCGACGGAGTCACCGCAGGAAGAGTCTCCCCCCGCCCCCGTGGTCACCGCGGGACCTGTGCTGGCCCAGCTTCCGGCGAAGCCCGGAGACGGACCTCTCCCGACTAAGAGTACTTTGACGCGGCAGCTCACCCGCGCGCTGGGTGACCGGGCCCTGGGTGACAGGGTCGGCGCCGTCGTGCTCGACGCGGTCACCGGCCAGCAGATCTTCGCCTCCAATGCCGACGCCGCCTTCGTGCCCGCCTCCACCACGAAGATAGCCGTCTGCGCCGCCGCGCTCGCCTCTCTGGGGCCTGACACCCGCCTGTCCACCACGGTCGTCCAGGGCGCCGAACCAGGCACCGCCATCCTCGTGGGCGGCGGCGACCCGCTGCTCGCCGGTCCCTCCGCCAAGCCCGGCTACCCGAAGCAGGCCTCACTCCGCACGCTGGCCGCCCGCACCGCCGCCACGCTCAAGTCGCAGAACATCAAGAAAGTCACCCTTTCGTACGACACATCCCTCTTCGTCGGCCCAACCAAGGCCGACGGCTGGAAGCCGAGCTACATCCCCGACGGCAACGTCGCCACCGTCCACGCCCTCGCCATCGACGAAGGCCGCCGGCACCCCCGCTACAACGCCCCCAGAGTCGACGACCCGCCCCGATACGCCGCCGCGGCCTTCGCCAGGCTCCTCAAGAAGGAGGGCATCGCGGTGTCGAAATCCCTGCGCCAGGCCAAGGCCCCCGCCGGCGCCACCGAGCTCGGCCGGGTCGACTCCGCCCCCGTCTACGCCCTCGTCGAGCACACCCTGACCGAGAGCGACAACGACATGGCCGAGGCGCTGATGAGGCACGTCGCACTCAAGGAAGGACAACAGGCGTCGTTCGAAGGAGGCGCCAAGGGCGTGATCTCCGTACTCCAGCGGCTCGGGGCCGCCCAGGGCGTCGCCGCGCTCTCCGACGGCAGCGGCCTGTCCATCCGCAACCGCATCAGCCCCCACGCCCTGGCCAAGATCATCGCCATGGCCGGCTCCGCGAACCACCCCGACCTCCACGCCATCGCCTCCGGCATGCCGATCGCCGGATTCTCCGGCACCCTCGGCAACGGCCGCCGCTTCACCGCCGCCGACAGCAAGGGCCAGGTCGGCCTCGTACGCGCCAAGACCGGCACCCTCAACAACGTCAACACCCTGGCAGGACTGGCCACCACGAAGGACGGCCGACTGGTCACGTTCGCCTTCATGGCCGACCACGTCCCCGTCACCGCCGAACCCGTACTCGACCGCCTCGCCGCCATCGTCGCCCGTAATTAGTTGTGTTGATGGCGGGCTTATGGCGATCCTTCGGATCGCGGCTCGGTCGCTTGGGTCCGGTGTCTTCCTTCGTCGTTCGGTCGCTGCGCTCCCTCTCTCCTCAGTCCAGACACCGGCGCTCCCTCGCGTGCTTGTGGCGATCCTTCGGATCGCGGGCTCGGTCGCTTGGGTCCGGTGTCTTCCCTCGTCGTTCGGTCGCTGCGCTCCCTCTCTCCTCAGTCCAGACACCGGCGCTCCCTCGCGTGCTTGTGGCGATCCTTCGGATCGCGGCTCGGCCGGGAGCTTCGCGGGTACGACGAGAAGCACGTACGGTGGACGTTATGCAGGTGATCGACTGGGATCTGGCCGTCACGACCGGCACGCGCCTGGTGCGCCCCGGTCCTCAGGTGAGCCGGGAGGAGGCCAGGCAGGCCGTCGCCGAGCTCCGCACCCTGTCGCGTGAGGCCGAGGGCCACGTGCGCGAGTTCACGAAAATTCACACCGACACCGCGCCGCAGCCCGCGACCATCGTCGACCGGCCGGGCTGGATCAAGGCCAACGTCGAGGGCTTCCGCGTGGTGCTCGAACCCTTGACCCAGCGCATGAGCGGCGGCGACAACCCGCCACCCGCCATCGTCACGGCCGTGGGCTCCCGCATCACGGGCGTCGAGGTCGGCGCGGTCCTGGCGTTCCTGGCCTCGCGCGTGCTGGGCCAGTACGAGCTCTTCCTCCCGCCCGACCCGACCGGCGAGGAGCCGACGGGCCGCCTGACCCTCGTCGCGCCCAACATCGTCCACGCCGAGCGCGAGATGGGCGTCGATCCGCACGACTTCCGCCTCTGGGTCTGCCTCCACGAGGAGACCCACCGCGTCCAGTTCACGGGCGTGCCGTGGTTGCGCGAATACGTACGGTCGCAGATGACCGAGTTCCTGCTCGCGTCCGACCTCGACCTGCCCACCCTGCTCGAACGCCTGCGCAACGCCGCCGACACGGTGGCCGACGTGGTGCGCGGCGGCGAGGGCAACCTCATCGACGCCATCCAGTCGCCCGGCCAGAAGGAGATCCTCGACCGCCTGACGGCCGTGATGACCCTGGTCGAAGGGCACGGCGACTACGTGATGGACGCCGTCGGCCCCTCGGTGGTGCCGTCGGTCGCCGACATCCGCGCCAAGTTCGCCCAGCGTCGCGAGGGCGGCTCCCGCCTCGACCGCACGGTCCGGCGTCTGCTGGGGATCGAGGTCAAGATGAAGCAGTACGCGGAGGGCTCGGCCTTCGTCCGCACCGTGGTCGACCGGGTCGGCATGGACGGCTTCAACAAGATCTGGGCCTCGCCCGAGACGCTGCCGACGACACCGGAGATCTCCGACCCGGACGCCTGGGTCGCCCGCGTCACAGGCACCCCTGCCCTCCCCGCCTGACCGACCCACACGTCACTCGCCTTCCCGCCGAACGCGCCGCCGGTGGGAGCCGGGAGAATGGCCTCGTGGGGCCACATCCAGCAGTAGCCGACGTGCGCAGGGCCGTGCGCGAAGCGCTGGCCGACGCCGAGGCGGGCACGCTGGTCCTGGCGGCGTGCAGCGGCGGAGCCGACTCCCTTGCCCTGTCGGCCGCCCTGGCGTTCGTGGCCCCCAGGATGGGCCTGCGGGCGGGCGTGTTGTCCGTGGACCACCGGCTCCAGCCGGGCTCGGCCGAGCGCGCCGAGACGGTGGCGGGGCTGGCCCGGGGGATGGGGCTCGATCCTGTGGAGGTGCTCACGGTGACGGTGGGCACGGCGGGCGGCCCCGAGGCGGCGGCCAGGGAGGCGCGATACGCCGCGCTGGCCGAGGCGGCCGACCGGCTCCGGGCGCCGGCGGTCCTGCTCGGCCACACGAGGGACGACCAGGCGGAGACGGTCCTGCTCGGCCTGGCGAGGGGGAGCGGCCTGCGTTCGTTGTCCGGCATGGCGGCCAGGAGCGGCCGCTGGCTCCGCCCGTTCCTCCACCTCCCGCGGGCGACCACGGTCGCCGCCTGCCAGGCGCTGCGCCTGTCTCCGTGGGACGACCCGCACAACGTGGATCCCCGCTACACGAGGGTCCGCGTCAGGAGGCACGTGCTGCCGGTGCTGGAGAAGGAGCTCGGCCCGGGGGTCGCGGAGGCGCTCGCGAGGACCGCGGGGATGGCGCGTGAGGACGCTGACGCCCTGGACCAGTGGGCGGAGTCGGCGTACCGAAATTGCGCTCTTAGCGATATCGGAGAGTCGGTCACGCTGTCCACGGCGGAGCTGGAGAAGCTGCCCGACGCCGTCAGGCGGAGGGTGCTGCGCCGTGCGGCCATCGCGGCGGGAGCACCGCCGGGAGCCCTGTCGGCCGCCCACGTGCTGGCAGTGGACCGGCTGGTCACGCGGTGGCACGGGCAGAAGGCGGTGGACCTGCCCGGGGGTCTGTCGGCCCTGCGGCGGTATGGCACCCTGATACTCGCCATCAGTCCCATCCCGTAAGGAACCACAGGTGGACGCTGCCGACATGGGCAATGACCTGGAGAAGGTCCTCATCTCCGAGGACGACCTCCAGGCCAGGATCAAAGAGCTCGCCGGCCGGATCGACGACGACTATGCGGGCAAGGAAGTCCTGCTCGTGGGCGTGCTCAAAGGCGCGGTCATGGTGATGGCCGACCTGGCGAGGGCTCTGCACGTGCCCGTGCAGATGGACTGGATGGCGGTGTCGTCCTACGGCGCCGGCACCAGGTCGTCCGGCGTCGTACGCGTGCTGAAAGACCTCGACACCGACATCCTCGACCGCCATGTGCTGATCGTCGAGGACATCATCGACTCCGGCCTGACCTTGCACTGGCTGCTGGAAAACCTGAAATCGCGCAATCCGGCCTCGCTGGAGATCTGCGCCGCGCTGCGCAAACCTGACGCGGTGAAGGTGCCTATCGAGGTGAAATACGTGGGTTTCGACATCCCCAGCGAGTTCGTCATCGGTTACGGGCTCGACTACGCGGAGCGATACCGCAATCTGCCGTTCATCGGCACGCTCGCTCCGCACGTTTACACCTAGCAATCCGGCAGTGTTCCCGGCGGGCCGGGAACACTGCGCAACGTGACGTACGTTGATAGGGCAAGACCGGTGTAGCGGGCGGGTCCCTCCGTGCGCTGTGCCGGTGTACCTTCGGACTTCTGGAGTGTGACCCCGTGTCCCCTCCGGGTAGTCAGAAGTCGCGGTGTCGGATGCCGCGGCCCCGGGGCGACCCGGGTTCAAGGCCATGGTCAGGAAGGGACGGGCCCGCAAGGGGTTCCGCATCGGATGGATCTCAAGCGATTTACACGTGGGCCACTGCTGTGGATCCTGGGCATCGTCGTGCTGCTCCTGCTCGTCACCCAGCTCTGGAGCGGTGGCGGCAATTACAAGCCGGCCGACACGTCCTTGGTTCTCCAGCAGATTCGCGCCGGAAACGTCAGCAACGCCAAGATCATCGATAAGGACAACCGGATCGAGGTGACGCTGACCAACCCCGTGGTGGTGAAGGCCGGCGACGCCCCGACGAAGCTGATCCAGTCAGACTGGGTCACCGGTTACGGCAGCAAGCTGACCGACGAGCTCCAGGCTCAGGTCGACGCGGGCAAGACCAAGAGCTTCGCCACCGAGGTGCCGCAGGAAAACTTCCTGGTGAGCCTTCTGGTGAGCTTCCTGCCGATCGTCATCATCGTGCTGATCTTCCTGTTCATCATGAACCAGATGCAGGGCGGCGGCTCCCGGGTGATGAACTTCGGCAAGTCGAAGGCCAAGCTGATCACCAAAGACACCCCCAAGACGACCTTCTCCGACGTCGCAGGCGCTGACGAGGCCATCGAGGAGCTCCAGGAGATCAAGGAGTTCCTGCAGGCCCCGGCCAAGTTCCAGGCGATCGGCGCCAAGATCCCCAAAGGCGTGCTGCTCTACGGCCCGCCCGGCACCGGTAAGACGCTGCTGGCCCGCGCGGTCGCGGGTGAGGCGGGCGTGCCGTTCTACTCCATCTCCGGTTCCGACTTCGTCGAGATGTTCGTCGGTGTCGGCGCCTCGCGTGTGCGTGACCTGTTCGAGCAGGCCAAGGCCAACGCCCCGGCGATCATCTTCATCGACGAGATCGACGCGGTCGGCCGCCACCGCGGCGCCGGCCTGGGCGGCGGTCACGACGAGCGCGAGCAGACGCTCAACCAGCTGCTCGTCGAGATGGACGGCTTCGACGTCAAGGGCGGCGTGATCCTCATCGCGGCCACCAACCGGCCCGATATTCTCGACCCGGCGCTGCTGCGTCCCGGCCGTTTCGACCGGCAGGTCACCGTCGACCGGCCCGACCTCGAGGGCCGCAAGGGCATCCTCAAGGTGCACGGGCGGGGCAAGCCGTTCTCCCCCGACGTCGACCTCGACGTCATCGCGCGCCGCACCCCTGGGTTCACCGGCGCCGACCTGGCCAACGTGATCAACGAGGCGGCCCTGCTCACCGCGCGGGCCGACCAGAAGCTGATCACGATGGAGCTCCTCGAGGAGTCGATCGACCGCGTCATGGCAGGGCCCGAGCGCAAGACGCGGGTCATGTCCGACAAGGAAAAGAAGATGATCGCCTATCACGAGGGCGGTCACGCCCTGGTGGCGCACGCGTTGCCCAATTCCGACCCGGTGCACAAGATCACGATCTTGTCCCGCGGCCGCGCGCTCGGCTACACGATGACGCTGCCGATGGAGGACAAGTTCCTGGCCACCAGGTCGGAGATGATGGACCAGCTCGCGATGTTGCTCGGCGGCCGCGCGGCGGAGGAGCTCGTCTTCCACGAGCCGACCACCGGCGCCTCCAACGACATCGAGAAGGCCACGGCCGTCGCCCGCCGCATGGTGACCGAATACGGCATGAGCGAGCAGCTCGGCGCCCGCAAGTTCGGCAGCGGCCAGGCCGAGGTCTTCCTCGGGCGCGAGATGGGTCACGAGCGCGACTATTCCGAGAAGATCGCCTCCACGATCGACGAGGAGGTCCGCCGGATGATCGAGACGGCGCACGACCAGGCCTGGGACATCCTGGTCGAATACCGTGACGTGCTCGACAACCTCGTGCTCGAGCTCATGGAGAAGGAGACCCTCTCCCGCGAGCAGGTGCTCCAGATCTTCAGCCCGGTGGTCATCAGGGAGCACCGCCCGTCCTACGCGGGCTATGGCAAGCGGCTGCCCTCCGACCGCCCGCCGATCCTGACCCCGAAGGAGCAGTCGGCCAACGGCTCGCTCGGCGCGGGCCACCAGGACGCCCTGCCGTCCGGAGACAGTGCGTGACTCAGCACGACATCGACCAGGGGCGGATCGAGAAGGCCGTTCGCGAGATCCTCTACGCCATCGGCGAAGATCCCGACCGCGACGGCCTCCTCGACACGCCCGCCCGGGTCGCTCGCGCCATGGCCGAGCAATATTCCGGGCTCGGCCAGACGCCTGAAGACGTGCTGACCAAGGTTTTCGACGTCGACCACGACGAGATGGTGCTCGTCAGGGACATCGAGGTCTACTCGACCTGCGAGCACCACCTGGTCCCGTTCCACGGGGTGGCCCACGTGGGCTACATCCCCAACCAGCGCGGCGAGGTGACGGGCCTGTCCAAGCTGGCCCGCCTGGTCGACGTGTTCGCCCGCCGCCCTCAGGTGCAGGAGCGCATGACCTCGCAGATCGCCGACGCGCTCATGCGGGTGCTGGAGCCGCGCGGCGTCATCGTGGTGGTCGAGGCCGAGCATCTGTGCATGACGATGCGGGGGGTGCGCAAGCCCGGCGCCAAGACCGTGACCTCGGCGGTTCGCGGTGACTTCCGCACCAGCGACAAGACCCGATCCGAGGCGATGGCGCTGATCCTGGGCCGCTGACGACTGAACGGGGTACCCACGATGTCATCAGGTGTCCGCAAGCGCCTAGGCTTGGCCCATGACTAGCGTGCCCATGAACGTGCCAGGAGGTGCGGATCGGTGCCTCGTCATGGGCGTGGTCAATGTGACGCCCGATTCGTTCTCCGACGGCGGCCGGTGGTTCGACGAGGACGTCGCGATCCAGCACGGCCTCGACCTGGTCCGTGAGGGCGCCGACATCGTCGACGTGGGCGGCGAGTCCACCCGTCCCGGCGCCGCCAGGGTGTCGCTGCAGGAAGAGCTGGCCCGGGTCGTCCCGGTGATCAGGGCGCTCGACGCGGAGGGCGTGCGGGTCAGCGTCGACACGATGCGAGCGGAGGTCGCGAGGGCCGCGGTCGAGGCGGGCGCGCGGCTCGTCAACGACGTGAGCGGCGGGCTGGCCGACCCCGACATGCCCCGCGCGGTCGCCGCGACCGGCGTCCCCTACGTCGTGATGCACTGGCGCGGCCACAGCCACGACATGGACAGCCGCGCCGTCTACACCGACGTGGTCACCGAGGTGCGCGAGGAGCTGAGCAAACGGGTCGATCTGGTGCTGGCGGAGGGCGTCACGGAGGAGCAGATCGTGATCGACCCAGGGCTCGGCTTCGCGAAGAACGCCGACCACAACTGGGCACTGCTGGCCGGCATCCCGAATCTCGCCGAACTGGGTTTCCCGCTGCTGGTGGGGGCGTCGCGCAAACGGTTCCTCGGCCGGCTGCTGGCCGACCCCGACGGCACACCCCGGCCGTTCAGCCGCAGCGACGACGCCACGCTGGCGGTGACCGCGCTGGCCGCCCACGCGGGCGCCTGGTGCGTGCGCGTGCACGAGGTAGGTCCCAATGCCGATGCCGTGCGCGTGGCCGCCGCATGGAAGAGAGCCGGAGCCAACACATGAGCGTCGACACCGCCGCTATCGAGACGGTGAACCAGGAGTTCTACACCGCGATCGAGAACGCCGATCTCGACAAGATGACCGAGATCTGGGCGGAAGACTCCGGTGACGAGCAGGTGAGCTGCGTGCACCCGGGCTGGACCCTGCTGACGGGCCGCTCGGAGGTGTTGCGGTCCTGGGCGTTGATCATGGCCAACACCACCTACATCCAGTTCGTGCTGACCGACGTCAACACGACCGTGCTGGGTGACGTGGCCGTGCTCACCTGCGTCGAGAACATCCTCACCGCCGGCGAGGAGGGTGAGTCCAGCTTCGCCGCGGGCAAGGTGGTGGCCAGCAACGTCTACCTCCGCACCCCGCAGGGGTGGCGGTTGTGGATGCACCACGGCTCGCCGGTGCTCCAGAGCGACGACGACGAGGAGGAGGACGGCGAGCTTGAGCGCTGATCGCATCGCTCTCAAGGGCCTGCGGGCCCGGGGGAGACACGGCGTGCTCGCTGCCGAGCGGGAGCTCGGGCAGGAGTTCGTGATCGACGCGACGCTGTTCCTCGACACCGCCCCGGCGGCGGCGGGCGACGACCTCACCAAGACCGTCCACTACGGGGAGCTGGCCGAGGCCCTCGTCAGGGTCGTGGAAGGGGAGCCGGTCGAGCTGATCGAGACGCTCGCGCAGCGGCTGGCCGACGTGTGCCTGTCCAGCGAGCTGGTGCGCAAGGCCGAGGTGAGCGTGCACAAGCCGGCGGCGCCCATCCCGCTGCCGTTCGACGATGTGGTCGTGACGATCGAGCGGAGCCGCTGATGAAGGCCGTCATCGCCCTGGGCAGCAACGTGGGCCCTCGCTTCCAGACGTTGCAGGGCGCCGTCGACACCCTGTTCGACGCCCCTGGGCTGGAGTTCGTCCAGGCGTCCCCCGTCTACGAGACCGACCCGGTCGGCGGCCCGTCCGGGCAGCGCCCCTACCTCAACGCGATCGTGATCGCCGAGACCACCCTGGAGCCGGCGCGGCTGCTGGAGCGGGCGCTCAACGTCGAGGACGCCTTCGGCAGGGTCCGCGAGGAACGGTGGGGGCCGCGCACGCTCGACGTCGACCTGATCGTGGTGGGCGACTCCGTCAGCGACGATCCCGAGCTGACGCTGCCGCATCCGCTCGCTCACGAGCGCGCGTTCGTGCTGGTGCCGTGGTCGAAGGCCGACCCCGAGGCGGTGCTGCCCGGGCGCGGACGGGTGGCCGACCTGCTGGAGGGCCTCGACCGGCAGGGCGTACGCCTGCGCGAGGACCTGAAGCTGCAGAGGCCGGATTGAGACCCACACGCCCCGGCCATCTGGTCGGCATCCTCGTCGTCGTCGCGCTGCTCACCTGGGTGGTGATCCGGCCCGTCTACTCCGACCTGCCGCTCATGCCGTGGACCGCGATCCCCACGGTGACGTTGCTGGCCATCGGGGAGGCCTACACCGCGTGGCTGACCAAGGCCCGGATCGAGCGGAAACCCGGCACGAAGCCGGTGGAGCCGATGGCGGTGGCCCGGCTGGCCGCGCTGGCGAAGGCGTCGGCGTACGCGGGGGCGGTGTTCGGGGGGATCTTCGCCGGGTTCGGGCTGCACACGGTGCAACTGCTCGACCGGGAGACGCCGAGGGGCGAGTTCCTCGTCGCCACGGGGTCGTTGGTGTCGTGCGTCGTGCTCGTCTGCGCCGCCCTCTACCTGGAGCACGCCTGCCGCATCCCCAAGGAGCCCGAGGAACAGAAGCGCGACTAGTGGCAATGCCGTGTAGTTAAGCGTGTGTGAGTGGAGTCAAGACCACTCGAAATAGACACGGAGCTCCTGCTAGAACGGTGTCGACCAAGATCACTGTTCGGTGCAGGAGCTCCGTTGGAAGCCAAGTCTG